>JAJZFQ010000030.1 GCA_021805275.1 Pseudomonadota bacterium
CCTGATTGTCGTAGTCGGAAGGCTCGAAGCGGAACGTGAACACCGAGCCGATCTGCGGTCCGGGGTACACGTAATCGACGATCGGGTATTTTTTGTGCGGATCGAAGTTCGTCGGCTTGAACAGCAGACCGTAGAGTTTGGTGTGGCCATTGCGTGCCGTGACGACGATCTGCTGCGGTGCTCGCCAACCGATGGCGCGCAGCCGCGTGAGATTGGCGCGTGCGACGGTCGCGATGATCCGTCCCGTGGCCGCCGAGCGCAGAGTCGTGACCGGGGCACGCTGCGGGGTCGAGCAGCTGTCGACGAAGTACTTCCCGTCCGGCGACATGCTGATCAGATTGTCGCAATCGCGCGGCGTGAGTAGCTTCGGGGGGCCGCCGGCGAGAGTTCCCTTCCAGAGCTGCTCGTAGTACGGGTTGATGCCCGCAATGCGGCCGACGGCGCGGAACCAGACCGTGCCGGTGCGCCGATCCACATGCAGCACCTGCGTGACATCGCCGCGTCCGGTGGTGACCGGCCGTTCGAGTTTGCCGCTCTCGAGGCTGTAGAGATCCAGGTTGCCCCAGCCGCTGCGCGAGCTGTACCAGAGGACCTGGTGGGACCGCGGCAGATAGCGCCAGTCGACCGCGCCGATGCCGCTCTGGTAGTACTTGGCAGTGCTGTATTCGAATACCGTGCGCACCGCGCCGGTGCGCGCGTTGGCGACGCGGAGCCATTCATGGTGGCGGTTGCGCGAGGTGCTCACCAGTGCCAGCGTCTTGCCGTCCGGGGCCCACTCGAGGTCGTCCCAGTGGCCATTGTTCTGGCAGCTGATGTCATCGCACAGGCTCGAGAGCCGCTGTTCGGGCGGCATCTGCAGCCGGACCACGTGCCCACTCGCCACGTCGATGATCACCGGGTCGATCATGAAGACATGCGTGTCCCCGGGCAGCGGGTATTTCCATTTCTGCAGCTTGGGATGTCCGATCGCGGCGCTCACCAGGTACATATCGCCGACCTTGCGCTGATCCTGCTGGTAGGTGGCGATCCGGCGCGAATCCGGTGACCAGTTCAGCACGGGGCGCTTCGAGCGCAGCCAGCCGGCATTGTCGGTGGCATAGCCGAAGTTCTTCACTCCGTCGAACGTCAGCTGGCGCTCCTTGCCGGAGTGCACGTTGCGCACCCAGAGGTTCCAATGGCGGATGAACGCACGGTATTTGCCGTTCGGCGAGAGAATGCCCGGCGCGTGCGCGCCCGGTGCGGCGGCGGTGCAGTGTCCGACGCCGCTCAGATCGCAGATGAAGTGTTTGCCGGCGCGGGTCACTTGCAGCTGGCCGTGCACGATTTTGATGGCAGTGATGCCGAGCTTGGCCGCATCGACCGGTTTGCCCACGGCATTGCCGAGTGCGGCGGCGAGCTTGATGCGGTTGAATGCCGCGGCGACCTTGCCGCTGGCCGCGTCCATGATGCGGTAGTGATCGCCGCCGGCATCATGTGCGATGAACCAGAATCGGTCGCCCGCAAGCCAGTGCACGTGCTCGACGTCATCATCGACGAGCGGTGCCGTTGCGTAGGGCATGAACTGCGCGGCGCGGGCGTAGTCCTGCGTGCTCAGATGGCGGCCCTGGGCGAGGGCGGCTCGGGCGGGCAGCGCTGCGGCGCAGACGAGCAGCGCGCAGCGACAGAAATCACGTACATTCGGATTCAACGGCGTCCCCGATACTGGCGGCCGCACCGGTGCGGCTCATTATCGTGCAGGTTACGCCAGGGCTATCGGCCGGGGAACCCCGAGCTGCTCAGCGCAGCTGGCTGTCCTTGCTGCCGCGGCGGTTGTAGCCGCTGAACACCGCCGCCTCGTCGCGGGCGCTTTGGCAGGCCAGACACAGGCGCACGCCGGGGACCGCCTGCTGGCGCTGCGGCGGAATCGGCTCGCCGCACTCCGCGCAATGCGTCAGTCCCGGCCCCTGCGCGAGCCGGGCGCGGGCGCGCTCGATCGCGTCGGTCACGGTCGCATCAATCTGATCCTGCACGGCGCCATCGCCGGCCCAGCCGGTGGCCATCGTCTGCACTCCGAATCGTTGCCCGAGCGTCCCATTCTACGCGCGGCGCAGCGGGCTGCCGCAGAGCGAGCGCATTGCGGGAGATAATATCAATTGATATTATAGCGGTAAAATATTATCTCTTTACATATGACCATCGATCAATTTCGCCAATTGGGCTTCCTGTTCAAGGACGTCAGCCGCCGCTACACGCGGCGCTTCGAGGAGCGCGCCCAGGCGCTCGCACTGACGCTGCCCCAGTGCCGCGCGCTGATTCATCTGCAGAGCAACGAGGGGGTGAGCCAGAAGCGGCTCGCCGAACTCTCGGACGTCGACCCGATGACGCTGGTGCGCATCCTCGATCGCATGGAGGCCGACGGCTGGGTGCAGCGGCGCTTCGATCCGGCCGACCGGCGCGCGCACACCCTCTGGCTCACCGCCGAGGCGCTCCCCGTGCTCGAGCAGATCTGGCGGCTGATCACCGAGACGCGCGCGGAGATGCTGCAGGGGCTCTCGAGCGAGGAGCGGGCGCAGCTGATGCGGCTACTCGAGCGTGTGCACGCGAATCTGACGGAGCTCCCGCCGCTGCCGGTCGATGAGTCTTGCGCGCCCGATGCCGGGCGCAGGTCCACGAGGTCCAACCGATGAACGATTCCGGGCGCGACGCCCCGTCCGAGCACGCATCCACGCCCGCGACCCGGCCGCTGCGCGAACGTCTGCGCCGCCCGCTCCTGTGGGGCGTGCCGGCGATCGTGGTCGCCGGGGCCGTGTATCTCTATCTCACGAGCGGCCGCTACCAGTCGACCGACGATGCGTATCTGCGTGCCGCCGAGGTGCAGATCAGTGCGGACGTTTCCGGACGCGTCGTTCAGGTGGATGTCCACGACAACGAACGGGTGAAACAAGGGCAGGTGCTCTTCCGGCTCGATCCGCGGCGGCTGCGCATCGCGGTCGCCGCGGCGCGCGCCCGGTTGGCCGCCGCACGTCTGACCGTGCGCGCGCTCGAGGCGGACTACCGCGCCGACCTTGCGGCGCTGAACTCGGCCCAGAGCCGTCAGGCGTATGCACGGCGCGAACTTCTGCGTCGCGAGCGGCTGCTGAAGATCGGCGTGTCCTCGACGTCGCAATTCGATCGGGCCCGCTTGGCCGTGCAGCAGTCGCAGGCCGCGGTCAGCGCCGCACAGCAGCAGATCGAGGCCGTGCTCGCCCGCCTCGGCGGCAACCCGGCGCTGCCGGTGCGCCAGCATCCCCAGGTCGCCGAGGCGCAGGCGCTGCTCGATCGTGCGCTGCTTAAGCTGTCCTACACCACGGTGCGCGCCCCCACGGAAGGCATCGTGACGGAAGTGAATCACCTGCAGGTCGGCGGCTACCTGCCGCTCGCGACCCCGGCGTTCGTCCTCGTCTCCACGCGCGACGTGTGGATCGAGGCGGACTACAAGGAAAATCAGCTCACCCACATCCGCCCGGGCGACACGGCGACCGTGAGCATGGATGCGTATCCGGATGAAACGTTCCACGCCGTCGTCTCCAGCATCACCCCGGGCACCGGCGCGCAGTTCTCCGTGCTGCCGCCGCAGAATGCCACCGGCAACTGGGTCAAGGTCGTGCAGCGGCTCGACGTGCGGCTGCGCCTGGTGGGGCGCATGCCGCCGGTGCGCTCGGGGCTGAGCGCCGCGGTGACGATCGATACTCAGTCGGGGCCGGCTGCGCGCCAGCACTCCGCGTCCGCCTCAGGTTGAAGCGCCGCCGCGATGACCGATGCTGAACACGACAGGATCCACCGTGTGCCGATCACCATTGCGGTGACCTTGGCAACGATTCTGCAATCGGTCGACACGACCATCGCCAACGTCGCGCTGCCGCACATTGGCGGCTCCATGTCCGCGACGATCGATCAGATGGATTGGGTGTTGACCTCCTACATCGTGGCGGCGGCGATCGTCACGCCGCTGTCCGGGTGGCTCGCCGGCCGGTTCGGCCGCAAGAACGTGTTGCTGATCTCCGTGCTCGGCTTCACGGTGACCTCGGCGCTGTGCGGCATGGCGCAGACCATCGATCAGATCGTGCTCTTTCGTCTGCTGCAGGGCGGATTCAGTGCCGGACTCGTGCCGCTCTCCCAAGCGGTGCTGCTCGATATCAATCCGCCCGAGCGACACGGGCGGGCGATGGCGCTCTGGGGACAGGGCGTGGTGCTCGGCCCGATGCTCGCCCCGGTGCTCGGCGGCTGGCTCACCGACAGTTACAGCTGGCGGTGGGTGTTCTACATCAACGTACCGTTCGGCATCCTCTCGGCGATCGGCATCATGACCTACCTGCGCGAGACGCAGAAGCGCAAGTCCTCGTTCGACTTCTTCGGTTTCGCCACCCTGAGTCTCGCGGTCGGTGCGTTGCAGATCATGCTCGATCGGGGCTCGCTCAAGGACTGGTTCGGCTCGACCGAGATCTGGGTCGAGATGGGGCTTGCCGTCCTCGGTCTGTACTGGTTCCTCGTGCATACCTTCTCGGCGCGCGAGCCGTTCGTCAGTCCCAGCCTGTTTCGCGACCGCAATTTCAACGCCGGCAATATCCTCATCGTCGTGGTCAGCATGGTGCTGTTTGCGACCCTTGCTCTGCTGCCGCCGTTGCTGGAGGATCTGCTCGGCTATCCGGTGCTCACGACCGGCATCGCCATGGCGCCGCGCGGCTTCGGAAGCTTCGTGGCGATGTTCCTCGCCGGGCGGTTGATGGAGAAGTTCGACCCGCGCCTCCTCATCGGTGTCGGTCTATCGATTGCCTCGCTGTCGCTGTGGAACATGGCGAGCTATTTTTCCACTCAGATGCCGCAGTCGCTGATCTGGGGCGTGACCTTCATGCAGGGTCTTGGCATCGGATTGACCTACGTCACCATGACGACGGTCGCCTTTTCCACCTTGGCGCCAAAGTTGCGCTCCGAGGGCACCGCCGTGTACAACCTGCTGCGAAACATCGGCAGCAGCGTCGGCATCGCCGCGACCAGCGCCTTGCTGACGCGCAACACCCAGGTCATGCACGAACGGCTGGCGTCGCACATCGTGCCCTACGGGGCGCAGATCCAGCTGCACGCCCCGTTCAGCTTCACCTCGATCGCCGGGCTGTCCGCGCTCAACGCACTCGTGACGCGTCAGGCGCGCATGATCGCCTACAACGACGATTTCAAACTGATGTTCGTGATGACGCTTTCGCTGTTTCCGCTGCTGCTTCTGTTGAAGCCGCGGCGCGCTCGCAGCTCAAGCGAAGAACCGCTGGTCATGGAGTAGTGTGATGGCACGCGCCGCAAAGTATGTTCGCCTCGGACGCTGCCTGCTCATCGCGGCAGCGGCGGCCGGGCTCGGCGGCTGCGCGGTGGGACCGGCCTTTCATCGCCCAACGGTGCCGGCCGGTGAACACTATCGTCCCAGGGGCGAGCAGGTGCGTGGCGAGCATGCCGCGGTGGGTGCGTATCGGGAGCACGCAGCGCTCGGTGCCGGCGCGAGCGGGCCGTGGTGGCAGCTGTTTCGCTCCCCGCAGCTCGATGCTCTGGTGCGCACCGCACTCGCCGACAATCATGACGTCGCGGCCGCGCAGGCGGCACTTCAGCAGTCACGCGAAGGGGTGACGGTGGGCGCCGCGGGGCGCGCTGCGCACATCCGCTTCAATGCCGGGGCCGGGCGGCAGAAGTACGGCGCGGAATTTCTCGGTCCGGACGCGTTCGCGCCGTTCAGCTACATCGCCGGTGGCGTCAGCGTCGCGTATCAGCTCGATTATCTCGGCGAGGTCCGCCGCAGCGTCGAGGAGGCGCGCGCCGCCGAACAGTATCAGCGCAGCGAACTCGCCGCCACGCGGCTGATGCTCAGCGGACAGGTGGTCGCCGAGGCGCTCGACATCGCCACGGTCCGCGCTGAAATCCGCGCCGTGCGCAACCTGCTGCGCGAGGATCGTGTGAACCTGAAGCTCGTGCGCGCGTCGGTCGCCGCCGGATCCGTGCCGCGCCTCGACGTCCTCACCGCGCAGACCCAGCTCGCCAGCGACGCCACGCTGCTGCCGCCGCTGTACCAGCGTCTGAGCGTCGCGCGGCATGCGCTCGCCGTGTTGCTCGGGCGCACGCCGGCGGCCTGGCGCCGTCCCGATCTCGAGCTTAGCGAGATTCGCCTGCCGTCACAGGTGCCGGTCGCGCTGCCGTCACGGTTGCTCAAGCGCCGTCCGGACATCCTCGCCGCCGAGGCGCAGCTGCGGGCCGCGACCGCCGCGGTCGGCATCGCGACCGCGAAGCTGTATCCGCAGATCACGCTGAGCGCAACGCTGAGCGAAGAGGCGCTGCGGCCGCAGCACCTGTTCGATGCCAGCTCGCTCGCCTGGTCGTTGATCTCGGGCCTCACCGCGCCGCTGTACGAGGGCGGAAAGCTGCATGCCGAGCGGCGCGCGGCACTCGATGCGCTGCATGAGCGCGCCGAGCTGTACCAGCAGGTGGTGATCAGTGCCTTCGGCCAGGTGGCCGATGCGCTCGATGCGCTGCGTCACGATGCGCAACTGCGCGCCGCGGAACACCGGGCGCTCGCGCTCTCGCGCCGGCGGGTGCACCTGGAACGGGCGAGCTACCAGGCGGGCAACTCCGGCCTTCTGCCGGTCCTCGATGCACAGCGTCAGCGCGAGCGGGCTCAGCTCGGACTGCTGGCCGCCGAGCATCGCCAGTATCTCGATACCATCACTCTGATGCTGGCGGCCGGCGGCCGGGTGACGGCCGCCGGATCGGACGCCGCCGTTACAGTCCCGAGAGGCTCAGACCGCCGGACTTCGCCTGGATCTTGACCACCGAGCAGCTCTGGTGCGCCCGGCGCAGCGTGGCGCAGGCGGCAAGTGCAGCCGCGTGGCTCATTTGCTGGGAGCGCAGGGTCGTCAGCTTGTGGGTACCGGACGGCGCGATCACCTGCACCTGGGTGAGCAGACTCGCGAAGCGGGACTTCAGCTGCTGGGCCGCGGCGCTTGCCGCGCTGGCCGTGCGGTAGCGGCCGAGTTCGACCTGGAAGCCGGCCAGCTTGTCGATGGCAGCCTGCGCCTTGCTCGCTTCGGTCGCACTGGGGAACTGGCTGACGAACGCCTCGTAGGCGGCCACCGTCCCGGCGCTCTTGGCGCTCTGCCAGGCGCTCGCTTCCTTCAGGCTCGTCAGCGCACCCTGGGCCTCGGCCGTGTACGCCCCGTTCGGGTACTGCGCCAGATACTGCTGGTAGGACTGCACGGTGCCGGCGCTCTTGGCGCTCTGCCAGGCGTGCTGGTCCTGCAGGGATTCGATGCGGTTGCGCGCCTGCTGCACCCGCGGGTCGTCGGGGTGGTGCTGGATGAAGCTGCGGTAGGCGGCCACGGTGCCCTGCGCCGAGGC
>JAJZFQ010000244.1 GCA_021805275.1 Pseudomonadota bacterium
GCAGGTATTCGCGGCGGTGCGCGAGGCGGTGCGCGTGACCCTCGAGTCCCGCCGGGCCGAGGGTGGGCGGGTCGCCCTGGTCCTGAAGGTGCTCGGGCCGCTCTAGGGCCAAGCGCGGGCGGGGCAGTGGCGCAAGCGGCGCCGACCCGGCACACTAGTGCGTGATACCCCGCTTTTTTTGACGCAACGAACCCGGCTAAGAGGTAGGTGAATGGCGCTGCTGCGAGTGATTGACCGTGACGGTAAGGAGCACCAGGTCGAGGGCAAGACGGGCCTGAAGCTCATGGAGACGCTGCGGGACCTCGAGTACGGAGTCGCCGCCATCTGCGGGGGTATGTGTTCGTGCGCGACCTGTCATGTGTACGTTGATCCGCAGTGGGTGGGCCGGCTCCCGGAGCCGATGTCCGACGAGCGGGAGCTGCTGACCGAACTCAGCCACTATCAGGACAATTCCCGCCTGTCCTGCCAGCTGGACTTCACCCCCGAGCTCGATGGGTTGCGCGTCACCGTCGCGCCCGACGAGTGAGACCGGTGGTTCACGCAGCTGACGCGGAGTCGCCCCGTGCTTGAGGCGATCATCGGCCTGGCCGTCGGCGGGGTCATCATCCTGGTCCTGCTTTACGTGCGCTTGCGGCGGGCGTTCCGCCAGGAACGTCTGGCTCGCCACGACAGCTGGGACGAGATGATGGTCGGCCGGTTGCGCACGCAGGGCTATCACCCCTTCAACGCCTACCGGGTGGATTTCTTCCTCGGCTTGCCCAGCCTCGAGGCCTGCCAGGCGGTGCGCAGCCAACTCGAGCCGGAAGGCTTCGAGGTTGACGTGAAGCTGATCCCGGACGAGACCGATCTGCCCTACAGCCTGAACGCCTCAAAATCCATGCAGCTGCTCGTGCCGGACATCCAGGCGTTCAGCCGGCGCCTGAGCGCGCTCGCCGCCGAATACCACGGGCGCTACGACCACTGGGCCGCCTAGCGCGCCCGCGGCGCGCATGGTCCATCAGGTTTTCTTCTCGGTCTGACGCTTGACCGCTTCGGCCGCTGCGGCGATTGCGGCCGGATCGCCAAGATAGCCGCTGCGCAGCGGCTTTAGCTGTACGTCGAGTTCGTAGAGCAGCGGCACACCCGTCGGGATGTTCAGCTCGACGATGTCGCTTTCGGACACTCCATCGAGCATTTTCACCATGGCGCGCAGGCTGTTGCCGTGGGCGGCGACCAGCACGTTGCGCCCGGCACGCAGCTCAGGCGCGATGCGGCTGTGCCACTGCGGCAGCACGCGCTCGAGCGTGTCCTTCAGCGACTCCGCCGCGGGAATCTCACCGGCTGCGAGTCCTGCGTAGCGCGCATCGAGGCGCGGGTGGCGCGGATCCTCGGTGTCGAGCGGTGGCGGCGGCACATCGTAGCTGCGGCGCCAGATTTTCACCTGCTCCTCGCCGTGGCGTGCCACGGTCTGGGCCTTGTCCAGCCCCTGCAGCGCGCCGTAATGCCGTTCGTTGAGGCGCCAGGACCGCTCGACCGGAATCCACATGCGATCCATCTCGTCGAGCATGATCCACAACGTGCGGATCGCGCGCTTCAACACCGAGGTGAACGCCACGTCGATCGTGATGTCCTCCTCGATCAGCTGGCGTCCGGCCTGGGCCGCTTCAGCCCGGCCCGCGGGAGTCAGATCGACGTCGGTCCAGCCGGTGAACAGGTTCTCCAGGTTCCACAGGCTCTGTCCGTGGCGGACGAGAATCAGCTTTCCGGGCATGCGCGTACCTCAGGGTGCGTGGGCGGCCGCCAGCCGCCGGCGTGCGCTGCCGGTGCTCGAGCGCAGGCAGCGTGGAGCGACAAGTATAGCCGAGCGCGCGCCCTCGGCCGCTACTCGGCGAGCTTGCGCAGCGACTCCACTCCCACGGTGAGCGTGGCGAAATCCGCAGTGCCGGCCGCGCGCATCTCGGTGAGCGTGCGCTCCCAGTGCGCGAGCTTGCGACCCTCGGCCTGCTGCCAGGCGTCGACCCGCTCGGCGGCGGCGCCCCGTCCCGGGCGGGCGAGCACGCGCTCGGCGAGCGCCCGATGGATGCGCATCGCCGCATCCCGCAGGCCCGTGCGGGCGGTGGCCTGCCACGGACCGTCGACCGAGAGCTGATTGATCTGCCCGCGCAGCCAGTCGAGCCCGGTCCGCGCGCCGACCTCGAAATACACGCGCGCCGCCTCGAGCACCGCAGCGCGATGGCCGGCTGCGATCTCGATGATGTCGAGCGACGCGTTGTGCGTCTCCAAACTTGCGATGCGGCCGGCGATCGCTGCCGGCATTCCGGCCTCGACCAGTTGGGCGTGCGCGGTCTCGAAATGCTCGCGCCATGCCCCGCAGAGCACCTGCGGAACCTTCGCGCCGATTTCGTGCACGCCGGCGCGGAACTCCCGCACCGCGGCGTCCACCTTCAGCGCCGGCCGGCGCGCCAGCAGCCAGTACGTGGTGTGGCGCAACAGCCGGCTGGACTCGAACGCCGCGGCATACTGGATCTTCGCCGGGGCACGGTTGTCGAGTGCCTCGATGTCCTCCCACAGCTCGCGCATCTGGAAGATCTCGCGCGCCGCCGTGAAGGCGCGCGCGATCTGCGCCGGCTCGGCGCCGGTGTCCTCCTGGGCGCGCAGCACGAACGTCGGACCCATGCGGTTGATGAGGCTGTTCGTGGTTGCCGTGGCGATGATCTGCCGGCGTAGCCGGTGCCGCTCGATGGCGCGCGCGAAGCGCGTGCGGACCGGTCCAGGGAAGTACCGCTCGAGTTCGTTCGAGAGGTAAGGATCCTCCGGCACGTCCGAATCGAGCAGGTGATTGTTCAGCCAGATCTTGCTGTAGGACAGCAGGATCGACAGCTCCGGACGGGTGAGCCCGGCGCTGCTCTTGCGCCGCTCGCCGATTTCCTCGTCGCTCGGCAGGAACTCCAGCGCACGGTTCAGTCCGCCCGAGCGCTCGAGCAGGCGGATCAGGTGCTGATACTCGCTGAGGCGCGCGCGAGCCTGCTGCTCGAGGGTGCTGATGGCCTCGCTCTGCAGGTAGTTGTTGCGCAGCACGAGCGTGCAGACTTCCCCGGACATGCGCGCGAGCAGGCGGTTGCGCTCGGCGAGGGAGAGCTTGCCGGTGTGCACCAGCGGGTTCAGCAGGATCTTGAGGTTGACTTCCACGTCCGAGGTGTTCACCCCGGCGGAGTTGTCGATGAAATCAGTGTTGAGCCGTCCGCCGGCGCGTGCGTACTCGATGCGGCCGCGCTGGGTGCAGCCGAGATTGCCACCTTCGCCGACGACCTTGGCGCGCAGCTCGGAGCCGTTGACCCGCAGCGCATCGTTGGTCCGATCGCCGACCTCGCCGTTCGACTCACGGCTGGACTTGACGTAGGTGCCGATGCCGCCGTTCCAGAGCAGATCAACCGGCATCTGCAGAATCGCGCGGATCACCTCGTTCGGCGTCGCGGTGGCGCTCTCGAGGCCGAGCAGGGCGCGGGTCTGTGCCGACAGCGGGATCGACTTGGCGTTGCGGGGGAAGATGCCGCCGCCGACCGAGATGCTCTTGCGGTCGTAGTCGTCCCAGCTCGAGCGCGGCAGCGCGAACAGCCGATGCCGCTCAGCGAAGCTCACCACGGCGTCCGGCTTCGGATCGAGGAAGATGTGGCGGTGGTCGAACGCCGCCTGCAGCAGGATGTGCCGCGAGAGCAGCATGCCGTTGCCGAAGACATCCCCGGACATGTCGCCGATGCCGGCAACCGTGAAGTCCTCCTTCTGGATGTCGACTCCGATTTCGCGGAAATGGCGCTTGACGCACTCCCAGGCGCCCCGCGCGGTGATGGCAAGACCCTTGTGGTCGTAGCCGGCCGAGCCACCCGAGGCGAATGCATCCCCGAGCCAGAAGCCGTACTCGGCAGCGATGCCGTTGGCGGTATCGGAGAACGTGGCCGTGCCCTTGTCGGCGGCCACCACCAGGTACGGGTCGTCGCCGTCGCGGCGGACCACCCGCGGCGGCGGCGCGATCTTGCCGGCCACGATGTTGTCCGTCAGATCGAGCAGGCCCTGGATGAAGGTTCGGTAGCAGGCCGTTACTTCGGCCTGGATCTCCTCGCGGCTGCCCTGCGGCAGGCACTTGGGCACGAAGCCGCCCTTGGCGCCGACCGGGACGATGAGCGTGTTCTTGACGTTCTGTGCCTTCATCAGGCCCAGGATCTCGGTGCGGAAGTCTTCGCGCCGGTCCGACCAGCGGATGCCGCCACGCGCCACATCGCCCATGCGCAGGTGCACGCCTTCGACGCGCGGGCTGTAGACGAAGATCTCGTACTTCGGTCGCGGCAGCGGCAGATCGGGAATCGCGGCCGGATTGAACTTGAACGACAGATACTTCAGGGGCGCGCCCGCAGCGTCGCGCCGGTAGAAGTTCGTCCGCAGCGTGGCCTGCAGCAGCGTCAGATAGGCGCGCAGGATGCGGTCCTCGTCAAGACTGCTGACCTGATCGAGGCCCGCGCGGATGCGTGTGACGATCTGCTCCGCGACGTTCTCGGCCGACCGGGTGCCATGCGGCTTGCCCGGGTCGAAGCGCGCCTCGAACAGCTGCACGAGCGCCCCGGCGATGGCCGGGTTGGCCGCCAGCGTACGCTCCATGTACGCCTGGCTGAATGGCACGCCGGTTTGCAACAGGTAGCGGCAGTAGGCGCGCAGCACCAGTATCTCGCGCGCCGACAGCTCGGCGCTGAACAGCAGCCGGTTGAACCCGTCGTTCTCCGCCGCGCCGTCCCAGCCGGCCGCCAGCGCCTCCTTGAAGCGTTCGGTCACCCGCGCCAGATCGATTGCGTCGCCGTCACGGTGTTCGAGCTCGAAGTCCTGGATCCAGGCCGGACCGCCTTCAGGCCAGGCAAGCTCGTAGGGCCGCTCGGCGATGACGCGCAGCCCGAAATTCTCCAACATCGGCAGCAGGTCGGAGATCGACACCGGCTCGCCAAGCTTCACGATCTTCAGGTGCAGTCCCGCAGCGGACTGTTGCGCTGCGCGGTGCAGGCTGACGCGCCGCTGGAGTGGCACGGTGCGCAGCTGCTCGAGATCGGCGATGTCCGCGAGGGCCGCAGCCGGCGGCACGTCCTCCTCGTAGGCCATCGGAAAGACGCGCCGGTAGCGGTTGGCGAGCACGAGCCCGTCGGCCTCGCCCCGGCGTGCGATGAGCACATCGTGCAGGTGATCGGTCCAGGAGAGCGTCGCGGCGGAGATCTGCTGCTCGACGGCTGCGTAGTCGATCCTTTGCGCGTCGCTCGGAACGGTGCGCACCACGACGTGCACGCGCGCATGGCTGGCGCTGGAGATCTGCACCTGGCTCTCGACGGCCTTGCCGCCGAATCCGGCGAGCACGATCTGCTCGATGCGCTGGCGGACGTCGGTGTTGTACCGATCGCGCGGCACGTAGACCAGGCAAGAGAAGAATCGGTGATACGGATCGCGCCGTACCAGCAGGCGCACCGTGCGCCGCTCGTACAGATTGACGACGCCGCGGCAGATGCGCACCAGGTCGCGGGTGTTCGCCTGGAACAGCTCATCGCGCGGGTAGGTCTCCAGCACGTTCAGCACCGCCTTGCCATCGTGGCTCTGCGGGTCGAGGCCGAAGAATTGGATCACGCGCGCCACCTTCAGGCGCAGGACCGGAATGTCGCGCGGGCTGCGGTGGTAGGCGGTGGAGGTCCACAGGCCAAGGAAGCGGTGCTCGCCGTTGACCTCGCCGCGGGCATCGAACGTCTTCACGCCGACGTAATCGAGGTATTCCGCGCGGTGGATGGCGGAGATGGAGTTCGCCTTGGTGAGCACGAGAAGCTCGCGCTCCCGTGCCCGCTCGCGGATCTCGCCCTTCAGCACTGTCGCCGAGGGCCGCTCGCCGGGGCTGTGGGGGCGCAGAATGCCCAGGCCGCTGCGCGGCTCGGCGCGCAGTGTGTCGTGCCGGGCGCCGCGCTCGAGACGGTACTGGCGGTAACCGAGGAAAACGAAGTGGCTCTCTTCCATCCAACGCAGCAGCTGGCGCGCCTCGGCGGTTTCCTCGCTGGCGAGCGGCGGCGGATTGTTCTCGAGATCGGCAACGATGCCGCGCACGCGCTCGCGCATCGAGTCCCAGTCCTCGACCGCGGCGCGCACCTCCGCGAGCGTCCGCTCGATATCGGCGCGCAGCCGCTCGAGGGTCTCGGGGTCGGTGCGCCGGTCGATCTCGAACATCTCCCAGGATTCGGCGCGCTGCGCACGCGTGCCGTCGGCGCCGAGTGCCACGATCCGCCCGCGGGCGTCGCGGCGCACCTCGAGCACCGGGTGCACGATCAGGTGTACGGCCAGTCCGGCACGGTTGAACGCCAGTCCGAGCGAGTCGATGAGGAACGGGCGATCGTCGGTGACGACCTGCACGACCGTGTGCGGCGACTCGAAGCCGTCGCGCTCGGGATCGGGATTGAAGACCCGCACTAGAGACTGTCCGGGAGCGCGGCGCTGGCCGAGTTCCAGGTGACAGCGTGCCGCGTGAGCGAGCGCCGTCGGTGCGCGCGCCGCCAGATCCTCTTCGCCGACCCTGCGGTAATAGGTCCGCAGGAACTCACCCGACAGGCGCGCCAGCGCGGCGGTCGGGCCGTGCGGCAGGCGGATGCGGGCGATGCGGTCGATGAGCGCGAGGCGCGTGGGGGGGATGCTGCGCAGGTGCCGGCCGTCGCCGGCGGGGGATGAGGCGTGCATGGTGGGCGGCGATTATATACGTCTGTGCCTTCGTCGGCTGTGCGAGTATTATAGTTGCGTCCGCAACGAAACGGTCGCCGGCGCGCGGCGAGTGTGACGGAGGTACCGATGAGCCAGAATCGCGACAATCCCATGGGTACCGACGGGTTCGAGTTCGTCGAGTACACCGCGCCCGATCCGCTGCTGCTGCGCGATCTGTTCGAGCGCATGGGCTTCCCGGTGCGGGCCCGACATCGCTCCAAGAACGTCACGCTGCATGGCCAGGGCGGCATCAATTTCATCATCAATGCCGAGCCGAACTCGTTCGCTCAGCAGTTTGCCCGTGAACACGGACCCTCGGCGTGCGCAATGGCGTTTCGGGTGAGCGATGCCGCGTATGCCTATCGGCGGGCGATCGAGCTCGGTGCCAAGCCCGGTCCCCAGCTCGCCGGTCCCATGGAGCTCAATATTCCGTGCATCGAGGGCATCGGGGGCTCGCTCATCTATCTGGTGGACCGCTACGGCGATCGATCGATCTACGACGTGGATTTCCGGCCGGTCCCGCCGCTGCCCGGCGCCCGCGAGGCCGGCCTGACGCTCATCGATCACCTGACCCACAATGTGCAGCGCGGCAACATGGACCGGTGGGCGGGCTTTTACGAGAAGCTGTTCAATTTCCGCGAGATCCGCTACTTCGACATCGAAGGCAAGCACACTGGACTGTTCTCACGCGCCATGACCAGCCCGTGCGGCAAAATCCGCATTCCAATCAACGAGTCGCAGGACGACAAGAGCCAGATCGAGGAGTACCTGCGCCAGTATCATGGCGAGGGCATCCAACACATCGCGCTCGCCAGCGAGGATATCTACCGCACCGTCGATACGCTGCGCGCCCAGGGCATCGCCTTCCAGGACACCCCCGACACCTATTACGAGGGCATCGAGGTGCGCGTGCCGGACCACGGCGAGCCGCTCGAGCAGTTGCGTCGACGGGGCATCCTGATCGACGGCAACCCGCGCGGTGGCGAGGGGCTGCTGCTGCAGATCTTCACCGCCAACGTGATCGGTCCGATCTTCTTCGAGATCATTCAGCGCAAGGGAAACGAGGGCTTCGGCGAGGGCAACTTCCGGGCGCTGTTCGAGTCGATCGAGCTTGACCAGGTCCGTCGCGGCGTGATCTAGGCGCCACGCCCGGGAGGGCGCCGCCGGCGGGCGCGGTGCATTACACTTGCACGGATGGAAACAGAGCAGGGCGGGACGCCGCCGGGCGGGAACGCCTCGCTGCGGCTCGAGTGCGATCCGGCGCTGCCGATCAGCGCGCACCGCGAGCAGATCATCGCGGCGCTCGAGCGCCACCCGGCGATCGTGGTGTGCGGCGCGACCGGCTCGGGCAAATCCACCCAGCTGCCGAAGATCTGCCTGCAGGCCGGGCGGGGCATCGCCGGACTGATCGGCCACACTCAGCCGCGACGCATTGCCGCGCGCGCGCTCGCTACGCGCCTCGCCGAGGAGCTCGGCACGAGCGTCGGTGGCGCGGTCGGCTATCAGGTGCGCTTCACCGACCGGACCGGTCCGCGCAGCCGGGTGAAGCTGATGACCGACGGCATCCTGCTGAAGGAGCTCGAAGGCGACCGCTCGTTGCGTCGCTATGACACGCTGATCATCGACGAGGCGCACGAGCGCAGTCTCAACATTGATCTGCTGCTCGGCGTGCTGCGCGGGCTGCTGCCGCGGCGACCGCAGCTGCGACTGATCGTCACCTCGGCGACGATCGAGCCGCAGCGCATCGCGGAGTTCTTCGGCGGGGCCCCGGTGATCGAGGTGTCCGGGCGCAGCTATCCGGTGCAGGTGCGCTACCGACCGCTTGCCGGGGAGGACGAAGACGCCGCTGAGCTGTCCCTGCCGGAGGGCGTGGTAGCGGCGGTCCGCGAACTCGAGGGTGGCGGCGCGCCAGCCGATACGCTGGTGTTCCTGCCGGGGGAGAAGCACATCCGCGAAGCTGCCGATGCGCTTGCCCGCGCGCCGCTGCGGCTCAGCGAGGTGTTGCCGCTCTATGCGCGTCTCTCGAGCGCCGAGCAGGCGCGCATCTTCCAGCGGCACACGGGTCGGCGCATCGTGCTGGCCACCAACGTGGCCGAGACCTCTCTCACCGTGCCGGGCATCCGCCACGTCATCGACTCGGGACTTGCGCGCGTCAGCCGCTACAGTCCGCGCGCCAAGGTGCAGCGGCTGCACGTCGAGCCGATCTCCCAGGCGAGCGCCGAGCAGCGCAAGGGCCGCTGCGGCCGCGAGGCGCCGGGGGTCTGCATCCGCCTCTACGCCGAGGAGGATTTCGCGGCGCGCGAGCCGTTCACCGCGCCGGAGGTGCTGCGCACCAACCTCGCGAGCGTGATTCTGCGCATGGCGAGCCTGGAGCTCGGCGAGCCGCAGGATTTCCCGTTTCTCGACCCACCCGATGCGCGGCTGATCAAAGACGGGGTACGGCTGCTCGAGGAACTGCAGGCGATGGACGCCGAGCGCCGCGTGACGCCGCTCGGACACAAGATCGCGGCCATTGCGCTCGATCCACGCCTCGGCCGCATGCTGCTCGCGGCCGCCCGGTGCGGCTGTCTCACCGAGATGCTGGTGATCACGGCGTTTCTGGAGGCGCAGGATCCACGCGAACGGCCGACGGAGCTGCAGCAGCAGGCCGAACAGCAGCACGCGTTGTTCGCCGATCCCCGCTCGGATTTCGTCACGGTCCTGAATCTGTGGCGCCTGTACCTGCAGGAGAGCGCCCAGCGTACGGGTAACCAGCTGCGCAAGTGGTGTCGCGAGCACTTTCTCTCCTTCCTGCGCATGCGCGAGTGGCAGGATCTGCATGCGCAGCTCACCCGCAGCGCCCAAGAGCTGGGCTTGCGCCCGAACCAGATCCCCGCCAGCTACGCCGAGGTGCATCAGGCCATCCTCACCGGTTTTCTCGGCTCCATCGGTATGCTGAACGAGCGGCGCGAGTACGACGGCCCGCGCGCGATGCGTTTCGTCATCGCCCCGGGGACGCCGCTCGCCGGCCGACCGCCGAAATGGATCGTGGCCGCGAGCCTGCTCGAGACCACCCGGCTCTACGCCCGGATGGTCGCGGCCGTGGAGCCGGCGTGGATCGAGCGGGCGGCCGAGCACCTGGTCAAGCGCAGCTACAGCGAGCCGCAGTGGGTCGAGCGGCGCGCTATGGTGGGCGCGTTCGAGACGGTGACGCTCTACGGGCTGCAGCTGGCGAGCCACCGGCGGGTGGACTACGGGCGCATTGCTCCGGCCGAGGCACGCGATATCTTCATCCGCGAGGTGCTTATCGATCCTGAGCACGGAGCGCCGCGCGCCGTGCTCGATGCGCCGTTCCTGCGGGCCAACCGCGCGCTCTGCGCCGAGCTGCAGAGGCTCGAGGCGAAAATCCGCCGCCGCGACATTCTCGCCCACGAGGAACATCAGCTAGAGTTCTACCGCGACCGGATGCCGCTCAACGTCAGCTCCGTGCAGAGCTTCACGCGCTGGTGGCGGCAGACCGAGCGCGAGCAGCCCGACCTGCTGCGCATGACCCGAGCGGATCTGATGCTGCGCGCGGCGGAGGAGATCGACGCACGCCGCTTTCCGGACGCGCTGGTGGTCGGCGGCAATCGGCTGGCGCTCTTGTACCGGTTTGAGCCCGGGGAGCCGGACGATGGACTGACGCTGCTCGTGCCGGACGTGCTGCTTGAGAGTCTCGATGCGGATCGTCTGGCCTGGCTGGTGCCCGGGTGGCGCCTGGAGAAGATCGTCGCGCTGCTGCGCGAATTGCCGAAAGGCCAACGCAAGCAGCTGGTGCCGGTGCCCGAGCACGCGCGCCAGGCGCTCGAGGAGCTGGCCGTAGCGGAGACGGACGACGCGGACACGCTGCCGGGCTTCTACGCCGCCCTGGCGCCCTGGATCGCACGGCGGACGGCCAGCGCGCTCACGGTTGCAGAACTTGCGCAGCTGCCTCTGCCGGCGCACCTGCGGCTGAACATGCGCCTCATCGATGCACACGACACCGTGTTGGGCGAGGGGCGCGATCTGGCGGCCCTGCGGCGCACCCTGCGCGAGCGCCAAGGCGCGAGCGTTGCGCCGGGTCCGGCGCCGCAGGCGCAGCACCGCAGCTGGGACTTTGGCGAACTGCCGCAGACCCGCACCGAGCGGCGCAACGGGCTGCGGCTGCTCGTGTATCCGACGCTGCGCGATCTCGGCCAGTCCGTGACGAGCGCCGAGGCGCGCGATCCGATCCCGGCCGAGGCGATGCTGCGCGCTGCGGTCACGCGGCTGGCGCTGCTGGCGCTGCCGCAGCAGGCGCGCTATTGGAGCAAGCGCGTCGCGGAGGATCGCGAGCTGACGCTCACCGGGGGCGCGCTCGGGCTCGAACGCCCCGTCGCTGAGCTGCTCGTCGAGCGCATCTTTGCCGAGTGCTTCGCTCCTGCTGAGCAACCCGCGCCGCGCAGTGGCCCGGCATTCGGCCGGCAGCTCGAACAGGGGCGGTTGCGCCTCGAGGAGCAGGGCGAGCGTGTCATGGCCGCCGTACGGGCCGTGTGCGCCGAGTGGCGGGCGCTGCGCGCCGTGCTGCCGGCGCTGCGCGGCAGCGCGCAGGCGGCCGCTGCCGACATCGAGGCGCAGCTTGCGCAGCTTCTCGGTCCCCAGTTCCTCACCGCGACCCCCAATCCCTGGTTCGCTCACCTGCCGCGCTATCTGAAGGCCGCCACGCGCCGGGCGGCCCGTCTGCCTGCCGAGGCGCGGCGCGATGCTCAGCTGGCCGCGCGCATCGCGCCGTTCGTAGCCGCTTGGCGTGCACTGCAGAGCGAATGTCCGGCGGACGCGGTGCGCCCGCAGCTTGAGCAGCTGCGCTGGATGATCGAGGAATTCCGGGTATCTCTGTATGCCCAGGAGCTGCGCACCGTCATGCCGGTATCCGAGCGGCGCCTGGCCGAGCAGCTCGGCCAGGCAACGGCCGAGGCGCGGGCGCAGCTCGCAGTCTGACAGGTTCCGTCGCTGGCTCGCGACATACGTAGAAGCGACGTTGTCTTTTTAGCCGCCTCCGACATCCTATGGTCCTAGAGACACGGATCCCGGGACCCGTGCGCGGCGCGCACGCCTAACTCACTACGGAAACTCGTTCCATGACACCAGTCGAAGCCGCGCTCACCGTGGGCACTGCGGTCGTGGGCTCGCGGCGGACACAGCCCAGTCGGCTGTGGGCCTATAGCGTCTACGCGCTGATCTTCTCCGGCATCCTGCTGATCGGCCACTACCAGTTCCACGTCATCGTGCCACGCGTGTTGGCTGTGGCCATGAGAACGCCCTGGGTCCGGCTGCTGGCCTACCTGGGGGTGTTCTGGGCGGGGCTCGGCTTGCTGCTGATACTGGTACGAACCCTGCTGTGGATCGCGTACCGGCCGGCTGCGGCGGCCACGCGCGAGGGCGCGCCCAGCCTGACGGTGGTCATACCGGCGTACAACGAGGGTGCGATGGTGCTGAAGTCGATTGAGTCGGCGGTGCATGCCGACTATCCGCGCGATCGGCTTGAGATTCTGGTGATCGATGACGGCAGCAAGGACGACACTTGGGACTACATCCGTCAGGCTGCCGAACGCTACCCCGGGCTGGTGACGGCCCTGCGTCATGAGTGCAATCGCGGCAAGCGCGAGGCGCTGGCGCTGGGGTTCACGCGCGCCCGCGGCGAGGTGCTGGTCACCATCGATTCGGACAGCGTCATCGAAGCGGATGCACTGCTGGCAATCACCGGCCCGTTCCGCGATCCGCGCATCGGCGCCGTGGCGGGCAAGGTGCTGGTCTACAACCGGATGCAGGGCCTCATCCCCCGCATGCTTGATGTGCGCTTCATCCTCTCGTTCGACATGCTGCGGGCCGCCGAATCGGTGTATCGCAACGTCTATTGCTGTCCCGGCGCGCTGACCGCGCTGCGCGCAAGTGCGGTCGGCAGGGTGCTCGAGCGCTGGCAGCACCAGGAATTTCTCGGCTCCCGCTGCACCTTCGGCGAGGACCGCGCGATGACCAACTACCTGCTCGATCAGGGCTACGATTCGGTGTATCAGCGCACCGCGATCGTGCATACGGTGGTGCCACAGGCGTTCGGCAAACTGTGCAAGATGCTGTTGCGCTGGGACCGCTCCTACGTGCGCGAGGAGATTCGCTTCGCGCGCATCGTGTGGAAGCGGCCGTGGCCGACCCGCGTCATGGCCTTCTTCGATCGCTCCATCACCAACGCGCGCTATCCGATCTCCTTCTCCGGCCTGGGGGTGCTGCCGGTGCTGCTCGAACAGGACCCGACGATCACCGTGCCGGTGTTGACCGCGATGGGCCTGACGTCGCTGTTCAGCGTGCTGTATTACCTGCGCTCCGAGCGCTCGCTCAATTTTCTCTACGGCGTGCTGTACGCGTACTTCTCCTCGCTGGCGCTGTTCTGGATATTCCCGTATGCGCTCGCCACGGTGCGTGCGCGCAGCTGGCTGACGCGCTGAGGGCGGGCGCGGCCTGGGGCGCGCGCGCTGCCGGGCCAGCCGGGTCAGGGGCGGTGTTCGCCCGAGAGGTACTGGGGGCTTTGCATCTCGATGAGTCGGCTCGCCGTACGCTGAAACTCAAAGCGCAGTCGTGCGCCGAGGTAGAGCCGATCCGGCGCGGCGGCGGCGGACACGACCAGTTTGACGTTGTGATCATACAGCTCGTCGACGAGCGCGATGAGGCGCCGGGTTTCGTCATTGTGCGCGTCGTCGAGTTGCGGAACCTGCCCGAGGACCACTGCCCCGTACAGCCGTGCGATCTCGATATAATCGTCCTGACTGCGCGGACCGGCGCACAGCGCCTGGAAATCGAACCACACGGCGTCTTCGCTGTGGCGCACGACGGGAATGCTCCGTTCGTTGACCTGCACCGCGCCGCCGGACGACTCGGCGTGCTGTGCGAGTTCGGTGAACAGGGCGCGCAGACGCTGCGGGGTGTCGGCGGCCTCGGTGTGCAGATAGGTGCCGGCCTGCGTGAGCTGTCGCAGGCGATAATCGCGCCCGCCGTCGACGGCGAGCACTTCGGTGTGCCGCTCGAGCAGCGCGATCGCCGGCAGGAACCGTTGCCGCTGCAGGCCGTCGCGGTACAGCAGAGCGGGCGGACTGTTGGAGGTCGCCACCAGGCACACGCCCCGGCGGAACAGACCGGCAAACAGCCCGCCGAGGATCATTGCATCCCCGATGTCGCTTACGAACAGTTCATCGAAGCACAGCACACGCGTCCCGGCAGCGATGCGCTCGGCGACGGCCTCGAGCGGCGCGTCCAGTCCGCCCAGGCGCTGCAGCTCGACGTGCACGTCGTGCATGAATCGATGGAAATGCCGGCGCCGGCGCTGCGGAAACGGCAGGCTGCGGAAGAAGAGGTCCATCAGCCAGGTCTTGCCGCGGCCCACCGGTCCCCACAAATAGACGCCGCGCTGTGGCTCGTCCAGGCGCCGCGACAGCCGCTGCAACAACCGATGCGTGAACGTGCGATCGGCGTCGTGGGCGGCGATCAGGCGCGCCCGCAGCCCCTGCAGTTGATCGACGATGGCGAGCTGGATCGGGTCGGGGTCATAGCCACGTGCGCGCGCCTCCTGCGCGTACATCTCGCGCAGCGACGTCGCTGACGATGCGTCCATGGTGTCCGGTACGGTCAGCCGGCCAGTTCGGCCAGGTTGCGGAAATGCTCGAGTGCCTGCGGGTTGGCCAGGGCCTCGATGTTCTGCACTGCTCGGCCGTGGATGACGTCGCGCACGGCCAGTTCGGTGAGCTTGCCCGATCGGGTGCGCGGGATGTCCGGCACGGCGATGATCTTCGCCGGCACGTGCCGCGGCGTCGTGTTGGTTCGGATCGCCGCGCGGATCCGCTCCTTCAGCAGCTTGTCGAGCGTCGTGCCGCTCTGCAGGCGCACGAACAGCACTACGCGCACGTCATCCTGCCACTCCTGGCCGACCGCAACCGCTTCGGTGATTTCTGCCAAGCTTTCGACCGCGGAGTAGATCTCCGCGGTGCCGATGCGGACGCCGCCGGGATTCAGCACGGCATCGGAGCGTCCGTAGATGACAATGCCGTCGTGCTCGGTGAGCTCGGCGTAATCGCCGTGGCGCCACACGCCCGCAAAGCGCTCGAAGTAGGCTGCGTGATACTTGTGGCCATCCGGATCGTTCCAGAAGCCCACCGGCATCGAGGGGAACGGGGCGGTGCATACGAGTTCCCCGCGTTCGCCGCGGACCGGCTGGCCCGCCTCGTTGAAGATCTCGACGCGCATGCCGAGGCCGCGACACTGCAGCTCGCCGCGGTATACGGGCAGTGTCGGACAGCCGAGCGCGAAACACGACACGATGTCGGTGCCGCCGGAGATCGAGGCCAGATGCACGTCCGCCTTGATCGCCCGATAGACGAAGTCAAAGCCCTCCGGCAGCAGCGGCGAGCCGGTGGACAGGATGCACTTGAGGGCCCCGAGCTCGACCGAGCCCGCCGGCGTGTAGCCGTTCTTCTCGAGCGCGGAGAGATACTTGGCGCTGGTACCGAATACCGTGACGCGCTCGCGTTCAGCCAGGCGCCAGAGCACCCCGGGATCGGGATGAAAGGGGTTGCCGTCGTAGAGGATCAGCGTCGCGCCGGTGGCGAGCGCGCTCGCCAGCCAGTTCCACATCATCCAGCCGCAGGTCGTGTAGTAGAAGATCTGGTCGGCACGGCGCATATCAACGTGCAACAGGTGCTCCTTCAGGTGCTGCAGCAGCGTGCCGCCGGCGCCGTGCACGATGCACTTCGGCACTCCGGTCGTACCCGAGGAAAACAGGATGTACAGCGGGTGGTTGAAGGGCAGCGGCGTGAAGCGCAGCGGTGCACCGCGCGTGCCGAAGTCCTGCCAGTGCACGGCGCGCTCTGCGGCGGCGCCCAGTCGCTCGAGCGCCGGGCACTCGCTGACGTACGGCACGACGACGATGCGCTGCACGCTCGGCAGTTGCGCGGCCACCTCGCCGACCGTGGCGAGCGAGTCGAGTGTCTTGCCCGTATAGAAGTATCC
This sequence comes from Pseudomonadota bacterium, assembly GCA_021805275.1. The sequence continues at coordinate 15,769 of JAJZFQ010000244.1, forward strand.
GTCGGCGGTCACCAGGATCTTCGGGGCGATCTGTCCGAAGCGGTCGAGCACCCCCGGTGGGCCGAAGTCCGGCGAGCACGACGACCAGACCGCTCCGATGCTCGCCGCGGCCAGCATCGCGATCAGCGTCTGCGGCAGGTTCGGCAGGTACCCGGCGACGCGCTCGCCGGGCTCGACGCCCGCGTCCCGCAGGCCCGCGGCGATCCGCGCCACCTCCTCATGTAGCTGGCGGTAGGTCAACCGCTGTTCCGCGCCACGCTCGTTGGTGAACGTGATCGCCGGCTGATCGTCGCGGAAGCGCAGCAGATTCTCGGCGAAGTTGAGCGTGGCGCCGGGAAAGAAGCGCGCACCGGGCATGCGCTCGGGGTGCTCGATCGCCGCTCCCTTGCCCCACTCGGCGCGTACGGCCGCGAAGTGCGCCAGCTCGCTCCAGAACAATGCCGGCTCACCGACCGACCAGGCGTAAAGATCCGGGAACCCCTTGAGGCTGAGCCCCAACCGGGCGTTGACGCAGGCGACGAACCGGGTGAGGTTGGCGGCGGCGATGCGCTGCGCCGAGGGTTGCCAGATCGCTTCCATGGACGCTACAGGGACTGGTAGTTGGGTCCGGAGCCACCCTCGGGCGGCGTCCAGTCGATGATGCCGTACGGGTCTTTGATGTCGCAGGATTTGCAATGCACGCAGTTCGCCGCATTGATCTGCAGCCGCCAGCCGCTCGTGTCCTCGACCATCTCGTAGACGTTGGCGGGACAGAACCGCTGGCACGGGTTGCCGAACTCGATTCGGCAGCGGTCCGTGCAGATGCTTGTGTCGCGCACCTTCAGGTGCGCCGGCTGCTGCTCGTCGTGGCTCGTCGAGGCGAAGAACACCGAGGCGAGCCGGTCGCGCGGCGGCAGTGTGCGTTCCACCCAGTGTCGGTCCGGCGAGGCGTATGCATCGAGGTGGCGCAGCCGCTGGTAATCGGCCGCCTTGGGCCGCAGCGTCCAGGGCGTGCGACCGCCGGTGAGCGCCTCCAGGCCCGCGTTAGCGAGGCCGAACCACAGCCCGCGCTTGAAGCCCGGCTTGACGTTGCGCACCGCGCGCAGTTCCTGGCCGCCGGCCGAGGCGCGCCAGAGCGCATCGAAACCGACCGGCGAGCCGCTGGCCGCGAGGTGCTCGGCGGCGAGCATGCCTGAGCGGATCGCCTGGTGCACTCCCTTGATCTTCGGCACGTTCACCCCGCCGGCGGCATCGCCGATGAGCATCGCCCCTGGCATCTCCAGTCGGGGAATGCTCTGCCAACCGCCCGCCGCGATGGTGCGCGCCCCGGCGGCAAGGATCTCCCCGCCTTCGAGCAGCGGCTTGATGCTCGGGTGGTGCTTGAACTGCTGAAACGCCTCGAACGGAGAGAAGCGCGGGTCCTGGTAATCGAGACCGGCCACGAATCCCACGTAGACCCGGTTGTCGGTCAGGTGATAGAGGAAGCTGCCACCATAGGTATGGCCGTCGAGCGGCCAGCCGACCGTGTGCTGGATCGTCCCCGGGCGGACGCGGCCCGCGGGCAGCTGCCAGAGCTCCTTCATGCCCAGCCCGAAGGTCTGTGGGGCGCTGTCGGCGTCCAGCTTGAAGCGCTGGATCAGCTGCTTCGCCAGGCTCCCGCGGGCCCCTTCGGCCACGATGGTCGTGCCGGCGTGGATCTCTGCGCCCGGGGTGAAGTTCGGGCCGGGCTCGCCGGACTTGTCCAGCCCTACATCCCCGAGACGCACGCCGCGCACGGCGCCGTCGGCGTCGAGCACCGGCTCGGCCGCGGCAAAGCCCGGGAAGATGTCTACGCCGAGCCCCTCGGCCTTCTGTCCGAGCCACGCGGCGAGCAGTCCGAGGGAGACGATGAAGTTGCCGTGATTATGCAGCTGGGGCGGCAGCGGCAGGCGCATCCTGCGCGTGCGGGTGAGCAGATGCAGCTCGTCGTGCCTCGCGGGGACGCAGATCGCCGGCGGTGATTGGCGCCACTCGGGTGCGAGCGCATCGAGCGGGCCGGGCTCGATCACCGCGCCGGACAGCGTGTGCGCCCCGAGAGTCGCAGCCTTCTCGAGCAGGCAGATATTAAGGTCCGGTTTGAGCTGCTTCAGCCGGATCGCGCAGGCGAGACCGGCCGGTCCCGCGCCCACGATAGCCACGTCGTACTCCATGACGTCGCGCTGGATTTCGCTGGATTGAGTGCTGTTCATTGGGGCTGCATCCGCACGGCGCCATCGAGACGGATGGTCTCGCCGTTGAGCATCGGGATTGTGAACGCCGCAGCGACCAGCTGCGCGAATTCCTCCGGCTTGCCGAGCCGGTGCGGGAAGGGGATTTGCGCTGCGAGCGAGGACTGCAGCTCCGCGCTCATCGAGGCGACCATCGGGGTGAGGAAGATGCCCGGCGCGATGGCGATGCAGCGGATGCCGAAGCGGGCCAGCTCACGGGCCATCGGCAGCGTCATGCCGGCGAGCGCCGCCTTGGTTGCAGAGTAGGCTGCCTGGCCGATCTGCCCCTCGAAGGCCGCGACCGAGGAGGTGTGCACGATCAGACCGCGCTCGCCGTCCTCATTCGGGGTGTTGTGTTGCATCAGCGCCGCGGCTGTCTTGTCGCAGAGGAAGGTGCCGATAAGGTTGATATGCACGACCTTGGCGAAGAACTCCCCGCTCATCGGGCCGTGCTTGCCGAGCACCCGTCCCGCGCCGATGACCCCGGCGCAATTGACCAGCAGGTTCAAACCGCCGAGGTGCCGCTGGGCTTCGGCCATGGCGGCCTCCACTTCAGTCTCCGCGGTCACGTCGCAGCGCAGGAACGCTACATCGGGTCCGAGTGCCGCGGCTGCGGCCCGTCCGGCCTCCTCCTGCACGTCGAGGAGCGCCACCCGCGCGCCTTGCGCGAGGAGGTGACGGGCCGTGGCGTGCCCGAGCCCCGAGGCGCCGCCCGTGATGACGGCGCGGGCGTCTTGAATCTTCATCCGTCCCCCTGGGTATCCGTTCGTCCGCCTAGCCTATCATTTCCACCGCCAATGCCACCGCCTCGCCGCCGCCGATGCACAGGCCGGCAACGCCCCGCTTGCCGCCGCGCGCGCGTAGCGCATGCAGCAGCGTGGTGAGGATGCGCGCACCTGTGGCGCCCAGGGGATGTCCCAATGCGCACGCGCCCCCATTGACATTGACGCGGGTCGGGTCGAGGCGCAGGTCGTGCATCGCGGCCAGCGTGACCGCTGCGAAGGCCTCGTTGATCTCGTACAGGTCGACGTCGCCGGCCTGCCATCCCGCGGCGCTGAGGACCTTGTTCAAGGCGCCCACCGGTGCGGTGGTGAACCATTCCGGCTCCTGGGCATGGCTCGCATGCGCCACGATGCGCGCCAGGGGCTTGACGCTGCGTGCCTGCGCGGCCTTGGCGCTCATCAGCACCAGTGCCGCAGCGCCATCGGCGATCGAGGAGGAACTCGCCGCGGTCACGGTGCCGTCCTTGCCGAATGCGGGGCGCAGCGTGGGAATTTTCTTCACATCGCACGTGCCCGGGGTCTCGTCCCGCTCCACGACGGTCTCACCCTTGCGGCTCTTGAGGGTGACGGGGGTGATCTCGGCGCCGAAGGCGGTGGCCTGGGCGGCCAGCGCCCGGCGTACCGATTCTGCGGCGAAGGCGTCCTGCTGCTCGCGCGTGAACCCGTAGCGCGCGGCGGTGGCGTCCGCGAAGCAGCCCATCAGCTTGCCGTCGAAGGGACTCTGCAGGCCGTCGGTGAACATGTGATCGAGCAGCTCGCCGTGACCGAGGCGATAGCCGCCGCGCGCCTTCGGCAGCAGGTAAGGCGCCTGCGTCATCGACTCGAAGCCGCCGGCGAGCACGACCTGGGCATTGCCCGCGCGGATCTGGTCGGTGGCCATCATCACCGTTTTCAGGCCCGAGCCGCACATCTTGTTGACCGTGGTTGCCGGGGTGGCGAGCGGCACACCGGCGGCGATCGCCGCCTGGCGGGCCGGCGCCTGGCCGAGGCCGGCCGGCAGCACACAGCCGAGCAGCACCTCGTCGACTTCGGCCGCGGAGATGCCGGCCGCCTCGATGGCCCCTTTCAGCGCGCAGGCGCCCAGCTGCGTGGCGCCCAGAGAGGCGAACACGCCCTGGAACGCTCCGATCGGCGTGCGCTGGGCTGCGGCGATGACGATTTCGCTATTCGACATGGAAGATCCTCGGTGCAATATCAGGCGTTCAGCGCTCGAGCCTGCTGCCGGCTCGCGGCATCAACCCGTTCTCGAAGACGGTGATGAATGCCGCGGCAATGTCCGCGCCGGTCATGGATTGGTCCTCGCGGTACCAGTGCGCGATCCAGTTGAGCGCGCCGGCGAGTGCAAAGGCGGTCATCTTCGGGTCGCAGGGATGGATCGAGCCGTCCTGCGCGCCCTCGCGCAGCAGTCGGCGAATGCCCTGATCGATCTCGGACTTCAGCGACTTGATGTGCGCGCTCATCGCCGGGGGCAGGTCCTGGTCTTCGGCCCGAACCATCGACCAGCCGAACTCCGAGGCGACCGCCCGTCCGTAATGATCGAGCACGGCCTTCAGCCGCTCGCGTGCGCTCGCCTTGAGCGCTCGCGCCTGACGCAGACCCGAGCGGATCGGCTCGATGCCAGCCACGAAGCACTCGAACAGCAACTGCTCCTTGTTCGAGACGTAGTAATAGACGGTCGGCTTGCTCACCTGGAGTGCCGCGGCGATGTCATCGAGCGAGGTGTTGTGATAGCCCTTGCGATTGAAGGCGTGCGCGGCGGCGCGGATGACAGCCTCGCGCTTGAGCTGCCGGTCGTGCACCCGCTCGCGGCTGGCGCGCCACGGTGAAGCACGCGGCGCGCCGTCCGGCGACGCCTCGGCCATGCCCGGTCTGCGGGGCGCTCGTCCGGGCGCTGATTTGCGTCGGCTGGCTGGCATGACGTTTCAGGAGGAGCCCATTGCGGTAGGGCCCAAGGTGTTGAAGTATAGCTGCAGGGGGCGGCCCGTGCGCGCCCGCGAGCCCACGCCGAACCCATGCTGTGGCGTGCGCCCCTCGGCGGCGGCCGACGCGTTGACCCACTGGGTTCGGCTGTATCATACTGATTGGTAGGTATCCTACCGGCGCGTAAAGACTTTTTTGCCGCCGCCCAGCGAGCAAGCCATGCTGCCGAAGCACACCAGCGCCGTTCCATCCGTCCGCACCGAGGACCCCGCTGCCGAGCGTCCGGAGTCGCCCCTGAGGTTCGTATCCGCCGCTTCGCTGTTTGATGGCCATGACGCGGCGATCAACATGATCCGCCGGCTGCTGCAGGCGCACGGCGCAGAGGTGGTACACCTTGGGCACAACCGCAGCGTGGCGGACATCGTGCGCGCGGCGATCCAGGAGGACGCCGACGCCATCGCCGCAAGCTCCTATCAGGGCGGCCACAACGAATACTTCGCCTACATGGTTGACATGTTGCGCGAGCGCGGCTGCGAGCACATCCGAGTCGTGGTCGGCGGTGGCGGCACCATCTCGCCGCAGGAAATCGAAGCACTCGAGCGATACGGCGTCGAGCGCATCTATACGCCGGAGGACGGCCGTCGGCTGGGCCTCGACGGCATGATCGAGGATGTGTTCACTCGGGTGCGCGCGGCGCGCAGGTCGCCGTACGAGCCAAACGCGCTCGCCGCGCGCGAGCCGGCGCAGCTCGCCCGCGCGATCACGGTGCTGGAAAACGCCTTGCCCGGCGAGCCGGCGCTCGAGCAGATCCGCCGCAGTATCCAGCGCTCCCCGAATCGCGTGCCGGTGATCGGCATCACCGGTAGCGGCGGGGCCGGCAAGTCCAGTCTGACCGACGAACTGCTCGCGCGGCTGCGCCGGGAGTTCCCCGAGCGACAGATCGCGGTGGTTGCCATGGACCCGACGCGCCGGCGCAGCGGCGGGGCGCTGCTCGGGGATCGAATCCGCATGAACAGCCTGGACTGCGATGCGATCTTCATGCGCTCACTGGCGACGCGCCGCCAGCACATGGCCACCGCTGCGGTGCTGAAGGATGTCATCCAACTCTACCAGGCCGCGGGCTTCGATCTGATCCTGGTCGAGACGGCAGGCACCGGCCAGGCCGACAGCGAGATCGTCGATCTGGTCGATGTGTCGGTGTACGTGATGACCAGCGAGTACGGCGCGGCCAGCCAGCTCGAGAAGATCGACATGCTCGATTACGCCGATCTCGTCGTGCTCAACAAGAGCGACAAGCGAGGCGCGCAGGACAGCCTGCGCGACGTGCGCAAGCAATGGCGGCGCAACCACCCGCAGCAGCATGCGCTGGCGGATGCGGATCTGCCGGTGCACGCGACCGTCGCCAGCCGCTTCAACGATCCGGGCGTCAATCGGCTGTTCGCGGCGCTGTGCCGGACGCTGACCGAGAAGCGTCTCGGGGCGGCGCGCTGGGAACTCGCCGGGCCGCCACCGGTCCAGGCCGTCGAGCGCGAGGCACTGATCCCCGGAGCGCGTGTGCGCTACCTGGCGGAGATCGCCCGTCATGGGCGCTCGTTGCGCGAGGACATCGAGCGCCGTGCGTTGGCGGCGCACCGCGCGCACGGCCTCTACCAGGCGCTCGAGGCGCTCGGCGATGAGGCGCGACCCGCGCCGCTCGATCCGTATCCGGACGCGCTGTCGGGGGCCGCGCCGGACGCGACCGGCCGGCAACTGCGCGCCGCCTACAACCAGGCGCTTGCCGAGATCGGCGCCGACGGCATCGCGCAGCTGAAGGCCTGGCCCGCACGAGCCCGCGCAGCGAGCGCCGAAACCTACTCTTACACGGTGCGCGGGCGGGAGGTCACCGGGGAGAACTATACCGAGACGCTCTCCCATCAGCGTGTGCCCAAGATCGCCGTGCCGAAGCTTGGCGACTGGGGTGAGCTGCTGCGCTTCATCGGCAGCGAGAACCTGCCGGGGGCCTTCCCCTACACCGGGGGAGTCTATCCATACCGGCGCGAGCAGGAGGATCCGACGCGCATGTTCGCCGGGGAGGGCGCCCCGGAACGCACCAACCGGCGCTTCCATTACCTCGCGCACGGTCACGGCGCGGCCCGCCTCTCGACTGCTTTTGATTCGACGACGCTCTACGGCGAGGACCCGGACACGCGACCCGACATATACGGGCGCACCGGCAACTCCGGGGTGTCGGTGGCCACGCTCGATGACATGAAGAAGCTCTACTCGGGCTTCGATCTCGCGCGGCCGAGCACCTCGGTGTCGATGACCATCAACGGGCCGGCGCCGATCATCCTCGCGATGTTTCTCAACACGGCGGTTGATCAGTGCGTCGAGCGACATCTGCGCGCCGAGGGGCGTTGGAGCGAGGCCGAGCGGCGCATCGAGGCGCTGCACCGTGCGGCGAGCGAGCGCGGCACTGCCCCGCCAGCCTACCGGGGCGAGCTGCCCGCCGGACACGACGGCTCGGGGCTGGCGCTGCTTGGTGTTACGGGCGATCAGCTGCTTGAGCCCGAGGTCTATGGGCGCATTCGTGCCGAGACACTGAGCGCAGTGCGCGGTACGGTGCAGGCGGACATCCTGAAGGAGGATCAGGCGCAGAACACCTGCATCTTCTCCACCGAGTTCGCGCTGCGCATGATGGGCGACGTGCAGCAGTTCTTCACCGAGCAGCAGGTGCGTAATTTTTACTCGGTGTCCATCTCCGGCTACCACATTGCCGAGGCGGGCGCCAATCCGATCACACAGCTCGCTTTCACGCTCGCCAATGGGTTTACCATCGTTGAGTATTATCTGGCGCGCGGCATGAGGATCGACGACTTCGCGCCCAACCTGTCGTTTTTCTTCTCCAATGGGATGGATCCCGAGTACGCGGTCATCGGCCGCGTGGCCCGGCGCATCTGGGCGCGCGCCATGCGCGACGTATACCGCGCGGGTTCGCGCAGCCAGATGCTCAAGTATCACGTGCAGACCTCCGGTCGCAGCCTGCATGCGCGCGAGATCTCCTTCAACGACATCCGCACCACGCTGCAGGCGATGTACGCGCTGTTTGACAACTGCAACAGCCTGCACACCAACGCCTACGACGAGGCGCTGACTACCCCGACCGAGGAGAGCGTGCGGCGCGCGGTGGCCATTCAGCTCATCATCAACCGCGAGCTGGGCTTGAACAAGACGCAGAACCCGTGGCAGGGCTCGTTTGCCATCGAGTACCTGACGAACCTGGTGGAGGAGGCCGTCTACCGCGAGTTCGACGCCCTAACCGAGCGCGGTGGCGTGCTCGGCGCTATGGAAACGATGTACCAGCGGGGCAAGATCCAGGAAGAGTCCCTGTATTACGAGACGCGCAAGCACGACGGCAGCCTGCCGATTATCGGCGTCAACACCTTCCTGTCGAAGACCGATGCCGAGGCCGAGCGCGCACACGCCGAGCTCATCCGCTCGAGCGAGGAGGAGAAGCAGGCGCAGGTAGCGGCGGTGCGCGCCTTTCAGGCTCGCAATGCCGATCGCTCGGACGCGGCGCTGCAGCGGCTGCAGGAGATCGCGCACGGTGGCGGCAACGTGTTCCAGGAGCTCATGCAGACCGTCAAGAGCTGCTCACTCGGGCAGATCTCCCACGCCCTGTACGAGGTTGGCGGGCGGTACCGGCGCAACATGTGAACTCAAGTCCGGCTCATCGAGCAGGCTGAGGATGGCGGAACGCGCCTGCTCGCGCAGCAGAGCTGCGGCGCGGGCCGGCTCACCCACGGGCGGGGCGAGCGGCGGCAGGAACTGCACTTCGATGCGCGCCGGCCGGGGCAGCGCGCCGCGGGGCGAGAGCGCTGTGCGGGTGCCGCGCACGATCGCAGGCACCACCGGGCAGCCGGCCCGCACGGCCGTGGTAAAGGCGCCGCTGTGGAACTTCATCAGCCCCGGCGTCGGCGTGAACGTGCCCTCCGGGAAGAACACGAGCGAGTGTCCGCGGGTCGCCGTGCGCAGCATGCGCAGCGCGTCGGCCGTGCCGCGGCGGTGATCGAAGCGCTCGACGAACTGCGAACCGATGCGCTTCAGAAACGCCCCGGCAAGCGGAACCTGCGCCATCTCGCGCTTTATGACGAAGCCGAACCGGGCTGGCAGGACGGCCGTGAACACCGGACCGTCGAGGTAACTGGCGTGATTGGCGACGATCACGCACTGGCCCGCAGGCAGGTGCTCCAGGCCTCGTACGGCCGGGCGCATGCCCACGACGGCGAGCAGCAGGCGCGCCATACGCCGCGTAGCGGCACGGCGACGCTCCAATCCGGGCAGGATCAGGGCGATCAACAGGGTCCCGCTCCCGAGGATCAGGAACACTCCGCCGGCGTAGACTGTGAACACCAGCCTGAACGGCAGCAGGGCCAGGGCGCGCAGCGGGCGTGGAGAGCGGGTCGGATCCTGTGGCATCGTGGGGTCGGCGCATGGCGACGCCGGCTTATTGTGAACGGGTTCTCTATTACGTTAACACGGCGGCTCGAGTGTGAAGATGGTCACGCCGTCGGGCGGCCGGCACTCACCATACTGCGATTGCCACCGCTACGCCGGCATTTCTGCCGACGGACCGAGGTAGATCGGGCGGCGCGAACGGGCCAGCAGCGAGACGGAAATTGTCGAACGATTCTGCCGTAATTGCCAAGTCACCTCACCCCGACACGGATCCGGCGGTCAACCGCTTTCTGGATGCCGTGTGGATGGAGCGGGGCCTCTCGGCCAACACCCTGGCGGCCTATCGGGCCGACCTCACGGCGTTGGCGCGCTGGCTCGGTGCGCGGCAGGTGCCCATCGTGCGCACCGCGCGGCAGGATCTGCAGGGTTTTATCGCTTGGCGGGTCCACGCCGGCGCGCGGCCGCGCTCGACGGCCCGGCAACTGTCGAGTTTCCGCCGGTTCTTCCGCTACCTGCTGCGCGAAGGCCTGATCCAGGAGGACCCGACCACCCAGATCGCGATGCCCAAGATCGGCCGCTCGCTGCCGAAGTCGCTCACGGAGGAGGAGGTCGAATCCCTGCTCGCCGCTCCCGCTGTGCGCGATCCGCTCGGCAACCGCGACCGCACCATGCTCGAGGTGCTCTATGCCACGGGGCTGCGCGTCTCGGAGCTGGTCAATATGCGTTACGAGCAGATCAACCTCAATCAGGGCGTCATCCGCATTGTCGGTAAGGGCAACCGCGAGCGGTTGATTCCGCTCGGTGACGAGGCGGTGCGCTGGCTGACAGAATTCGTCCACGGAGCGCGCGACGAGATCCTGCTTGAGCGCCAGACCGATTATCTGTTTCCCACCCGGCGCGGGGACCGCATGACGCGCCAAGCGTTCTGGCACATCATCAAGCGTTACGCGCGCAAGGCCGGCATCGCCAAGGGACTCTCACCGCACACGCTGCGGCACGCCTTCGCCACCCATCTGCTCAATCACGGCGCAGATCTGCGCGTGGTGCAGATCCTCCTCGGCCACAGCGACCTGTCGACCACGCAGATCTACACGCACGTGGCGAGTGAGCGTATGAAGGACCTGCACTCGCGCCATCATCCGCGCTCCTGAGCGCCGCGCGGCGCTGCTAAAGCGGCGCGGATCTAGCGCTCCAGCAATCCGAGCTTGTCCGGCTTACCGTCCCACTCCTTGGCGTCGGTGGGGGCGTCCTTCTTTTCGGTGATCACCGGCCACTGCTTGGCGAGTTCCGCGTTGAGCGGCTTGAACGACTCCTGGCCGGCCGGCATCTCCTCCTCAGAGAAGATTGCCTCTGCCGGACACTCCGGCTCGCACAGCGTGCAATCAATGCACTCATCCGGATCGATGACGAGGAAATTCGGACCCTCGTGAAAGCAATCCACCGGACAGACTTCCACACAGTCCATGTACTTGCACTTGATGCAATTTTCGGTCACCACGAAAGTCATCGGATTTCCTTCTGGATCAACGAGTTGTCCCGCTTGTTCCGCGCCTGCGGCGGGGCGGGCACACGCTTCGGGCCGGGGGGCTTGGAGGGCCGCAGCACTAAATATTGTGCCATGTCCCGGCGGCGACTCGCAAAGCTGTGCTCGCAGCCGGATCGACTTCAGCCGACCCGGCGCTGCAGGGAGGCGAAGTGGTGTCGCTCGCGGCCCGCGGCACGGTCTTCGAGGTAGCGGCGCAGCGTGAACTCGGTGCTCGGAAAGGCCAGGTCCGTCCAGGGAATGTCCTCAGGGTGCACCAAAGCGGTCTCCAGGCTCTCCGCCCCGGCGCCGTGCTCGGGCTTGCGCAGCGCGGCGCGGAAGAATACGTGCACTTGATGGGCGTGCAGCACGTGCACGATCGACAGCAGCGAGCCAATCTCGACCTCTGCGAGCGCCTCCTCGTGCGACTCGCGGGCCGCGGCCTGCTGCAGGGTCTCACCGTTCTCCATGAACCCCGCTGGTACGGTCCAGAAGCCCAGCCGCGGCTCAATGGCGCGCCGGCACAGCAGGATCCGCCCCTCGTGCTCGGGCACGCAGCCGACGATCAAACGTGGGTTCTGGTAGTGGATCGTCCCGCACGCGTCGCACACGTAGCGCGGCAGATGATCGCCGGGCGGGATGCGCATCGCGAGCCGTGCACCGCACTGGCTGCAGAACGTCAGGGTGTGAGGCGATGAAGAAGACAACGCGCGTGCGGCTTGATCGCGGGCAACTGGCCGGAGGATACGGTGGCGGGCGGTCCTTGTCGACTGCACGGGGTGGGGTGGGACGCGCTGCGTCCCCGCCAGTGTGCGCGAACTGTCAGGCGAGCCGCTTTTCCGGGTCGTTCTGGTTGCGCGCGCGGCTGATGCGCACCACGTCGCGTCCTGCGTCTTTGGCCTCATAGAGGGCTGCGTCGGCGCTCGCAACCAGCTCGTCGAGCGTCCGCGGTCCGTCCGCGGTGGTTGCCAGACCCGCGCTGAAGGAGACCCGGGGCAGATCGACTCGCTGGCTGGGGAAGGGGATCTGAATCCCCAGCGCGAGCAGGCGCAGCCGCTCGATGGTGGCGAGCGCGGCGTCGAGCGTCGCCTCCGGCAGCACGAGCAGGAATTCCTCCCCGCCCCAGCGGCCGAGGATGTCACTGGTGCGCAGCGCTCCGCGCGACAGCCGCGCGAACTCGCGCAGTACGTGATCGCCGGCGGCGTGTCCGCACTGGTCGTTGATGGCTTTGAAATAGTCGAAGTCGATCAGTGCGACGGTGAGCGGACGGCCACGCTCGAGCGCGGCGGTGAGTGCTGCGGCGGCCAGGTGGACGGTGTGGCCGCGGTTCGCCATGCCGGTGAGAGGGTCGTGGCGGGCGAGCCGCACGAGCTGGCGTCGGTGGCGCCGGTCAGCGACCACGATGTAGGACAGCAGCGCGATGACGAGCACGCCGGCGACGCCCGCCGCCTCCATCCAGTGCAGCAGCTGCTTCTGGCGCGTGGCCTGATCCGCGGCGGCCTGCAGCTTGCGCCGTAGCACCGCGTTGCGCTCGAACGCTTGTTTGACCTGGAAGCGCACTTCGAGCGCCTCACGCAGCCGGGCGCGGCTGGCGCGATTCTGCCGTCGGTACAGCTGCAGGTAGGATGTCAGGTCCCGGTAGGCGGCCGCATAGCGCTTCAGTGCGGCGTTGGCTTCGGCCCGCGCCAGGTAGGCCGGCGCGACCGAGGAGGCGAGCATGTCGGCCCCGTGCTTGTCGAGCACCTCATCGAGGATCCGCACCGCACTGCCCGGGTGGCCCTCGGCAAGGTCGATCTTGGCGAGCTGAGCATTCGTCTCCTTGATCATGCTGACGACCTTGCCGGCAGCGAGCACCGGGGCCGCCCGCGCGCAATCGCGGCGCGCGGCCGCATAGCGCTGCAGTCCGATCTCCGATTCGCAGATACGCAGATCCGAGTACGCCACGCCCTGGTGGTCGCCGATCGAGGCGCTGACGGCGCGCGCTTGGCGCAGCGCTGCGATCGCCGAGTCGAAGCTGCCCATTGCCCGCAAGATCTCGCCCCGGGTGTAGATGTCCTGGGACAGGTCCTCGCTCGCCTGGTGCTCCTGGTCCCACTGGATCGCCTGGCGGTTGAACGTGAGCGCCTCGCGATCGTCCCCCATGCTGCGCAGTGCGAGGGCGAGTATCCCGCTCGCCTGGTCGTGCGCTCCGGACAGCTCAGAGGCCTCGCTTTGCATGTACGCCTGAGTCAGTTCGCGGATCGCCAGCCCCGAGCGGTCGCGCAGCGTGTTCATCAGGCCCTGGGTGATCTCCAGACACACGTCGCTGCGCGAACCGGGGCGCAGCAGCGCGCGCGCCTGCTTTATCTGGTCGAGCGCCCGGCTGATGGCCGCCGGAGAGGTGAAACTGTTTGCATAGGCGGCGAGCAGCTCCAGGTGCAGCGGATCGGTCGGATCGTGTAGCAGGGCGAGCCCGGCGAGAGCCGCGGCGCGCTGCCTGTCCGTGAGGGTGAATTCCTCGTAGGCGCCGGCCTGGATGGCATGCAGCGCCGCGACGGTGTGCGGATCGTGCTCGGCGGCATCACTCGGCAGGGCTGCGAGGCGGGCATTCGCCTCACTCAGCGCCCGGGTGGGATTCTGGGCGACCAGGGGGCGCAGCTCGACGAAAGCCGGGACGCGTACGTCGAAGCAGCCGGCTCGGGCGGTGGCACCGAAGCCAGTCGCGCCAAGCAGCACGGCCGCCGCGCCCCCGCGCAGTACAGCACGCCACTTTGAGTAACGGGCACCCATGATGCGCCTCACGTTAAGGGTGCCACAGGCAAGGGATGGGGCTGAATTTCACGTTTTCGAACATCAATCGGGTGGCCGGGGTTGGGTGGGAGCTTACTCGTGCTGCCGATCACAATCATGGACGCGCGTCGGCCGCAAAAGTGCCTCCCAAAGCCGCTATCGGCTCCCGCGATGGGTGCCTCAAGGACCGGGCTGCAAAACTGCGGTCTTTGCCCCGTTGGTGGTCCGCCGTCCGGTACTGGGTCACGTTTTGCCGCGTGCAGGCCCGAGCCCCCGCGCGAATTGCCGGCCGAGGTCACCGGCGAACTCTGGGCCTGAGTAAACGAAGCGACCGGGAGATCGCCGGACATGGGGTTGCATGGCCCCGACTCGCCGCCCCTGCGACTCCTGAATCTGGCGGTGAGCACAGCGCCGGTGCAGACGACGATGCCGCCGGCCGGCTCGCCCGCGTTGGCGGCGGGATTGGCGCGTCCCTCGTGGGGGCGTGCAGGTCGCGGCGTCACACCAGCCTCACTTTCCGCACATCGCGCAGGTGAGTTCGGTGAATTTCCGCTGGCTCGCTTTAAACACATTGGCCTCAGGCCGAGGTTCGCGCCCACGCTTCGCTAGTGTCCTGAGTTAGGAGTTCAAAGTCGGAAGGGCTAAAGCGGTTAGCGCAGGATGTACAAACGGAAGTGGCGGCGGTAAACGCCGCTATAAATGGCTTTCTAG
>JAJZFQ010000048.1 GCA_021805275.1 Pseudomonadota bacterium
GCCTATGAAGCGGCTGATTACTCAAGCGATCGCGCGCACCACACCTCCATCTACGCGCAACGCAGCGCCGGTTGTGGCGGAGGCCTGCGTGCTGCAGGTGTAGGCGATCAGCGCGGCCACTTCGTCGGCGGTGGCAAAGCGCTGCAGGATCGAGGACGGGCGGGCGGCGGCGAAGAACTCCCGTTCGACGCTCGCGGCATCCTTGCCGGACGCACGCGCCAGCTCTTGAACGAATCGTCCGACGCCCTCGGAGGCCGTTGGGCCCGGCAGCACGCTGTTGACCGTCACGTCGGTGCCGACAAGTGTCTCGGCCAGTCCGCGCGCGACGGCAATCTGGGCCGTTTTGGTGACGCCGTAATGGATCATTTCGGTGGGGATCTGCAGGCCGGATTCGCTCGAGACGAACACGATGCGTCCCCAGTTTCGCGCGCGCATACCTTGGACGTAGTGCCGCGCCAAGCGCACTCCGCTGAGGACGTTCGCTTCGAAGAAGCGCAACCAACAATCCTGGTCCGAGATCTCCGCGAACGGCTTCGGCTCGAAGATTCCCATGTTGTTGATCAGCAGATCGACGTCGGCGATGGCCTCGATGAGGTGTTGACAACCCGCGGCGGTGCTGACGTCGGCCGCGACACCGTGGACGTGGCTGCCGGGAATGGCAGCTCGAATCTGCGCCACGGCCGCGTCGACGCGCGCGGCGGTGCGTCCGTTGACGATCACGCTCGCGCCTTCGCGTGCCAGCGTCTGCGCAGCGGCGAAGCCAATGTCGGCGGTGGAGCCGGTGACCAGTGCTCGCTTCAAGCGTAGTCCGAGGTCCATGTCAGTCTCCCGTGAACGATGCGCTGAGCACACGTTAATGTCGCGGCGACGCACGCACCATCCGCAAAAGGGAGGCGGCGGGTGCGTAGGTTGCGCCCCCGGAAGGGGCCGCGTAGACTCCGATGCGTCTCAGGTGTCCCAGGGATCGTCTGACCCCCTGGGGTGAAACGGGAAGCCGGTGCGCATCCACGCGGATGCAATTCCGGCGCTGCCCACGCAACGGTAAGCGAGCGTCAGTCCGCAATGACCACTGTGCCGCCGGCACGGGAAGGTGCGGTCTGCAGGATGCGTTCCACTCGCGAGTCCGGAGACCGGCCGAGACAGACAGGGCGGCTCGCGTTGGGCGAAGCCAGACCGTTCGCGATGTCCTGGCATCGCGGCCTTCTGACTTCCCTGCACTCCTGCCGCTCCTCAGCAACCGCAATGCGCGTGGAGCGCGTGTCGGAGTGAACGGGTGAGCATCATGGTTCCCAAGGCGCCTGCGCGGCGCCCGCATTGTCCGTCGCACCGGTCGCGTACCCCGCAGGGCGATTCCCCCACTCGATGTCATGTGCCGATTGAGCACGCGCGACAGAGCGCGCCCGGAGGTATGCGATGCAGTCCGTGAAGTTTTCCAAATGGGGCGCGTTGCTCGCGCTGGTGGCGGCCATGGGCGCAACGCGCTTCGGGCACCTCGGAACGCTTTGGGCACCGCCAGATGCCTCCTGGGCGGTGTTCTTCCTCGCCGGTTTCTATCTGCGGGAGGACCGCTGGGTGTTGGCCGTGCTGCTGTGCGAAGCGATCGTGATCGACTTCGTGGCGATCCGGGTGTACGGCGTCAGCAGCTACTGTGTGACGGGCGCGTACTGGTTCATCGTTCCTGGCTACTCGATGCTCTGGCTCGGAGGCGCATGGCTGCGACGTCATGTGGTGCAGCGACCGAGCGATGCGGTGCGGCTCGCGGGCAGCCTGCTCGCGAGCTTCACGGCGTGCTTTGTGCTGACCGAAGGCAGCTTCTATTGGCTGGGCGGTCGTATCGGTCAGCCCAGCGTCGCGGGCTGGTGGGCGGATTTCGCGAGTTGGTACGGTCCGTTCCTGCTGGTCACCGGTACCTACGTGGGGCTGGTCGCGGTGGCACATCTGGCCGTCACCCGGTGGTCGCCGGCGCGTACCGGTCTGCGCGTGCGCTGAGCGGGCCGATGAGCCAGAGCGGGGAGGGATCGCAGCCGCCGGACTCGACTGACGAGGCGGCGACACGCCATCGGGTGCGCATGCAGCGGCGCAAAGTCGCCGTCGATGCACGCATCGCGGCGGCCTCCGGAAAGCGCGGCGTGCTGGTGGTGCTGACGGGCAACGGCAAGGGCAAGAGTTCCTCGGCATTCGGCATGGTGGCCCGCGCGCTCGGGCATGACCTGAGGGTCGGCGTGGTGCAGTTCATCAAGGGCCGCTATGCCACCGGCGAGGAGGCGTTCTTCCGCCGTGTGCCGCAGGTGAGCTTTCATGTCGCGGGTGAAGGGTTCACCTGGGAGACGCAGGATCGAACCCGGGACGTGCGTGCGGCCGAGGCGGGCTGGGAGTCCGCCGCGGCGTTGCTGCGCGATCCGGCCATCGCGCTGGTCGTGCTCGATGAGCTGAACATCGTGCTGCGCTACCGCTATCTCGCACTCGATGTGGTGCTCGCGGCCCTGCGCGGACGCCCCACCACGCAGCACGTCGTGGTCACGGGGCGCGGTGCGCCCGCCGAATTGCTCGAACTGGCCGATACCGTGACCGACATGCATGCGGTCAAGCATGCGTTCGACGCGGGGATCGGCGCGCAGCCCGGCGTCGAACTCTAAGGCGAACCATGAGCGCGAGCGTTCCGGCACTGCTGATCTCCGCAGGCGCCTCGGGTCAGGGCAAGACCACCGTGACGGCGGCGTTGGCTCGACACGCGGTCCGCAGCGGCCGGCGCGTGCGGGTCTTCAAGACGGGTCCGGATTTCATCGATCCGATGATTCTCGAGCGGGCCGCCGGCAGTCCGGTCGGCCAGCTCGATCTGTGGATGGGCGGGCCGGAGCACTGTCGCGCGCAACTCTCGCAGGCGGCGTACGAGGCGGACCTGATCCTGGTCGAGGGGGTGATGGGGCTGTACGACGGAGACCCGTCAAGCGCGGACCTCGCGCAGCAGTTCGGGCTGCCGGTGCTGCTGGTTCTCGACGCCTCTGCCATGGCGCGCACCTTCGGTGCGCTTGCGCTGGGCCTACAGGCGTACCGCCCGGAGCTGATGCTGCACGGCGTGCTCGCCAACCGAGTGGGCGGCGCCGGACACGCGGCGATGCTGGCTCACAGTCTGAGCGGTCCGGCCGCTGCGATCCGCTTTCTCGGGGCGCTCGAGCGCGACGCGGCGCTGGCGCTGCCGGAGCGGCATCTCGGCCTGGTCCAGGCCGTCGAGCTCGAAGATCTGGAGTGCCGACTCGAGCGGGCGGCTGACGCCGTCGGTGCGGCGCTGTCCCTGGAGGACATACCCGCCGTGACCTTTGCCGACGCGGCGCTCGAGCCACCGCCGCGGTTGCTCGCCGGAGTGCGCATCGCGGTCGCGCACGATGCGGCCTTCTCGTTCCTCTATGCGGCCAATCTGCAGCTGCTGCGGGCGATGGGGGCGGAACTGGTGCATTTCTCGCCGCTGCAGGATGCCGGGGTGCCACCGGCCGATGCGCTCTATCTGCCCGGGGGCTATCCGGAATTGCACGCCGCGCGGCTCGCGGACAACCGCACTCTGCTCAAGAGCGTGCGCTCGCACGTCGAGCGTGGCGCCCCGCTGCTCGCGGAATGCGGCGGAATGATGCTGCTGTTTGACCACCTGACCGACTTGGAGGGGCGACGACATGCGATGGCGGGCGTGCTGCCGGGGCAGACGGTGATGTGCTCGCGCCTGCAGGCGCTGGCCCTGCAGAGCGTTGCGTTTGCGCACGGGGAGCTGCGTGGTCACAGCTTCCACCATTCGCGGCTCGAGACGCCGCTCGCGCCGAGCGGGCAGGGCCGCACGCAGCATGGCGGGCGCGGCGAGGCCGTGTACCGTCGCGGCGCGTTGACCGCGAGCTACATTCACTTCTACTGGCCGTCGAATCCCGCCGCGGCCGCTGCTTTGTTCCTGCCATGAGCGCGCCCAGCCAGGTCGGTCCGCGGCGCATCGTATGTCTGACCGAGGAGACCACCGAGTGGCTGTATCTCCTCGGTGAGCAGGAGCGCATCGTGGGCATCTCGGGGTTCACGGTGCGTCCGCCGCAAGCGCGCCGCGAGAAGCCGCGCGTCTCGGCATTCACCAGCGCCAAAATCGAGCGCATCGTGGCGCTCAAGCCGGACCTGGTGCTCGGGTTTTCCGACCTGCAGGCCGGAATTGCCGCCGAGCTGATTCGCGCCGGACTCGAAGTCCACATATTCAACCAACGCAGCGTCGAGGAAATCTTCCAATTTCTGGCACTGCTCGGCCGGATGATTGGCGCGCAGCGCCGTGCGGGGGTGTTGATCGGGCGGCTGCGCCGCGCCCTGGAGCGTGCGCGGCGCGATGCGGCCGCGTTGCCGTGTCGGCCGCGGGTGTACTTCGAAGAATGGGACGATCCGTTGATCAGCGCGATTGCCTGGGTAGCCGAGCTGATCACGATCGCCGGCGGCGAGTTGTGTTTCCCTGAGTTTACCGGCCGTGCGCATGCCAAGGATCGCATCATCGCTGACCCGCTCGAAGTCGTGCGTCGCGCCCCCGACGTGATGATCGCTTCCTGGTGCGGCAAGAAATTCAATCCCCGGCGCGTGCGCGAGCGGCCCGGTTGGGAGGCGATGCCAGCGGTACGTCACGGGCGCCTGTTCGAGATTCACTCGAGCGAGATCCTCCAGCCCGGTCCGGCGGCCCTCACGGACGGGCTGGCGCGCCTGCGCACCATCATCGCCGAGTGCGCAGGCGCCATGGCCTCTGAGGCTCAGAGCGGCGCGCGATGACGGCACGCACGCTGATGATCCAGGGCACCAGCTCCGATGCCGGCAAGAGCACCCTGGTGGCGGGCCTGTGTCGGGTGCTGCGGCGCCGCGGCGTACGCGTGGTTCCGTTCAAGCCGCAGAACATGTCGCTGAACAGTGCCGTGGGCGCCGACGGCGGGGAGCTCGGTCGGGCACAGGCGCTGCAGGCACAGGCGGCCGGTCTTGCCCCGACCAGCGACATGAATCCGGTGCTGCTGAAGCCCGACAGCGACTGCAGTGCGCAGGTCATCATCCTGGGCCGCCCGGTGGGGACGCTCTCGGCGGCCCGGTACCACGATTACAAACGCATCGCGCGCGAAGCGGTGCTCAGCGCCTACGGGCGGCTGTCCGCGGCCTACGAGTTCGTACTGGTGGAGGGGGCCGGATCGCCCGCGGAGATCAACCTGCGCGACAACGATATCGCCAACATGGGCTTTGCCGAGGCGGTCGATTGTCCGGTGGCGCTCGTGGCGGACATCGATCGCGGCGGGGTGTTTGCCCAGCTCGTCGGCACCCTCGATCTGCTGAGTGAGCGGGAGCGGGCGCGCATCACCGGCTTCGTGATCAACCGCTTCCGCGGCGAGCGGGCCCTGCTCGATCCCGGGCTACGGTGGCTCGAGGCGCACACCGGCAAGCCCGTCTTCGGCGTGCTGCCGTACCTGCGCGGGCTGCACCTGGACGCCGAGGACGGCATCAGCCGCGAACCGATCGAGGGCACGTCCGCCGCAGCCGTGATCCGTGTCGTCGTGCCGGTCCCGCCGCGCATCTCGAATCACACCGACTTCGATCCGCTGCGCCAGCACCCGCAGGTCGCATTCCAGTACGCCGAGGAGGCTCGTGAGTGCGGCGCGGCGGACCTGGTCATCCTGCCGGGCTCCAAGGCGGTGCGCGCCGACCTCGCGGCCCTGCGCGAGCGGGGATGGGCGGCGTACCTCGAGCGGCACTTGCGCTACGGCGGCAAGGTGCTCGGCATCTGCGGCGGACTGCAGATGCTCGGTGAGTCCATCGAGGATCCGGCCGCCATCGAGGGGCCCGCCGGCCGCAGCGCGGGGTTCGGGTGGCTCGCGTTGCGGACCGAGCTCGCCCGGGACAAGCAACTGCGCAACGTCCGCGGTCGGCTCGCATTCGGCGGGGCGGAAGTGCGCGGCTACGAGATTCACATGGGGACGAGCTGTGGTTCGGCCCTCGACCGTCCGCTCGTGATGCTCGATGACGGGTGCCGAGACGGAGCGGTGTCGGACGACGGGCAGGTGGCCGGAACCTACGTGCACGGGCTGTTCGAGTCCCCGGCGGCCTGCGTGGCGCTGCTGCACTGGGCGGGGTTGGCCGAGCCGCTCGAGCGAGACTTCGCGGCGCTGCGCGAAGCGGCGCTGGATCGTCTGGCGGATATGCTCGAGGCATCGGTGGCGCTCGAGCCGCTCCTGAGCGCCGGCTGACGCTTCGGCGCGGACCGCTGGCGCAAACGCCGCGAGCCGCGCCGCGGGCCGGTGGGTCTACACTGGTGCCATGACGGCACGAGAGGCGGATACCGAGCAGGCTCCCTTTTCCATTGTGGGGATCGATCACATCGTACTGCGCGCGCATGATCCGCAGCGATTGGTGGCCTTCTACCGCGACGTACTCGGATGTCCGATCGAGCGCGAGCAGCCGCAGATCGGTCTGACACAGCTGCGGGCCGGTGCGGCACTCCTGGATGTAGTGCCGCAGCGAGCGCTGGCCGGGGCGCCGGCCGCACCGTCTGGCGGCAGCCCGAATCTCGATCACGTCTGCCTGCGGGTCACGCCGTTCGATGCGGCACGCCTTCGTGCTTATCTCCTCAGCAAGGGTGTGGCGAGCGGCGAGCCGGCGCTGCGCTATGGGGCCGAAGGCGAGGGCCTCTCGGTGTATCTGCAGGATCCCGAAGGCAATGGCGTCGAGCTGAAGTCGCCCGCCGCGCCGCCCGCCGTCCCGGAGTGAGCCGCGAAAGTGCTCGCCCCCGCTTCTGGACCGCGTCGCCGGAGTGCCCTGCTGCGCCTCGTTCCGCCGCGGGTTGCGGCCGCTCCCCCTGAAGGGTCTGCGCCGCGCTGAGGGCCGGCGCGCCGGGTTACCGCCTGGCCGCAGGGTTCGCGCTCACTCGGTGTGATGGAGTTTGCCTGCGGCGGCAGCCGTGCTAGGATGCGCGCCCTCGCCGTTTGGGGGCTGCCGTCAGGCGGTCCCGGCCGATGCGGCCGAGACGGTGCGCCCGTAGCTCAGTTGGATAGAGCGCATGGCTACGAACCATGAGGTCGGGAGTTCGAATCTCTCCGGGCGCGCCAATAAATCAATCAGTTACGAGTCGCCACGAAATCAATCATCCAGCGGCGCGGCCATCGCGACCGCTCATACGCTTCGGCC
>JAJZFQ010000025.1 GCA_021805275.1 Pseudomonadota bacterium
TCGCGTGGCTCGTACTCACCGTGCTGCCGGTGCTGGCGCTGCGCTGGGTGAGGCCGTTCACCAGCGCCTACATGCTCGAGGCCAGATGGCGTGCGCTGAGCGCCGGGGAGCGCGCCTACCGGACCGAGTTCCGATGGGTGCCGTATGGGCGGATCTCCCCGCAGGCCGGCATCGCCGTCGTCGCCTCCGAGGATCAGACCTTCCCCTATAACCACGGATTCGACTTTCGCGCGATCGACCAGGCGATCCGCGCCGCCGAGCGCGGCGGGCGGCTGCGCGGGGCGAGCACGATCACCCAGCAGGTGGCCAAGAACCTGTTCCTCTGGGGCGGGCGCAGCTTCGTGCGCAAGGGGATCGAGGCCTACCTGACGGTGCTGATCGAGGTGCTCTGGCCGAAGCAGCGCGTGCTCGAGGTGTATCTGAACATCGCGCAGTTCGGCCACGGCATCTTCGGCGTGCAGGCGGCCGCCCAGCGCTTCTTCCACGAGCCGGCCGCGCGGCTCACGCCCGCGCAGGCGGCATTGCTCGCGGCCGTGCTTCCCGATCCGGTGCACTGGCACGTCGCGAATCCCTCGCCGTTCGTGCGCTGGCGCCAGGGCTGGCTGCTGCACCAGATGGCCGATCTCGGCGGGCCG
Source organism: Pseudomonadota bacterium (assembly GCA_021805275.1). Next base: position 636 of record JAJZFQ010000025.1, read on the forward strand.
GCCTATCTCAGGCACCACGCAGCGCCGCGAGCGGTGCGCTGAGGGCGATCAGCCGTCCAATTCGGCCAGCAGTTCCGCCTGGTGTTCGTGGGCGAGCGCATCGAGCAGCTCGTCGAGCTCGCCGTTCATGATCTGCGCCAGCTTGTAGAGCGTCAGGTTGATGCGGTGGTCGGTGACCCGCCCCTGGGGAAAGTTGTAGGTGCGAATGCGCTCGGAGCGGTCCCCGCTGCCGACCTGCAGGCGGCGCGAGTGCGCCTGGGCGCTCGCCTGTTTCTCCTGCTCGGCGGCGAGCAGCCTGGCCTGCAACAGCGAGAGGGCGCGCGCGCGGTTCTTGTGCTGCGAGCGCTCATCCTGGCACTCCACCACGATGCCCGTCGGCAGGTGCGTGATCCGCACGGCCGAGTCGGTCTTGTTGACGTGCTGACCGCCGGCGCCGGAGGAACGGTAGGTGTCGGTGCGCAGGTCCGCCGGGTTGATCTGCACGCTGGCGATGGCATCGAGTTCGGGCAGGATCGCCACCGTGCAGGCCGAGGTGTGGATTCGGCCCTGCGCCTCGGTGGCGGGCACCCGCTGCACGCGGTGGGTGCCGGATTCGAACTTCAGGCGCGAGAAGGCGCCGCGGCCGACCACGCGGCTGATGATTTCCTTGTGGCCACCGTGCTCGCCTGCGCTCTCGCTGAGCACCTCGACCGCGAAGCCCCGCGACTCGGCGTAACGGGCATACATGCGAAACAGATCCCCGGCGAACAGCGCGGCCTCATCGCCGCCGGTGCCGGCGCGGATTTCGAGGAAGATATTCCTCTCATCGCGGGGGTCCTCCGGCAGCAGCAGCGCGTGCAGGCCGTCCTCGGCCGTGGCGATCTCCCCCGCCAGCCGACGCTGCTCCTCCTCGCCCAGGGCGCGCATGTCCGGGTCGGCATCGTCCTGCAACTCGCGGACGGCCGCCAGATCGTGCTCGAGGCTGCAATAGGCGCGCAGACGCTGCGCCAGCGGCTGCAGGCGGGCATATTCGACCGACAGCTCGCGGAATTGCGTCGAGCCACCGTCGAGGGCGGGGGAGGCCAGCAGCCGGCCCACCTCTTCGAAGCGGTCGGAGAGCCTCTCGAGGCGCTGACGGATGGAGTCCTTCATGATCCTGGATCTTCGGCGGGCGGGCATTCTCCGGGATCGCCGCCCGCCCGACAAGGCGCCACCGGCTCAGGTCGGCCGCCCGGCTGCGATATAGTGCCGCCCCATGTCCTCGCACGTTGCTTCCACCATGCGTCTGCGCCGCATCTGCGCCGCGCTCGGTGCGCTCACCGCCCTGGTGCTCAGCGCCTGCCAGACCGTGCCGGTCCCGCCGGCGCCGACCACCGCCTGGAGCGTCCGCCGCCCGCTGCTGCAGGGGCTGTCGCGCTTCGAGCTCACCGGGCGCGTCGCGGTGGCGGTTGGGCAGCAGGGCTTCAACGCCGACATCCGCTGGCGGCAGAGCACGCCCGGCACGCGCATGACCCTCAGCGGTCCGTTCGGTGCCGGTGCCACCCAGGTGAGCGATCTCGGCGGGGCGCTGAGCGTGATCACCTCCCGCGGCCAGCATCTCGGCAATGCCGCGGCGCACACCGTGCTCGAGCGCCAGCTCGGATTCGACCCGCCGCTCGGGAGCCTGCGCTATTGGATCCTCGGCGTGCCGGATCCGTCGCTGCCTGCGGCAGTCACGCTCGACGGGTCCCAGCGGCTCGTGCGCCTGAAGCAGGGCGGATGGTCCATCGATTACCGTGCCTACACCCCGGTCGGGGCCGAGTGGCTGCCGCGGCTCCTGACCGTGCGCCGCGCGGCGGTGCGGCTGCGGATGGTGGTGGACGCATGGCATCTGCAGTGACGCCCGCAGAGAGTCTCTGGCCGGCGCCGGCGAAGCTCAATCTGTTCCTGCACGTCACGGACCGGCGGACGGACGGTTATCATGAGCTGCAGACGCTTTTTCAGCTCATCGACCTGTGCGACACGGTGGCGATCGAAGTCCGCGAGGACGGCCGGATCGAGCGTCGCGCCGGTTCGCCCGACATCCCGGCCGAGCAGGACCTGGTCGTGCGGGCCGCGAGGGCGTTGCAGGCGGCGGCCGGTACGCGCCTCGGTGCCTCGATTCGCGTCAGCAAGCGCATTCCGATCGGTGGCGGCCTGGGCGGCGGCAGCACCGATGCGGCGACGACCTTGCTCGCCCTCAACCGGCTGTGGGGATGTGCACTGTCCGTAGATGCATTGGTCACGCTTGGGCTGCCGCTTGGGGCGGATGTGCCTGTATTCGTTAGAGGTTTTTCAGCGTGGGCCGAGGGTGTCGGGGAACGGCTGGAGTCGGTTATCCTGCCGGAGCGCTGGTATGTGATCGTGCGGCCGGGCGTGAGCGTGTCCACCCGTGAGGTGTTCCAGAGCCCTGAATTGACACGAAATTCCCCCCTCATCACAATACGCGCCTTTTTCGAGTCCGGTGGACGCAACGATTGCGAGCCGGTGGTCCGCGCGCGATGGCCCGAGGTGGCCGAGGCACTCGAGTGGCTCGGGCGTTACGCCTCGGCGCGGCTCACTGGAACCGGTTCGTGCATTTTCGCCGCCGTCGGCAGTCCGCAGGAGGCCGAGCGCATCGCGGCGCGTGCTCCGGAGAAGTGGCGCAGTTTCGTCGCGCGGGGTTTGAACGTCTCCCCGATGCATGCGCTGCTCGCGGATCCGGCGTGACGGCAAACACCGTACGCCGCCGACGCCGGCGTGCGGCGTCGTGTGGTTGGCTTTGAGCAGTGCTGGGGTGTCGCCAAGTGGTAAGGCAGCGGGTTTTGATCCCGCCATTCGGAGGTTCGAATCCTTCCACCCCAGCCAGATGGTTATGGGCGACGGAACACCGTCGCGTGGAATTTTGTGGCTGACGTAACGTACTCATGAGCACAAGCGATGTGCTGGCCTTGTTTGCCGGCAATGCCAATCCGGGTCTCGCGACCGACATCGCGCGCCATCTGCAGACGCGCCTCGGGCGGGCGTACGTCGGCCGCTTCAGCGATGGTGAAATCAACGTCGAGCTGATGGAGAACGTACGCGGTCGCGACGTGTTCATCGTCCAGCCGACCTGTCCGCCGACCAACGACATGCTGATGGAGCTGCTGGTGATGGTGGATGCCTGCCGGCGTGCCTCGGCGGCGCGCATTACGGCGGTGGTGCCTTATTTCGGCTACGCGCGTCAGGACCGGCGGCCGCGGGCGACGCGCTCGGCGATCACCGCCCGGCTCGTGGCCAACATGCTGTCGATCGCGGGCGTCAATCGGTTGCTGACCATCGATCTGCACGCCGACCAGATCCAGGGCTTTTTCGACATCCCGGTCGACAATGTGTACGCCTCTCCGGTGCTGCTCGGTGATGCCTGGAAGCAGGCGTACCAGAACGCCGTGATCGTCTCGCCGGACGTCGGCGGCGTGGTGCGCGCGCGCGCCTTCGCCAAGCGGCTCGACGACGCGGATCTGGCCATCATCGACAAACGCCGGCCGCGCCCCAACGAGTCGAAGGTGATGAACATCATCGGCGACATCCGCGGCAAGGTGTGCCTGCTGGTCGATGACATGATCGACACCGCCGGTACGCTCTGTCAGGCCGCCAAGGCGCTCAAAGACGAGGGCGCGGTGAAGGTGGTGGCCTACATCACCCATGCGGTGCTCTCCGGTGAGGCGGTGAGCCGCATATCGGTCTCGGTGCTGGATGAGCTGGTGGTGACCGACACCATCCCGCTTTCCGAGGCGGCGCGCGCCTGTCCGCGCATCCGGCAGCTGTCGGTCGCGGCCTTGTTGGCCGAGACGGTCCGGCGGATCCGCGACGAGGAGTCGGTGAGCTCTTTGTATGTCGACTGAGCGCGGTAGGCGCCCGACTCCCGGCAGTGCAGTGCGCCGGGATGACGGTGGCAGACCGCTGTCGAAGGCTCAATAGCGTTTTTCGGGTGTGTCGCTGCCTGGTCGCGGGTCGCGGCACGTAGTCATCGTAGATTGGAGAACATCATGCGTATTTCTTTCAGCTTCAGCGCGGAGCCGCGTGGGGCGCAAGGCAAAGGTGCGAGCCGCCGCCTGCGTCACACGGGTAAGGTTCCGGCCATTCTGTACGGCGGCCACAAAGAGGCCGAGTCGCTCGCCATCGAGCACCACAAACTGTTCATCGTCATCGAGGACGAGCGTTTCTACTCCTCGATCGTGCAGGTCGAAGTCGGTGGCCGCGCGCAGCCGGCGATCGTCAAGGACGTGCAGATGCATCCGGCCCGCAACCAGATCGTGCACCTCGATCTGCAGCGCGTGGTCGAGAGCGAACCGATTCGCCTGCACCTGCCGATCCACTTCAAGGGCGAGGCGGCCAGCCCCGGCGTGAAGACTCAGGGCGGCATCGTTTCGCACACGATGGCCGACGTCGAGATCATCTGCCTGCCGAAGGATCTGCCGGAGTTCCTGGAACTGGACCTCTCGGAGATGAATATCAACGAGACGAAGTTCCTCGGCGACATTCCGCTGCCGGCGGGCGTGACGATCCCGCACCTGGCGCACCGCAACGCGCCGGTCGTCTCGATCCACAGCCCGCGCGTCGCCGAACCGGAGCCGACCGCGGAGCTCGCCGCTGTGCCCACCGAGGGGGCGGCACCGGCAGCTGGTGCACCCGCGGCTGGAGGTGCTGCGCCTGCTGCCGAGGCGGGCAAGGCCGAGCCGAAGAAGGAAGGCGGCAAGAAGTAACGGCCGCCCATGGCGGCAACGCCGATCAGGCTGGTGGTGGGGCTCGGCAATCCGGGCCCCACCTATGCCCGCACGCGGCACAACGCCGGCTTTGCGTTCATCGAGGAGTTGGCACGCCGCAGCGGCGCGAGCCTGCGCGCCGAGTCGCGCCACCAGGGCGAGCTGGCACGGGCTCGCATCGCGGAGCAGGACGTGTGGCTGCTGAAGCCCATGACCTACATGAACCTCAGCGGCGCCTCCGTGCAAAGCGTCACGGCGTTCTACCGGATCCCGCTTGAGGCGGTGCTCGTGGCGCACGATGAGCTTGATTTTTCTCCCGGGGTGGTGCGTTTGAAGCACGGCGGTGGTGCTGGCGGCCACAACGGACTGCGCGACATCATGGCGCGCCTGGGTGATGGGTTCTGGCGACTACGCATCGGGATCGGTCACCCGGGAGACCGCGATGCCGTGTTGAATTATGTGCTTGGCCGGCCGATGGCCGGCGAGTCTGGATTAATCGAAGAGGCGCTGCGCGCGGCCGCAGATGTGTTGCCGACGATGTTGACCGACGGGGCACAGAAGGCCATGAACGAGTTGCATTCGCGCACCGCGCCGTCTTCGAATCGTCCGGCGTGATGCCGGGCTGGTGAGGAGTTTCAGTCATGTCTATCCGCTGCGGCATCGTGGGTCTGCCCAATGTCGGCAAGTCGACACTGTTCAACGCGCTGACCCAGGCACAGAACGCCGCGGCTGCCAACTATCCGTTCTGCACGATCGACCCTAACATCGGAATGGTTCCCGTGCCTGACGCGCGTCTTGCAGCGCTCGCCGAGATCGTTCATCCGCAGCGCATCGTCCCGGCGACAGTGGAGTTCGTCGATATTGCGGGGCTCGTGGCCGGCGCTTCCAAGGGTGAGGGGCTCGGAAACCAGTTTCTCTCGCACATTCGCGAGGTGGATGCGATCGCGCACGTGGTTCGTTGTTTCGAGAGCTCGGACATCGTGCACGTCGCCGGCAAGATCGATCCGCTGAGCGACATCGAGGTGATCGATACCGAGCTTGCGCTCGCGGATCTCGCCACGGTGGACAAGGGCCTCGATCGGGCGGTCAAGGCGGCCAAGAGCGGTGACAAGGAAGCGCTGCGCAAGAAGGTGCTGCTCGAGCGGGTCAAGGCGCATCTGGATCAGGTCAAGCCAGTGCGGGCGATGTCCCTCTCACCGGAGGAGGCGCGCGATGTGCGTGAGCTGCAGCTGCTCACGGCGAAGCCCGTGATGTACGTCGCGAACGTGGCTGAAGCGGGCTTCAAGAACAATCGCCTGCTCACCGCGGTGGAGCAGCATGCTGCGGCAGAGGGTGCAGTTACGGTGGCGGTTTGTGCGGCCATCGAATCGGAAATTGCCCAGCTGGAGGCGGCCGACCGGGCAGGCTTTCTGGGCGAACTCGGGCTGGAGGAGCCGGGGCTCGACCGGGTAATCCGGGCCGGCTACCAGCTGCTCGGCCTGCAGACCTATTTCACCGCCGGGGAGAAAGAGGTCCGGGCCTGGACGGTCGCGGTTGGGGCGACGGCCCCCCAGGCCGCCGGTGTCATCCACACAGATTTCGAGCGCGGGTTCATTCGGGCCGAGGTCATCGGCTACGCCGACTACATTGCCTGTCGGGGGGAGGCCGGAGCGCGGGAAGTCGGCAAGCTGCGCCTGGAAGGCAAGGAGTACGTCATGCACGAAGGGGACGTCGTCCACTTCCGGTTCAATGTCTAGCCGGTTGACACCCGCGCGGTCCCCCGCCGACAATGCGCCCCCTTCGGGGGCGACCGCCGAGGCACCGGG
>JAJZFQ010000089.1 GCA_021805275.1 Pseudomonadota bacterium
CGGCGGCGAGTACCAGCCAGCCGATGAACACCAGCCACAGAGCGCCGCCGAGCACGAGCCACAGCAGGGAGAACCAGAAGGTGCGGATCTGCCACTCGAAATGGGGTTCGAGCAGCGTGCCGCGCACCTCCTCGCGCTTCACGTAGTTGACGATGACCGCAGCCACGGCCAGCACGGGGAAGAGGATTGCCCCTGCGTACAGCCCGTAGGCGATGTTGCCGAGATTGCGGTCGAACGGCCTGTTCGAACTGCCCTCCGCGGCCGGTTGCATGTTCATCAGCGCACTCTCCCCGCCAGGGATCGACGCGTCGCCGGTCAGGTTCGGCATCGCGCTCAAACCGAGCGTCACTATGGCAAAGTCCCGCGCTTGCTCACTGCATCTTCAGATGCGTTCCCAGCGCCGCTTTCAGGCTATCGAGCGCAAAGGCCAGCAGGATTGAGGCGCCGAAAACGGCCGCGATCAGGAGCGGTGGGATCGCGCGCATCAGTATGCCTCGGGTACCCAGAAGGCCGAAGATCAGGATGTCCGCGATCATCGACAGCACGATCCAGGCGCTCGGTCTGGAGCTCCAGAGGCGGCGCCGCTCGCGCACGACGTAGAAGAGTGCCTGGCTGGTGAAGGACAGTGTCACGCACGCGAGTGTCTGCAGCTGCGCCTGGTTCAGCGCGAGCCGGTAGCGGCCGATGGCGAGGACTGCTGCGCAGAACACCACGTTGCACAGCGCCAAAGCGCTGCCGAGCAGCGTAATGTTGTTGACGTGCCACGCGTTCGGCTTCGGCGAGGGACGCACGTGATCCGTGGTCGCCGACATTGCGAGGAAGTCGCCCGTGATCATCAACAGGGCCATCAGCCGCGGCGTGAGAATGGCGTGTCCGGTCATCACCAGCCCGATCACGAGCAGCAGCATCTGGCTGAGTTTCTGCGTCAGCGAGCGCAGCGTGTAGGTGAGGATGCGCTGGAAGGTAATGCGCCCTTCGCGGATTGCACTGACGGTCCCGCCAAGACCGGGCTCGGTCAACACGATCCCGGCAGCCGACTTCGCCACGTCGGTCGCACTCGAGACTGCGATGCCCATCTGCGCTTGGCGCAGCGCGGGCGCATCGTTCGCGCCGTCGCCGAACATTCCGACCGTGTGCCCGCTGGTCTGCAGCGCGCGCACGATATGAAATTTGTCCTCAGGAAACACGCCGGCGAACACCGCGTAGTCTTGCGGACGAATACTCGCCGGAATATCTCCGGGCGGGCACAGCGCACCGTCGAGCCCCACTTCGCGCGCGACCACCTGGGCCGTCACCGGAGCATCGCCGGTGACCATGACCGTCTCCACCCCCATGGTGCGCAATTCTTTGATAAGCGCCGCGGCGTCGGAGCGCGGCGGATCACTGAGGGCGATCAGACCGATCATCCGCAACGCGCCGTCCACCGGACCCTCGGCGACGGCGAGCACGCGATAGCCCTGGGCGGCGAGTGATTCGGCGTCCGCGACGGTCTGTGCCGCGGGGACGGCGATCGCCTGCAGAGTCGCAAAGGCGCCTTTGACGATCCGGATGGTGCGCCCGCCGGCGTCGATGGCCGTGGCTTCGGCACGCTTGCGTGCCGGGTCGAAAGGAATGAAGGATACGAGCCGGGTGGCGGTGTCGGCAGGCCGTGCGGCGGCTGCGGCGCGGATTGCGACGTCGACCGGATCCGTCCCGCCCTCGGAACTGGCGAGCGCGGCGCGAGCGAGGACTAGGGCCTCCTCGCCCTCGGGCGCGGGCCGTACCGCGGTCACTGCCAGCGTATTCTGGGTGATCGTGCCCGTCTTGTCCGAACACAGCACATCGAGCGTGGCCGCGTCCTCTACGGACGAGAGGCGAGTGGGCAACACGCCGCGCGCGGCGAGCGCGCGCGCTCCGAGTGCGCTCGCCAGTGTGAACGTCGCGGGCAGGGCGACCGGAATGGCGGCGAGGATCGCCGTGAGCGTCAGCGAAATGACCTCGTGGGTCGGCAGACCCAGCACCGCGGCATAGGCCACCTGCGCGAGAACGACCGCACCGTTGAAGATGGCGAGGTTGCGCACCACGCGCAGCACGGTGGTCTGCTGAGTACTCACGCCATGCGCGGTGCGCACCAGTTCTGCGGTGCGGCCGAAGCGCGTGCGCGTTCCGGTGGCGCTCACCCGCGCGAGCGCCTCTCCTCGTCGCACCAGCGCACCGGCGTAGGTATCCCGTCCCGGTGCGCCCTCCACCGGCAACGACTCCCCGGTGAGCGTCGACTGATCGAGCAGTACTTCACCCGCGAGCAGCCGCACATCGGCCGGCACGATGCCGCCGAGGGACAGCTTGACCAGGTCGCCTGGGACCAATTCGGCGGCCGGCACGGTCTTCCACGCGCCGTCGCGGCGCACGGAGGCCATCAGCGCAAGGCGGGACTTCAGCGCCTGCAGCGTCGCGCGCGCGCGCGCCTCTTGCACGAATCCCAGCACGGCGTTGAACAGTACGAGGACTCCGATCACGAGCGCCTCGACGTACTTGCCGAGCGCCAGCTGCAGGAGCACCGCCGCTTCGAGCATCCACGGTACGGGTGCCCAGAACTTTGCGAGCAGCCGCCGCCACGGCGCAGTGTCCTGCTCGCTCATGGCATTGGGGCCGTACTGTGCCAGGCGCTGCTGCGCCTCGCGGCTGCTGAGGCCGTTCACGTCGCTCTGCCGCACCTCGGGGTGCGATCCGTGCGGATCGGGAGCGTGCGCCGGCTCGACAGAGATAGGTTTCGACACGATGGGCTCGCTGATCTAAGCGGCAAGTGTAGCTGAGATACCCTCGGACAGATCAGGGCGGCGGGCGCGGAATGTCACTCGACAGTCCACTGGGTGGCATTGCACACTGGGTCCTCAGCGCCGCCGGTTCGCAGCCGGTTCGGCCGGGCAAGTCTCGAGGTCCGTCCATGTCCCAGCAGCGCCGCGGCGCCGATCCAGCAGCGTGCCCCGTCATCGTCTGGTTCCGCAACGACTTACGGCTCGGCGATAATCCAGCCCTGGCCGCGGCGCTCGCCACGGGCGGCCCCCTCGTTGCGCTGTACATCCTGGACGAGACCCTTCCCGAGGGCCGGCCGCTCGGCGGCGCGGCGCGCTGGTGGCTGCATCACAGCCTCGCGGCGCTTGATGCGGCGTTGCGCACGCTCTCGCGGGACGCGCCCCACGGAGTGACGCTGTGCCTGCGACACGGCGCGAGTGCCGCGATTCTGCGCGAGGTGATCGTGGCGAGCGGCGCGCGGCGGGTGTTCTGCAACCGCACGTATGATCCGCTCCTCGATGCGCTCGATGCGACCCTGACCGAGCCGCTGCAGCGATGTGGCGCGCTGCTCGAGTCGTTTCCCGGGGCGATGCTTGCCGAGCCCGGGGCAGTGCGGACCGGCAGCGGCGGGCCGTTTCGGGTGTTCACCGCGTTCTGGAACCGTTTGAGCGCGCTCGAGGTGGCGCCGCCGCTGCCGGTGCCCCGCAGACTCACCGGCAGCGCGAGTGCACCGCGTAGCGAGCGACTCGAGGACTGGGGCCTGCTGCCGAGTTTGGGGTGGGACGGCGGCTTTGCACCGGTGTGGACTCCGGGGGAGAAGGGGGCGCGCCTGCGGCTGCGCGAGTTCCTCGGCCGGCAGTTCGACAGCTACCGCGGTGCCCGCGATGTGCCCTCGGTCGAGGGAACCTCGCGTCTCTCGCCGCATCTGTGCTTCGGGGAGATCAGCGCCCGGCAGATCTGGCATACGGTGCTCAACGCCCCGGGCGGCGGGCGCGCCGAGCTGGTGGGCAACGGCTTTCTGCGCGAGCTCGGCTGGCGGGAGTTCGCGCGCTACACGCTGCATCACTTCCCGAGCCTGCCGCTGCGTCCGCTGCGCCAGGAGTTCGAGGCGTTCGGTTGGCGGGAGGATGCCGCTGGGTTCGAGGCCTGGTGCCGAGGACGCACGGGCTATCCCATCGTCGATGCGGGCATGCGCCAGCTGTGGCACACCGGCTGGATGCACAACCGCGTGCGGATGATTGTCGGCTCCTTCCTGGTGAAAGACCTGCTCGTGCCTTGGCAGCGGGGTGAGACGTGGTTCTGGGACACGCTCGTCGATGCGGACCGTGCGAGCAACGCGCTCAACTGGCAGTGGGTCAGCGGCTGCGGCGTCGACGCTGCGCCGTATTTCCGCATCTTCAATCCCGTTGCGCAGAGCGAGCGCTTCGACCCCGAGGGCGAGTACCTGCGCCGCTGGCTGCCTGAGCTGGCTGCGTTGCGGACCCCCGCGATCCATGCGCCGTGGAACGCCCGGCCGCTCGAGCTGGCCGAGGCGGGCGTGCGGCTCGGTGAGACCTATCCGCGGCCCATCGTCGCGCATGACGAGGCTCGCAAACGCGCGCTCGCACGGTTCGAGGCGCTTCGTCAACGCACCTGACCGGGCGCAGGCGGCGCAGATGCGGCGCAGCGAGGCGAAGGGCGTGTGGCCACAGGGGTGCTCCTCGGGGCTCGGCCGCATGGGGTTCGGTACGGCGCGCCGGCAGCATCCCTAGCACGCGCGGCGTATCCTGTGCGCAGTTCATTCAGAGGATGATGCCGATGGAGGATCTCTCGGCGTCCCGAACCGCCCGCTGGCCCTCGATTGAGGTCACCCGGCTGCAGTGGCGCAATCTGTGGCGCCGCTGGCCGCGCGCCGCAGTGGCGCTGACCGTGGCCTTCCTCGCGCTCGGACTGTTGGGACGCATCCGTGCAGTCGAATCCCTGCTCGCCCTGGCCGCGCTCTCACCAGGATTCGTGGTGACGCTGAGTGCGATGCTCGCAGGCGTTCTCGTGCTGCGCAGCGGCACGCGCCGGACGAATGACCGGCAACACGACTGGCTCGCCGCGCTGCCGCGCAACGTGCCGATCGTGCTGCGCTCGAGCGCCGGACCGATCGCGGTGCTCGTGATCGCCGCGATCCTGGTCGTCGATCTGTCGCTCGCGGGGCAGTGGCCGGCATGGATCGCGCTGCGCTTCATGGGCAGTCTCGCGGCAGGGAGCGCCCTCGGCGCGGGGCTCGCCGCAGCGTTCATGGCCGCCCACGTGCGCCCGGGGCGCAGCAGCGGGCGCGATGCGCGCGCCCAGCCGCGCTCGCGCTACGCCGCGGGGCGCTTGGCGCGCCTCGGCGCGCCAAGGCGCGCGACGCTGCTACCGCTCGGCGCCTGGCCGGTCACGGAGGCGCACTTTCGCGACCGCCCGACGATTCGCGCCCGCAGTCTGATTCTGCTGCTGCTCGCCGTGCCGATCGGGGTGTCGGGTGGCACGGTGCTCGCCGCCGCCGCCGCCTGGCTGATCGTGCTGCACCTGATCAATCTGACGCGGGCGCTCCTGCGCACGGCGTTCAATGCTGCGCGCTGGCTTGCGCCCAACGCGCCGAGCCCGCTGCGCTTCACCGGGGCGCTTGCGCACCGGGTCCTCGGAGCACAGGGGCTCGCCGTCGCGCTGCTTCTGGCCATTGCCGCGGTCACGCGCACGCCCGCCGATCTGCGCCTCGCCGGACTGATCGCGGCGGCCTTGCTCGCCGCGCTGCTGATCCTGGCCGTGGCGGGCGCTCTGCTCGCATTGCGCAGCGGCGCGAGCGCCGCCTCGTTGTTGCAGCGGTGGGGACGATGAGTACGACCGAAATGCAGCCCGTCGCACCGGCTCTGAGCATCCGCGGGCTCACGGCCGGGTACGATGCTCACGCGGTGCTGCGCGAGATCGACCTGCAGATCGCGATCGGGGAGTGGTGCGTCGTATTCGGTCCCAACGGCAGCGGTAAATCGACGTTGCTGTACGCGGCCGCCGGGCTGCTGCTCCCGCGTAGCGGACGCATCGAATTGTCCGGTGTGCCACTCGAGGACGCGGCCAGAGCGAAGCGCACCCTCGGCTACGGGTGCGCGCCGGAGCGCCTGCCGGGTTTGCTCACCGGCCGGCAGTGCCTGCAGGTGTACGCGGCGGCCAAGGGGCTGCGCGAGATTGACCCCGGCGTGCTCGAGCTGGCCGAGGCGCTGGCGTTGAGTGCACACCTGGAGCGGTACGTGGATACCTATTCGCTCGGTATGCGCCAGAAGCTCGCAACCCTTCTGGCCCTGATCGGTGCGCCACGCCTGATCGTGCTCGATGAGGCGTTCAATGGCCTGGATCCGGCCAGCGCGGCGCTCCTGAAGCGTCACCTGCGACGCCTGACTGACGAGCGGCGGGCCGCGGTGCTGCTCGCCACCCATGCTCTGGAGATCGCCGAGCGCTATGCCGACCGCGTTGCGCTGCTGCTCGAGGGGCGGATCCGCCGCGTGTGGGATCGTGCCGAGCTCGCCGCGCAGCGCGCCGCCGGCACGCCGCTCGAGGAGCTGCTGGCGGCGGCGGCGGCGGCCCCGTAGGGAGCGCTGGTCAGCGCCAGGGCCAGGGCTTGAGCGCGAAATGCTTCGGCGGCGTGTTGCCGGCCAGATAGCGCACGAAGTAATCCCAGCGGCGCAGCGTGATGTACGGCGTCGCATAGCCGTAACCGTGCCGCACGTTCGGAATCGCGATCATGTCGAACGGCCGGTTCGCCTTGATCAGCGCCTCGACGACGATCTGGGTGTTCTCCGGCGGCACATTGTCATCGAGCGTGCCGTAGGTGAGCATCAGATGGCCGCGCAGATGCCCCGCCAGCAGCTCATTGGCCTGGTTGTCGTAGTTGGTCGTTCCGTTCGCGTTGCGCTTCAGCAGCCCCTGATAAAGCTCGCCCCAGTCATTCTCATAGTCCCGGTTGTCCTGGTTGCCGCTCTCGGCCCAGCCGACTTTGAAGAAATCCGGGTAACGGAACATCGCATCCGTCGCGGCGTTGCCCCCGCCGGAGTGCCCCCAGATGCCGACCCGGCCCAGATCGATCCACGGGTAACGTTGTGCGAGCTGACGGATGGCGGCGATCTGGTCCGGCAGGGTGTTGTCGCCCATGTCGCCGTACCAGTAGCGCTGGAAGTGCCTCGAGCGGTACGGGGTGCCCATGCCGTCGACGGCGATGACGATGAAGCCGAGCTCTGCCAGTGCCTGATTGTCGTAGTCGGAAGGCTCGAAGCGGAACGTGAACACCGAGCCGATCTGCGGTCCGGGGTACACGTAATCGACGATCGGGTATTTTTTGTGCGGATCGAAGTTCGTCGGCTTGAACAGCAG
>JAJZFQ010000033.1 GCA_021805275.1 Pseudomonadota bacterium
GTCGTAGTCACAGAAATTTCCGGAGCTAAAATATGAGTCTCGGGACACGAATTGCGGATAAGGCCGGCGTGCTCGGCAGCATCGTCTCGGCGATGGGCTGTGCGGTGTGCTTTCCGGCGCTCGCCAGCCTCGGTGCGGCCCTCGGCCTGGGTTTCCTGAGCCATTTCGAAGGGCTGTTCATCCGCATCCTGCTGCCGGCATTTGCCGGCATCGCCTTGCTCGCCCAGGTGGTCGGAGGATGGCAGCAGCGTCGCTGGCGGCGCGCAGCGCTGGGTGCGACGGGTCCGGTTTTGGTGCTTGCCGCCGTGTTCGTGATGCGCGCCTCGGGCCACCGTACCGGCTGGCTGCTGTATCCGGGCCTCCTGTTGATGGTCGCGGTATCGATCTGGGATGTGTTCTGGCGACCGCGCAATGCCTGCGACGCGACCACCCGCGACACGGCCGGGAGCGGCTGACATGGATACCGATTCATTTCGAGAAGAGCGACCCGTTGCGCACCGTGGTCGCGACGGTGATGCTTCCGGGCAGGGGGGACGCGGCAGCTCGTCGTTGCCCTTATTGCTGCCGAGGTTGAGGACATCTGCACCGCACTCCTTGGGAACATCATGAACGAACAGACCCTCGCCGTGACCGGGATGACCTGCACGGATTGCGCCCGGCATGTCGAGAAGGCGCTCCGCAGTCTCTCCGGCGTGCACAGCGCCGAGGTGCACTATCCGCAGAGCACCGCGACGATCCAAAGCGACGCCCCGCTCTCGATCGACACGTTGAATGCCGCGCTGCCCAAGAACTACAGAGTCAAGTCTGCGTCCGCGCCGGAGGCGCATGATGCGGTACGGCCGTCAGGCCCGCGGCGTGGCCGGGCACCGGAAGCCGTCAGCGTCTCGCGGCGCGAGCGCGCCGGCACTGAGGCGCCGCTGAAGATCGCGGTCATTGGCACGGGCGCTGGCGCGATGGCGGCCGTCATTACCGCGGTCGAACGTGGCGCGCAGGTCACGCTGATCGAGCGCGGCACGATCGGCGGCACTTGCGTCAATATCGGCTGCGTGCCCTCCAAGATCATGATTCGCGCCGCGCACGTTGCTCACGCCCGCAGGCGCAGTCCCTTTGATGCCGGCATCAGCGCCGGCGTACCGCAGATCAACCGCGAGCGGCTGCTGGCGCAGCAGCACGCTCGTGTCGAGGCGCTGCGCGCGGCCAAGTACCAAGGCATCATCGACAGTCACCCGAACATCACCCTCCTGCGTGGCGAGGCGAGCTTCAAAGACCGCGAGACATTGAGCGTCAAGTGCGCGGACGGTGATGAACGGACCGTGCACTTCGATCGCGCCCTGATCGCCACCGGGGCGCGTCCGGCCCTTCCGCCGCTTCCCGGATTGCAGGACACGCCCTACTGGACCTCGACCGAGGCCCTCTCGAGCGACACGATCCCACCGCGGCTGCTCGTGATCGGCTCCTCGGTCATCGCCGCGGAGCTCGCGCAGGCCTACTCACGGCTCGGCAGTCGGGTGACGCTCATTGCACGCAGGACGCTGTTCTTCCGCGAGGACCCCGCCATTGGCGATACCTTGGGCCAGGTGTTTGCCGACGAGGGGATCGAGGTCTTGCGCCAGACCGAGACTCATGCCGTCGCGCACGTGAACGATGAGTTCGTGCTCGAGACCTCGGCCGGAACTCTTCGAGGCGATGCGCTGCTCATTGCCACCGGCCGGACGCCGAATGTCGAGGCGCTGCATCTGGATCGGATCGGCGTCAGAACCGGCAAGGACGGCGTCATCACCGTCGATGCGCAGCTGCAAACCAGTATCCCGCACATTTACGCGGCAGGGGATTGCACCGATCAGCCGCAGTTCGTGTACGTCGCAGCCGCGGCGGGCTCGCGCGCTGCGCAGAACATGACCGGCGCCGAGGCGACACTCGATCTGCACAGCATGCCGACCGTGGTGTTCACCGATCCGCAGATCGCCACAGTCGGCCTGTCGGAGGCCGAAGCGCATCTGCAGGGCATGGAGACGGACAGCCGCCTGCTCACGCTCGATAACGTGCCGCGTGCGCTCGTGAATTTCGACACCCGCGGATTCATCAAGCTGGTCGCCGCAGCCGACACCGGCCGACTACTCGGTGTCCAGGCGGTCGCGGCCGAGGCCGGTGAGCTCATCCAGGCGGCGGCGCTGGCCCTTCATCACCGTATGACGGTCGTCGATCTGGCTGGCCAGCTCTTCCCGTACCTGACGATGGTGGAGGGATTGAAGCTCTGTGCGCAGACTTTCACCAAGGACGTGACGCAGCTGTCCTGCTGTGCGGCGTAGCGCAAGAGCGCGGCTGCATCAGGTCTATCGAGGTCGACCGGCCGCTGAAAGGAGCTGCCCTGGTGCGCGCACTGTTGGGGCGCGCTTGCCGCTCCGATGCGCCCCGTACCGCCCGCTGCTGTTCACGGCTGTGCTCGCAGGCGCTAGTGTTTTCAGTGGGAAGTTCGCATGTACCACGGCCCGAGGCTCTTGAGGATCTCATCCGTGGTCCGGGTCCATACGAAGGGCTCTGCGCTGCGGTGCTTGGGCGCGAGGTTCTGGCAGATGGCCTGCTCGAGCTCGACGACGCTGCGCCGACAGTGGCGCTCAGCTCTTTGGGTGCCGGCATGCTGCGACGGCCGTGAAATTCGTGATGGCGCCTTTCCTCGAGTACGAGGAGGTGCTGACGCGCCCGGAGCAGCGACTGGTGACCGGCATGGACGAGACAACCATCGGCGGTATCATGGCCGCATTTACGAGCGCAGCTGAGCCCGGCGAGTTTCATTTACTCTGGCGTCCACAGCTCACCGACCCAGACCCCTCGAGGGCGCGACGATGAGATCGTACGGGAGGCCGCGGTCAATGGCAGGACACAGGCGATCGTTACGCATCATGTGCGGGACCTCCTGCCGACGGCCGGAGAATTCGGTATCGGGGTGGTGACGCCCGGGACGTTCCTGAAGAGGATCAAGCCATGAGGAAAAGCACGTATCCCTTGACGCTGCCGGCGTCGGTCAAGAAGGCGGCGGCCGAGCGGGTGGCGCGCGATGGGGTCTCGTTGAACCCGTTCATTGCCGCCGCAGTGGCGCAGAAGGTCGGGTGCCTGCGGACTGCGGGGGATTTCTTGCGCGAGCGCGCAGGAAGAGCGAAGCCAAAGGAAATGCTCAAGGTTCTGCGCCGCGCACCGAAGGTGGCGCCGTCTGCCGATGAAAAGGCTTAGCGAGTGGCGCGACTCGCCATTTCGATGGAGCCGCAATGTAAGGCTTTCAAGAGCGTCGTTCAGGCATGAACGGGGTCATGATTTTAAACGGTCGGGGTGAGGCGCTACACGCTGTTCCTGCGATCGCCATTCGAATTCGCCTGAGATGACCCGACTTAGGTAACAGGAACGGTTCCTACCCTCCAACCTCTCTGTGCTTTCGGGAGCAGCCTGGAGTGGCGCACCTGCCGGCCGAATTCCGGTTCGAGGACTCCGACGCTGTCTACATCCGCCGGGATACCGTGACCGGCGACGGCATTCTTTCGCCAAAACCCGCCAGCCGCGGCTGGGCAGATTTCTTCGCGTTGCGCGATCAGGCACAAAGTGCGGGCGATTTTGCGACGGACCGGCCGATGAACGATGCTCTGCAATCTCAAACCGCGCGCGAGGAGGCCTGATGTCGCTGTTCATGTTGCACACGGACACGGCGGCCGCTCTTATTCCAGGGCAAATCGCCGGCGCTCGATGGACGTATCGCGTCGGTAGCACCGCAGGACCTATGTATATCCGCTGTCACACGTGAAGAATTGCGATGCGCTCTATCGCGGCAGATGCTGCGGGCGAAAGGGCGCGAGTCCACGTCGCAAGCGTCGGCACACAAGGAGACCGCGGCAGGTAAGGTCGGTCATCGCGCCGGCGGTGGCCGCAAGGATTCGGATCTTGGCGATGTCATCGTGGCGCAGCGCGTGGTATGACAGGACGACCGCGGAGTCGCTGCGGAACACCGCCCATGCGATGCTGGCGGCGTTGACGCCGCGCGAAGCCATGCCGCTACGCATGCGTTTCGGCATCCACGTAGGCACCGGTTACCCACTCGAGGAAATCGCGGAGCGATTCGATGCTGCACGGACTGGCATCCGTCTCGAAGAGCGGGCGCGCATTCTGTCGACAGCGCGGGATCATTTCCTCACCCGCGTACGGTGTCTTCCCTGGGCTGAAGGTGCAGCCACGCATTTGGCGAGAGTCGCAGTCGACCTGCACGATTGCGGCTCGCCGATCGTCAGCATGGATGCGATGATCGTCGGCCATGCGCTCGCCGTCGGCGCTGTGCTCGTCACGCGCAACGGCCGTACCTTCGCCCGGATTACGGGTTTGAAGACCGAAAACTGGACGCGGAGCTGAGCGGGACCGGTGTCGCCGCATCGACGGATGCGTGCGACCGGGTGGCACCAGAAACTTCAGGACTCCGTGGAAGTTGGCGGCCTTCCCGGGAGTGATCGGTGTGATGGATTCGCCCCATTCCTGCAGTCACGGTACGGACCAGGATCCGGTAATCGAGCAAGCCGCGCGACTGCTACCGAGGCGTGGCATTCATCCCTGAGGTCTCGCCATTTGATATCCCTCAGCATTATTTACCAATCTACAAATGGTATTTAGAAGTTGCACTAAATGGCCTAAGGCCGTAATATGATACTTAAGAGTACCATTCAGTGACCACACTAGCCGAAGTCGCGGGACAGCTCAAGCAGGCGAGGGAAGCGGCGGGGCTGACCCAGCAGGAGCTCGCCTCTCGGGCCGGAGTCAACCGCCTCACCGTCGGGCGCATGGAGAACCTGGTTAACGGCGACATGAGCGTCTCCGCCCTGGTCCGACTTCTCGAGGCTGCAGGCTACGACATCAAGGTCGTGAAGGCCGGCCACAACCGCACGCTCGAGGACATTCTGGCCGAGCAGCGTTCCGGAAGGGAGGGTCCGTGAAGCTCGACGTGCAGGTGGGTGGCAAAACGGTCGCCCAACTTTACCGCGAGCGCGATGAATACGTGCTCAAGTATCTGCCGGGCACTCCGGATGAGGCCTTCGTGAGCCTCACCATGCCAGTGCGCGAGGAGCCCTGGCGCTGGCCGCGAGACCTTCACCCCTTCTTCCGGCAAAATCTCCCCGAAGGCTATCTGCTTTCCGTGATCCGTGAAGAGTTTGGCCGACTCCTCGATGGCACCGATCTGTCACTGCTCGCTGTCGTGGGCGGAATGAGCATCGGCCGTGTCACCGCGACGCCCGAGGGCGCAAGGCCCGGTGAGGAGCTCAAACCCCTCGATATCGAGCACCTGCTCACTGCGCAGAGCTCTATCGAGACCTTCTCGATCCTTGTTCGCACCTACGCGCGTGCAGCAATCTCCGGGGCGGTGCCAAAGTTCCTGGCTCCCCAGGAGGACCGAGGCCCGAGCGAGCCGCTCGGCAAATCGAGTCTTCGCACCGCCCTTCACATCGTCAAAGGCTCTGATGAGGCCGCACCGTATCTCGGTTTCAATGAGCACTACTCGATGCGCGTGCTCGAGCGTCTCGGGGTCACGCCCGTCGCCAGAACACGAATGTCGTCCGACGGACGCCTACTGGTCGTTGATCGCTTTGACGTCGATGGGGAGCGTGTTCCCATACGCGGCGTCGAGGATGCATGCGGACTCCTGGGCCTCCCGCCCAACGAGAAGTACCGGCCCAGCACCGAGGCTGTACTGAAGGCCACTCGGGTCTATATCCCCGCGAGGTTCATGCGCGCTCAACTCGAGAGCTTCGGGTGGCATCTGCTCGTGAGCTATGTCGTGCGAAATGCCGACTGCCATGCAAAGAATATTGCGCTCTACTACAGCAGCCGCCGGGACGTCTCCTACACCCCCGTCT
This sequence comes from Pseudomonadota bacterium, assembly GCA_021805275.1. The sequence continues at coordinate 5,883 of JAJZFQ010000033.1, forward strand.
ATGACATCGTGACCACCCAGGCGTACCCGCGCTATGCGATCAACTCCCCCGGGCTCTCCGTCGGTGGTCGCAAGACTTGGGCGCCGGGCAAAACGCTCGAGCGGTTCTTCAGCGCTCAGCTCGGCATTGCGCCTTCACTGTACAGAGAGATGGTGGAACGGTTGTGCGAGTCTGCAGTCGAAGTGGGACGCGAAGTCATCGAGGCGGCCAAGAACGAGCCGCGCTGGCGCGAGGTTGCCAAAGGCATGGTGCACGCCTGGAACGAGGGTATGGCCTCGCTTCGCAGCGTGCGCCGCGAGGGCGGGTTGAAAGGGCTCACTCCCCATATCGAAGCTGCCGGCTTTTCCGACCCACCGTCGCCTGAGCCGCCGACGCGGACCGGGCACTCCGAGCTCCTCGCCAGCCACCGCTCAGCACGGCGCCGTCGAGTCCCCGCGACGGCCAAAGCGCGAACACGCAAGTAGCGTTGCAGGGCGGGTGGCACAAGGGGGTCGGGATCCGAACTCCATGGAACTCGGCAGCCTTTCCCGGAATGGTCGGGGTGAGGCGCCACGCGCTGTTCCAGCGATCCCGATTCGAATTTGCCTGAGGTGACCCTGGGATTCCCTCCCGCGCCGCCGAAGCGCGAGCGGTCAGGCAGCGATTTCGGACGATCGCAATGGCGGGATGAGCAGGTCCGCGGGAATATGAAACCGCTGGCGGAGCTTACGCACCATGGTCATGCTCAGCTCGCGTTTCCCGGCCAGGACCTCGCTTACACGGCTGGCCGTTCCCAGGAGGGGTATGAGGTCGGCACGCGTCAATCCGTGCTGATCCATCAAATAGGTGAGAAGGTCGGGGAGCGACGGCACACGGCGTGGCCATCGAGAGCGCTCATACGCTTCGGCCAGGCACGCCTGAGCCACCATCCGGGCCTGGTCCGCCGGATCGCGCGCGTTCTCCGCATCAACCTTACCGTAGTCCCCGTGCGACCCCAAAAACCGGATCATCAATACGTCATGGTCGTACTGCACGACGGCAATCAGCCGATAGTCATTGCCCTTGATGTTGATACCGCCGGGCTGCCCTTGAGAACGCTCGCCTTCGGGTGAGCCTTCATCCCGTCCTCCGGCCTTCTCCACTGCGCCGTCTCTACGATGGCCGCCCAAGCATCGTACTGTGCTCGTGCAGCCTTGATCCCACGGTGGCCGGC
>JAJZFQ010000144.1:0-3732 GCA_021805275.1 Pseudomonadota bacterium
CTGTACCGCGAAGTGGTGAGGTAGTAGCCATTACGCCATTGCTCCGATGAGGTCAGCGACCTGCGCCGTTGCGCCGTACTGAGTCGAAACCCCGGCAGCGGTGAAGATGGCCTCCAGCCGGCTCGCGCGCCGCTGCGCGATGGCGGCGAGATTGGTCACGGTCTGGCTACCCGCTCCGAACACGGTGACGAAGCCGGCGCGCACGTTCGCGTTGGTCGAATCCACTGTGCCCCCAGCGGCCAGCGCGGCCCACGCGGCCTGCACCTGCGGAGTGAGCGAAACGAAGGCGGACCACACCACTCCGGTCAGCAGCTCGGCGACGGGGATATCGGGACGCCAGATCAGGACCGGCGTCGGCGATGGCGCGTTGAGATACGCGCAGCACTGCCCGGGGTTGCCTGCGGTCCAGCACCCGAGCGCCGTGGCGTCGGCGGTAACGGCAGCTTTGATCGCTGCGAGATCGGCTGCTGAAAAGCTCACGCTGCGCTCCTTCGGCTCTCAGCCGCGCGGTCCGCTGCGACCATGGTATCGAGGCGTCCCACTGCGGTGCGGAGCAGGCCGGCGAGGTCGGCGCGGATCGCTTCGACAGAGCGTGGCGCGACCTCCTTGTGAGGAGCTCGACCATACTTCGCGCGATGCCGTCGCGCCACCCACTTCGGCTTGCCGTGCTCGGCGCAGAACCGAAACCGCGGGCCATCAACGCGCGGAGCGGGGCAGCCTGGATGAGCGCAACGAAACATGCCTCGGCCCTCAGGTAATTTTTCAAATGCCGGTGCAGCCGCCAGGGCCGCGCCGGGGTTAGCCCGAGGACATCGCCCCCGCGGGTCGGCGGAGCATTCCGCTCGTGGTGTTTCCGACGTTGTCGGCCCAGAGGGTCTGGACCCGGTGGCGGACCCCCAGGCGCTGCAGACGCGCCACGAGCACCGCCTGGCGGTACTTGGCGGTCTGCCGGTATGGGATCACCTCTGTGTCGCGGATCGCGATCCAGGGGGATGAGCGACGAACGGTAGGCATCGGTGCCTCAAACGCCAAAAGCCGCCTCGAGGGGCGGCTTCTGCGGGCTCTGTGGTTTTTTCAGGGCGCACGCTCCCTACAGGTGCGTGCCGCCTTGGCCAGGGCGGTTGGTCTGATCCTCTCCTGAGGTTGGTCCCGTCCTGGGAACGGGCCGCCTGTGGCCCGTTGAGGTGTGCGCAGCCTAGTGAGCGGCCACGGCAGTGTCAACCACGCGCTTCGGCCGGGGCTCGTGCATCCGCCGGCCGACGTGGTGCAACGCCTCCTCGAGCCAACCGTCGTAGCGACCATCGAGGTAGAGAAAGCGTCCCTCGAGGCGGGCGCACCAGACCTCGAAGCTCACTCCCATCCGGGAGGCAAAGAGGTGCGGGTTTCCCCAGTAGAACTGAGAGTGCCGGTCCGCCTCGAATACGAGGCTCACGAGCGCCGGCAGGTAGTGATACGCCACCTCGCCGTGCCAGATGTTCTTCGGCCAGTTCTGCCTGCCGGAAACATCGAGCGCCACGTGGATCAGCCCACGGGTGATTTCACTGAAGTGGAAATCATCCCGGCCCCAGGAAAACCACGCCGCGAGGTAGGGCATCCGCGGACACCCGCCGAGCGCCCACGCGAGATCGTCCGCGCTCAAGCCCGGCTTTCGCATGCTCCTGGTCTGGCTGCCGTGCGCGGTCTCGGCCACCGGGATCCCCTCGAGGCGCTCCTGAAAGGTGGCGCGGCGCCTGCGGGCCACCCCGTCGGTGCGCAGCGCACCCTGCGCGGCACTCACCAGGTCGATCCCACGGGCGCCGGCAAACGAGATCAGATCTTCGGCTTTTATCATCGCGATACACTCCAATCGTGAGAGGGTGCGTTTACCTTCAGAGGGCAACATGCGGCTGTAACAAGGCGAGAAATCCAGCGCGCCCTGGCGTCGCTGGTCACGGAATGCAAACTTCTGTCCCACTTTGCAATCACCGGGACGTTTCCCTGCGCCTGAGAGCCGCATCAAGCTGCTCCCTGAGGTCTGCCGTCGAGCGGTGCAGGTAGTGCTCGGTCATCCCGAGGGTGGAGTGGCCCATGAACCGCTGGATCGCCCCGGGGCTGAGGCCGAGCGCATCGAGCCGGGCCGGCAGTCCGTGCCTGAAGGCGTGGCACCCACCTGGTGGGAGCCCGAGGCGCCTCAGGAGCGGCTGCAGCCACCGGGCGCGTACCTCATCGGCCCGCCGTGGCCGGCCGGTCCGGGTGCTGAACAAGAGCCCTGAGGTTGGATTTCCGCACCACGACGGCGTCACGGTCTCGGTGTGAAATGTGCGCAGCACCGCCACGAGCTCCGGCAGCATCGGCACGTCCCGCCGCGCCCGGCGCGTCTTCAGGGGCGCGATCTCTCCCCCGACCGCGGCCTGGCGCACCAGGATCACGCCAGCCTCGAAGTCGATGTGCTCCCAGGTGAGCCCGAGGGCCTCACCGATCCGCAGCCCAGCGAAGCCGAGGATGGCCCACAGCACCCGCCGCGGCCCGGTGGAGGCCTGGAGGATCCGCTCGAGTTCCGCCTCCCCGATGTGGCGCTGCTCCGTGTCCGCCCTGGATGCGCTCGGCAGCTTCACCGCGGGCGCCGGGATCACGTGCGCCGAGAACCCCGCGGAGCGCGCGTGACGGAGGATCTCCCGCAGCCGCTTGGCGATCGTGCCCACCGTCGAGGGGGCGAGCCCGCGCGCGTGCAGGCTGGCAACGAGTTCCTGCGCGACGCTGGCGTCGATGGCGCGCAGCTCGAGCCGCCCGAGCGCCGGCACCAGGTGCGTACGCAGGATGCTCCGGTAGGCACGCCTGGATTGTGGCCGCATCAGGCCGATCCGCAGCCGGTCGTACCGGGCCGCATAGGCCTCGAAGCTCACCTCGAGCCCCGGGGCGAGCACCTCTGCACCCTGCAGCGCGAGGTAGCTGTCGAGCGCCGCTGCGGCCTGAGCGACGCTCCGGTACGCCCCGAGGCGCAGCCGACCCTGGCGCCGGCACACCTCGCCACTCAGCGGATCCAAAAACTCCTCCCTGAACCGGTTCCAGTAGACCGCGCCGCGCAGCTCCACGTGCCCCCGGGTGAGCCGACGGCCGGCAGGTTTGATCTTCAGACTTGGCACCCTTGTTTCACATCCCCCCCCCAAATTCAACTCACCGCACCGCCGAGATACCGAAGCGTTCCTCGTTCCACTCACACCCCAAAATTCAACTCACCACACCCCGTGCTGAAGGCTCGGTGATGGAGGCCTCGTTCCACTCACACCCCAAAATTCAACTCACCACACCGGCTCCTATTCACCACCAGCACGGGAAGGCGTTCCACTCACACCCCAAAATTCAGCGCACCGCACCAGATGCATTTGCACGTACAGTTCCACTCACACCCCAAAATTCAGCGCACCGCACCCTACGCTCATGTGGGGTGCGTGTGTCGTTAGTTCCACTCACACCCCAAAATTCAGCGCACCGCACCCCCGTCTGCCCCGGATCCGTGTACGTGCCAGTTCCACTCACACCCCAAAATTCAGCGCACCGCACCCCGTCCGTCCTTCGACGCGATGCTCGTTCCACTCACACCCCAAAATTCAGCGCACCGCACCCCCGTCTGCCCCGGATCCGTGTACGTGCCAGTTCCACTCACACCCCAAAATTCAGCGCACCGCACCGTTTTCTCCGGAGAAGATCTTCGTCCCGTTCCACTCACACCCCAAAATTCAGCGCACCGCACCG
>JAJZFQ010000144.1:3832-28717 GCA_021805275.1 Pseudomonadota bacterium
GTTCCACTCACACCCCAAAATTCAGCGCACCGCACCGTTTTCTCCGGAGAAGATCTTCGTCCCGTTCCACTCACACCCCAAAATTCAGCGCACCGCACCGAGAGGCGGTCCTTGAAGCACTTCGCTCCGGTTCCACTCACACCCCAAAATTCAGCGCACCGCACCCGTTTCCACGCAGGTGCCTGCAAACCAACGCGTTTTTGGACTTCCGGCCCAAAATTTACGCCGCAGCCGGTAGGTTGTAGCGGCGCAAAAGCTCCAAAACCTGATCTTCCTTCAGACAATCGCCAACGGACGCACCCGCTTTTCCTTTCGCCCCCATCGCACGCAGCACGCGGGCCTCGAACTCTGCGTGACGCCGATGAGAATCGGCTGTGCTGTTGTGAAACGCGATGGATTCCCTCAAGGTGTCGGCGGTCGCCTCGCGCAACGGCTTGCCGAGCACCACGTAGGTATCCAGCGCCCGGGCCTTGAATGCTCGCCGCACTGCGGTGCTGCCAATCGTTCCGCCACGCTCGGTGTCAAGGTCCGAGGTGAGCGCGCCGCGCCGGTTCGAGGCCACCGCAGCGACGTAGCTGCGACAACCGCGCTCGACGATATCGCGCACCCAGGGCGGGTGTGCCCGTACTTCCTTGACCATCGCCGCAACCGCGTCGTCCGTATTCCACTTCGCCTTCTCAACACATCGCTTCGCCAGTGAGTAGATGGATTCTTCTGTACTCATGTCAGTGTCACCTCCGTCTGATGTTTGATTTCACGCACGGCGTCGCCGAGCTTCTTGGCTTTGCGCTGTTTGCGTCCAACCTCGCGCCTGAGCGCGCGCTCCGTTGAGGGCTTCTCGCTCGATTCTGGCGTAACGACCGCGACCGTGACGCCGTCGTTCTCACCCTTGGTTTTCAGGAACTGTGCAAACTGGGCAGCCGGCCAGTCGCCACCGCCGAGATCGAGAATGCGCAGCTCCCCGACGCCTTGCGCGCGAGCCCAGCCGATCACCTTCGCCGCAAGCTGATGAAAATGCGTGTTCGTCCAGTCGCGAATGGAGAGCTTCGCAAACAGCCTGCGCTTGGAGCGCGCGCCGCCCTTCTTGCGCCCGATCTGGGTGCAGGCGCGACGACGTACCAGGTCGAAGTTCTCTTTGCGTTTGAGATACTCGGCGAGTGCATCGGTGATATCGAGCTGATCGCGCTCCGAGCGTACCAGCAGCCGAGCGTATTCGGTGCCGACAACACCAAGGGTTGCTGCGCGCGCCCCAGGTGGAGGCACCGTGATTTCCTTGCGGTATGTGAGCTGTAGGAGCGTCTTGCCAGACATGAGCTTGAACACGACGCGCGCCGTTAGGATTGGCACGCGCCCCAATGCCATCTCGAGAAGCAACGGCCAGCGGAATTGATCCCTGTCCGTCTTGTGGTGCACTGGGACTTGCACCCAACCGCCTCCCTCGAATTCCTGTGCGTGCACATGGATGGACGCCACGAGGTTTCCATCAGGCGTTTCCACAAGCCGCACGCAGGGGTCGGTTTTGCTTTTCGTCGAGACCCCGAGCGAGTCCTTCTGCCTATATTGCGGCAGCGCTGCGCCCGCCATGATTTTGCGGCCATCTCGCGTCCAGTCTTTCTTGACCTCGGACTCACACGCGGTGTAGGCAGCCGCGGAAAGCATCCCGCGCTCGGTGGCGCGCACGTGCCGCACCAGCGTCGGCTTCTCAGCGTCCTGCGGCGTTCCCCACTTCAGAGCGTCCGCCAGACAGGCTTGGATGTGTTTGTTCTTGTAGGCAGCACAATCACTGGCTCGCTCGCGCAGTAGCCTCCATTGCGCTTCATCCGGCGTCAGCCGGATTGTGAGCACGCGCACAGTCGTCAAGGAGCGGCCGCCCGATGCGGTATCCGGCCGGTGGAAACGGCCTCGACGTTGCGAGGGTCGCTCGCAAGTAGCATTGGGGGTGCGTTCCGCTGAGCGGCCGCTTCTTGACGACTGCAGTGCGTTGCCGGAAGTGTTTACCATAAAATTCTGCCGATGGTGGTGCCAGTCACCAAATCAAGTTTGAGAGGGGGGTGTGCGCTGCATCGCTGTCAATAAAACGGCTCCGGAAAGTCCGGATCCGACCAGAGTCGATCGAGAACACCGCGGAAAGCAGGTAGGAGTGTCGGGCGGGTACTGCCTGGAGCGCGCGCCGAGGAGAACTCGGCTGGCTCCTCGGGCGGGCGCAGCGGCAAAAGGAACTTGTCCGCTATCACGCGATCCAGCGGCCCAAAGGGGCTGCCAAAGGCAGATTGGCTGGGGACGAGCACGCGATCCACCACCCAGGCGTCCGCAATGGTCTTGCGGGGATAACCAAACCCCCACACCTCCGTGCCGTATGGAACGAATTTTTCGCACCTAACCATGAGACCCACAAAGCTGGCGTCGGAAGGTGCGATCACAAGTGCCAGGTCGCCGAGGCGGCAGTTCACGGGCCCTCCTCCGGGTGGGACTGCTGGACCAGCACCTCGACGCATCCGCCCGCGGCGAACAGCGGCGCGTCGAGCACGTTCTGCGCGATCTCCGCGAACACCGCCGGGAGTGCCGAGGGTTCGACGTGTGGCCACGACAGCTTCCCGGTAACGCCTCCCTGGGTCGACAGGTGCGGCGGGGCCCGGCCCGTGACGGTGACTTGAAGCCTCACCGGGCTCGCCTCGCGTAGCTGATTTGGCGGCGAACCGCGGCGACCGTGATCCCGAGCTCGCGGGCGAGTTCCTTGTCCGAGGGGATGGCAGCACGCAGACGCGCCACCTCCTGGAGGCGCTCCCGCTGAGCGCTGGTGTATCGCTGCCGCCGATCGGTTGATCCCATCATCGGACTACCACCTTTGCCTGGGGCTGGATGCACTTTCCGCCGTGGCCGGCCTTGCGCTGACACGCCTTGCAGGTGCGCATCGGTCCGAAGCCACCCTTGCGGAACTCACTCGGCGCCTTCGGCACACCACAGGCGCGACAGGTTTTGAGCTTCATCGGAATTCCAACGTGACGACGACCCGGCCGCCCTTGACCTTGGCACGCAGCTCGGCCGCCTGCAGGTGGAAGCGGGTGTCATCCACCCCGAGTCCGAGCGCGATGCCATCGAGGCCGGACTTCATCGAGGCAATCAGGTTGTCAACGTCCCTGGTGCGCTTCACCGGAGGGAAAAACTCGAGACTCAGCCTGATTGCGCCCTCCGCTCCCACCAGGCGGCCGAGGAGCGCGTGGCGCGCCAGCACCCACGCGGTGTGCTTGTAGCTGCGCGCCGCCGCGTGTCGGCGTCTCCAGTGCGCCCTGGAGTTCGGCGAAAGCACAGCCTCGGGCCACGGGAGGGTGATCACGACCCGAGTCGACAGAGGTTCGACCTTCACGACGCCACCGCCGCAGCAGACTGCTCATGCGCAACGGCGATGCTGGCACCACCGAGCAACACGGATGCGGCGTGCATGCAGTGCGGGTCGTGTGTGCACCAGCGCGGCCCGTGCGTCTCGAGCAGCCGCTTGGCCACCCCTCGGCAGAAATCCATCCTGACCGCGTGGAGCTCGTCCGACGGGTCCATCAGCTGAACCCGCGCGAGGTATGCGGCGAGCAGGTGCCACATGGTGAGCGCGGTTTTCGTCTGCAGCAGCTCGTCCCACCGCCGCTCGCAGCGCCGATCCTGGGCCTCGTGGGAGCCGTCAGAGACCGTCGGCTCTGCCGGCATCAGCCCCTTGGGGCGCAGCTCCGAGGGCTTCGGGAAAAACTTCGAGCGCTTTGCGTGCAGCGCGGCGCAGGCTTTCACGGCGTCGAGGCTGATATCGCGCAGCGCGTTCCAGTACAGCTCGCAGGCCTCGTCGTCGGGTTTCTCGCGGCCGTAGAGCTTCGCCAGCCGATCGAGCACCTCCCGGAAGTCTGAAAACTCAGGCTTGTGCACAGACATTCTCCTCGTCGGGCGGTTCCCACACCCGCGTCGGCCCGGCACTAACCCCGCGAGCGATGGAGGCCGCGTCCTGGCGCTGCCCCCTCACCACCGCCAGTGCGTAGGCGAAGTCCTTGCCCTTCGCGGCAGCTCCCCGTGCCGCCGCGGCAAACTCGCCGACCTCGGCGCCACCCTCGAGCAGCGCGAGGAGCGTCGGGTGGGACGGGTTTGCCGAGAGCAGTCCCTCGGCACGCATGGCGATGCACACGGCCGCCGCCCTGGTGACCATCGCTGGAGGTTCGCCGTCGGTTCCACGTGGAGCACCTTGTAACGCTTCAGCGTTACTTATTGGTTTGCTCGCGCGCGCGCCTCCGTGTGTCTTAGCAGGGATGGGATGGGATGGGATGGGAATGGGATGGGAAGGTAACGCAGGTGCGTTACAGGTTGACTCATGGTGCAACGCCTCTGCATCATCCAGCTCGGTACGGTGCTTCGAGCGGAAGCGTTCCTGGCGACGAGCGCCGGCCACTTTCTTTTTCGCTTTGGTGCCGTTATGTTCCAGAAAGTCAACAAGTTGTACGTGGTCCGCGTCGATGACCTGAAACCAGTCAGCGGGGAGCAGATTGGCGAAACCTGCGATCCCGACGAGCTCGTCTATCTCGTCTGCGGACATGTCGAGGATGTTGTCCGCGCGGATGTGTGTATCGGCGTGCATCCACACCTTCGCGAGTGCGCCTAAAACCAGCGTTTCACCTCGCGCGAAGGTCGCGACGTCGACGTTGCAGGTTGGCGGATGCTGTAACGCGATGACGTTACGCACCAGCCGGCGGAACCGCTGATCGGACCTCAGATCCTTGGCGAGAAGGATGTAGCCGCTCACCGTTGCTCCTCGCTCGAGTAGACCGCCCCGGCCCCCACCACGCAGGTGGGGGCACCGCACGACGCGAGCAGCGCGGTACGGACGGGGCCAGTTCGTGGAAAAGTGAATTTCCCGGGTGAGAGCGCCGGCGCGGTGCCGAGCCGCCGCCGCCCGGAGGCGCCGCGCAAGCTGCAGCCAAGCGCGGACGGAAACTCCAGGATCAGCGGGGCCCGGACTTTCGCGGCGCCCTCTCTGGTTATGTGCGTTCTCACCGAAGCACCGCCCACAGGGCGACGCCCCAGAAAATCAGGATGGCCAGGACGGGTAGCCGCATTTGACCCCCAGCAGGGTGATCGTGCGCCGCCCCAGGGCCATTCGGGACGGAGCGCCAGTACGCTCTCACCCGCCGCGCCGCGCGCGCCGAAAAGATCCACACCACCGGCGCAGGCCGATCCGGGAGCGGCACCTCGGATGCTCTGGCACAACGCGGAAATGCCACCACACTCACCGGTCGCCGCCCTTGAGTTTCGTGAGCTGCTTGACGGCCGCCTCAAATCTGCGGGCCGAGGAATCAATCACCTGGGCCACCGCGTCGATCTGCTCCTCGAGACGGATAGGCCGGGAGTCGTAGCCAGCTTCCCCGGCCAGATATTGCATCCCCTCGTGAATGCCGGCGTCATGCCCAAGACGCAGCACAAGAAGAACCTGAGCCAAGGTCAGTTTCTCGGCACGGTCCGGATTCAGACAATCCAGAAGCCAGCGCGCGGCAGCGTCCGGGGTCTTGTCTGGAAACAGCTTGGATCCAACCGCCTTGGCACCACCGAGGCGCTGAACAACCGACTTAAGTGCATCCTCGGGACACTCGAAAAACGGCATCGTGATCTGCCCTTCCGCCTCGGTCCGAGGATTTCGGAAGCGTTCGGAACCGCCTGTGCGCATGCTGGCCCCCACCGTGAAAATCCGGGTCCTACGCGACGCGACTGCTGGCCTTGACTCCCTCAACGCACCGTTCTCGGTAGAGCGAGTCGATGCGCAGCGCGAGATCGCCGCGTGGCGACTTGCTGTGCCCTTTGTGCAGATCGCTGAGAGTGCTCGCCGCAACGCCAAGATTGTCGGCGAGAGCCTGCAGGCTGTAACCCGCGTCCATGAGAGCCTGAATGCGCCGTTGCCAAGTGATCATGCGGCCGAGACTACGGTTTCCCGTAGGCTCTGTCAACGGTTCACCGTTACGGAATACCGTGACAATCCGTCGATGGAAGAAACCTTCGGAGAGCGGGTCAGGCGTCTGCGGGGAGAACTCGGGGTCTCACAGGCGGAGCTCGCTCGCCTGTCTGGCCTGAGCCCGGGGACGATTGGGGACATTGAGCAGGGGATGCAACAGGGCACAAGAAAAATCGACTTGCTCGCCAAAGCCCTGCAAACCACCCCGGAGTATCTTCGCTACGGACGCGGCCCGGCTCACCCGCACCGGAGCAACCTAGTATCCGCTGACGAAACTCTACCGCCCGCAGCCCTCCAGGTCGCGCGCGCGTGGATGGACGCCGATCCGGTTACTCAGGACAACATTTGCACCCTCCTCAAAGTCGAGTTAAAAACCTGGATGCCGACGCCAGAGACGGTGCGCCGGGAAAAAAGATCCTACATTAAAGGCACTAAATAACAGCTTACTCAGGGAGAACTCCGCGATGAGACACCGATTGACCATCAGCGTTCTTTCACTCCTGGTTGCCGCGTGCGCCGCCGACGCGCCGCAGACTCCGATTGCGCCCGCCCCGATCTGCGCTGGCACCCCACAATGTACGGCCGAGTGGGCGGAGGCTCGGACGTTCGTCCTTCAGAACGCTGGCTACAAGATTCAGACTTACTCGCCGGACTTCATGCAGACCTACAACCCCAGCGGTGAGAGTCCCTCTCTAGCCGCACAGGTCAATATGCAGCCGCTCGCAGGAGGCTCCTATAAGCTCGTGGCATCCTTCTGGTGCGACAATCTGTTCGGGTGCATCCCTAATCAGTGGAAAACGCTCGACTCCTTCAACCTAGCGGTTGCGGCGGCAGGGCGCCGCGACACCGCGAGGTAGCAGCTCCGGCCGAGGCGTCGCCCGCGCCTCGGCTTTCTTTTGGGCGCGTCCTACGGAAAACCGTTGACGGCCCTACGGCAGTCCGTATACTCCCCCACATGTTCGCCAAGCACTCCAGTCCAACCCTCTCCCGCCAGGCGTCCGAGCTGGCGAGCTCGCGTCCGTCACAGACGGCGCGCGGGCCTGGCGGGAGAGGCGCGGAGGGCTACCGATGAAGGACGAGTCAGTCCTGGACGCGATTCTCGCCACCCTCGCCTTCGTGGGCGCCATCGCCTCGGTGTGGGGCGTGATGATCATGGTGGTTCCAAGGTGAGCCCGGGGTTACTGGCGCTCGAGGTCTCCACGCCGGGCCGCGTAACGCTCGACCTGCCGGCCTCAAGAGCGATGCCACGCCGCCTTCGGCTTGTGTGCCGAGACGGCTGTCTCATCGCCTACCTGTTCACCGGGAGCCGCAAGGGCTCAACCAAAGAACTCGTGTGCGCGTGCGCGGCGGTCGGCAGCTGCAGGCTCATATCGTCGACCCTGAACATGGGGTCTGCATTCCTACCACTCACCGAAGCGGAGTCCTCAGCGGTGGCAGCGACATTTCGCGCCGCTGGCCTTCGTATTCTGCGGTGGGCCCAATGACTGGAGATGCACCACAGTTCGGCGACGTCCTCGGGGCCCGAGTAAGAGAGAAGGTCGGTCAAAGGGGGTGCTATCTCCCAACCCTAGAGGCCGTCGCGTTCCTGCGCGCCGTCGGAATGGAGCCGACTCCAGGCCGAGTCCTCGTGGTGAAGCTGGGCGTCGAACTCGGTGTTCTCATGGGCATCGAGGCTCTTCAGCGTGGGACGGAGGCCCTCTGCGGCCCCTCTCCAGGCAGGGTGCAGTGAGCGCGTTACACCCCAGGAGCCAGTTTTTCACCATGGTCGCGCTCGAGCGCGATCGCCACCTCCCGTCCCCGACGGTGACCGGCAGCATAGCCGTCGGATTGGATGGCGCGTCCTCGGCCGGTATGAGGCCTTCGACGTGCGCGCCGCGGCCCTCGATCATTCCACCATCCCCCGGTGGCGAGGGCCGCGGCGGGGATCTACCTCGTCACCTTGAGGAGCGGACCTCATGAGGCCAGACAAGCCGGTGGAGTTTCGCGGCCGCGTGCGGCCTGCACTCGCGTCCACCGTTCAGCGTGGCAGAATCTGGGCGTGGGTGCACCGAAAAAGTGCGCACTGCCTGCCACTCAACCGGTTTTCCTGGGACAGACGCACGGCCGAGGAACGCCGCCGCGGCGACGACCTCGTTGCGCTGCAGTTCTCTTTCCGCTCCACCGCGCGAATGCTCCGCAGGTTTGGGGCGTCTGGCCACTTCGATGACCGCGGTCGGGTCCGGGAGAATCAGTTCATCCAGATCTCAAGGCCGACCGCCAACGTCATTCCTATCGGCTCGCGCACGGCCCGCTGATGCGACATTCCACAGAGAGGCCTACCAAGGACGAGGCGGCGTGGATCGAGCGGGTCACTCGATGGGGGTGTGGCTGTTGCATCGAGGCTGGGTACCGCAACGGCAACGAACGCATCGAATACCACCTCATCGTTGAGGGAGCCAGGAGGCTCGGGCACTTCTTCGGGCTGCCTCTCTGCATCGGCCATCACCAAGGACGCTGGTCTGGGCGCCAGATACGCCTCCTCCGTGAAGAGCGGCGCGTTGCAATATCCGATGGGCGCTCAGCATTCACCGCGCCGTTCGACACCGAGCGCGGGCTCTGGGAGGTCGTCCGAGAAGTGACCGGCCTTTCGGTCGAATGGCCCACATCCAAGATCCTGCCGAGGCGGCGCGCATGAGTACCTGCGCCCGGGCCTGGTACACCAGGTGCCGCCGGTGCCGGCGCACGCTCAAGACCATCGAGAGAGCATGAAAGTGGGATTCGGGCGTCGCTGCGCCCAGCTTGTTTCGTTGACGCCTGAGGGGCCCGAGCAACTGAACCTCAATGGCTTCCTCGATCACCTCAATGGTCATCTGGCAAAAGGCTTCACACCGCCACCAGACGCCGCTACAGCCGAAAGGCAGATCCCTGGTGAGGCTCCCCTGCAGTGGGCGCGCTTCTGGCTGCTCCCCGACGATCTACCTACCGCCTGACACGCGAGGAACTATGAGTCAGAACATACATCGTCCATTCCAGTGGTCCGCAGCCGCCACGCTGGCTGCCCTGGCCGTCCCGCCGATATTCACTCGGCGTCCCCCACAGCTCGATGCACTCGCCCCGCTCGGCGGCTTCGGCTCGGGCCGTCCCAACAAATATCTGGGGTGTCCCCGCCGGCGCCGAGGCGTGCTCAATTCCAGACTGGCTCGCGCCAAGGGTCCCGGCTCCTACGACGCCTGGAAGCTCTCCCTGTGGGCCGAACGCCGCGCGAAGCGTGAAGGGTACCACCATGAGTGACGCCGTCCGCCAGATCTCACTCGCCGCGCTGACGCTCTCATGGACTCCCGCTCAGCGCGAACGGCGCGAGCACCTCGACCAAAGGAAGCTCGCCGAACTCGCTGAGAGCATCAAGGTTCACGGCCTCGTGCAGCCCGTGCTGGTGCGTCCGGTGAAAGGGAGACGAGCCGAAGGGTTGAATGGCGTCTTCTTCGAACACCTTCAAAAAACCGTTTTTTCGCCCGACGAGGTGGAAAAAATCGAGGGGAGCACATTTGAGGTCGTCGCCGGAGAACGTAGGGTCATCGCGGCGCGCCAAGCCGGTCTCGAGGAGATCGCGGCCAGCGTGCGCGAGTTGACCGACGAACAGGTCACGGAACTGCAGCTGATCGAGAACCTGCAGCGCGAGGACCTGCACGAACTCGCCGAGGCCGAGGGCTACGAGCATCTCGCCAAACGCGGGCACTCGGCCGACGAGATCGCGGCGAAGGTCGGCAAGTCGCGCGCGACGGTGTATGCGCGCATGAAGCTGCTCGCCCTCATCGCGGAGGCGCGCAAGGCGTACTACGATGGGAAGTTATCGTCCTCGACGGCACTTTACATCGCCCGCATCTCGGCAGCGGTACAGAAGCAGGCGCTCGCAGACATCACCAAGCCTCGGGGCTACGGCGATGAGAAGGCGCCGATGAGCGCGCGCCAGGCGCAGAAGCACATCCACGACACCTACATGCTGCGGCTCTCCGATGCCGGCTTTAAGACGGGCGACCCGACACTCGTCCCCGCCGCCGGCGCCTGCGGCGCGTGCCCAAAGCGCACCGGGAACCAGCCCGAGCTTTTCGGCGACGTCAAGAGTGCAGACGTGTGCACCGACCCAATCTGCTTCAAGCAGAAGATTGCCGCCCATGCCGAGCGCGCGATCGCCGCGGCCGCCGACTCCGGGCAGAAGGTCCTCACTGGCCCCGAGGCGAAGAAAGTCGCTAGGTACGGGACCGGCGTGCATCAGCTCGAAGGGTACGTCCGCCTCGATGCCAGGGACTATCACGCCGGCAGCGGCAAGCCGCGCACGTTCCGCCAGGTGCTCGGGAAGGACTACATTCCGACGCTCCTGCAGGATTCCGAGACGGGCAAGCTGATCGAGGTCGCCCCGAACAAGGACGTCGACCAAGCGCATGGCGATAGTCATCGCGCATCGAACGACCGCGCCGGGCAACGCTTTGCGGCCGATCGCCAGAACGCGGAGCGCAAACACCGTCAGCAGATTGCCTATCGCTGCGCGCTCTTCAGGGCCGTGCACGCCGCCGGCGTGAGTCGCAAGGCCCTCTCTCGCGCCGAGCTTGAGCGCAGCGCGGACCGACTGTTCAAGCGGCTCGAACACGACTCGAAGAAGCGCCTATTCGCGGCGCTCGGTTGGGAAGTCAAGAAGCGCCAATACGGCACAGATTTCGAGTTCCCGACTCCCATCGGGAAGATGAGCGAAGGCGAGCTCGCGCAGATGATCCGCGACTGTGCGCTCGCCCACGAGCTGCAGATCTGGCGGCACAGTGGCGAGACGCGCCCGAAGGATATGGAGGCAGCGGCGGCGGAGCTCGGCGTCGACTTCAAGAAGATTGGGCGCGAGCTCGAGGCGGCCGAAAAAGCGGAGGGCGCAAAGAAGCCGGCGCCGGCGAAGACCTCGAAGAAGGCAAAAGGCAAGAAGTCATGACCGGCGGCGCCGTCTTCTCCGCGTGCGGCCTCTATCGCTACCGCCTCGAGCGCCATTTCGAGACCGGCGACGGAAAGGTGTTGTGGGTGATGCTAAATCCGTCGACTGCGGACGCGCACCGGGACGACAACACGATCCGGCGCGTCAAGTCGTTCTCGCAGGCCTGGGGGTTTCGCATCGCCCTGGTCGGGAACGTGTACGCGTTCCGCTCGACGAACCCTCGCGGGCTGCGCACCGCCGATGATCCGACGGGCCCCGACAACGTGAAGCACCTTCAGGAGATGGCGTCAGAGGCCTCTCTCATCGTCGCGGCCTGGGGTCAGCACGTGCTCGAGGCAGACGCCGAGCCCGTGCGCGGGCTGCTCAGCCGCTATGGAAACGTCTGGTGCCTTGGAGTTGGGCGTGGAGGGAAGCCGAAGCATCCTCTCATGCTGCCAGCTGACACCCAGTGTCAACTGTATATGCCAAGGTTGCACCGCAGCGACGTCGCATGAGCACCGACAAGAAGCCCGAAGGCGAATCCGCCCCGCCACGACGGCGCCGCTGGATACGCGCGGAGGATCGCATCGTCAGGACGAAATACCCAGACGGTGACGTCGAGGCGATCGCGCGCCTGGTGGGACGAACGGTGCATCACATCTACGCGCGCGCCGCCAAGCTTCGGGTGCACAAGAGCGCGGCGGCAACCGCTGCTCGCAAGAAAATCGAGGCTGAGCAACTGATGCGCGCCGGCGCCCCGCACCGGTTCTCGACGGGCCACGTGCCGGCCAACAAGGGGCAGCGTCGGCCCGGATGGGCGCCCGGGCGCATGAGTGAAACTCAGTTCAAGAAGGGACAGAGGCCGCACACTTGGCACCACGAGATCGGGGCTACTCGGCTGATTGATGGCTACCTCTACACGAAGGTGGCCGAGGTTAGCCCGTGGACGAAGGCGTGGAGGCGGACGCATTATCTGCTGTGGAGGCGCGCCGGCCTTCGCATCCCGAAGCATCATGTCGTGACATTCAAGAACGGCGATCGCACCGATATCAGGCTCGATAATCTCGAGTGCATTCACCGTCGAAAACTTTTGAGCCGAAACCACTGGAGGCGTCTACCGAAGCGGCTGCGGGCCGTAATCGTTCTGCGCGCCTCCATCAAGGCAACCATCACGCGGAGACTGAAACATGCCGAACACCATCGAGGATCTACGCAGCGTGCTGTTCGAGACGCTCCAGGACCTCAAAAACAAGGAGAAGCCGGGCGACCTGGAGCGCGCAAGCGATGCGCAGTGAAATCGTGGTCGATAACTTCGCGTGCGGGGGCGGCGCCTCCGCGGGGATTGAGGCGGCTTTGGGGCGTCCTGTCGATATCGCGATCAACCACAACGCGAAGGCGCTCGCTGTGCACCTCGCAAACCATCCCAACACATTGCATCTGCGCGAGGACATCCGCGACCTCGATCCGCGTAAGGTGGGTGCCGGTCGCGAGGTAGGGCTCGGCTGGTTTTCCCCGGACTGCACCTACCACTCAAAGGCCAGGGGCGGCAAGCCCTTCAGGGACCGCGACAGAGCCCGGCGCGTCCGCGGCCTCGCTTGGACGGTGGTTCGTTGGGCGAAGGAGCGCCGCCCGCGGGTGATAATGCTTGAGAACGTGGAGGAGTTCTCCGATTGGGGGCCGCTCCTCGAGAACGGCGAGCCCGATCCACTGCGCCGCGGCCAAACTTTCCGCCGCTGGCACAGACAGCTGGAGAACCTCGGCTACCAAGTAGACATGCGGGAGTTGCGCGCTTGCGATTACGGCGCACCCACGAGCCGCAAGCGGCTGTTTGTGATCGCACGATGTGACGACGAGGAGATCGTCTTCCCTGCCGCCTCTCACGGCTCATGGATCGGCGCACAGCCATACAGAACGGCAGCCGAGTGCATTGACTGGTCCATCCCGTGCCCGAGCATTTTCACCCGCCAGCGGCCGCTCGCCGAGCGCACACTGCGCAGGATCGCCCGTGGCGTCATGCGCTACGTGGTCTACAGTCCGCAGCCGTTCATTGTGCCGCTCACCCATCACGGCGAGCGGCGATTGCACTCTATCGACGAGCCGCTACCTACTGTGACTGGGGCACATAGGGGCGAGCTTGCGCTCGTCTCTCCCACTCTGATAAACACGCGCAACGGCGAGCGGGAGGGCCAGGAACCACGGGTCCGCGATATTCGGCGCCCCTATCCAACGATCACCGCGCAGGGCTCTCAGGGTGCGGTTGTGGCGGCCTTCTTAGCGCGCCATTACGGGGGTCACGAGAACGACGGGCACCCCGTCTCGCGTCCGTTATCCACGATCACGACGCAGGACCATCACCACCTCGTCACTTCGCACATCCTCAAGCTCAAAAGGACGTGCCAGGACGGCCAGCCGGTGGACGCACCTCTGCATACGATCCAGGCTCAGGGGACGCACTACGGTGAAGTCCGCGCGTTCCTCATGGCGTATTACAGCACCGATCAGGACTCACGTCTCGAGCGGCCGCTCGGGACGGTGACGACGCGCCACCGATTCGGGCTCGTGACGGTTCGCGGCGAACCGTATCAGATCGTCGATATCGGCATGCGGATGCTGACGCCGCGGGAACTCGCACTCGCCACCAGCTTCCCGGACAACTACATCCTGGACCCGGTCTATGACGGGAAGCCGCTGAGCAAGACCGATCAGGTCTGGATGATCGGCAACGCGGTTTGCCCGGTAGTAGTGGAGGCGCTCGTGCGAGCCAACCTTCCCAGAGAGGAGCGCGCGCCGTGAGCAATACCACCTCCAAGGTTATTCTGAGCACGTCCGACGAAGCCGCCACGTACCGCACCGATCTCAATGGATGGGTGAGCCGCACCGGACGCTACTTTGGCGCAGATGAAAGACTGGCTCGCTACGACGGTTGCACGCATCACGTGTGCGCCTGCGGCGCGCTGGCAGAGAAATCTCGCATCTATTGTGATGCGTGTCAGGCCAATATAGACGCGGAACTGTGGGGCGCGCTTCCTCTCGTCGAGTGGGACGGACAGACTCCGCTGTGCATCTACCGTGGCGACACATACTTTTTCGATATCGACCAGGTGTGCGACTACGCCGCAGAGAACGACCTGAAGGTCAGCGAGTTGCGGCTGCTGCTGTGCAAGCCGGTCTGCGCGCACGAACTCAATATGGACGACTGGGCCGACGAGTTGCCCGAGGATGACGACGGGCCTGAATGGCTAGAGGAAGCCATATCGGTGTTCAACGCGGCCGTCGCCGCCCACCGCGACGAGCCGCTGTCATGGCTGCCGGGTAACGAGCGCGTGGCGCTGCCAGATGAGGAGCGCGCACAGTGAGCGCCAAACTCGTTGAGCGCCTATCGCGCCAGGTCAAGGACCTCGGCGTCAGTTCCGCCGCAGCATGAGCGCCCCACTAGACCTGGATTTTCTTGAGTCCGCTCTCGGCTTCAGCGCAGAGGCGGATGACTACGATGTTTCGCTGGATCTCCTCGACACACCTGATTTGGAGAACGATCAATGAATGCCGCAATATCTCTTGCCTCGACAGCTCCCGCTCAGCCGCGCTTCGTCAAGATCGGAGAGGACGGGTCGCGATTAGCGCCCCACGCAGCCGTGTGGGCCGCGGTCCTCGATACCAAGACGAATCTCATGTGGGACGCGCAGGCTCGGCACGCAGAGAACTTCCAGACAGCGCAGACCATTCCCATAACACTCGGCGTGGCCGGCTTCACAGACTGGCGCATGCCGACGGTCCAGGAGCTGTTCCTGCTGGCCGATCACACCCGGATTTGCCCGGCGATCAACACCGATTTCCTCCCAGACACGCCGAATGACTGGTTCTGGTCGTCGAACGCGTATGCCGGGTCGCCCTCGGACTGCGCGTGGTACGTCATCTTCGGCAATGGCAGCTCGGGCTGGGACAGCCAGTACAACGGGGGCTTCGTTCGGGCGGTCCGCCCCGGTCAGTAATTTGGGTCATTGGCTCTTTGAAGAAGGCAAATTGACATGCAGACATTGAGCAACGAACTACGAAGCGTCATTGAGACTCGCCTTCGACAGGCGTCTCCGCGCACGGTCCTCGCGATCGCATCGGCGCTTTGCGACGAGGAAGCCGGAGCTCAGGGCACCCCTGCGAGCTCGCCGTCAGTCGGGGCGCGCTTCTCCCTCGATGGCGACACGGTCCGCGATGCGCAGAGCGGCCTCATCTGGACACGAAACACCCTTCCGGGCGGCCGCCGTAAATGGGCGGATGCGAAGAAGGTCGCCGAGGAATGCCGCGCCGGCGGGTTTATCGACTGGAGGTTGCCGACAATCCAGGAACTGCTCTCCATTGTTGATTACGAACGCTCGGAACCATCGACTGACCCAATGTTTGAGTGCGAGAGCAGCTGGTACTGGACCGCGACTCCGTGTGCGTCGTCCCCGTCGGACTGCGCGTGGGACGTCTACTTCGACTATGGCATCTCGGGCTGGCTCAGCCAGTACGACGTGGGCTTCGTTCGGGCGGTCCGCCCCGGTCAGATCATTGGCAATTTGGGCTGAGTTGATCGAAGCCTATGGGTTACACATTGCCACCGATCGTCAAGCTCGCGGAGCGCCTCATGGGCGAGATCGAGATCGCCGTGACGCGGTTCCCGCGGGCGCACCGTTATACGCTCGGGTCGGATCTTCGGTCGGACACGATGCGGGTGGCGCGTCTTGCGCACAAGGCGTGGCGCGAGCGGGAACAGCAGAGCGATCGGATCGACGAGCTCGCGGAGGCGATCGATGATCTGAAGCTGCGTATGCAGCTCGCCCAGCAGGTGAAGGCTTTCGCGAGCTTCGCGCAGTTCGAAATGCTCGCGAGGCTCGCGGGTGATCTCGGTAGGCAGTGTGGAGGTTGGCAGAAGCGAAGGAAGGATAAAGGGCAGAATGCGTCGGCGTCAGTACCGGCGCAGCGTCCCTCGATACTGAGTTCCCGTGCCGCCTCTACGGAGGCCAGATCATGACGAAGCTACGCTACCCACGTGGATGCGCAGCCCGGTCCGAAGCGCACGGGATAGCGTCGTCCCCGTCGGACTACGCGTGGAACGTCAACTTCGACAATGGCAACTCGAACTGGAACAACCAGAACAACGAGGGCTTCGTTCGGGCGGTCCGCCCCGGTGAGTGTCAGTCCTCCGTTTCGCTTCGGGACCTCTACACTGCCTGGCGGGCAGCCCGGCGCGGCAAGAAGCCGAGCGCCAACCAGCTCACATTTGACGCGCACTGGCTCGACGGCCTCCTCGCACTTCAGGCGCAACTAAGCTCTGGCACCTGGTCGCCGCGGCCGCCGACCTGCTTCATCGCCACCGAACCCAAGGCCCGAGAAATCCACGCGCCGGATTTCTCCGATCGAGTCGTGCACCACTGGCTCGTGCCACAGCTCGAGGCGCTCTATGAGCCGATCTTCATCCACGACGTCTACTCAAACCGGATCGGCAAAGGCACGCACGCGGCCGTCGAGCGACTGAAGGGCTTCGTTCGCCAGGTCGCCGACGGCCAGGGTGGCGGCTGGTACCTACAGCTCGACGTCCGTAACTTCTTCGTCTCCATCCATCGGCCGACGCTTTACGCACTCCTCAAGGCGAGGATGGGGAAGCGCGGGCTGCCCCTGCCGGCACAACGGGCCGCGCACGCTCTGTTACGGCGACCGGCCACCGTCGCTGGCGTCCGCTACGCCTGCACGCCTGCCGAGCGCGCGAGCGTGCCGGCTCACAAGCGCCTCGAGAATGCACCAGAGGGCTGCGGGATCGCCATCGGCAACCTCTCCAGCCAGTTCTTCGCAAATGTGTACCTCAACGAGCTGGATCAGTTCGCCAAGCATCAGCTGAAGGCGCAGCGCTACCTGCGTTACGTCGATGACCTTGTGCTCGTGCACAACAGCCGCGAGCAGCTCCTCGAGTGGCAGACCGCGATCGAGCGGTTCCTCGCCGAGCGGCTGCGCTTGGCGCTCAAACCAGGCGGCAAGCTTTTGCCACTGCGCACTGGGATCGGCTTCCTCGGCTACGTGGTCTACCCGCGCTTCACCGTCGTACGCCGCCGGGTGATCCGCCACGCTCAAGCGCGGCTGGATTCGTGGCAGCGGCGCCATGTGCGCCGCACCGCCGTCATCGCGACGCCCGTACAGCTGCGCGAGCTCCGATCGATCTGCGCCAGCTACGCCGGCCATTTCTCGCACGCCGACAGCCACCGCCTGCGTGAGCGCATTCGAGCGCGGTATCCCTGGCTCGGTGCCGCACTGCGGCGGAGGAAATTTGGGCCGCAGTTGGACGAGGTCGCCTTCCGGCTGCCGTTTTTAGAAGAACGCCATGGGTGAGAACGACAAGATCGAATGGACTGACCACCCTCTGGGCCGCAAGGGAAAGGGGACGGAGGAGTGGCCGAAGGAACTGCTGGTGCGAGAGCTTCCGCGCCGAGCATGAGTGCCTATCCGCTTCCCGTCCTGCTCAGCGCCGAGGAGATCTATGGCCTCACCGGCTACCGGCTGGCTGCCTATCAGGTCAGATGGCTGCAGCGGCAGGGGATCACTCATTGGGTGCGGGCGGACGGCAAGCCCTCCGTGCCGCGTGCGGCCATCGAGGGGCGCGCCGTCCAGCCGTCCGCGCCTGAACCGGACTGGTCGGCGCTCGCCAGAAAGGGGTAAATTCCGTGGCCGTGGGACGCACCAGAACGCGAGACAAGCACCTGCCCCAAGGGGTCTACCTCAAGCACGGGGCCTATTACCTCGTCCGCAGCGACGGCGGCAAGAAGATCTGGACACGCCTCGCGCGTGAATATCACGAGAGCCTAGCGCAGCTGTCCCGCTTGGTGGACGGCGCCACGCCATCCCTCACCGTGAGCGCTCTGGTGGCCCGCTACGAACTCGAGGTGCTCCCGAGTCTTGCCCCGCGGCACGGGCGCAATCGACGGGCCGATCTGCAGCGAGTGGCCAAGGTCTTCGGACGAGTGCCGCCTCGGTCCATCACTCCTGGCATGGTGACCACCTACTGGCGCCGTTCGGGCCAGACCGAGGGCGCCAGACACGAGGTCCGGGCGCTCTCCGCCATCCTCACATTCGGGCGCCAGATTGGCGCGCTCGATGGCCACAACCCATGTTTCGGCCTGCAGCTGCCGCGCACCCCGCCGCGACGCCGCTACGTCACCGACGAGGAACTCGCCCTGGTGCACAGCTGCGCGCCGCCCATGATGCGTGGCGCGATCGATCTTGCGGTGTTGGCGGGCATGGACGGTGCCACGATCCGGGCGCTCGAGCGTCGTCACCTCACCGATCGGGGCATCGAGTTCGTGCGCCCGAAGCTGGCGGCCCGGGACCCGGACGTGCAGGTGATCGAGTGGTCCGAGGATCTACGCGCCGCCGTGCGCAGCCTGCAGGCCATCCGACCTCAGGTCCGGCAGTTCCTCGTCTGCAATCGGAGTGGTCGTCAGTACACCCTGGACGGCTTTCAGGCGCAGTGGCAGCGCGTGATGCGTAAGGCGGTCAAGCGCGGGCTCGTCGAGCGGTTCCATTTCCACGACCTGCGGGCGAAGTCCGCCAGCGACGCCAAGAGCGATCAGGAGGCCGCTGACAGGCTGAACCATTCGGACCCGGCCATGACCCGCCGGGTGTACCGGCGGCTGCCGCGCGTTGCCAAGCCGTTGAGCTGAGAGGCGCCTGGATCGAGGGATTCACGGAAATAGTAGACGGTAGTGGACAGTCACCATGAGACACGTACGGTGCAACCAAAGCAAGTGATTGATTTTATGGCGCCCCCGGCCGGAGTTGAACCGACGACCTACCGCTTAGGAGGCGGGCAGCCGAGCACGCTCCAACGCATTGAAATTCTGGCAAATCTCTCCACCGACTGTCTACTATCCATGCCTAACGGAAGCACAAAAATTCCGCCGAATCCCGTGGGATGGTGTGCGAATAGTAGACAGCTGCCTGGCGCCGCTTGAGCCTCCCGGCGAGCGCCAAGGTGCTGCTGCGCGCGCTGCGGCGTGGGGAGACGGTGGAGCGCACGGTGCTCCCCTGCTGGCGCACCTTGGGCGGTGAGCGCGCGAGCTGGCGGCACGTCCACATCTTGGTGAACGCTGGTCTGGCGGAGTTCTACGAGTGGGGGCTCCTGCCTGGGAGCGTGCGCATTGGCACGAAGGCGAGGGGCAAGCGCAGGGAGGTGGCGCGATGGGTGAGGCAATCACCTTCATTCTGGACCACGCCGGTCGCCAATGGGTGGTGACGCCGCGCGGCTTAGTGCCGTATGAGGAGTGGGTCCGGGACCCGAGGAATGCCCCGGGGTGGGTGTACGCTCACCCGTGACCCGGTTTGACAGCGGCAGGAGGTAGCTTATGGGCGGATTCTTTCCGCAGCCGGTGTGCGTGCAGCTGCTAGAGAAGGCAGTGGAGATCCTGTTCCGCGACGGGTACGATGAAGAATCCGACGCCGTCGAGCAGCCGGTGACGCTCCTGAAGGCGTGGCCGAGGCTATCCGAATGGGAGCTGGCGCACCGGGTGAATGACAGGGTGACAGCCCGCAGGTTCACCCCCGCGTCCAAGGATGCTTCGATCGACCCTCAGGTGAACTCGCCATTGCGTAAGAAGCCGTGATAGCCGCCGCGGCTCACGATCGAGCCGGCGCCGGCGGCACACGTCAGACCCGCCTTGTCGACCGTGATCAGAGGGGGGGGGTGCCGTGCCTGACCCAGCAACGGTGAGCCTTTCCGAAAGGCCCTGTATCGTCCTTCTTGGTGCAGTTTGACGCCTGCCCGTCGATGCACCATTCCCCACCGTCGGGGCATATCACGTGCAGCGAACGGCCGTCGGGCCCCTTCATCCAATCGCCACCCCAATCCGAGTACCACATCATCCCTGGGATACCCTTGCGCAGACTCCATTCCTTGCCTGAATCGTCCACGTAGATGTGATCCGTGAACACCTGCCACGCATCGGTGCGCTGGAACAGATAATCGCAGGCGTCGCACTTCGTGGGCCAGCGCGGATCATCTTTCGGCGGCATGAGTTGCCGCTCGAACTCGGTTAAATTCCAGCAACCGTTGGCGCCTTTCACGCCTTCGACAATGCCGATCTCGGGGCCGTCCGCGTTGTGGTAGGACCCTTTCTTGCCGCCGCAGTTGTCAGCACCGGCCCCGTAGCGTCGCAGGGTGGCGCGCCACCGGTTGGTCTCATGGACCATGAAGCATTTGACGCTCATCCTTCGACCCTCCTCGCCACCGCAATTGGGAAGGTCGACTTGGGACCCCATAGCGAAACGATGGTCTCCGGCTCATCTGGCGCTTTCCCGAATTGCTCTGCCAGCACCTTCGCGAGAGGTCCCAGCCGCTTCTGCGCCAGACCGTGGCAGAGCTGTCCGAACGTCCGCCGCACGATGTGGGCATCCATCTCCAACCCTTCGCTGCCAGTTGCCTCCCGATGGCGCGTCTGGTGCTCGAGCGCGTCGGCTTCCCTGGTGTAGATGCCGCGCTCGACGAATTCGTTACACATCGGGTCGAAAACGTACACAACATGAAAAACCGGTTCGCCGGCTGCAATCATGCAAGCGTCGACTTCAGCATCTTCGGTCTTCATCAGAACGCCTCCAAAGGTACGGTCTTGCCGGCGAGCGCATGCGTACAATCGTCGAGGAATTGGATCTGACCGTCCCGGACGAAGGAGTGGCATCGCTCCTCGGTCCAAAGATCCGGCCTGTCCTTCTGCGCCGGGAAACCCAGTGGCGCAGGGTTCTCATTGGTGTGCCCCTTCGGATGCGGGTATGTCACCAGAACGCTGGGAGTGAATGTCGGCCGGTCATAGTTGCCGTTGAACCCCCAGTCACCGCGCCCTGAGGTCACACGCACGCCGTGACTAAACTTGCATCCCGGGCACCAGAAGGTGAGCTCGCCACCCGCGACGATCCGCAGGACCCCGCGGCCGCTCACTGGAGGTATTTTCTGGACGAGAGAGGAGGCTCAAGAGCCCGCTAGACCGCCCAGGTGATCAGCCAAACGCACAGCACCAGCACGGCCGCCTTCTCGACGAAGTCCATCCGCCGGGTGCCACAGTAGAGACCGGTCGGAAGGGCGACGTTCACCGCGGTGGCTCCCCACAGCCATCCGTGGTCCCCGAGACACTCCAGCACGAGCCCTGCGGCGAAGGTGACGCCGGTAAAGGTGAGGTGCCATAGCTCGTGCTTGCCCCCCGTGATGCGATCCACGAAGGCGTGGAAGGTGTCCGTGGCCGCAACGAGCACCAAGGCGACCCCGGCGATGCATCCCACCAGGCCGATCGCGCCGCGGCCGGCCGTGGCAATCGCGAGCGCAAGGGCGAGTAGCACGAACGCGCCGTCGAGGTACCACTTGTAGGGGTTGCCGTAGAGGCCGGTGCTGATCGGCTTATTGCGCAGCCTGGGCACGAGGTAGTCCTGCGCGCCAATCATCCCGAGGAGCGCAAGGGCAGCGAGCACGAGGAAAGCGTAACGCATGTGGGTGTCTCCCAATTCAGTGAACGAGCCGAGACTGCCACTCTCGATCGACAGCGCTCACCTGGTCGGCGCGCTCTGCAAGAAGCTCGAGCAGGTGCGCGATATCGGGCCCCGGCCTTCCCCGTAGAGCAGAATTTCCCGCAGGCACGTTCTGAAGATCCCCGGAGGGGGCGCCGGCGCCAGCAACTCCACCGGTAGAGGCGCCGCCTTCGGACAAACCGGGACCGCTATCGTTCGAGTTGAGGCACAAGCGGACAGCAGGCAGAGGCTGCTGAGCAGCAAGAGTACTTTCACGGATCACCTCCGAGGTGTATGCGTTGTGAGCAGCGGCCGCCGTCGCCTCGGCCGCCCTGGTTTGAGCTCGAGCGGCCGCCACGGCCTTTGCGCTCGCCTTCTGGTCGGCCACCTGCTGCGCCCGGATCCCCTCGACGTAGACGTGGTGGTGATAGATCCAGAACGCCCCCACGGCGCCGGCGCCGATGACGCCGACGGCGATCAGCTCGAGCGCCCATTGCGGGATGCCCGTCCAGCCGAGCAACGAGCCAACGATGCTCACGAGCCACTCTGCCCGGACAAGAACCCGAAGATTGACACGCCGATGCCGATCCCCATGGTCGCAAGCCCGAAATGAGTCGGCGTCATGTACTGACGCAGAGTGTCCTGGTGCGACACAAGCGCGCCGAGGCCGACAAACGCGACCCCGTAGACGTGGTGCATGTTGAGATGGAATTTCTTCACGTCACTCTCCGGAGCGTTGAGGGGGCTTCTCAGAAGTGGCCGCGCCACCAGAGCCGCAGCCGGCTCCAGAGGCGCGCCCACCAGCCGGCCAAGACGGTCAGAGCTGGACCGGCTGGCCGAGGGTAGGAGGGACCGTGGTGTCGATCGAGACGGTAATTGCGGGGCTGAAGTTGCCCTCGTTGCCGCTTGCGTCCATCAGCGTGAAGGCGAAGTCGTAGGAGCCACTGAGGCCAACCGGCAGTTCCTGGCTGATCGGGTCGTCGTAGCACAGCACTCCGGCGGAGTCCGTCTTGGTCGATAGCGCCGAGACCGCGCCGGCGTCGA
Organism: Pseudomonadota bacterium; assembly: GCA_021805275.1. Next base: position 26,290 of record JAJZFQ010000144.1, read on the forward strand.
TGCGCTCGGACTGCGCGTAGCTCGGCGTCATCGGGGAGGGGCCGTAGTACACGATCAGGTGATCGGTGCTCGCAGGCGCAGGGACGGGAACGGGGATGCCGAAGTCCTGAAGGCTCGCAATCTTGGACATGAGGTTCTCCTAGGGAAGTTTGACGGGTGTTCCAAGGGTAACGGGAGGTGCCCACTCGACCACGTTTGAGGGTGCACTCTGCGTGCCAGCGGTCGTGTAGGAGGTGACAACGAAATACGTGGGACCGGTAAAGGGGATGGTGAAGAGGTAACTGTCCTGCGTCGGATTTGCGATCTGCACCATGTGCGTGAGCGCGCTCGGGCTTGTGCCGTAGTAGATATAGAAACCAGCGAGATCAGTGAGCGGCGAGCCGTCCGTGTTCGTCGTAGGGATGGTCCAGCGCGCTGTGATGCCAACGAACTTCTGTGCGTAGGCTGGCGAACTTGCGAGCGCCAGGGCCGCAAGCGCAGCCAGGAAACTCCGGCGCATCGTCACGCGAACTGGCCCGTTGAAAGCTGCGTCATGACCCGCTCGGCGCGCTCTGGAGTCTGTTTCGCCCAGAGGCTGTTGAGACCGGCGCGCTTGACGATCTCCCACGCGGCTCGCGTGTTCAGATGCACCGCGACGCGGATATCGCCGAGCATCTCGTGAAATTCCTCTTCGTGGTCGACTCCGAGCTGGTAGGCCATCTCGATCAGGGCGTTCTGTCGGGCATCACTCAGCATCGGCCAGAAGTCGCGGAAGTCAGCGGCCAGCTGGGCTTCCGTGGCGAGGAGCTGTTCCCGCATGAGGGCAGCCGAACCGTCCCTATTGATCGTGACCTGCATCTGACCGGCATCGAGGAGCATCTTCCACTCCGGACCGGTGAGCGGATGTGTCTCGACGCAGCGGCCATCGCCGAGGGTCCACAGGTTCTCCGTATCGCGGTAGGGAGAGGCCTCGAATCCTTCGTCGGTCCCCGTTTCGGCAAGCAAGCGCGTCATGTCGGTCATCGAAAGCTCCCTAAAGATCACCACACTGCGGCAGCGGGTAATACCGCGCCGTCAGGTTGTAGAACTCATTCTGGCGCACCTGAATCAGCTGGTCGTACATGCTGCGCAGCTGCCCCTCGGGCAGCTTGCAGCGCTCCTGGTCCATCCGCAGGAGGGCGGTCGCCGTCTGGTTCGCCCAGTGTGAGTTGTCGTCCTTTGCGATCTGCGCGACGTGGACGTTGAGCTGCGCGGCTATTCGGTTGACCCGATCCGCACGCGCGAAGCCGCCAAAGAGTGGAGCGAACACCCCGAAGGCGAACAGCGTCCCGAATACCACGCCGAGGAAGGCGAGATATGCCACGAGGGACGCAGGGACCTTGAGTTTGTCAACCTTCATCGCCGACACCATTTCAAGCAGGGTGATCATGCTGGCACCGTCTATTCCAGACTCGCCAGGTGGTCGTGCGCCGCGAGGTGCGCATCATAGAGGGCGGCGACCTTCTCTTTTTCGGTCGCTAGCCATTCCTCGAGCTCCGCGCGGCTCGTCGGCGCCGTGACGTAGAACGTGCGCACCGAGTCGTGCGTTGCATCCTCGTTGGGCCGCAACGTGACCGCAATGAGCCCGTGGCCGAGATCGGCGCGCTTGACGATTTTGACGAGTGTGCTCATGGTTTCGGATTGTGGGCGGTGAGGCCGTTCTCCAGGAGGTAATGCTTGTCGTCCCACACGTCGGCGCACACCTCCATGTTGTACACGGTTCGCGCTTGGATCGGCGCGCTCTCGTGAAACAGCTCCTTGGCCGCAACCCACTCCGCGCCGACGCGGATGCGGTGCTCCTCAGTGACGAGGTGAGGCCCCATCCGGCGCATCGGCGTGGTGCTGTCGGGATGAACAAGCAGGCTCGCCCAGTACCGGCCGGCGCGATTCACGATCTCGAACACCTCGGGCAGCTCGTCAAAGCGTCGATAGCCATCGACGGTGAGCACCCTCGTGTCGCCAGAGAAGCATGGCCCAATCGGACCCACACCACCTCCGCCACCGCCCCCAGAGGCAGTCGTGAGTGAGCCCAAGTAGAACCGGAATGGCGCCTTGGTGGTATCGAGGATGCTGCTGCTCGCCTGGTAAGTGACGGCACCCCCGCCGTAGCCAGGATCGTCGAAGTACACGTAGTAGGTGCCGTAGGCCCCGGGGTTCACGCTCCCGGCGCTCGCGTTCAGAGTGATGTTTCCGAGATAGAAGGTCGAGGCGCCCACATTGATGGTCGTCGTCGTTCCGCTTTGGGAGAGCCCAGAGGCGCTCGTCGCGCTCGCCGACACCGCCGGCGGTGACGGCATCCGTAGCCACGTCACACCGTCTATTACTTCAACGTCGGCGTTGCGCACCTTGACGATGGACCATCCCCAGATCTCAATCCAGTCACTGATGGTTGAAAATTGCGCGAATCCAA
>JAJZFQ010000185.1 GCA_021805275.1 Pseudomonadota bacterium
ATCAAGGCGTCGACGTGCGCGGCAAGATCGTGATCGTGCTCGACGGGGATCCCGGGGAATCCGACGGCACGGTGAGCCGGCACGCGCTCGCCCGTGCCAAGTTCGCTCTGGCGGCCCGTCACGGGGCAGCCGCGTGCTTCATCATCCATCCCGACGGATCACTGCGCACGTGGCGGGCGCTGCGCGCCGCGGCCACCGGCGCCGTACAACGCCTGCCGGCGAGCGCCGCGCCCGGCAAACGACTGGCGGTGGCGGGCTGGCTGACGCACGCCGCCGCCGCACGGCTGTTCCGCGCCGCCGGGGCAAGTCTCACGGCGCTCACGCAGGCCGCCGGGCAGCAGAACTTCACCCCGACGGCGCTCGCGGCCCGCGGATCGATTCGTCTTCAGAGCACCGTCGCGTACGGCTGGACCGACAACGTACTCGGGGTCATCCGCGGTGCGCGTCATCCCGAGCAGGTGGTGATCTACAGCGCGCACTGGGACGGACTCGGATCGCTGCCGGATGCACACGGCCGCCTGGAGCGCCTGCCGGGCGCGGCGGACGATGCCACCGGCGTCGCGGCGCTGCTTGAAATCGCCGATGCGTTTGCCCATCGCAAGCGGCCGCCGGCGCGCAGCATCCTGTTCGTACTCACCACGCTCGGGGATGCCGGGCAGCTCGGCTCGCGCTACTACGTGCAGCACCCGGTGTTTCCGCTCAGTCACACCGTGGCCGACATCAATCTCGATCTGTGGCCCATTCTGGGTCGAGCGCGGGACATGACGGCATTCGGCACCGACACCTCGGGTCTGAACAATGATCTCACCGCGGTGCTGGCGTTGCAGGGCCGCACGCTCGCGACCGATCCCACGCCCGGCTTTGCGCTCGCCTATCGCTCCGATCAGTACAGCTTCGCGCGTGCCGGCGTGCCGGCGCTGCTCGTCGGTCCCGGGTTCGATCTGGTCAGCGGCGGGCGCACGGCCGGCGAGGCCGCCTGGCGCGAGTATCTGCTCGAGCGTTTCAACACCCGCGCCGATGCCTTCAATCCGCACTGGGATCTCAGCGGCACGCTCGAGGACATCCAGACGCTCTACCTGCTCGGCCGCGATCTGGCCGACGGCACGGAGTGGCCGCAGTGGGCGCCGGACAGCCCCTATCGGGCGCGCCGCGCGGCGATGCCACCGCCACCACCGGCTCGCTCAACCCCCTGAGAGGACCTTGGTCGGAAAGGAGTGTTCCAAAACCTCGAGAAATGCGCGCACTTTGGCGCCGACCAGACGACGCGAACTGTGCAACGCCCAGAGCTCCACCTCCGGGCCGTCCTGTTGGCCCCACGGCAGCAAACGCCCTGTGGCAATGTCCTCGGCGACGAGCATCTTGGGCAGCAAGGCCACGCCGGCGCCCGCCACTACGGCATCGCGCACCATCGAGAGCGTCGAGACCCGCAGGACCGGCTCCGGTCTGAGACAAATGGGCGGCCGAGCGCCGCGGCGCATGCGCCACACCCCATCCGCACGCCTCGAAGTCATCAGCACCGCTCTGACGGGAATCTCCCGGGCGTCTCCCTGCGGATGCGTTGGGCACGCCATCCCGGGCGGGGCCACCACCAGTCGCTCATCTCGCAAAAACGGTCGACCCACGAGCAGCTGATCCGCGGCGGGATCGACCCGAATGACCACGTCATAGCCCTCGTCCACGGGATCGACGAGGCGGTCTTCGGCCACGATCTCGAGCCGTACCTCAGGGTATGCGAGCGCGAACCGTGCCGCGATGCGCCCGAGCGCGATCTGTGCAAAGAGCGTCGGGGCACTGACCCGCAGGCGCCCACGGGGGGTCGAGGCCCCTAACGCAATCGCGTCGCCGACCTCTGCCAGTTCTGCGAGCAAGCCCTGCGTGCGCTCGTGCAACGCGCGTCCCTCCTCCGTCAGCCGCAGCGTGCGTCCCCCACGCTCAATGAGACGCGCACCCAGACTCTGTTCGAGGTCAGCCACCCGGCGCGACAGCGTGGCCTTGGCACGCCCCGAGAGGCGACTGGCCCGACCGAACCCGCCGTGCACGGCGACCAAATTGAAATCCGTCAACGCCTGCAGGTCCACTAAGTGTTCCATTATTGAGACTCTATGGCTCAATTATAGCGTCTTACAACTCACGAGTGGAACAGCTACCGTACGCAGCACATCAAGCGGCATCCCGCTCGCTTCTCAGGAGAAATTCACATGGGCATTCTGGTCACCGGTGCCACAGGCACGATTGGATCTCAGGTTCTGGCTCACCTCGCCGGACGAGCCGATGAGGTGCGGGCCTTCACGCGCTCACCCGCGACCGCCAAGCTCCCGGCCGGTATCACCACCGTCGGCGGAGATCTGGCCGACGTCGACTCGGTGCGCGCGGCGATGAAGGGGATCGACACACTGTTCCTGCTCGCCCCCAACGTTCCGGATGAACTGACGCAAGCGATGCTGGCCTTGAGTGTCGCGCGCGAAAGCGATCTCAAAGGAATTGTCTATCTCTCCGTGTTCAAGGGCGACTCCTACGCGGATGTGCCGCACTTCGCCGGCAAGTACACCGTCGAGCGAATGATCGAGGAGCTGAGCATTCCGGCGACCGTGCTGCGCGCGGCGTATTTCATCCAAAATGATCTGCGCCTGAAGGAGCCACTGCTGAAGTTCGGCGTTTACGCCATGCCGATCGGATCGAAGGGCGTCTCGATGGTCGATATCCGCGATATCGGCGAGGCAGCGGCTCTTGAGCTTCTTCGGCGGCACCGCGCGCCGGCGGCGTTGCCGCGGGAAACCTTCAGTCTGGTCGGCCCGGAGGCCCTCACCGGTGAGCACCTCGCCACCACCTGGGGTGAGGCGCTGGGACGCCCGGTGCGTTATGGCGGCGATGATCTCGTTGCGATGGAGCAGCGCATGAAGGGGATGATGCCGAGCTGGCACGCCATGGATCTGCGCTTGATGCTCAAGCGCTACCAGACCGACGGCGCGGTGGCGAGCGCGGCTGATCTGGCTCAGCTCACCCACTTGCTCGGTCGCGCGCCGCGATCCTATCGGGACTTTGCCCAGGACGCCGCCGCCGCGTGGGCGAACGGCTGAGCCCCTCGATCGACGGCCCAGAAATAGCTCAGGGAAAAACATCGATGACCACCCTCCACCCCCTTGCGCCGCAGGACATCGCGGCCCTGAACGACATGCGACAGGCCGCATTGCCTCATAAAGGTGAGCGTCTCGGCCCCGCGGCGCGGCCGATGTTCGAGGCGCTGCTCGCCACCACACCCGCAGCGGCGGGTGTGGCCGTGGAAGCGGCGACGGTCGGTGGCATTCCAGGCCTCTGGTGCCGTCCACACCACCCCACGTCAGGCGCGTGCGTGCTCTTTCTGCACGGCGGCGGCTACGTGCTCGGCTCGGCGCGCGCGTACACTCACTTTGCGGGCCAGATCGCCGCGCGTGTCGGTGCCGACACGTTTGTGGCCGACTATCGGCTTGCGCCGGAGCACCCGTTTCCGGCCGCGATTGACGATGCGGTTGACGCCTATCGTGGTCTCCTCGCGGATGGGTTCAAACGCATCGTCATCGCCGGCGACTCGGCAGGCGGCGGCCTGACGTTGTCACTGTTATCGATCCTCGCGGCCGAGGAGGCGAAGGAATCCGTGCCACCCCGAGGCGCCGCGGTACTCTCGCCCTGGACTGATCTTGCGCTCACCGGCGCGAGCCTCGAAACACGCGCCGCAGCGGACCCGATCTTCACGCGCGAGGTCCTCAGCGGTCTCGCGCAGGCCTATCTTGGTGGCCACGACGCAGCAGACCCCAAGGCGTCCCCGCTCTACGCACGGCTGCACGGCCTGGCGCCGATTCACATCGACGTCGGTGACGATGAGGTGCTGCTCGATGATTCGGTCCGCTTCGCCGATCTCGCTCGGGCCGCCGGTACGGACGTCACGCTGTCGATCTGGCGAGGCATGCCGCACGTGTTTCAGTCTTCCCTGGGACACTATCGTGCGGCCGAGCAATCCCTGAATGCGATGGGCGAGTTCCTTCGCCAGCGGCTCGGCTGAGCGGCCGCGGCGCGCACCGGCCCAACATCGAAGCGGAGGCTGCGGCTCGGATCACATCGATCGATCTCGATCACTTCTCGTGTGGCCCACACCGTCATACGTCAAGTAGGGACGCTGCCTCAATGGCTTGCACCGACGGAGTCGCGAGCCGCCGTGCTCGCTCCGACGTGACCACTCTGGGCTTGGCCTGATCGACGCGCAGCCGCCAGCGGTTCACCCCGTGGGACCCGGAGGTCTTCAGGACATTTCGATTCCCGTGGCGCGCAGCACCGGTGCCTGCAGTAAGCGCACCGCACCGAGCGGCACGGTCTCGTACAGCCTCACGGCCAGCGGGGACGGCGTGCGTCGCTCGGCGCACAAGGCGAGCAGATAACGCCCGCGCAGACTGAGCTGGGCCAGTGCCCAGCGCTGCGGCGTGTCGGCACACGCGGCCGTGACCTGCAGCGTCACGCCCGCCGGCGCGCCGAACTCGAACGCGAAGCTCTCGAGCGGCACGCGCAAGCCGAGGCCGCGGGCCTTGAGGTAGGCCTCCTTCAGCGTCCACACCTCGAAGAATCCCCGTCGCCGCGCAGCGGCGGGCAGCGCCTCAAGCGCCGCCCGCTCCGCCGGCGCGAAATACCGCTCCAGCGCGACGGTGTCGGTGCGCCGCCGGGGCGTTTCGACATCGACGCCGAGCGCCCCGCCGACCGTCACGGCGAGCACCACCAGACCGGCGGTATGCGCGATGTTGAATTGCAGCTCGGGCAATCGATGCTCGGGCGAGAGCTGCGGACGGCCGTGCGCATCCGCGACGAACCGCCAGTCCTGCGCAGCCGGCGACAGGTACCCCGACAACACGGTGCGCACCAGCGCGCGGGCGGCGACGTGCCGACGCCGGTCGGCCGCTCGCCGCAGCGCGCGGGCGCGGCGTCGCTCCCCCTCATCGAGCAGCGCGGCGTATTGCCGCCAGCGCCCCTCGGCATCGATGTCCTGGAGAAACGCGCACCACAGGTCGATCCGCCGCGGATCGAGGGTGGGACGCGCCGCGCCCTGTGGGTCCATGCGGCTCAGGCGTCGCCGGCGCGCACATCCTGCGCGCGTCCCTTCCACTGCCCGCCGCGGCCGGCCGCATAGCGCAACGCCGAGTGCAGCGTCGCGCCGGCGTAGAACACCGCCACGGCCGGCAACAGCAGCGCGTAGACGCTCGGCAGGCCATAGAAGCGCACCATGGGCAGGTAGGCGAGCGTCATCAGCAACCAGGCGGCCGCGCCGAGGGCCACGCACAGCGGCTCGGCGCTCGCGACCCACAGCGGTGGTGTCACGTAGGTCAGCGCGAGGCCCGCGAGCGACGCCCCGAGCAGCCACCAGGAGTGGCGCAGCTGATTGAACGCCGTGCGCGAGATCATGGCGCCGATCTCCCCGACACTGCCGTAGACCCTCAGACTGCGGGTCGTGGCCGACAGTCCGAGCCACAACGACCCACCACTCGCCTTGACGCGTCCGGCGAGCGCGCAATCATCGATGATCGCAGCGCGGATCGACTCCAGTCCACCGGCGCGCGCCAGCGCCGCCGGACGGATCAGGATGCACCCGCCCGCCGCACCGGCGGTGCGCCGGCCGCGCTCGCCGATCCACGCCGGCGGATACAGCTTGAAGAAAAAGAACACGAAGGCGGGGATCAGGCAGCGCTCCGCCCAGGTCGCGCTCGAGAGGCGCACCATCACGGAGACCAGATCTCGGTCCTGGCGCTGCGCCTGCGCCACGAGGGCGCTCACCGAGTCCTCGGCATGCTCGATGTCCGCGTCGGTGAACAGCAGGTACTGCGGCTCGAGCCGCTCCGCGGCCCGCACGCCCTGCGCCATCGCCCAGAGCTTGCCGGTCCACCCCTGCGGCAGCGCCGCCCCCGAGATCACGGTCAGACGCTCCGCGGCCCCGGCGGCCGCTGCGGCCTGACGCGCCACGTCCGCGGTGCCATCGGTGCTGCCGTCATCCACGACGATCACCTGGACTTGGCCGTCCCAGCGCTGCGTGAGCAGCGAGCCGACCGCCTGCGCGATGTGCTCGGCCTCGTTGCGGGCCGGCACGACGGCCACCACCCGTGCGCTCACCCCGGGACCCGGCGCCGGCAGCGTGTCCGGCCGCCAGAACCGCCCGCGCGCGAGCAGCAGATACGCCCAGATCGCCAGCGGCAGCGCCCCGGCGGCGCACAGGTCAATCACGCCTCGCTCCCTGCGGCCGCCTCTTCTGTCCCACGTCGTGCAGTGCAATTCATGATTCACCGATATAATCCGCCGTTCCATCGATCGCCCAGGACCGTCGCGCCGCCGGCGCGACGGCGCCGGCGCGTGCGGTGGTCCCTGGCACCGTGAGCTTGACGCTGCGGCCGATCGACGCGGGACGTACTCTGACGGGCTTGAAAAAAATGGACGGCACGGCAAGCAAGCATAGCCCAGCGAACACTCTCCTGGCAGCGATCGCGCTGGCGCTCGCGGGCCTCGGCGCCAGCGCTACAGCCGCGGCGCACGCACCAGCGCCCTGTCTGACCCGGCCTGCCGCGGCGGTCCCGTGCACCGCGAGCCCCGGCGCACCGAGTTGCCCGACGGCGACACGGGCACACCCGCCCTGCTACCGCCTGCAGCGCGCCCCGGCGCACCCGCCATCGCACATCGACTGGCTGAACCCGTCCACCTGGCCGGTGCTGCCGGTGCCGTACATCGCAGTCGGCCCGAACAGCGGCACCACCGTCGGGGTGATCCCGACGATTCTGCACACCAATGCGCAGAACCAGATCACGCGCATCATCGCCCCGGACATCACGCACAACCCGTACTTCGGGCTCGGCGTCGATGCGCGCATCTTCGAGTACCCCTCGCTCAACACCCAGTGGTCGATCGTCGCGAGCATGCAGCAGCGCGTGCAGAGCTCCTTCGATGCGCTCTGGCAGACCGGCCTGCTGCGCCAGTCGCGCTGGACGACGACGCTCGAGGCGGACTACGACCGCAGCGGCACGCCGCGCTTCTACGGCTT
>JAJZFQ010000221.1 GCA_021805275.1 Pseudomonadota bacterium
CCGAGTCGCGCAATCATCGGGTGAAAGCTCGCCGGCTCACTGCTCAGTCCCGGCACCGAGAGCACCATCTGACCGAGATTGCCCGGCAGAGAGTACTTCCACGCCGGCCGGTAGAAGGTCTTCCCGTCGCGCTGATACATGCGCTCCTGCGTGGAGAAGGCTGCATTGATTTGCGCAGCAGTGCCGCTGATCGTAATGTCGAGGTGATCGCGGTAGATCTTGTCCACCGTGATTCCGTACGAGCGAAGGTATTTCACGAGCTGCTGAATGCTCTTCTCCGACGGTGCAAAGTTGTCGCTGAACTGCTCGACCGTCAGGAAGTGATGGAAATTCGGATCACCTGGAGTCACCGTGGAGAGCACGTAATTGCGCAACGCGGGCAGATTGTTCACGTTGAGGATGATCTGGCTCGTGATCTGGGTTGAAGATGCTGCGGGTCCGGCATCTTCCGATTTGCGGCTGAAGTCACGGCCGGGACTTGCGAGCGTCGTCGTCGTCGTCGCTGCCGCGGCTGCCATGCACAGCGTCGTGAGAACCAATCGCGAAAGATTTCTCTTAACAAACATCTGGATGCTCCCCAAATGGGTGATGGCGGCGCGCGCACGGTCCGCCGGCGCGGCAAGCGGGCGTCGCATGATGGATCCAATACCGGATCCGCCCTGACATGGCTTTGTCATTCCCCTGAACCAATGCATCGTGTTGGAACGCGCTTCGCCGGGAAGGCCTTCCACGCCTGTGTTGGTCTCAATGTGTTTTCGAATTTGTGCCGATGTATAGCAGAGCCGTCGGGGAAACGGCAAGAAATGTGACGGAGTCGGTGGCGCACTGTCCTAGACAGTGCGCGGGCCTCTGGGGACGCTCGGTGCCTGCGGGAGGACCCCCGACCGGGAAGCGGCGTCGAACTATTTTACGCTTGGCGCCCGTGGCGAAACGGCGTGAACGGCAAGCGCCTGTTTATATTGAGGTTCGCGATCTGGGCACGCAAATTGCTGCTGTTCGCCCATCCGGCGGCACGCGTGGAGGGATCGGGCGGCCGATGCGCCGTGTGCGCGCCTTCGCGTTTAGCCGGCGGCGAGCGGTAGAGCCTGGTACGCGTACGCGTCGGCCGCACTGTGGATCGCGTGCAAAGCGTCGTTGGCGATCGGCGGCAGCGCTTCGAGCTGTGGTCGGGCGAAGTAGTAGCCCTGCAGCAGATGAATGCCGAGGTCGCGCACACACAGGGCCTCATCGAGTGATTCGATGCCTTCGGCGATCACCGTGATGCCGAGCTGTGCACACATCTGCGCGATGGAGCGGGTAATGGTGCGGCGGACCCGGTCGGTGTGGATATCGCGCGTCAGCGCCATGTCGATCTTGACGATGTCGGGCTGAAACTGCGCGAGCAGGTTCAAGCCGGAATGGCCGGCGCCAAAATCATCGATCGCCGTACGCATCCCGTGCCGCCGGTACTCGGTGAAGATCGCCATCAGATGCTTCGCATCGCGCGAGCGTTCATCCTCAGTCACTTCGAACACGATCTGCGTCAGCGGAAACCCGGTCCGGGTCGCCGCCTCGAGCGTCGCCCGGATACAGGCGGCCGGCTGGTAGACGGCATTGGGCAGGAAGTTGATGTTCAGCAGGCTGCGCATGCCGAGTTCGGCGGCGAGGCTGATTGCCTTGACGCGGCAGGCCTGGTCGAACGCGTAGCGATTCTCAGCGGTGATCTGACTGAGCACCTCGTACGCCGAGCCGCCGCCGAGTGGGCGCACCAGTGCTTCGTGCGCAAACACCTCGCCCGACTCGCTGTCGAGGATGGGCTGAAAGGCCATGGTGAATTCCGGCGCGGTGCCCGGCTCGCGACATGCGCGGCAGCCGACCGGTTTGTGGGGAGTCGAGGGCATAGCAGGCATCCTGCGCAGCGGAAGTATCTTCAGTTATCGGTAGCGACGCCGCAGACCTTTAGCGCTCGGGCCGGGCGCGGTCATTTGCTGAACGCCAGACCGATTCCGAGATCGGCCTGCGCGCCCGTCTCGCACTGCAGGAGTGCGGCGGGCGTGACCCCGCAGAGGCCCGCGATGAGCGTCTCGGGCAGCATTTCGATTCGGGAGTTCAGCGCACTGGCGGCCTGGTTGTACCGCGTGCGCGCGGCCGCGATCGCCTGTTCGTGCGCCTGGATACGAAAGCGCAGCGCCCGGACCACGGCCTCGGCGTGTCCTTGGCGTTGACGCGAGGCGGCCGGGTACATGGGCACGAGGGTGCGGCGCAGCGCATCTTCGGTGTCGTTCACGGCAGACACGTCGCGGCGCTGACGCGCGTCGTGCAGCGTCTGGCGCGCGCGCAGCACCCGTTCAATCAATTCGCCGTCGCACGGGCCGTCCCGACGGCACAGTTCGAGGAGCTTCACCAGGTCCCCATCGCGCCGGTCCCAGGCGAAATCCAGGTGACACCACGCGCGGGTGAGGCGCCGCTGCGCGCGCCGCAGACCGCTGTAGAGTACAGCGGCGTATCCGATGAGCAGCAGCGCCATGGCGGCGAAGACGGTGATGTCGATCATGGGTCGACCCCAGGGTAACCCTTAGGTTGCCTAGCCCGATGTCCCGCCAGTCTTACGACTATCGCGTCTGATACGCCAGCACCGCAGATCCGAAGTGTGCGCGCGCTAACAGTTTTCCTCTCCCTGATGGGCGTTGCGCGCACGCGGTGGCCTGTATTAAATGACCGGCGCGCACTGCAGCGCGGCCCAGGCCAGTGGAGATCTCCGATGAAACCGTATGTCATATGTCACATGGTCGCAAGCCTCGACGGACGCATTCTGCACAGCCGCTGGCGTCCACAAACCCGCGACGGCGGGACGCTGTTCGAGCGCTTGCACGAGCGCCTGGCGGGGGATGCGTGGCTGATCGGACGGGTGACCGGAGAGGAATTTGCCAAGGCGAGCACCTACCCGGTGCGCAGCGAGCAGGTCTATCCGCGCGAGCCTTGGCTGCCCCGGCGTCAGGCCCCGGCCTTCGGGATCGTGCTCGATCTGCATGGCAAGATTGCCTGGGGTCGGGCGGACATCGGCGGTGATCCGATCGTGGTGGTGCTCGGTTCGCAGGTCCCCGATGCACACCTCGAGGGCCTGCGGCGCGATGGGGTGTCGTATTTCTTCGGCGGTGAGCGCACGCTCGATCTGGCGGCGGTATTGGAGTTCCTGTCCCAGGAGCTCGGGATTCGGCGCTTGCTGATCGAAGGTGGTGGCCACGTCAATGGCGCATTTCTGCGCGCCGGATTGATCGATGAGATCAGTCTGGCGCTGTGTCCGGCGGTGGACGGCGCCCAAGGGGCGCCGAGTGTGTTCGATTCCGCGGCGCAAGAGGCCGAGCAGCGTGCGCCGCTCGCGAGCCTGCAGCTGACGAGCAGCGAGGTGCTCGAGGGCGGCGCGGTGTGGTTGCGCTACCGGGTGGAGAATGCCCCGGGACCCTGAGCGGCGTGGCTGCGGCGCAGGTCTCGGGAGCTCATCGCGGAGTGACGTCGGCAGGCCGGCGCAGACTCTCTGAGTGGAGTCTGCGCCGGTTCGAGCCGCGCGGCTGAGACGTCCGCTTCAGGTGCGGCGGCCGGTGGGATGGGCCTGCTGTTGTACCAAGGCGCTGGCGGCGTTGGCTTCCAGGATCCAGGTTGCCGCGGCATCCACGGTGTACTCATCCTCGTACCAGAGGAAGCCGAAGTTCGTGATGCACTCCGGGAAGTCCGGCTTGATGATGACGTAGCCGGGAATCATGCCGCCCGGGATGAATGTGTTGTCGGCTCGGTTGTTGCCGTAGGCCTTGAGCTTCGAGGCCGTTCCGATCGCCGAGATGTACGAGACACTCGAGGCCGGATGGGTCCCGAGCAGGTAGTTGGCGGCCCGCAGGGTGTACTCGGGACCGACCAGGTGCGGGTACGCCTCATGCAGGAAGTACATCGCGACCCCGAATTCTGCGACCTGCGAGGAGTCGCCCCAGGCCCCGAGCGAGGGCGGGACGCCGAACGGCGTTGCCGCGAGCTTGCGGTTGAGGATCGGGAGGAATGCCTCAACCGCGGTGCGCAGCTGCCGGCGCTGATGCGCGCTGAGGTACTGGCGCGCCTGTACGGCTTCCCACCCGCCCGCGCCGATGTGGTTCAGCATCGCAGGCAGCATCGCCGCGAGCCGGGCCTTGTAGGGGGCTGCGCCATGCGTGGCGAGAGTCAGCTCCAGAGTGGCAGTCCACCCGGGCGGCCCCATCGCGCGCTCCCGGAAGCCGCCGGAGCCCTCGTGGTCGGGGCGGAAGTGCGGATGATCGGGTTGCGCGCGAGCGAGAGTCCACATTCGCACCGCCGCGGCGAGGCAGCGCTTCGCCAGCGGATCGTTCCAGCCGTGCAGGGCGCGTGCGGCGGCCGCCAGCGCGGCCGCCGCACCGTATTCCATGTCCGGGGAGGTCATGGTCCAGGCCCAGCGGTCATCCGGGGTGCCGGAGCGGTCGCCTTGGATCTGACCCAGGGCGAGTTTCGGGTCGTACAGTCGTCCATCGGTCTGCGAGGCGGCGTCGCCGATGAAGGTGTAGCCGAGCAGGTACGGCGACTGGATGCCGGTGATGGGGTGGCCCACCGCATGGATTTGCGCGAGGGTTTGCAGGACGCCGTGTTCGACCTGCTCGACGATGTCCGGTACGCCATCGGGCCGATGCATGATGACCGAGCGGGTCTGCTCGTTCACCGACAGTTCGTCCCACTGGGGGTGGAACGTGGTGTAAGTGGTGGCGAGATTGATGATGGTGCCGTACTGGCCGAAGGCGTCGTTGTCGAAGTCGCCGGCATCGAACCAGCCGCCGACGTTCAGGCCCGGAATATGCTGACCGGGCTTGTAGGGCGAGTCGATGTTCGACCCCATCCAGTAGCCGTCGAAATGGGTCAGGTTCGGCGGCGCCTGGCGCGCGTCGTCGAGGTGCGCCACGCCATGCCACATGTGGTAGGCGTCACGCACCGAGACATGATCCATTTGCTCGGCGAGAAAGCCATCGAGCGAGGTCTGCCAGGTGTTGGCGTAGACATTCGGCGCGATGGGGAAGACGTCACTGCGCTCGCCGTCGTACTGGATGACGTACAGTCCCGGCGCCGTGACCGATGAGAAATTGAACTTCACGTACGCGTAGCGCAGCCAGCGCACCGCCTTTGACAGCCGTGCGCGGTAGGCCACGTGGTAGGTGCCATTGGCGCTGAGGCGCAGCAGCTCGGCGCGCTTCGGGCCCTTGAACCGCCGATCGAGTTCGATGACCGCGACTTTGCGCATCGCAGCGGCGTAGCCGACCTGGCTGTGCGCGATCATGGGCGGGCGGATCCAGTGAGGCAGGGTGCTTGGGTGGATGTGCCACACCACCGCGTCGTGTGTCTTGCCTGCGGGAATCAGCGTGCGCACCACGAACCAGCCATTTTGCGCCTCGTCGCGTCCATCGTAGAGCAGCAGCGCACCGCTCGCGGAGCGGATGCTGACCCGATCGAGCGGATCGTTCACCGCCAGCGTCAGGTGCTGGCCCTGCGCGAAGGGCAGCGGTTCAGTCCAGCCGAGCGCGCGGTGCCATTGGCGTACGTACCAGGGTTCTCCGGGGACGCCGAGCTTCCCGGGCGCGCGGATCATGCGGTCCTCGGGGTAGCGTGGCAGCACGCCGAATACCTTGCCGTCGATGGCATAGGCCTTATCCACGTAGATCGACGGCAGAAACTCCAGATTGAATCCGGCGCGTCCCACCAGCGCCTTCGGCAGCGGTTTGTCGAGGTCGACGCTGACGCGCACGCCGCCGGGTTCGGCGGACACCACGACGTGGTAGTGCAGATGATAGGCCGGGTAGTCCATGTGCGCGATCAGCCGGTCGTGCGCACGGTCGGCGCGCCGGCGAATCAGGTGCGGAATCGCATCCCACTGCTGGGGCGTTGGCAACAGGCGAACGCTGCCGTTCGTCGCGATGCGATGGCCGTGCAGGATGATCTGCAGGGCGGCGTCCTTCTGGTCGAAGAAAATCGGGCTGTAGTTGTCGTTGTAGAGCATGAAGCTCACGCCCGGCGCGCGCAGCTCGCCGCTGCGGGTGACCTTCGGTGTCGGCGGGGGCGCCGCGGCCCAGGCGCACCAGGGGGTGGCGAGCAGGGTGGCGGCCAGAAGGGTTCGCAATCGGCGGTGCATGGCGCGGCTCCAGAGAGTGAGGGGATGGCGCTCGGCGCGTCATGCTCACGAGCTCGGTGGTCACCCTACTATGATAGCGGTATCAGTCGCAAGATCGGGTCGATCGGAACTCGGCGAACCACTGCCGAGAGGCGACAGTTGAGGTCGGTGGGGTGCTCGAATTTTGCCGCTAAAATTGCAACGACCGGCGTGAAAAAATGGCTTGAACGTGATTTGGGGCGCCGTGTATCACGGGTGCGCCGCCTCGGTGATCGGCCCCGCGGAGCCGCTCTCGTGATAAGCACGCCGGGAACCGCGTTCTTGCAAAGCGGGGGCGCCGGGATGTAGGTCTCGGTTGGGGGTGAGCGGAATTTACCGCGGGCGAACGTGGTGGGTATCACCCGAGGCTGGGTGTCCTGAGGAAGACCGGACCGGGGTGGCAACGGTGGTGAGGGGCGTGCGCCTCAGGTGGCGCGGCGGGTGGTGCGAAGCACGTCGCGCAGGTTCCAAGGCAGCAGTGCCTCGAGCGCCTCGACGGTATCGGCAGCAGGGAGGTGTTCGAACAGGTGGGTCAGGTACGCGGAGGGATCCAGGCCATTGGCGCGGGCGGTACTGACCAGGGAGAAGAGGTTCGCGCTCGCGCGGGCACCGAACGGATTGTTCGCGAAGAGCCACACCCGGCGTCCCTGAGAG
>JAJZFQ010000202.1 GCA_021805275.1 Pseudomonadota bacterium
CTATGTGCGCACCACGGGTAACCCCATGGATCATTCGGATGAACATCACTACTCCTACAGTCCTATGGCGCCCTCTCTCGAAATCGGCAGATTCAGCCGCCCTCGGGATGACCTCCGCGGCCCGCGCGCCGATTGACGTCGACCGCGGCGGTCTCGACTCATACAGTGTCGGGGTCGTCTCCGACCTGTGTTGCCCGTCGCCGTGTGGGACACCGGGGGTTTCGAACGGGCGCCGTCGGGCGCACCGGGAATCGGACGCCACCGCTTCATGGCCCACACAGCGCTCACACGCCGCCCAAGGCGCGTGCGCGCCATTCGGCGCCCGCCGTGTCAGATGGAAATTATCGTAGTCCCGCCCTAGACTGTGACGGAACCTACGCGCGATTGGATCGGCCAGGAGGCAACATGTTACGAGGGAGGCCCACCGGCGGGACGACGAGAGAATATGCGAGCGCGCGTACGGCCACTAGCGCCCGGAACGTGAATGCCCTTATGTCGAGATTTCATGAATGCGACGCAGCGACCTCGGAGATCTGATCGCGTTTCTGGCCGTGGCCGATGAGCGCAGCTTCACGAAGGCGGCGGCCAAACTTGCGACGTCACAATCGGCTCTGAGCCACATCATTCGACGGCTCGAGGCGCGCCTCGGCGTGCGTCTATTGACGCGTACGACACGCAGCGTCGCGCCGACCGAAGCGGGCGAGCGGCTCCTGGCGGAGCTGCGACCCTCGTTCGAGGACATCAAGGCGAAGCTCGCCGCGCTGAGCGAACTGCGCGGGAAACCTGCCGGCACCATCCGCATCACGGCAACGGAAGATGCGGCCCGTACCCTGCTCTGGCCGGCCTTCGAGCGCTTGCTCGTGCAGTATCCGGATATCCACGTCGAGGTGCTCGTTGAGCAACGCCTGATCGATATCGTGGCCGAGCGGCTCGATGCCGGCGTGCGCATCGGCGAGCAGGTCGCCCGCGACATGATCGCGGTGCGCATCGGCCCGGATATGCGCCTGGCGGTGTTCGGCTCACCGACCTATTTCGCGAAGCGGCCGCCGCCGAAGAGCCCACGCGAGCTCGGTGATCACGAGTGCATCCGCATTCGCCGCGCGAGCCGTGGGGATTTCTATGCCTGGGAATTCGAGCGCAACGGCCGCCCGCTCAAGGCGCGCACCGAGGGCAGGCTGGTGTTCAACTCCGTGCCCCTGGTCATCGAGGCGGCCGCGGCGGGCTTCGGGCTGTCGATGCTGCCGGAACACCTGGTCGAGAGCGAACTGCGCAGCGGCCGGCTGGTTCGGGTGCTCGAGGAGTGGTGCCCGCCGTTTCCCGGGTATCACCTGTACTACCCTAGCCGGCGCCAACAGTCCCAGGCCTTCTCACTCGTGGTCGATGCGCTGCGCTGGAAAGGCTCACCCTGAGGAACCGAGAGCCTCGCGGTCGGCAATGACGCGACGGGCGACTCTCGGGACCGCAGGAATTGCGCGCATGTGATTGAAATCAAAACTTATTATCGTCTCCCGAATGAAGCGTCAGAGAGCGTGCTCGACCCCCCCAGACGCAGCCGGTCGTGGCAGGCTGCAACCTTGGGCACCGATCCGTGTTCTCTCGGGGACGCCGGGCGGCCCGAGGCCCGTGCACCGTCCATTGGCTCAAGAAGAGGAGATAGGGGATGATCAGAATGCCGCTCGGCGCAGGCTCGAACCCACGCCGCGGCGGTGCGCATCTGCCGCCGGTGTGCCCTTCTCTCTCATCGCGACAGCCCCTCTGAGGAGTTGACCATGCCCTCCAAGTTCGCCGGACCGATCGCGATGCTCACCGCCTTGCTGCTCGCCGCGCCGGCCTTCGCAGCGCAATCGCTCTACCAGACGCGCCTGAACGCACCCGCAGGTGGCACTCTGACACTGTCCACGGACGTTGGGTCGGTCTCCGTCGTCGGCGGCACGACCTCACACGTGACGTTCAAAATGCACGCCGAGGGCCTGGGGCCGAACCGGAACGCTTTTCACATCGTGTCGCGCACGACGCCCGAGGGCGTGCGCATCTCGGTCACGCGCCGCTCGCTCTTCTTTCACGGCTGGTTCAATTGGCTGCACTGGTTCGGACTGTCGCAGGACCATGTCCGACTCAGCGTCGCCGTGCCGAGCGCCTATCGGCTCGAACTGCGCACCGCCGGCGGCTCGATCAGCGTCCGCAACATCGGTGCGGCGGTCCGGGCCACCAGTTTCGGTGGCGATGCGGACGTCCAGGACGTCACGGGTGCGCTGGACGTGCAAACGGCCGGCGGTGACATAGACGCGCGCAACGTCCAGGGCACGATTCATCTGAATTCTTCCGGCGGAGACCTGACCATCAGCCAATCGAGCGGCCCTCTCACGCTGCGCACGGCGGGCGGCGACATCGCCATCCGTAACGCCAATGGACGGGTGCGAGCCTCGAGTGCTGGTGGGGATATCCACGCCGAGTTGGCCGCAGCGCACCGCATCAATCTGAACACCGCGGGCGGGGACATCACCCTGCAGCTGCCGCAGAATGCGCATGCGGCGTTGACGGCCGAGGCGGCCGGCGGCAGCGTGGACTGCGACTTCCCGCTGAGCGCGACCCAGAAGTCCGCGGGCGATGAGCTCCAGGGCACCATCGGCGGTGGCGGCCCGCACATCTCCCTGCGCTCTGCCGGCGGGGACATCCACATCGCAGCGCAGCACTAGCCCCTAGCGTCCACCCCGAGGCCGCGGCGGCCCCGGGGTGGACGCGGGCGTGTACACTCTCCCTCCTCTGAGCGCAGGGGGACGAACGATGTCATCGAAGCATCCTCGCGTGACGGGCTCGGGCCGGGGCGCCGCGCTGATCAGCGGGGTGGGCTTACTGCTCGCCTCGCTCGCCGCCTGCAGCCACCCTGCCGTGCCGCCGCACGCGCATCTGTTCTTTCGCGTCAGGGCCGGCTCCGCACTGCGCGCGCCGCTTTCGGGCCGCCTGCTGTTGTTCGTGGCCCGAGGAACCGGTGCCCGGCAGGTCTCGATCAACGAATTCAAACCCGACGCCACCTGGGTTGCCGCCCGCAACGTCCATGACCTCGCGCCCGGCGCTGCGCTCGACATCGATGCCGACCGGACCGCGTATCCGAAGCCGTTGTCCGACCTCCCCGCCGGGGATTACCAGGTCCAGGCCGTCCTCGACGTCAACCACACGTACAACTACAGCGGCGTGACGCCCGGCGATCTGATCAGTCCGGTGCTGACGCTGCACCAATGGACACCGGGCCGCGGGCGCGAGCCCCAACTGACGCTCGACAAGGTGATCCCCCCGCGCCCGGCGCGCGAGCTCACGGCGCCCGAGCAACTGGCGGCGACCCACCTGCAGCTCGCCGAGCAGCGCAGCGCACTGCTCAGCGCGTTCTGGGGTCGCCCGACCTTCATCCGCGCCTGGGTCGTGCTGCCGCCCGGCTACCGCAAGCACCCCTCGCGTCGCTACCCCACCGTCTATTGGACGCACGGTTTCGGTGGCACGATGTCCTACTGCCGCTTCATGGGCATCACGCTCTACGGGCGCATGGCCGCCGGCAAGATGCCGCCGATGATCTGGGTGATGCTCGATGAGCACCTGCCGACCGGCACGCACGAGTTCGCCAATTCAGTCAACGACGGTCCCTGGGGCTCGGCGCTCACGCAGGAATACATTCCCTGGATCGAGGCGCATTTGCGCACGCTCGATCACGCGCGCGACCGCTTCTTGCAGGGGCACTCCTCAGGCGGCTGGGCGAGTCTGCAGCTGCAGGTCGATTATCCGCGCCTCTTCGGCGGTACGTGGTCCACCTCCCCCGACCCGAGCGACTTTCACGACTTCACCGGCATCGACCTGTATGCCCCGGATGCCAACGTCTACCGGCGGCCGGACGGGAAGCCCTACCCGCTGGTGCGCATGCACGGCAAGGTGATCGAGACGTTCGAACAGTTCGCCAAACTCGAGAACGTCATCGGGTCATACGGCGGACAGATGGCCTCCTTCGACTGGGTGTTCTCCCCGCGCGGGCCCGACGGACGGCCCGAGCCGATGTTCGACCGGACCACCGGCCAGGTGAACCCCACGGTCATTGCTTACTGGCGCACACACTTCGATCTGGCCCATATCGTCAAGCACACCTGGGCGCAGCGCGGGGCATACCTGCGGGGCAAAATCCACGTCTACGTGGGCACGGCCGATACGTTTTATCTCAACGGTGCGGCGCGCAGGTTCGATGCGGTGTTGAGCGCCCTTGGAGCGGATGCACAGTTCACCTTCCGCAAAGGTCGCACGCATTTCAACCTGTATTCGCGCCACGGCGATCCTCTGGCGCTGTTCGATACGATCGCCGCGCAGATGTACCTGACCGCATACCCGCATGCCGCGGCCCGGTGGAAGGCCTTGGCGGCCGTGCCCTTCAGATAGCGGCGAATCCTCGTGCGCGCACCGCGAGCTGCGCCCTGCGTCACCGGGCGACGCGGCGCAGAACCCCAGAGTCAGCGGGCGCGCTCACCGACGTTGGTGATCCAACCGCTATATGGAACACTCGGCAGCGGCTGCCACCGTGCAACCCGGTGCTCGATCCGAGCGCGCGCAGACGCGCTCAGCCGGTGGGCCACCTGCCGCCGCAGCCGCCCTGCAAACGCATGCACCTGGGCGCTGTTTTGGATGCGCACATCGCTCAGCACGGGCTTAGCCGCGATCGAGTACCAGTAATAGGCTCGGGACCAACTCTGCGGAACCTGCCGGCCCGAGCGATACAGATTGCCCAACTGCAGCTGCGCCGCCGGTGCGCCGCGCTCGGCCGCTCGGTGGATCCACCGGATCGCGCGCGCGGTGTTGGCCGGAACATCCAACCCATACAGATACATCAGGCCGATTCGATCCTGCGCCATGGCGAAATTTTCCCCGGCGGCCTGTCGAATCAATCGAATGCCGGCCGGAACACCCGACCCCGCGGGCCGTTCCCGCAAAAGACGCAGCCCGCGCACGTATTGCGCCAACGGGGACGGATGGGGTCGAACCGCTGCACACCCGCAAAGCGCCAGGAACCCGAACAGGCTCGCCCCAACGGTCGTTCGAAAGATCGCCATCGCGCACGTACCTCCTTTGCGTTGGTGCCACGGAGCGCGAGCGCGCACATGACCCCCCTGAACCCCGCGGTTTTCCCGGCCGGCCTCGATGTTGAATCTCCGGGCGTTTACCGATCAAGAGGCTCCAACGCCCGCCCGGCGCTGCGTGCCCCCCGCGCGGCCTCACGTTCCGCTGTGCGCCGCCACCACCGTGATCGCGAGCAGGATCACCGCAATGATCACCACGACCAGGACATGTCGGAGGCGGACTTTCATGGCTCAGCGCGCGCAGACCGAAGGTGGCCTCGACAAAAAGTTCGGGCATCTGACGCTCATCGCATCACCTGCCCGAGCGGTCGGCGCAGCGACGGGAGTCCCGCGGCGCCGTAGCCGAAGCGGATGAGAACACCCGGCAGGCGGCAACGATTGCCGAGCTCCGCGGCGAGCGCCAGTCGCGTCGCACGGACCTCCATCGGCTCATTGATCACGGCCGCACGTATGTTCATGGCGGCAGCGTGCAGCAGGAGGCGTTCGCAGGCACGGCCGACCTGAACCCAATGGTGCGGCTCGCCGCTCGCGCCAATCAGCACCGCAAATCCACCGGATTTGCGCGCCCGATCGGCCGCCCGTGCGCCGCTTGCAGGCGCACGGCTCAGCCAATCGCAGAGCAGCGGAGCGAGCCAGCGTGCGGCCGAGTGCCCGCCACCGCAGCCCGTGAACAAACCATCGCGCCGCTGCAGCGCAGCGTGTTCGGTGACGCGGGTCCATGCTCTGAGTTCCGCCCGGAGCGCCGGATCCGCGCCCCGGATCTGATGGGCCGCCTCGAGCAGCGCAGCCAATCGCTCGATCTTCGGGCGATGAGTCACGAGCACCACATCGACCCCCAGGTCGGCGCCGCAGTGTTGCAGCGCTTCGAGCTCCGCGGCGCTCGGCGTTCGCTCATCGTAAGCCCCGGGCGCGTTGTGCCGTCTGGGGATCGCGTGAAACAGTGCCGAGGGCTCGATGCGCCGAGCTGCCCCCAGATCGATCTTCAGACCGCCCCGTCCGGCCGGATGAAACGCCACGGTCCCGCGCAGACCCAATGCCCGCGCCGCGATCCCTGCGTTCTCCGCGGCACAGCCCAAGCTGATGAACAGACTCTCGTCATCCGCATCCGCATATGGGACCCGGCGCGTAAAATCCGGATGAATGAACAGTTCGCCCTCAAGAACGTGCAGCATCCAGGGCTGTGCGTTGCGGTGACTCGGCGCCAACGTCGCATAGCGCATCACCTCGTGATGCAGCGCCGTCACCGAATCGGCCGGTCCTTCGATGGGACGCCAGATCTCCCGTACTGCTGCGGCGTACGCTGACGTGTGCCGCACTTCGGCCGGACGCGCCGCACCGCGGACCGCCGGTGCGGCGGCCGATGCCGCGCTGGAGGCGAAACCTGCGTCGAGGTTCATTCGCAAGTGCTCCGCATGTGACCACATCCCGCTTTCGGGCCGCCTCGTGCACACGCCCGTCCCGGACCCGGCGGCGCGCGAGGCTCACCTGCCCTCGCCTGTTGGGACGGAGCCGATCTTCGGCAATGTTCGCAGCCGCGGACATCGTGGATATCCGCAGGCGTTGCCGTTCCGCCACGTTCCGGCGCGCTCATTTCGCTCACCGGCGGACGAACCCGCCGCGCAAGGCGCCGGATCCGTCAGCGCCGCCGTTCAGCCGCCCGAGGCCCGAGTGATCACTGCATTCGCTGACGAAGTCGGTCTATGTCGA
>JAJZFQ010000067.1 GCA_021805275.1 Pseudomonadota bacterium
AAGCAGCGCCGCGGCCCGCCCGGTGAACTGTGCCGAGAGCTCACGGCCTTCGACACGCCGGGACTTGCTTCAATTGAGCGCCCCGTTCTTCTGTATTTCGCCCAAGATCGGGTGCTGCGGACGAAGTACAGCGCGCTGCATATTGGGCTGCTGATAGAGTCCCTGTGGGCATCAGAGTGGTTCCAGGCGCCGGTGACTATTTCCTTCTGTCACCATGCTTTTCCCAACTCACCAGGGAGGCGCTCGATATTTGCAAAGACCCGCTTGCCGTCAACCGCGCCGCGGTGCACCGGCAGATCAATTCCGATGCGCTAGAATTCTCAAGACTTTCTGTGTCCACGATGCG
Source organism: Pseudomonadota bacterium (assembly GCA_021805275.1). The sequence goes on from JAJZFQ010000067.1 coordinate 347, forward strand.
TCCATTGTTCTGGTGGTGGGGGTGGCGGTAGACGGCGCTGGGATCCCCCCGGATCACGCGTCACCAAAGACGCGGATTTCCGGACGGAGTCACTTACTCCTACCACGCGAGATCGCGGATCTCGAGGTCGCCGAGGAAGCGGGCGCGCGGATCTGTCGGTCGTACGCAGCCACTCGCACATCGAGCTCGTGAAACTGCTCGAGTAATCCGGCGAGTACCTCACGGGCGAGTACCGGCAAGCCGTTCTCCGCATCTTCGAGGATGCCCGGCAGCTCGCGCCGTAGCCGTGCCACTCCCTTTGTCACCACCAGCTCGAACTCCCCAAGAAACCCGCGGATCTGGTTCACCTGCGCGGTGCGGTTCGCCACCACCAGCGTTCGGGCCCGATGCACCATCAGCACCGACTGCTGCTCCTCGCTCTTGATCGCCACGAAATGCATGTTCGGCCGGCCCACCGCTTCACAAATCGCCTCCGCATCGTTCGCGTCGTTCTTGCCGCGCTTACGGTACGGAATCACGAACTGCGTCGCCATCAGCTTCACCGTATGCCCGAGCTGGGTCAGTTCACGACCCCAGTAGTGGGCGCTGCTACACGCCTCGATCCCGATCAGGCACGGCGGTAGCTGCGCGAAAAACTCCAGCATCTTCGCTCGCGCCAGCTGCTTGCGCGCCCGTACCTTGCCATGCTCATCCACACCGTGCACCTGGAACACCTGTTTGGCGATATCCAGTCCGACTCGTGTAATCTTCATCTCGACTCCCCTTGCTCTGTGATTGAACGAACGACAGTCTTCAATCTGGCATAACTGATGCAGTAAGAGCAGGGGGAGTCCATGTCATTACTTCGCGTGCGCCGTGAAAACGTGCGCTCTCTCAGTGGGAGATAGACCCACCCGGCAACTGCCTCTCCAGCCGGTAGCAATCGGAGTGGTCGTGGAGGTAACGAAGCGATCAGAGCCTTCGATGTAGAGGGCCACCTTGGGTGGCTTGGCGAACACGCGGGCTGCAACGAGCAGTGAACGTTGAGCAGGCCCCGAAAAGGGTAATGCGGAGGCCGACCCGGTCGCGAAGCTGGGGAAGGCTGACACATCAGGGGTGCGAGTGGTAAAGGCAACCTGATGCTCCGCCGGGGTACTGACGGCGGCACGCGTGGATAGAGAGAGTGATGCGACACGGGAAGTCCTCACAGGTGGGTGGCAAGCACCCAACCAAGAGGCCCGCGAGGGTCAGACCGGACCGGTGAGGATGGCGGACCGGAACGTGTCAATGAGTTTGAGGTGCGACGAGAGTCGCTAAGGAGGTACTTTCTTTAGTGACGCAAAGCCACGACGATGATCGTCGGCCCGCCTGCTGCGAACGGAGGTGGAGCCGACCTGATGTTCAGTCATCAGCGGCCTACGGGCTATGACGGGCATCCGCAAGGAGCCGTCTAAAGCGCCCCGACACTGTACCCCTGCGCAAGCGGCGGCATCGATCCGCGAGGACGATTCCGGAATCTGCCAGCCACAGGCGGATGAGGGGTCAGGCCCGGTGGTCGGGTGAGCCCAGGTGAACTGTCGCAACTACCGTAACATTGAACAGGCGAAAATGGCTGTATGCGCCTGAGACAAAAAGGCACGCGGTCGGATATCTCGCTTTCAAACCGGGACACGCTGACACAGCACCGCCGGTAGATAGGCAGCACCCACCCCACCGTGTCATCGCCGTGGAACTCGGTAAACCCGTTGTCTTCCCGCACGGATGGGTCGGTCGGATAAGCGAGCTGCAAAGCGTGTGAATAGGCAGCGGGTAAAGGATCACGGAGCAAGCGAATGCCGGGCAGTAATCGACCGGATAGGAGACAACGGTGGACGCGAATGGCAATATCGCCATCACTCGCGACGGGGACCTGCAGATGGGCGAAGCGCGAGTCAATCTCAGAGCTTGAAGAGAATTCCGGCATCCTCGCCGGGGCCATATTTGTCGTCCTGAGCAATCTACTTCAACATTTCAAGCAGGGCCTTAAAATATCTCAAGGTCACACCGAAGCCTCAACTCCAACTCAACCGTCACTCGATGCGGTAATCGCGGCCACCGCAGCGAATTTCAGACACTATGACGAGTGGGCAGGCTCGGCGGACATCACCGAAACATTACATCGAAAGCTATTCGACTACGCCAGGGCGGCGGCTCGCTACGAAGAGCTGTAGTTTTTGCGTTTCCCCGTGGTGGATTGCGCGGCCCATGATAGCAAGACGGCAGCTCATCTGGACGGCGAGAACATCGGCATGCGTCGGCCAGTCTGCGTCTGGCGGGTGAGGCTGCCGCTGGCGACACTTTGCTGCACGTACTCACGCAGGCGTGCTGATGACGAGGAACCGACTTTCGCCCTCGAGACGCCGCGAAGACATCCGAGTCCGGTGGCCAAACATCTTGTGGCCCAGCGCAGATCAGGGAAGACGCGGACTGGCCGACGCATACAAACGGCTGTCGTGTTGCCGCCGCGAGGCCGTTGATCAGCCGGCGAGTTTTGCGCTTGACTGCGCCATGGGCGCCGCGCCGATTGACCCGACTGATCAAACCCGCAAGACCTGCAATGGCGCTCTGCGAGCTCTCGAGAGTTGACCGATGTGGCAGCTCGAGCCCCGGATTCGCGGGACGTCGATGACTCCGGCACCCGCGAAGTTGTCGCGCAACGTTATGCGCCATGGCTCTCGTGCGTTTCCCAGGCGAGCTTCTGAGCGATTCCGGTATGCTCGACGCTTGACGATTGGTCACATACGCGTCGCAGGGTCCGTCGATCGAGTCTCCATGAGCAGCTATTCTCCCATTCGCACGGGTCGCCAGATCTGGCAGTCGGGACAGCGAATCGAGCGCCATCGACACGATCGCGCATATTCGGCCGTGGTCCTGTCGGGCGGCTACGAAGAATACGGCAACCGTGGCTGCTTTCGCGCAGCTGCGGGCGACGTGCTGTTGCACGGCGCGTTCGACGCGCATCTCAATCGCTTCCCGCGCAGTGGCGCGGTCATCCTCAATCTGCTCGACCCGGCGCCGCTGCCGGCCGTCGCGATGGGCCGCATCGCCGATCCCGATGCGGTCGCTCGGGCGGCTGAACGCGACCCTCACGCGGCGCTTACGCTGCTTCGGGAGCAGCTGCAACCGCTCGAGCCGGCACCGGCCGATTGGACCGAGGCGCTGGCGCGGCATTTGCTTACTGACCCGCAATGCTGCCTGGGTCGCTGGGCACGAGAGCATGGATTGCGCCCGGAGACCGTGGCACGCGGCTTTCGCCGAGTGTTCGGGGTCACTCCGGCGCTGTTCCGCGCCGAAGGGCGTGCGCATCGCGCCTTCGGGATGATCGTCGATACCGAGGCGCCGCTCGCGGGCGTCGCCGCGAGCACGGGTTTCGCCGATCAGGCGCACATGACCCGCGCCATTCGGGCTCTGACCGGCTTCCCGCCCGGCGCCTGGCGCACGTCAAATCCGTTCAAGACGGCGGGTGCGCGCGCTGGCTAGATGCCGGCCATGAATGTCGCCGAGACGGCCGCAGAGCCGCGCTTCCGCCTCAAAATCGTTCCCCTCCTAGTGGCCGGCGCGCTGGGCTTTGCGGTGCCGCTCGCGGGCGGGTGGCTCGCGTACTTCTGCCACCGGCTGTTCCATACGGCATCCCCGACAGGTCCGGAGATCTGGTGGCTGTATATGCAGCATGCGGGCCAGTTCGTGGTCGCGCTCGCCGTCATCGCGATCCTCAAGTATCGCTTCATCCCGGCGGACTACGGGCTGCACATGCCGCGCGGCAAGACCTACGTCTGGTCCGCGATCCTCTGGGGTATCTTCTTCGGCGTGCTGATGACCGTGGTCGACTACGCGCCGCAGCTGATTGCGCACACCGTTCCGAATCTCGGGTATCCACTGACGCGCAGCAACGTCTGGGGCTGGACTCTCTTCGAGGGCATCTATGTCGGGCCGACGGAGGAGATTCCATTCCGAGCGCTGATCGTCACTTATCTCGCGGCCACCATGCCCGGAAAGCTGCGGGTCGGGCGCTTTTCCATGAATTGGGCCGGGATCATCGCCGCAGTGATCTTCTCACTGCTGCACGCGAACAGCTTCGAGACTCAGCGCTGGCCTCAAGCGCTGGGCCAGCAGTTCTATGCTTTCGCACTCGGGGTCCTGTACGCATACTGGCTCGAAAAATCGAGAAGCATCGTCGCCTCCGTCGTGGGTCACAATGTGAGCGACGTGGTCGAGCAACTGATCGTGTTCGCCTGGTGCGGTGCACTGTGACGCCTCGGCAGATGGCTCGGACGCGATCTCTGAACCCCGTGGCGTGAGATAGCCCCGAGAAGCTGGACATCTGGATAGGTGGATTGCTCTGCCCTGGAAGGCGAAGATATCGCCTGGAACCTGGAGCAGAAATGACCCGCAGATCTCGACGTAACCACTCACCGGCCTTCAAGGCGAAGGTGGCCCTGCCCGCTCTCAAAGGTGAGGCGACGCTCGCCGAGCTGGCCGAGCGCTTCGACGTGTACACGGCGAATGTCGGGGGTTCGAGCCCCTCAGCACCCACCAATAGACCATTCCATGCGCTCCCGCTTTGTGCAGATATCTACAATAATCAAGCACTTGTCTCAGAATTGAAGAAGCTCGGACACTGTTAGACCTTGCGAGAGTGTGCCGAGTGGGGGCATACGTGGGGGTAGTTAGGGCATCCGCCCGAGCACTTGCTACTGCCTGCACATTCTGCCGCTGGTATTCACCCGTCCCGGCGAGCTGCGCAATGCCACATGGGCCGAGTTTGACTTGGCCAGCCTCAAGCCGCTGTGGCGCATCCCCGGCGAGCGCATGAAGATGCGGCGCAAGAATCCGGGCGAGCATCTGGTGCCGCTGTCGACCCAAGCGGCGGCACTGCTGCGCGAGCTGCGCACGATCACCGGCACCCACCCGCACGGCCTGTTGTTTCCGGGGCTGGTGGTCGGCAAGCCGATATCCGATGCGACCCTGGGCCAAGCTCTGCGCCGGTTGGGATACGGTCCTGATCGGATCGTGCCGCATGGATTCCGGGCGATGGCGAGCACCGCGCTAAACGAGCAAGGCCACGCGCCGGACCTGATTGAGTTGCAGTTGGCGCACCGTGACTCAAGCGTGCGGGCGATCTACAATCGTTCGACCCGCCTGCCGGAGCGGCGCACGATGATGCAGAGCTGGTCTGACTATCTCGATGCGCTGCGCACCGGCGCGAATGTGGTGCTGTTTCGTCGGCCTGGCGGCGCATAGGCTTCGGACTGGGCACCATCGCGGGCAACATCCGCAATCATTTCGATGATGTTCACCATCGCCGAAACGCCGACTTTCTCAGGACTGTGGCCGAAGTACTGGACGGAGGATGAACGCGGCGCGTTCTGCGCCTGACTGGCCGCAAATCCGAGCACCGGGGACGTGATCCCCGGCTCGGGCGGCTGCCGCAAGGCCCGGTGGAGTCTGCCCGGCCAAGGCAAGCGCGGCGGGGTGCGCGTGATTTGCTTCAACCGGCTCGATGATGGCCGCGTGTGGCTGCTGTTCATGTATTCCAAGGCGGTCCGAGCGGACGTTGAGCGCAAGATGTTACAGAGACTTTGAGAAACCGTATGAGCAAGTTGACACCCAAGCAGTTGAAAGAGTGGGAAGCGAGCCGCGACCTGGGGGCGGAGTTGGCGCAGTCCGTGCGCGAGATGAAGGCTGGGAAGGCTGCCCGAGTACATCGGGTCATGGTGTCCGACATCGTGGAGGCGCGCATGCGCGTAGGACTCTCGCAACAGAAGTTCGCCGACGTGCTCGGGGTATCAGTGCGCACGCTGCAAGGTTGGGAACAAGGTAACCGCAACCCATCCGGCGCGGCCCGCTCTCTGCTCAAGATCGCCAAGAAGCGTCCTGAAGTGCTGCGGGAGATATTCGCCTGATCGCGGTCACAATGAGCGAGATGTACAACCCCCGCACCCCGGCGAGATTCTGGCGGACACGGTGCTGCGCGCTGATGGCGGCATCAGCATTACCGAGTTTGCCAAGCACCTTGGCGTTACCCGCGTCGCGCTCTCGCGCGTAGTCAACGGACGGGCCGCTGTGAGCGCCGAGATGGACCTGCGGCTTTCCAAGGCGCTCGGTACGACGCCGGGCACCTGGTACAAGATGCAGGCCGATTACGACATGTGGCACGCGAAGCGGCGCTTCCGCGCCAAGGTGAAGCCGCTCCCGCGCACCGAGGCAACGGCCTGACCTGACACCGAACCGTGCCCGCCCTGCCGCTGATCTTCCCTCGCTGAGTGCGCGCCAGTGGCTCACGCCAATAGCACTTCGACGCCTCGCCGTCGGAGTTCCTCGACAACCTCGGCGGGCGCGGACGAGTCGGTGATCAGCATATCAAGCTGTTCGACCTGTGCGATCACTGA
>JAJZFQ010000032.1 GCA_021805275.1 Pseudomonadota bacterium
CCGACGTTCACGACGGACATGGTCGATGTGATCTTCCGACCCTACTGGAACGTACCGCCCCGCATCGCCGTGCGTGAACTGCTGCCGGACATCCGCGCCAGAGCGCGCTTCTTCTCCGCTCAGCACCTGCAGATCGTGCAGGGCCAGAGCGATGCGGCGCGCCCGGTGCCGCTGACGGCGGGCAACCTAGCGGCCGTGGCCGCCGGCCGGCTGCGCCTGCGGCAACTGCCCGGTCCGGACAACGCGCTCGGGCTGATCAAGTTCGAAGTCCCGAACCGCTTCGACGTGCTGCTGCACGGGACGCCGGCGGAGCGGTTGTTCAGTCATGCCCGACGCGCGTTCAGCCACGGGTGCATCCGAGTGAGCAATCCGGCGGCATTGGCGCGTTTTGCGCTGCGGGATACGGCCGGGGCGTGGACGCTGGAGAAAATCAGCGCCGCGACGCGTGGTCCGGACAATCAGCGCGTCGAGCTGGCCCGCCCCATTCCGGTGATCGTGGTGTATCTGACTGCCGGGGTCTCGGCCGATGGCACCGTGGAGTTCTTTGACGACGTCTATGGTGAGGACCGGCGCCTCGCGGCACGGCTCGGCATGTCGGCCGAGCGCGCTGCGAAAACCCGTACCAGCGATACCGCCTCGCGAACTGTGCGGGTTGGACCGCCGCGGCTTGATTTCGCGCGCCCGCAGTGCTGAGGTGCTCCCCGGCGGCGCGCCGACCGGTCCGCCAGACTTTCATTGCGGGCAACGGCCGCACTGTCGATACGTATTGACCCCTACAACATTGCGCACAGGCCTTCTTGGTGAGGCGAGATTTATCAGGTAAATCATCTTCGGGTGATGCGGTAACCCAAACGGGTGTCGCAGCAGCGTGCTGCGGGCGGTGTGCGCGGCGGAGATCGGACGGAACGCGGTGGACGGCAAGAAGCGACAACTGACGGTGTGGTATTGGCTGGGGCTCATCGGTCTGCTCCTGGCCATGCAGTTCTACCTGCTCGGCTCGCGTTCCGCGACGATCCCGTACAGTGAATTCAAGATTCTGCTCGCCGCCGGCAAGGTGCAACAGGCGAGCGTCGGTGCGGACACCATCGACGCAGAGGTCGATGTTACGGGCACCAAGGATTTGCTGCCGGCGGCGCAGTACCAGCAGTTGCTCGCCGGACCGCGCTCGACGGTCCCGGCGCTGCGCCGGGTTGTGACCGACCGGGTCGAGGATCCGCAGCTCACCGCACAGCTGCAGGCCGCGCACGTGACCTACTCCGGTGTAGCACAAAATCCGTGGCTCCGCACGCTGCTTGGCTGGATCGTGCCGATCGGGCTGCTGGTGCTGGTGTGGGTCTGGATGATGCGCCGCAGCGCCGGGTCCGGATCGGGACTCATGATGGGTGTCGGGCAGAGCAAGGCGAAGCTCTACGTTGAATCGCAGACCAAAGTGCGCTTCGCGGACGTGGCCGGGATTGACGAGGCGAAGCAGGAACTCGAGGAGGTCGTGCAGTTTCTGCGCAGCCCGGAGCGCTTCCGCGGACTCGGCGGGAAGATCCCGAAAGGCGTGCTCATCGTCGGTGCACCGGGCACCGGCAAGACGCTGCTCGCCAAGGCGGTGGCCGGGGAGGCCGGCGTTCCGTTCCTCTCGATCAGCGGCTCGGAGTTCGTTGAGATGTTCGTCGGCGTCGGAGCCGCGCGTGTGCGCGACCTGTTCGCTCAGGCCCAGCAGCGCGCACCGTGCATCATCTTCATCGACGAGCTCGATGCGCTCGGTAAGGCGCGCGGCATCTCCGGACTGAACGGCAACGACGAGCGGGAGCAGACGCTGAATCAGCTCCTGGTGCAGATGGACGGATTCGATTCGCAGAGCGGAGTGATCATCCTCGCTGCAACCAACCGGCCGGAGATCCTCGATCCGGCGCTGCTGCGACCCGGGCGCTTCGATCGGCATGTCGCCATCGACCGGCCGGACATCAAGGGTCGCGAGGCGATCCTCAAGGTCCATGCGAAGAACGTCGTGCTCAGCCCCGAGGTGGATCTGGCGGTGGTGGCGGCGAAGACGCCGGGTTTCGCGGGCGCGGATCTGGCCAACATCGTCAACGAGGCGGCGCTGCACGCGGCGCGCGAGAACAAGAAGGCGGTCGAGCCGCGTGACTTTGATGAGGCGATCGACCGGGTGGTCGCCGGACTGGAGAAGCGCAACCGGGTGATGAACCCGAAGGAGAAGGAGACGGTCGCCTATCACGAGGCGGGCCATGCGCTCGTCGCCGAGAACCGCGCGCATGCCGATCGCGTGAGCAAGATCTCGATCATTCCACGCGGCATCGGCGCACTCGGCTACACCCAACAGTTGCCCACCGAGGATCGCTATCTGCTCAAGCGCAGCGAGTTGCTCGATCGGCTGGACGTGCTGCTGGGCGGGCGGGTCGCCGAGGAGCTGGTGTACGGCGATGTGTCCACCGGCGCGCAGGACGATCTGCAGCGAGCCACCGACATGGTGCGGCACATGGTCACGCAGTACGGCATGAGCGAGCGGCTCGGTCAGGTGGCCTTCGATAGCCCCCGGCCGGCGCCGTTTCTCACCGTCCCACAGCCGAATCAGTCGGTGAGCTACAGCGAGGCCACAGCGCAGGTCATCGATGAGGAGGTCAGCCGGTTGATCCGGGAGGCTCATGATCGGGTCACGCACACCCTCACGGAGCAGCGCGGCTCGCTCGAGGCGCTCGCACGCCTGCTGCTCGAGAAGGAAGTCGTCGAGCGCACCGCGCTCGATGCGCTGCTCGCGAGCCGCCGCGCTGCATCCGGTGCGACCTGAGGCCTCACCACACCGAGTGCTCGAGCATTGGCAGGTGCGGCGCTGGCCGCACAGCTGTCGTGCTGCCAACGCGCAACGGGCGGACGCACCGAACGGCAGGCAGGAGGGGTCATGGGGAGGCGGCACAGCACGTCAGGCACGGTGACGGCGGCCCGGGTTCCCGCGCCCCGGGCGCACTTTCAGCTCGCTGAACGTCCGATCCGCGTGCCGGGTCATCAGGTCACCGGCGTGATCAATGCGCTCGGCGAGGGCGTTGGCGCGCCGGTGAGCGGCAAGGACCAGTACCGCGTGGTACTGAGGATGTTGAGGGCAGCGGCCCTAGAGCGCGGCGAGCGCCTCTGCGCACGGCGCGATCACTTTCAGCGTCAGCAGCGCATCGGCCCGAGTACGCCCGAGATTGACCGCGGCGATGGGGATGCCGCGCGTGGCCGCCGCCTGCGCGAAGCGGTAACCGGAGTACACCATCAGTGAGGAGCCGACCACCAGCAGCGCATCGGCTCGCTCGAGTCCGCACTGTGCCTGTTCGACCCGCTGCGGTGGCACGTTCTCCCCGAAAAAGACCACGTCGGGCTTGAGCACCCCACCGCAGCCCGAACAGGCTGGCACCACGAACTCATCGAAGGACAGTCCGTCGAGGTCCGCATCGCCGTCGGGTGCGCTCGGCGCACCCAGTGCGCTCCAGCGCGCGTTGCAGCGCTGGAGCCGTCTCTGCAACACCGCGCGGGCGCTCAGCTGCCCACAACCCATGCAACGCACCTGGTCGATCCGGCCGTGCAGGTCGATGACCTGTGCGCTACCGGCCGCCTGGTGCAGCCCATCGACATTCTGGGTGACCAGCAATTCGATCCGACCGGCGCGCTCGAGACGCACCAACGCCGTATGTGCCGCGTTCGGCTGCGCCGCTTGCACCCGCGGCCAGCCCGCAAGACTGCGGGCCCAGTAGCGCTTGCGGATCGCCTCGCTGCCCATGAATACGGCGAAGTTGACCGGCGGCGTGCGCTTCCAGTGGCCCTCGGCGTCTCGGTAGTCGGGGATTCCGGAGTCGGTGCTGCAGCCGGCGCCGGTGAGGACGAACAGCCGGCGGTGCCGGGTGAGGAAGGTGTGCAGTGCGTGCGCAGACATGGCCGTTCGGGTGGTGTGCATCGTGCGGCGGTGCCGGCGCGGTCCGCCGCAGGATGCGCTCGGGCTGACGCATCGGGTGTGCGGCGAGCCCAGAGGTGTGTGCGGTGCGGGGCAGATACCCCATAATAGCGGGAAAACACCAGCCTGCTGCGCGGGAGACGAGATGAGAGCACTGGCGCCACTGATCGGAGCAGCCCTTGCGGGGATCTTCGCTGCACCGGCGTTCGCGGCCGCGCCGCCGGATTTCGCCGCGCTGAGCCGCATCATTGCGGTGTCCGGCTACGAGCAGGGGCTCTCGGCGGCGATCGTCCGCCAGCTCGGCGCTGCGGGACTGCACCCGCAGAGCGACAACCTGGACGATGTCTGGGTGAGCGTCGGTCACGGAGAGCCGCACCGCCTTATCGTCGCGCCAATCGATCAGCCGGGCTACCTCGTCGGGGCGATCACGGCTCAGGGTTACCTGCGCGTACAGCGCCTGCCGCAGCGTGAGCCGAATCCGGTGTTCGACACGCTGAGCTTCGCGCAGCCGGTGCATGTGCTGACGCCCCAGGGGCTACTCAATGGCGGCTTCGCCGGACTCAGCATTCACCTCGCTCCCGGTCACCTCAATCCGCCCTCGATGGCACCGATCGGCAATCTCTACGTCGATCTCGGTGCGACGTCCGCCGCCGAGGCGCGCGCTGCCGGGGCCGACATTCTCGATCCGATCGCGCTCGCCCAGCCGCCCATCACCATCGGGGCCGATGACGAGGCGGGGGCGGACGCCGGCGATCGGTTCGGCTGGGAGGCGCTGCTCGAAGCCGCACAGGGGCTTTCGCAGGCGCACGCCCGCGGGACCACTATCATCGCGTTCGTGACCCAGCAGTGGCTGGGCGGACGCGGCCTGGCGCGTGTGTTGACGGAGCTGCCGGCCGAGCAAGTGGTCTTTGTCGGTCGGCTGTTCCCGCCGGCGCCGGGCTCTGATGGACCCATCCCCGGTGTGCTGCCCGGCGAGGGCGTGCTCATCGGCACCAGCGCTGCCGCAGGCGGCGGCCTACCGGATGCGCTGCTGACCCTCGCGCATACCAATCACGTTCCCGCCCGGACGGTCGCGGCGCGCGCCCCGGTGATCAGCGGTTTCGGGCCCAAGCCGCAACTGCCCCGCGAGTTCGCCATGCTGGGCGTTCCGACGGTCTATCCGGTCACGCCGGCGGAGACGTTCTCGCGCGCGGACGTCCGCAAGCTCACCCGGCTGCTCGAGCTTTACGTGGGCGAACCGGTGATCCCGATGAGCGCCGAGCGCGATCCATTCGATGCGGCGCGCACTGCGCCGCCGGGCAGCGTGCCTGCGGTCCTTGATGCCGCCCGCGCGCCGGATGCCCAGCTGTTGAAGACGCTCGAGACGGTGACGACCGCCTATGGGGCGAGTGGCCACGAGGCGGGCGCTCGAGCGGCGATCCTCAGCCGGCTGCCGGCCTGGGCGCGGCGCAGGGCGCACGTTGATCCGGCCGGCAACCTGGTGCTGCACATCGGCCGGGCGGTGCCGGGCGTGCACGCTCCGAGCATTCTGTTCGATGCGCACAGCGACGAGATTGGTTATCAGGTCACGCGGATCCGCGCTGACGGGGCGCTCGTGGTGCGCGAGCTCGGGGGCTTCTACGGCCGGTACTATCTCGGCCACGTCATGCTGGTGCACTTGCACGACGGACGCAGCGTCGGGGCGGTGCTGGGATTGCCCGCGGGGTGGGACCAGCCCGGCTTCAAGTGGCCGCCGGCCCTGAGCACGCTCAGCGAGACGGCCGAGGCCTACGTCGGCACCGACTCGCGCGCGGCCACCGAGCGGCTCGGCATCCAAGTTGGGAACTTCCTGACCATCCCGAAGGTTTATCGGCCGCTGCTGGGCTCGCATTTCCAGGCCCGCAGCACCGATGACCGGGCCGGCGACACCGCCCTGATCGAGGCGGTGCGCTCGCTCGGGCCGGACTTCGCGCGCAAGCATCCGGGCCGGCAGCTGACTTTCCTGTGGGCGACCCGCGAGGAGGTTGGACTGCAGGGTGCAGCCGCCTATGCGGCGCGCGTGGCCAAACTCGGGCGCGAGCCCGATGTGGTGTTCGCGGTCGACATGTTCGTCAGCAGCCAGTCGCCGCTCGAGGCGCGCCGCTATGGCGATCAACCCCTCGGCGACGGTTTCGTGGTGCGCGCCGTGGATCTGTCGCACGTCGATTCGCCCGCGGATGTGCAGCGGGTCGTGGCGCTCGCCCGCGCGCACGGCATCGCCGTGCAGTACGGCATTACCGGCGGCGGCAACGACTCTGCGGTGTATACCCGCTACGGCGTCAATGCCGTGGCGCTTGGCTGGCCGACCAAGTACTCGCATTCCCCGGCCGAGGAGGCCGATACACGCGACGTCGACGGACTGGCGCGCATCTGCACGGTGCTCGCGAAGGACTGGTAGGCGCTTCAGCTACCACAACGACGCCGCCGCGTGCGCTGGCGGGGCGGCCTGTCGCTCAAAGCGGTGCCGGGCTCGCGGCATGCGCGATGTGGATCTCGAGCGAGCGCTCGGCCTTCAGAGAGTTGGCGATCAGGCAGGCGCGGTCGGCCTGACGCAGCAGCCGCCTGGCGCGCGCCGCGTCGGCGCCCGGTGCGAGGGTCAGGTGCGCCTGCAGGGACACGCGCGTGAACTGCGCCACCCGCTCACGCTTCTCCAGCAGACCCTCGGCGCGGCACTCGAGCTGCTGCCAGCCGAACAATGCCGCGCCGCTGACGGCGCGGAAGGTGAACACGAAGCAGTCGACGAGCGCCGCGACCAGTAGCGCCTCGGGCGACCAGGCGTCCCCCGGCCCGCCAAACTGGCGCGCCGGAGTACTGCTGAACGGCGCAGCGCCCGGTGTCTTCACGACGACCGCGCCGGAAAACCCTCCGCTCGCCTCGGCGGTGTATCGGTGCGGGTAGGGTTCTGCCGAGCTCTTCAGCGCCACGCGTAACCGACGTCCAGGATGTACTGGTGCATGCGCAGCGCGATTGTCTGGGTCGGGTCGAAGGTATTCGGTCCCACCACCGTGTGGTTGGGGGCATAGGTGAAGGCAAAGGTAAGCTGGCCGCCGCCGCTGTCGTGATGGGTCAGTCCGACGGCGATGTGGTCCTGGATCACCCCCGGGGCGAGGATGTTCAACGTGACCTGCGAGCTCGGAATAGGCTGCGTGCCGTGGCTGACGCCGAAGCGCGCAGTCCAGACCGGGTCGATCCGCCAGCGCATGCCAAGCTTGAAGATGGTCATGTCGCGCCAACCGAAGCCCGGCCCGTTCGGCCCGCCGAGGCAGCTCGAGAGACTCGTTCCGCCGGCACCGGCCGTCGGGCAGCGGAAGAGGTTCGCGATCGGGTTACCGACCGAGGAGACTCCGCTGTACCAGATCCGCTGGGTATCGAAACTCACCGCGAGCGGGGCGCTTGGCTTGTACGTGACGCCGAGGGTCGCCGAGGCGGGGATGTCGAACGAGCCGCCGCCGGCGAACAGATCCGCGTAGTGAGTGAGCTTGGACATGTACATCTTGGAGGTGTAGGCAGCCGCGAACGCCCACTGCTGCACGGGACGCCATTCCAGCCCGACGGCCACACCGCCGCCGTAGGACATCTCGTGACCATTGTTGGTCAGCGCCGAGGGCATGGTGGTGCCGCCGCTCGCAGCAAAGGTTTCGGTATAGCCGGCAAACGCCCCGAGACCCCGGGCCTCGAAGCGTTGCGCCGCGCCGATCAGCGAGACGCCGATCGCGAGATGCCTGTCGTCGAGGGTATGCACGTAGGTGGCGTTGAGAAATCCCTGCATCAGATCCACGCCGGCGATGCCGGTGCCGTAGGTGCCGGGCAGTCTGGTGACCGGGGCGGGTCCCGGACCATCCGGATCAAACGTCGCCGTCCCACCGACCCACTTGGTGTTCATTCCGCCGCGCCCGTAAAAGGCGATGCCGAGCTGATCTTGTGCGTCGAGCCGGTGGCGCCAGGCGATGTACGGAATGGGAAAGAACTTGTTGGCACTGCTGAGGGCGTTCGGCCCGATCGTGAAGGCGCCGCCATTGCCGTTGGCGAGACTCGCCGAGCTCGTGTAGCTGCGATCGGGGCTGAACACCTCGAGCCCGACCTCGAGGCTGTCATGTACGAAGGCGAGTCCGGCGGGGTTGGTGGCGATGATCATCACCTCAGCCGGATCGGCGCTGCCCGCGCCGGCCATGCCGGCGTTCTTGGCCCCGGCACCATCGGTGAAGTATCCGTTGGTCGCCTGCGCCGTGGCGGCGAGAAGGACTGATGCTATAAGCCCGGTAAGCCTTAAGTCGAGCTTCATATCAACCCCCTCAAGGGTTTGCCCGCGCTGCGGGCGGTGGGTCGGCGTTACGCCGCGCCGCGTCAGCCGCTACGGCGTATCAGGAAGTGGAAGACCTTTCCTTCAGTGGACGATTCGAGCAGTTCATTGCCGGTGGTGCGACAGAAGGCCTGGAAATCCTTGACCGAGCCGGGGTCGGTGGCGAGCACCTCGAGGGTGCCGCCGGCCGGCAGCGCGGTGAGCGCCTTCTTGGCCCGCAGGATCGGCAGCGGGCAATTGAGTCCCTTCGCGTCAAGAGTTTGGTCTGCCATGGGGCTATGCCGATGAAATCGGCCCTCTGCTGGTGGTGATTCAGATGAACAGGTTGATGTCCGAGCGCGTGGCAACCTCGATGTAAGTGGCCGCGCCGCCGAGTTCCGGGCCCTCGATCATGTCGGCGAGCGTGTACTCAAACAGATCCATCGTCATCTGGCAGGCGATCATGCGTACCTCCGATTCGAGGGCGAGCGCGCGCAGGTCGCTGATCGAGGCGACGCCTTTCTTCTGCATGAGGTTTTTCATCATCTTCGAGGCCGCGGCCTCCACCCCTGGCACGACGCTTGCCAGGTTGGGCATGCCCATGTGCATGCCGCCCATCGGCATCTTCATCGCTGGGTTGCCGAGGGGGGAGAGACGCAGGTCGAGGTTTTTCAGCAACAGCGGCAGGCCGTAGAAGGTGAAGAACATGGTCACGTCCAGTCCCATCGCGGCGGCCGTGGTCGCGAGGATGAACGGCGGATACGCCCAGTCGAGCGTGCCCTTGGTGACAATGATCGACATGCTCTTGCCGCCGGAGCTGCGTTCGGCGCTATCGGAAGACATGGCCTCGCTCCCACCGTGTTGGCTGCCGGCAGCAGCCTTGAGCAGAAAATATCACTATTCTATAAATTAGC
This sequence comes from Pseudomonadota bacterium, assembly GCA_021805275.1. Next base: position 9,149 of record JAJZFQ010000032.1, read on the forward strand.
AAATAGTGATAAGGTTTTTCCACGTTGGAGTAGGGTCTTTCCACTATGTGTCTGGAGACGGTCTGCCCATCATGAGTTGGCTCGAGCGGATCCGCGCTATCGAGGAGTTGGAAGATGCGCCGCTCGATGCGCAATTGATCGGCGAACTCGAGCGCGCCGGTGCGGCCGTCGCGGCGCGACCCATCCGCTTCTCGACCCCGACATTCAAGGAGTACGCCAGCACAGAACTGCGCGGCTGCTCGCGCAACAGTTTCCCGGCGTTCTCCATCACGGCGGGTGCCTGCGGTCTGAACTGCGAGCACTGCCGGGCGAAGATCCTCGAGCCGATGTTGCCGGCGACCACCCCGGAGATGCTTGATTGCAAGGTGCGTGAGATGATCGAGCGGCAGGGACTGCAGGGGTTTCTGCTCTCCGGCGGCTCGAACCGGCGCAATGAGATTCGTTACGAGCGCTTTTTCCCCGTGCTTGAGCGGTTGCGGCGGGACCACCCGCAACTGCGGATCGCGATTCATACGGCCCTCACCGACCGGCACGGGGCGCGCGCGATGGAGTCGGCCGGAGTCGATACCGCGATGATGGACGTGATCGGTGCGGAGGCGACGATTCGCGAGGTCTACCACCTCGGGCGCCCGGTGGAGGACTTCGAGGCGACGCTCGCAGCACTGTGTGAGACGACGATGCAGGTCGTGCCGCACATCGTCATTGGGCTGCATTTCGGTCGCGTGCTCGGCGAGCCGGCGGCACTCGCTATCGTCAGTCGCCACCCGGTCAATTCTCTGGTACTGGTGGTCGTGATGCCGTTCTATGCGGCGGCGGGAACCTTCGCGGTTCCGGATACCGCCGAAGTCGGGCGCATCTTCGCCGAAGCGCGCGCACGGCTCGCAGACCGCGGGGTGCTGCTCGGTTGCGCCCGCCCGCCGGGGATGCACAAGCGCGTCACGGACGCGTATGCCGTGATGGCCGGACTCGACGGCATTGCCTTTCCCGCCGACGGGGCGGTGTCGGTCGCTGCGGCCATTGGTAGGCCCTTTGAGCAGCAGCACGCCTGCTGTTCGATCAAACTCGGTCACGGCCCAGTTCAGGCTCGCGTTGCTGCCTGCGCGGGCTCCGGACGGACCGCCGATCCGCTCACGGGAGTCAGTGCATGAGCTGTCTGAAGCACGGCGGTGAGAGCCCGCCGGCTCACGGCGCGGGCGAGTTCAACGGCTACGAGCTCATGCAGCCACGTATGCCGGCGCCCACCCCGCTCGAGCGACGCAACGGTGGTCGGGTCAAATCGGCGGATCTGCCACCGGCGGGGGTCTATCTGCCGAACAACAACGTGCTTGCCCCGCACATGCGCTCGCCGCAGTTCGTACAGCTTTCGACCGCTGCGGCGATGACGCTCGGGATCATGACCGGGAAGATGTATCGCTGCGAGTGCACGCGCTGCCTGAACCTGCTGCTCACCTATCCTGAGGGCTGTCGCGCCAACTGCGCGTACTGCGGACTCGCTCGCCACCGTGAGGCCGACCGCGATTACGCCGATCGGAATTTCATCCGGGTGGACTGGCCGGCCGTGCCGGTCGAGCAGATCGTCGAGATCGTGGCGCGCGACGGGGCGGCGAGCGCATTTCACCGCATGTGCATCTCGATGATCACCCATCCACGCTCGGATGCCGATACGGTGGCGGTGCTGCGCGCCTGGACGCGCCGCATAGACCCGGCGAGCATACCGGTGTCGATTCTCTCCAATCCGACCACCATGGAACGAGAGGACGTGGTGCGGCTGAAGGAGCTCGGCGCGGATATCTTCACCGTGGCGCTCGACGCGGCGACACCGGCGATCTTCGACCGCACGCGCGGCAAGGGCGTGCAGTCGCCGCACAAGTGGAGCAAGTACTGGGAGATCCTGCACATCGCGCGCGAGGTGTTCGGTCCGCAGAAATTTGGCGCGCATATCATCATCGGGATGGGCGAGAGCGAGCTCGAAGCGCTCCAGCTTGTGCAGACGCTGGTGGACCTCGGCGGACACAGCCACATGTTCTGTTTCTTCCCGGAGAAAGGTTCGCTGATGGATCACCTGCCGGCCACCCCGCGCGATCAGTGGCGACGGGTGCAGCTGGCCCGCTACCTCATCGACTACGCCGGCGTGCGGCTCGAGCAGATGCGCTTCGACGGTGAGGGCCGGGTGATCGACTACGGTGTCGCGCCGGCGCTGCTCGAGCAGGTGATTGCCGAGGGCGTGGCGTTTCGCACCTCCGGCTGTCCGGGCAAGTTCCGCGACGACATATCCGCCTGCGACCGTCCATACGGCGATTCCCCGCCGAGCAACATCGCGAGCTTCCCCTTCGCGCCCGGCCGCGCCGACCTGCGCCGCATCCGCCGCCAGCTGCGCATCCCGGTGGTGCGGGAGGACACGTGAAGCGGCCGTTTCGCGTGATCGACGCCGGTCTGCGCACCGGACGGTTCAATATCGCCTTCGACCAGGCGATGCTCGAGCTGCACCAGGAAGCTCGCATCGGCGATTCGCTGCGCTTCATCCATTTCGAGCCGGTGGCATTGGTGGGCCGGCACCAGTCCCTCGGCGCCGAGCTGGACGTCGATTACTGCAGCGCGAACGGCATCCAGACCGGGCGCCGGATTACCGGCGGCGGGGCGATCTACCTCGACGGTGGGCAGCTCGGCTGGGCGATGGTGTTCGGGCGCGACGCCTTCGGCGGGGCATCGCTCCCGGAGGTGGCGCGGCAGCTGTGCGAGGCGGCTGCGGCAGGACTGCGCACGCTCGGGATCGACGCGCGCTTCCGCCCGCGCAACGACATCGAGGTCGGGGGCCGCAAGATCGGCGGCACCGGCGGCTTCTACGACGGCGACTCGCTGCTCTATCAGGGCACCGTGCTGGTCGACTTCGACACCGAGAGGATGCTCGGCGCGCTGCGCGTACCGAGGGTCAAGACCGCCAAACGCGGACTGGACTCCGCGGCACAGCGGGTGGTGACGCTGCGCGAGCTGCTCGGCCCGCGGACCCCGAGGATCGAGCAGGTCGAGCAGGCGTTGCTCGAGGGGTTCCGCACCGAGCTTGGCATGAAGTTCGAGCGACAGAGCGTCGCGGCGCACGAGCTGCAGCGGGCCGAGGAACTGCATGCAAGGCAGATTGGCTGCGAGTCGTTCGTTGCTGAGATCGACGGCCCGCCGAGAGGTGGGGATGTCTCGATGGGCTCGCATACCGGTCCGGGCGGAACGATTGTCGCCTACCTCAGGCGCGAGGGCGCCCAGGAGCGGCGCATCGGGCAGGTGATGATCACCGGGGACTTCTTTGTCGCTCCGCCGCGGCTGGTATTCGATCTGGAGAGTCAGTTGCGCGGCATCGAGATCGAGGCGATCGGCTCGACCGTAGCGGCATTCTTCGCGGCACAGTCTCCGGGCACGCTGTCGGTCACGGCCGCTGACTTCCAGCGGGCACTCGAAGCGGCGGCCGGCGCCGCGCCCGCAGCGGCCTGAGCCGGTCGCACGCCGATGGCCGAGGCGCAGAAGACGCTGGCAGTGCTTCAACACACCTCGTCGGAGTATCTCGGACTCATCGAGGACGAGCTCGAAAGCCGGCGCATCCGCTTCCGGTATTTCCGTCCCTTTACCTCGGGCGGGCGCGTGCCGCGCATCGCCGAGGCGGCCGACGGGCTGGTGCTGCTCGGCGGGGGCCCCTGGTCGGTGCGCACGGGGGCGGGGCAGTTGCCCTCGCTCGATGCCGAGCTGGCGCTCACCGTCGCGGCACTTGAGGCGGGGATCGCGGTCATTGGCATTGGACTCGGCGCGCAGATCCTCGCACTCGCTGCCGGCGGCGGTGTCCGACCCTCTCCGCTGGAATTCCAGGTGAGTGTCGCCCGGTGTGAGGTGGACCGGGCGCTGTTCGGAGGCTTGCCGCAGGTCTATCCCCTGGTGCGCTACGGACCGGATCGGCTGGTGCTGCCGCAGCGCGCGCTCACGCTCGCCCGCGATCCGGGCGGCGAGCCGGCACTGTTTCAACTGGGCGAGCGCGCGTTCGGATTTGCCGGTCATCCGGGGATCAAGTCCGCCATCATCGAGGACCTGATCATGGAGTTTCCCGACTCACCGGCTGAGACCGCGGCGCCGCTTGCGACGCTGCGGGCCCAGCAGTTCGACGTACGCGCCTCGCTTGCAAGCATGATGGTCGGGCTGACGCGCGCGTTGGGACTGATGGGGGCGGGGCCGGCATGACAAAGCGCAAAATTGCTTGCGGTTTGCAGATAGAGATATTAGGATTTTCTCATAGATGATCCGGGGGGATCGTCGTCACCCGCGAGGCCGCATCGAATGGCTTCCAAGCTGCTGATCGTGATGGCCAATACCGACCCGCGCGACGGCGCAGAGCTCGGCGCACCGATTTTCCAGGCGACCGTTGCGGCCGCGATGGAGTTCGAGGTGGAGGTCATCTGCACGGCCGCCTCCGGCGTGCTGCTGAAGAAAGGCGTGGCGGAGAAGCTGGTCGTCAAGCCCGGCTCACCGAAGACCGTGCTCGACTTCATCAAGGATGCGCACGAGGCGGGCGTGAAATTCCTCTGCTGTTCGCCGAACCTGGATCTGTTCGACATGAGCGAGGGGGACTTGATTCCGCAGTGCAGCGGGGTGGTGGGGGGCGCGTACCTCATCGAGCACGTCATGGACGACGACTACAAGGTGCTTACGTACTAACGGCGCAAGCGGGGGCAGACCAATGGGGCACTCCGGCAGCACTCGAGTCCAGCAGCACATCGGTGATCCACTCACCGGTGCCGCGCCGGTCGAGCGCGCCAAGCTCGAGGAGATCTTCCGCGACATCCAGGCGGACCTGCGCTTCGATCATCAGCTGAACGGCTGCCTGAACTGCGGCATCTGCACCGCGACCTGTCCGTCCGCGCACTACTACGACTACAGTCCGCGCGAGATCGTGCAGCTGCTCTGGACGGAGAATCTCGAAGGCATCTACGACGCGATGCAGGAGAAGATCTGGGCGTGCGCGCAGTGCTACACATGCGCGGCACGCTGCCCGTTCGGCAACTCCCCGGGCGGGCTCGTGATGCTGATGCGCGAGACGGCGATCAAGCATGGCATGGAGTCCGCGAAGAACGTGCTGCGCCCGTTCAGCCGCGTGATGCTCAAGCTCATTTCCACCGGCAACCAGCTCTCCCCGGACATGATCAGCCGGGACGCATTCCCGGACTGGGGTCCGAACGTCTCCAAGGTCGACGCGCCGCTCGCGACGCTGCGCAAGGCGATCCCCGTGCCGACGCTGCACACGACCAAGACGGCCTGGGAGGTGAACCTGAAGACCTCCGTCGAGCTCTACACGATCTGGGAAGAGACCGGCGTGCTCGAGAGCCTGAAGGCGGTCGATCCGAATCTGTTCGACGTGATCCGCGACATCATGGACGAGAAACGCGAGGAATATTCCGACTGGCAGGAGGAGCAGGCGGAGGAAAACGACGAGTAACGCGGCGTGCCTCCCAGCCGCGCAGCCCCCGGCCACGCAATTGAGGTGTCGAGTCATGACCAAGCCCACTGATACGCCGAGCGGCGAGCCCTTCACCGGCCACGGACCGGAGTGGCGGAGCGCACGGCTCACGGCCAAGGATGCCCAGACCGCCACCGTCTGGGTCGAGCAGATCATCAACAAGCGCAGCATGCAGACCGGCAAGGAGCGCGTCGAGGACGTGCGCGACGTCATGTGGCAGCTGGAGAAGGACGGGCAGATCGTCGTGCACCGGGTCACCGAGGCGCACAAGCCGGTGATGGTCAAAACGCTCTACGGGTGGGACAAGAAGATTCCGACCGTGCGCTTGTGGCACCACAAGTCGTGCGGGCAATGCGGCAACATCCCGGGCTATCCGGCCTCGCTCCTGTGGCTGATGAACCAGCTCGGAACCGAGTATCTCGACGAAACCGATCAGACCTCGTGTACCGCGTGGAACTACCACGGCTCAGGCATCGGCAACATCGAGAGCCTGGCGGCGGTATTTCTGCGCAACTTCCATCAGGCCTACGTGGCGGCGAAGGCCCAAGGGCTGCCGGATGGCTACTACTATCCGCTGGTGCATTGCGGCACCTCGTTCGGCAACTACAAAGAGGTGCGCGGGTACCTGCTGCGCTCAGCGAAGCTGCGTGAGCGCGTGACGCAGATTCTCGGCAAGCTCGGGCGGCTGGTTGATGGAAAGCTGCTGATTCCCGAGGAAATCGTGCACTACTCGGAGTGGTTGCACGTCATGCGCGAGGACATCGCCAAGCTCAGGCAGATTGACTGCAGCCACATCCGTGCCACGATCCACCCGGCGTGCCATGTCTACAAGATGGTCCCGGAGGACGTGATCTACGACGACAAGGTACTCGATGGCAACCGCGTCGCGGTTTCGACCGGATTGATGCAGTCCCTCGGCGCCGAGGTCGTGGACTATTCGACCTGGTATGACTGCTGCGGCTTCGGCTTCCGGCACATCATTTCCGAGCGGGAGTTCACCCGCTCGTTCGCGATCGATCGCAAGATCCGCGTCGCGGTCGAGGAGGCTCGGGCGGACGTCATGATCGGCCACGACACTGGCTGCATCACCACGCTCGACAAGAACCAGTGGATCAGCAAGGCCGAGGGTCGCCCGGTAGGCCTGCCGGTGCTCGCGGATTGCCAGTTCGCGGCCCTGGTGTGCGGCGCGCATCCGTACAAGATCGTCCAGTCGCACTGGCACGCCTCGGCCACCGAGACCCTGATGGAGAAGCTCGGCATCGACTGGCAGGGGAAGAAGGCGGAGTTCGAGGAGTACCTGAAGGAGGTGGCCGCCGGCCGGGTCGAGACGCTCTACGACCCGCGACGCAAGATCACCTCCGGTCCCGGCTTCAAGCGAACCGGACAGCCCGGATGAGTAAGCCGATTCTGATTGTCGGCGGAGGTCCGTCGGGACTCGCGGCCGCAAATGCCCTGGCGAGCGTCGGTCACCGGGTCGTGCTCGCCGACAAGGCCGAGCGGTTGGGCGGGGCGCCCATTCTCTCCGGTTACGCCAAGCTCGTGCCGTCGGGCGAGTGGGCGAAGGACGCCATCGGCGGCATGGTGCGGCGGGTCGAGCAGAACAAGCTCATCGAGGTGCACCTGCGCTCGAACGTTACCGGCTTCGAGGGCGCCCCGGGCGAGTTCACCGCAGAGCTGTCCGACGGGACGCACGTGCAGGCGGGCGCGGCAATCCTGTGCACCGGATTCACGCATTTCGATTCGCTCAACAAGCCGGAGTGGGGCTTCGGGACGTATCCCGACGTCGTGACCACCACCCAGGTCGAGCAGATGATCTCCTCGGGCCAGGGTGTGCGTTGCCCATCGGACGGACGCAGGCCGCAGCGCGTGGCGATCCTGCTGTGCGTCGGTTCGCGCGACCGGCAGATCGGGCGCGAGTGGTGCTCGAAGATCTGCTGCACAGTGTCGGCCAACATCGCGATGGAGATCCGCGAGGAGCTGCCGGACTGCCACGTTTACATCTACTACATGGACATTCGCACGTTCGGACTGTACGAGACCAAGTACTACTGGCGCAGCCAGGAGGAGTTCAAAGTCAAGTACATCAAGGCGCGCATCGCCGAAGTCACCTCCGACGGCGAGAAGCTCATCGTCAAGGGCGAGGACACCCTGGTCAAGCGACCGATCACCATTCCCTTCGACATGGTGGTGCACGCCATCGGCATGGACCCGAACGCCGACAACAAGACGATCGCCTCCGTGTTCGGTGTGGCACTCGAGCCGCATGGCTTCCTCGGGCGCGGCAATGCCTACGGCAACACTGCCGAGACCTCCCGCCCCGGGGTGTTCGTGGCGGGCGCGGCCTGCGGGCCGGAGACGATCGACGACTCCATCACGCAGGGGCATGCCGCGGCGGCCCGGGCGCTGGCGCTGGTGCGCCCGGCGCTGGCGAGCGCCTGAGGGCCTGGGCATGGCGCGCTGGCTGGCGCAACGTGGTGCGCAACCGCAACCGGTACCGGTGCGGCTGGAACTCAGCGGTCCGAGGCTTGAGGCCAGCCTCGCGCGTCTCACGGCTGGATGCGAGGCGCACGGGGGCATCGAGCGCTACGCACAGGCGGTGAAGCTCAAAAGCGCCATGTTCCGCGAGGCACTTGGTGCGGCTGGCGAGCTCGCGGTCGAGCTCGAGCCGGAGGCGTTCAAGGGCCTGTGCACGTTCATGGCGACCGCGCGCCGTCGCATCGCCCCCTGGCTCGAGCGGCCGGACTTCGATGCGCTGCGCGATGCGCTCGTGCGGCTGGTACGCGTGATCGGGGATACCGGGTCGACGGATAGGGAGGTGGCGGCCTTCGGCGCGGAGTTCGTGCGCGGCGAGCGGGACCGGTGGGTCCGTGACCTCGCCGTTGAGATCCTGCATAACGTCGCCCCGGAGCGCTTTCCGCTGATGAACCGCTGGGTGTGGGACGTGGCGACCAATACCGGCACGCTGCGCGAGATCTGGCATGACCCACAGGGCGAGTCGGCGCGCATCGACGTGCCGGACAGCTACGCGACGTTCCTCACGCTGCGCGAGGAGCTGAGCGGATTCCTGAGCGGCAAAGGGTTTTTCCGCGATGTCATGTATTACGTCGACCTGCTGTGTGCCCAGGTGTACGCCGAGTACGTCTGCGAGCAGGGTGGCAGCTACCTGCGTACCGACTTCGTCGCGGAGGACGACCCGCTGCAGTACACCCGGCGGTTGCTCGGCCTCGACGGGGTGCGTGCGGGCTCGGGACGGACGCGACTGAAGACGATTGACGGCAAGGCGTTCGTGCTCTCCGGAGGCACATCGCAGGGTTTGCTCGACTGAGGTTCCGATGCCCATTCACGAAAAATCGCTGATCCGTCCCGAGAATCTCAAGACACATGAGACGCTCGTCGTCGATGGCGTCGATGTATCTGGGCACTGGAGCACGTTTATCCAGTCCCGGGCGGTGACCGACTACAACGAGGCGCTGCAGGAGGAGATCGCCGCGCTGCCGGGCGGGGAGCACATCCATCGCTGCTGGCAATGCGGTTCATGCACCAATGCATGCACGGTGAATGCGCTCAACCCCGACTTCAATCCCCGCTACTGGATCTACCTGGTGCGTGTGGGGATGGAGTCGGAGCTGCTGCGCGACAAGGAAATCATCTGGCAGTGCGTCTCGTGCAACAAGTGCACCTACGCCTGTCCCCGGGACGTCGCCCCCGAAGGTGTCATGAAGGCGCTCAGCCATTGGCTCGAACTCAAGGGCCATACCCGCAAGTCTCCCTCGATGATCTTCGACGAGGAGTTCACCGAGCAGGTCATCGAGCGCGGCCGGATCGAGGAGGGCCGGATCATTCAGCGATTCTTCCGCCGCACCGGGCAGGCTCTGGCGCAAGACTGGCTGGTCGAGATGGGGCGGCGCCTGGTGCGACGTCTGCCGTTCGGGCTGCTGATGCGGCTGGGCCTGGCAGGCGTGCGGGCGCCGCGTACGCGCCGCTGGGGACGCTCGCGCGCGGCGCTGCGCGAGTACGTGACCGAGGAGCATGCCCGCCAGCGGCGGGCGCTCGGGCTTGAAGAACTGATCGACGGCGCGCGGCGCGATGCGGCCGGCATCTCACACGGTTAGGTAAAGCACTTATGTCCGACGCCAAGGCCGACAAGTACCGCAAGGTTGCCTACTACCCCGGCTGCTCCCTGGAGGGAACCGGACACGCCTACGACCGCTCAACCCGGGTGCTCGGCAAGGCGCTCGGCCTCGAGCTGGTCGAGGTGCCGAACTGGAACTGCTGCGGGGCGATGGAGGTAAAGAACATCGACCCGAAGGTGCAGACCTATCTGTCCGCGCGCATCATGGCGCTCACAGCCAACGAGTTGGGCATGGACGTCGTGATGGCACCGTGCAATGGCTGCTACCACAATCTCAAGAAGGCCGAGTACGACTTGGCGCATGACGAGGCGAGCCGCGAGGTCGTCGGCAAGCTGGCCGAGAAGTCCGGCGAGACCGCCTACCGCGCCGGGCAGGTGGAAACCATCCACGCGCTCGACTGGATCAAGAGCGCGATCGGGGAGCAGGGGCTGCGCGAGCGAATCCGTGGCGGATTGAAGGGTCTGCGCGTGGCCAACTACTACGGCTGCATGTACTCGCGGCCGCGGCACATCTTCCCGGAAAAGGACGCCGGGACCGGGAGCGAATCGACCTCCAAGCCGCATTTCATGGACGACCTGCTGGCGGCCGCCGGCGCGGAGAATGTGGAGTTCGCGCTGAAGACCGCCTGCTGCGGCGGGGCGCATACACTGTCCGATAGCGACATGTCGACGCGCCTCGTGCTCAACATCCTGCAGGCGGCCGAGGCAGCGGGCGCGGAGGTGATCGCCACCGAGTGCCCGACCTGCCACTCGGGTCTGGAGATGCACCAAGTGCGCGCCGAGAAGCGCTTCGGCAAGAAGACGCAGGTCAAGATCATCTATTTCACGCAGCTGCTCGGCATAGCGCTCGGACTGTCTCCGCGCAAGGTCGGTCTGCAGGAGAACGTCTCCGACGGACTCGCCGCGCTGCGCAGCCGGGGCGTTGCATGAGCACTCTGGCGGAGATCGAGACGCGACTGACGGGGTTGCTCGAGGGTCATCCGACGGCGGCGGATGCGCCGGAACTTCTCGGGCTCGGTGAGCAGATCCTCGAACAGTGGGTGAGCGCGCAGGGTCACACGGCGACGCAGGCGCAACGCGAGGGATTCAGGCTGCTCGCGCTGCACCGCCAGGGCGCAGAGGATGAGCCGAGCTTCAACGCCTGCCGCGAGACCTGCCGCGAACTCGTCTATCATTATAATCTGCTAATATTGGAACCCGATCGGCCGGAGTCCGGGGCGCGGGCGCAGATGATGACGCGGATCGCGAATCATTTGTATCTGTTCGTCGCCGGCAAGATGCAGGTCAGGCAGCTCGGGGAGTTCTGCTGCGCGTCGCGGCCGCTGCGCGCGCAAGGGGAGTGACCCGGCTGTCACGGGATATCTTCTTGTGAGAGGGCTGAATTCATGGCCACTGTGCGCGGCTGCAGTCTGCCGGATGAACTGTTGTACGACGTCCAGAATCAGATCTGGTTCAAGGAGGTCGAGGGGGGCAACGTCAAGGTCGGGATGACGGCGGTGGCCACGGCCATGGCAGGACGCCTGGTGGCGTTTACGCCCAAGGGGGTCGGCAAGGAGGTCAAGGCCGGCAAATCGTGTGCGACCATCGAGTCCGGCAAGTGGGTCGGGCCGGCGAAGGTTGCCAGCGGCGGCACCGTCGTCGAGATCAACGAGGCGCTGGTCGCCACGCCCTCGCTCGCCAACGATGATCCGTACGGCAAGGGTTGGCTGCTGATTCTCAAGCCCGATGCGTGGGATTCGGTCAAGCCGACTTTGATTCCGGGCACCGCGGTTGCCGTGCCCTACGAGGCGAAGATGGCTGCCGATGGCTTTGCGGGCTGCGCTGCGTGAAGAGCTCAACAGCATCGAAGACGTCGATCCGTCCAGCCGTGCCGCTCGTGGGTGTTCTGCATCCGCAGCAGCTCGCCGAGATGCAGGCCAATGCGAATCGCGTCTCGGACGTGCTCAAGGCAATCGCCAACGGCGCGCGACTGATGCTCGTCTGCCAGCTGGCTGAAGGGGAGAAGTCGGTCAGTCAGCTCACCGGCGTCGTCGGTTTGGCGCAATCCGCCGTGTCACAGCATCTGGCGTTGCTGCGCAAGCATCATGTGGTGACCACGCGTCGCCACGGCCAGTCTGTCTTCTACGGACTGGCGAGCCCGGAAGTTGCGGAACTGATCAAGACGCTGCACGACCAGTTTTGCCCCAAGTGTCGCTGAACAGCCGGCTGCGCGCCCATGTCCGCCGGCGCCCCAGAGCAGATCGACGATCCGCGCGGACTCATCGCCGGGAGCCCTGACGTATTGGTGGTCGGTCTCGGGCCGGCCGGTTCACGGGCGGCCGCCGTCGCGGCGGCGGACGGCTGGCGGGTCGTCGGCATTGAACGACGCTCGACGTTCGGAGAGCCGGTTCAATGCGCCGAACTGGTCTGCTCCGCGCTCACCATCGAAGGGCTCGATTGGGACCGAGTAACCGCGCAGGGCGTCGGGCGGATGGTGACGAGGGTTGAGGACCACGTGCCGGAGAGCACTGCCGACTTCGCCGGCCGGATGATCTCGCGCCGGCTGTTCGATCAGCAGCTCGCCGCTCGGGCTGCAGCGTGCGGCGCGCACCTGGTGCGCGGGGTGAGTGTGACCCGTTTGGATGCCGACGGGAGCGTGCGCCTTGCAAGTGGCGTGACGCTCAGACCGCGCGTGATCGTGGGCGCAGATGGGCCGCGATCGCAGGTTGGCGCGGCCATCGGCCGGGTCAACCGGGAACTCGTCGTCGCGCGGCAGGTGGCCGTGCGTCTCGAAACGGCGTACGACGCAACCGACATCTTTCTGCGCGCCGCGTACCGCGGCGGCTATGGGTGGCTGTTTCCCAAGGACCGCGAGGCAAACCTGGGGATCGGCGTGGACTACGCCGCGCGCAGCGAGCTGAAGGCGCTGCTTGCGGGACTCGAGTCGGAGCTGCGCGCTGTAGGCCGGATTGGCGCAGCCGCCAGGCCATCGCTCACCGGGGGACTGATTCCGGTCGGTGGACGGCTCGTCGCGTTCGGACGTCTGCGGTTCGTTCCGGTGGCCCTTGCCGGCGATGCCGCCGGGCTGACCAATCCGGTGACCGGCGCCGGCATCGAGGCTGCGGTCCGCTCCGGTGAGCTCGCCGGGCGGGCCGCATCGGCGTGGCTTGCCGGCCAGCAGATGGCGTTGGAGGAGTTTGAGGAGGAGCTCGGGGATCTGTACGACGGCGCGTATGCGCGCGCGCAGTGGCATCGGCGCGAGACGCTGCGCTGCGCGAGCGTCAGCAACCTGCGCCGGGGTTGGATCAGTTCGCCTGAGTACTGGGCGTGAGCCCCTCAGCGCGCGACCGCGAGCTTCGGCAGCACCTCGCGCGCGATGCACTCCAGCGACTCGCGCACCACATCACTTGGCAGCGCTCCGGCACCTACGGAGCAGAGCAGATGCGTCACCCCGGCCGCGCGCAGTCGCTCGATGCGCTCGAGGCACTCCGCCGGGGTGCCTACGATGGCGAGCCCCGCCAGCTCGAGCAGACTCAGCCGAGCGCCGAGCTTGAACAAGCGGCGGAACCGTCCCAGCTGATGCATGTGCTCGTAGCTTGGCAGCAGCCGCTCCAGCACCGGTGCCGTGACGCGCAGCAACTCGCTGTAGGACCAGCGCAGCGCCGGCGCGGCGAGGGCGCGTGCGCGCCGGCGCTCAGGCAGACACAGCAGCGCAACGGTCATGCCGATGCGCGGCGCTTGGTCGGCTCGCCAGGCCTGTCGGTACCGCTGCAGATCGGCGGCGATCATCGCCCAGGGCTTGAACGGTCCGGCAAGTACCCCGAGACCCTCCCGCGCGGCCCACTCGAAGGTCTCCGGACTCACCGCGGCGCTCCACAGCGGTGGGTAGGGGTGCTGCAGCGGGCGGGGCAGGACCTGCACGGAGTCGAGCCGAAAATGCCGACCCTGATGCGCCAACGGAGCATCCGCGGCGCAGGCGCGCAGGATGGCCAGCGATTCCTCGACCCGCGAGCGGCTGTCGGCCGCCTCGACGCCAAAGGCGGCATACTCGTCCGGCGAGAAGCCGCGCCCGATGCCCACCTCCAGCCTCCCGCCCGAGAGCACATCGAGAGTGCCGATGCGCTCGGCGACGTGCAGTGGGTGATGATAGGGCAGCGGAATTACCCCGAGACCGAGTCGCAGTCGTGTGGTGCGCCGGGCGAGTGCCGCGAGCACCAGATCCGGTTTGGACAGATGCGAGTAGCCGGGCATCAGATGGTGCTCGACCAGCCAGACGCCGTGAAAGCCGAGCCGGTCGGCGAGTTCGATCTCCTCGAGCGCATCGGCGTAGGCCTGCGCCTCGGAGCGCGCCAGCCACGGGGGCATGGCGAATTCGTAGAACAGATCGAGCAGCACGCGGTTTCCCCACCGAGGAGTCCAGCGTGTCGAGCCTAACCGAATTACCGCAGATCCGGTACGAAGATCCGCTGGCGTGCATCAACTGGCAGGCGGTCGATCGCGAGTGTTGGTGGCTGCCGCCGCGGCTGCTCTCGCTCGCCGGTGTGCCGGAGTTCGAGCGACTGGACGAGAGGACGCGCCAGCGCCTCTCCCACCTCGAGTACGTGCACCTGCTTGAGGCGGGTCTGTGGCTCGAGTCGCAGTTCATGGCGCGTCTGGCGCGGCTTGCACACGGCTGTGCCGACGTCGATCGCAGCGCCCGCTTTCTGCATGAGCTGCGCGAGGAGGCCGGTCACAGCCTGATGTTCGTCGAGCTGCTCCAGCGCAGCGGCTTCGGCGTGTGCTCGCGGCGCGGACTCGGCATGCGCGCGGTCGACCTGCTGGGCGGCCTGCTCTCGAGCCGCTCGGCGCTGTTCTGGGCGATGGTGGTGATCGGCGAGGAGCTACCAGATCAACTGAATCGGCGGTTGCGGCGCGGCGTTGAGGAAGCGATCTTGAGCACCGTCGTCTATCGCATCGCGGCGATTCATACGCGGGACGAGGCCATGCATTGCGCATTCGCGCGCGAACAATGCCGGCAGAGCGCCGCGCGCAGTCCTGCCTGGCAGCGCGCACTGCTCGCACCCGCACTGTCGGCCGCGATCGACCTGTATGCCCGCTATGTTTATTTTCCGTCGGTCGCAACGTATGCCCGTGCCGGACTTACTCCGACGCGCCAGTGGCGGGCGCTTGCGCTGGCCAATCCGAACCGTCGCGTGCAGGTGGCGCACATGCTGCGTCCGACGCTTGAGTTCCTCATTCGCAGCGGCTGGCGCGTGTCCAGCCGTTACTGCCCGGTGCGCGGAGCGTCACAGCACGCGGTCGGCACCCGGGATGACCCATGATGCCACCTGGATCGATCTGACGTAGAGTGCGGTGTCCGGGGTATTGAGGAGCGCACGCTCGTGAAGGCATTAGCGCGCGAACTTGCGACGCAGCTCGGAGCGGCATGTTCTCTGGAACCGGGCCGTGAGGCGGCCGGTCGAGACATGCCGCGCTGTTCGCGCTGGCGGTGCGGGTCCGACTCGCTGTTCGTGAAGATGGCCGCGGCCGCGGCGGACGGGCAGTTGTCGGCTGAGGCGGCCGGTCTGCGCGAGCTCGCCCGTGCAGGGACGTTGCGCGTCCCTGCGGTGCGGGCGCAGGGCATTGCCGGCGGGTTCGCGTTTCTTGCGCTGGAGTGGATTGACGCGATGCCCGGCGACGATGCCGCCGAACGGCGGCTGGGTGAGGGTCTCGCGGCGCTGCACGCAGTACACGCCGGGCAGTTCGGATGGGGCATGGATAACACGATCGGCCCGACCCCGCAGGGTAACGGCTGGTGCACGGAATGGAGCGTGTTCTGGCGGGAGCGGCGGTTGCGACCCCAGCTGGAACGGGCGGTGCGCAGCGGTTACGGCCGGCTGCTCGAAGAGGTCGGCGGCCGGCTGCTCGGTGCGGTCTCGGTGTTCCTCGCAGGCCACGCGTCGCAGCCGTCACTCCTGCACGGGGATCTGTGGGCAGGTAACTGGTGCGCCGACGGTGCCGGGCGGCCGGTGATTTTCGATCCAGCGGTCTATTACGGAGACCGCGAAACGGATCTGGCGATGACGCGGCTGTTCGGAGGGTTCGGTCGGGCGTTCTACGAGGCTTACCTGCATGCGGCACCGCTGCCACCAGGCCATGAGATCCGCGCCGAGCTGTATAACCTGTACCACGTACTGAACCATGCAAATCTGTTCGGGGGAGGCTATCCGTCACGGGCTCGCTCGATGATGGATCGGCTCCTTGCACAGCTGTGCACGTGAGTGAATTTTGTGATGCGAGACAGTGACGAACCGCTGCCGAATTGACATTTGTCAGCGCGGACGGCGTTTCGGGCGAATAGCATCTCGCCATGGGCCCAAAGATTCCCTTGCACCCTGGCCATCCGGAGCGCATCTGCTGGGGCTGCGAAAAATACTGCCCGGCCGATGCCATGCGTTGCGGCAACGGAACGGATCGGGCACAGCACCCGGTCGAACTCTGGGGCCCGGATTGGATGAATTTCGGCCTCGATGCGCAGGATCCGCCGCCGTCCAACGAATCGCATCGCTGAGCGGCGCTCCAGTCTTTCCGTACGCCGCCCTGCGGCACGGACTCGTGCGTGACGCGAAGCTTGGCAAGCAGGTGACAGCTGGTGTAGCATTCTTGATCCTTCTGGTTCAGGATGTCATTGAAATTCAATGACTTATAGAGATAATCTCAACCGGAAGGAATGGATGCCGGATGTTTGCCTGCATCGTCGTGGTTCCCGGCGTCCACTCCGGGAATGCTTTTGCTCGAGGCTAGGTGGCAGAGTGGTCATGCAGCGGCCTGCAAAGCCGTCTACGCCGGTTCGATTCCGACCCTAGCCTCCAAATAAGACAACGTGTTAGGTGCGTTTTCCTCGCCATCACGGCAACAAGAAAGCCCCGGTAAGCTACCGAGATGTGCTGATTGGCGCCTCGTTCAGGGTGTCAAAACGCGAGCGCGAGGTACCCGCGTGATGGCCGTCGGACGGGGATCGTCGGGCTAGGCCCGCCGTGACGGGTGCAGCATCGGCCGATGGCGGAAGGTCGTGAACGAAGCCGCCGTCCCAGGGACTGTTCTGCATAGGACCAGATATCCCGGCGTTCCTAGTGCTTAGCACGTGATCGACCAGGAACTGCAGGGCGGGAATGCGAGCCGAGGGCGACATGAGCGGCCTGACGAAGCGCAGGCACAACCCCTCCGCATCCAAGGAGAGCGCGTCGGCGAATACTGCCTTCGGTGCCTACGTTTTCTCGGCTATGCCCAATCTTGAACATCGAACACTATAACGCTATCATGATAGCATTCTTAGGGGGTGCCTAATGGCGCAAATCATAGTCCGTCAATTGGAAGATGACGTTAAGGCCCGCCTGCAGCGCCGAGCGGACCGGCATGGACGCAGCATGGAAGCGGAGGTTCGTGACATCCTGCGTGCTGCGGCCAAGAACGATGGTCGACCGTCCGGCGGGCTGGGTTCGCGTATCGCAGACCGGTTCCGCGGCCATGGTCTTGAGTCCGACCTTCCCGAGGTCCGCGGGCAGAGCCCCAATCCGGCGGAATTTCACGATTGATCATCCTGGATACCAACGTGCTCTCGGCGCTCATGCGAACCGAGCCCGAGGAACAGGTCGTACGCTGGCTTGACCGACAGCCAGCGGAGTCGGTGTGGACAACCAGTATCACCGTATTTGAGGCGCGTTTCGGCATCGCGTTGCTGCCGCAGGGTGGACGCAGGAGAACCCTAGAGCAATCGTTCGCGCGAGTGCTGCACGAAGACCTGGAGAATCGCATACTGGACTTCGATAGCTCGGCGGCAGACGAAGCGGCAGCGCTCGCCGCGAACCGGCAGAAATCGGGACGCCCCGTCGATTTTCGCGATACACAGATTGCCGGGATCGCGCTCTCGCGTCACGCCACGATCGCCACGCGAAATGTCCGACATTTTCAGGGACTGAAGGTCGCCATCGTTGACCCTTGGAAGGCTGGCGGACGCTGAGGAGCACACTTCTAGTCAATATCTCGGTGCACGCGGACCTAAGAAGTGCTCGGTCATCTTGGCATTGGCCAACTGTATTTCGCTAGTTCGAGACCGAGAGTCTCATGGTCTTGAAATCCATGGTCCATCGCTTGCCCTCACGGAATATGTTTGCTCCAATGACTCCATCCTTCGTTGCACTTGAGCGAGAGCTCACAATAACGTTCTTCATTACGACTCGACGCCTTCCTATGATGAGCGTCGCCTCCGGCAGGCGCAGTGCCCGGTGCTCCCTGACGACACCGCCTACACCACCGACATGCCATACGTAAGGTTTGGCGCCCGCAAAGAAGGTCGGCGCAACAGTCATTGCGTTTTTAGTAAATGTAGTGATGTTCGACCCAGTATCCAATTCCATGCGCAATAGGGCGCCGGATCCCGGAACATGCACCAGCACCAGCGGCGTGAGGCTGGAGAGCACCATGTTCGAGTGAGCGTCGTAATGACCTGCGGGCTTACTGCGTTGCACGTCGTAGAGAAGAGTGGGTGTACCAGAGTCAAGAATCTCAAGTCGTCCGAGAGTCATTAACACTGGCAAACCTATGATGGCGCTGATTTTGAGCGTATGTGGGATGGGCAGCTCAGAATCGGGCACTACGATGAACACGGCGTTCTTGAGCATTGCGTTGCCTATCTGCAGTCGTTTTGCGATGCCTAGTCGAATAGCAACTGCCCGCCGGGTCGAACTGCCGACCTTCGCCCGATGCCACAACATTTTGATGCCGAAATGCGTCGCGACAGAAGCACTAAT
>JAJZFQ010000065.1 GCA_021805275.1 Pseudomonadota bacterium
CGGCGCTGCGCCGTTACCTGTTCGTCCTGCACCGGGTACAGGGGCATACCGTCGAGCTCAACGGCCAGGTGCTCCCGCGCCTCGCCAGTCCTGCGGCGCTCAGCCGTTGTGCGCACGCGTGCTGGGCGAGGGGGCACAAGGCAGCGACCGCGCTCACGTATATCGCGCTGCCGGCCGGCAAGCCTTACCGTGTGCGCATCGACGAAGCGCTCCACTAGCGGGAGCTGGAATGGACCCGATGGCCGGCACTCGCGCTTCAACAGCGGTCCAGTTCGCGCGTGCGTGCGGGAATTTCAGGAACAGCCGTGCATGAATCGCCGCAGAGCGGTAGGTGCCCGATCGGGATCACCGGGAGGCCGAGCGGACGGAGGATCGACGTGGCGAGGACTGATGGTGCATCTTCGACACGACCATGGAGAGTGGCGCGCGTCGCGCCGCACTCCGCTGTTTCAGCTCAATCCGTTGAGCAGCGCGCTCCTTCGGGTTCCCGGTCACCACTGGGCGCACGGCGACAACCATGGCCACGGGCCGGAGGTCTCCGGCGACTTGCGGGCGTCGTCTGACCGTCATTCGCAATCCGCCGACTCCGTCTCCGTCCCCGCGACGCCGCGGATCCGCGGTTGCGTCGTGACGAGAGCCGCTATCGAGCATGACGGTGCCACGATCCGTGCTGTGATCCGGGAGGCACCGAACGGGATCTCCACCGACCTAACCGACCACGTCGATGCCATGGCGGGCCTCGTCACGCCCGGCGGGCGGAAGAACGGGGCCAGACACCCGATCCCTCCGGATCGCTGCGGCGACGGTAGCACGAGAAATGCGGTCCTGACGGAAGAGTGCGGCGCGGTAGACCGAGAGCCCGAACATCACATCTGGAGCAGCGGCCCCAATCGCGTTGCGCCCACCGTCAGCGGCGCACCGCCGACTGCGACAGTGGACGGGGTAGGCTGGTGTGGTTCGTCAGCGCCCCATGGCGTGACGCTCGAACCCTACTCTGAAGAGCGGCCGCGCTGATTGCATTCACAACAGCCGCGCGAATTGCGGAGATTTCGGCGAGCACCTCCCGCGAGGATGGCCGGGCGACACGAGCAAGAAAGGCACACCGATGATCAAACATCAATGGGGATTGCGGCGCCGCGCCGTGGCGCTGGCGATTGCAGGACTGACGTGCGTGCTCGCGGCCTGCGGTGGCGCCGCCGCGCCCGTCACGGCCATGCCAGGTGCTGCGGCGGGTACGGTGAGCAGTGCGCCGGCGCCGATCGACACCGCGGCGCTGTTTTCCGACCAGGGCTCGATGTACGACAGTGACTCCCAGCCGGGCGCGACTGATCCGGTCACCGTCACGTTGCAAACGGCACACGCGAACGTCACCAGTGTGAATCTCGAGTACTACGATACCGCGGACGGCGCGTTCCACTACATCGCCATGCAGGTTGCTGCGCAGGATCCGACCGGTCAGTTCGATGAGTGGCAGGGGACAATCCCGGCGAGCGGATCGGAGAAGTACTATCGATTCGAGATCGGCAACGGCAGTGAGACGGTGTGGTACAACGCCGAAGGTGTCAGTATGACGGCGCCCGCGTCGGGGGACTTCTTCGTCATCCCGGGATTTCAGACGCCGAACTGGATGAAAGACGGCGTGATGTATGAAATCTTCGTCGATCGATTCTTCGACGGCGATCCGACCAATGATGTGACCAGCGGACAGTATACCTATGCGGGGTGCGCAACCGAGCAGCACGCCTGGGGTACGAGCGTCTATGCGACGGTCCCGGGGTGCAACGGGGAAGTTTTCTTCGGGGGCGACCTGGCGGGCATCGACCAGAAGTTGAGCTACATCAAGCAGACTCTGGGGGCGGACATTCTGTATCTGACGCCCATTTTTCAGGCGCCGTCGAATCACAAGTACGATACCGCGGATTATTACCAGGTGGATCCGGCGTTCGGCACCAATGCGGAACTGGAGACCTTGATCCAGGATGTGCATGGCAGCGCGAACGGTCCTCCGGGGTACCTCATTCTCGATGGCGTGTTCAATCACACGGGCGACAGCAACTGCTGGTTCGGGCGCGAGACCTACGGCACGCTGACGTGTTCGGTGGTCGGGGCCTATCAGTCGCAGTCGAGCCCGTATTACAGCTGGTACACGTTCCAGGATTGGCCGACGCAGTATTCGAGCTTTCTCGACATGGTTCCGACCATGCCGAAGCTCAATTACGGCGCCAGCGGTTCGTCCGTACGGGAGCAGATCTACGCCAGTCCGAACTCAGTGGTCCAGACGTACCTCCGTGCCCCCTATGGCATCGACGGCTGGCGCCTTGATTCCGCGCAGCTTCTCGATGCCGATGGCAATGGCGGCTCGGACGCCACCAATCATCAGATCATGCGCGAGTTGCGCACCGCGGTGCTGTCGGCCAATCCGAATGCCGAGATTCTCGGGGAGTTCTGGGGCGATCCGGCGCCCTGGCTCGACGGCGGTCACGAGTGGGACGGCGCGATGAACTACAACGGGTTCACCGATCCGCTCTCGGAGTGGCTCTGCGGTGTGGATGAGAGCGGCAATACCGCCGCGCTGGATGTCGCCCAATTTGACGCGGCGTTGCGCAATGCTCGCGCGGACCTGCCGGTGAACGTACAGGAGACGATGACCAACGAACTCGGTACGCACGATACCCCGCGCTTCACGACTCGCTGCGGCGATGATCTGGCGAAGACCGAACTGGCGATGATCTTCCAGTTCACCTACATCGGTACGCCGACGATCTACTACGGCGACGAATACGGCATGCAGGGTGCCAATGACCCGGACGACCGGCGCACGTTCGACTGGTCGAAGGCGACGCTTTCCGATCCGCCCGTGGCGCTGACTCATCAGCTGATCACCATCCGCAACACGTATGCGGCGTTACGGACCGGCTCGTTCATGACCCTGGTGGTGGATGACGCCGATGACCTCTACGCATATGGTCGCTTCGATGCGAACCACCGCATTGCCGTGGTCCTGAACGCGGGCGCCAGCCCCCAGAGCGTCTCGGTGCCGGTGGGCGAGCTCAGTATGACCAATGGGTCGACGGTACGCGACCTGCTCGCCGGCGGGGTTTACACTGTCGAGCAGGGGACCGTCACGGTGAGCGTGCCGGCCGACTCCGGAGTGATACTCGAACAATGAACGTCAAGGTGCGCGTGCTGAAATGCAATGCAGGGGCCCGAGGCGCGCGGCTCGCGCTCGCGGCGCTGATCGGGGTGGTCATGGCCGTGCCGGCGGTGGCCGGAGACTGGCACACCTCGCTCACCTGGCGGGGCCGCGAGGCGCGGGTTGCCCGGCTGCCTGGAGGCGCGTATCTGCTGCATGGCGCACACCGGACTCGCAAGATCGGCCCGCAACGGTTCCGCACGCACACGGCGAGTCCGATGTTTGATGCGCTGTTCGCCATGGCGCAGTCGGATCTGCGCAAGGACTCGGTGCGCGCCATCGAGGATCCGGCTTTCAATCACGGCAAGCCCATTCCCTGCCGCTGCTTCATCGCCGGCAAGGACTGGCCGTTCGCGTGGACGCGCGACCTGTCTTATTCGACCGATCTGGCGCTGTGGCGGTTCGATCCGCGGCGGGCCCGGACTTCGCTGCTGTTCAAGCTCTCCTCGGTGCGCGCCGCCGGGGTGCGGCCCGGCCTGTACGTCATGCAGGACACCGGCTCCGGCGGCAGTTGGCCGATCAGCACCGATCGGATCGTCTGGTTCCTCGGCGCGCAACACTTGCTCGGGGATCGCCGGTTTGCTGCCACGGTCTACCGGGCGGTGCGCGATACCCTCGCGCAGGACCGCCGCTACACATTCGATCGGCACGTCGGGTTGTATCGCGGCGAAACCTCGTTCCTCGACTGGCGCCAGCAGACCTACCCGGAATGGACCGCACACAACGTGGTGTTCATTGCCCAGTCATTCTCGCTGTCGACCAACGTGCTGCATTACGACGCGTTGCGGCTCGCCGCGTCCATGGCACGCCAGCACGCCCAGACGGCGCTCGCGCACCACTATGCCGTGCAGGCACGGCAGTTGAAGCAGGCCATCAACCGGCGGTTCTGGCAGCCCCGGGCGGGTCTGTACATGAGCTACATCGGTGGGCGCATTCGGCCGGCTCCGTATGATGCCTACGATCTGCTCGGCCTCGATCTGGCCATCACCAGTGGCGTTGCGTCGCCGGCGCGCGCGCGCCGTGTGCTCGAACGATATCCGGTCTGGCCCGCCGGCAGTCCCGTGATCTGGCCGGAGCGGCGCGATCAGCCGATCTATCACAATCGGGCCATCTGGCCGTTCGTCAGCGATTTCACGCTGCGCGCGGCGCGGCGGGTCGAGGACGGCGCGTTGATCACTCGCGAAGTGCGCTCGCTGATGCGCGGCGCGGCGCTCGCCGGCTCGAACATGGAAAATTTCTCCCTGCTCGAGCAATCGACCCACGTCCCCGGCAAGCTCGGCGGGCCGGTGGTCGACTCGCGCCGCCAGCTCTGGTCGGTCGCCGGGTACCTCGACATGGTCATCCGAGGGGTCTTTGGCGTTCGTGACGACGGCACCGTGCATCCTGAAGTGCCGGCGGCGCTGGTGCCGATGCTGTTCGGGGCTCGGCGCAGCATTCAGATCGATCTCGGTGCCCGGCGCATCGTGCTCGAACGGCCGGCAGATCTCGCCGGCGGCCTGCTGGTGGCAGGCTCGGTGAGGACTCACGGCCGCCTGACCCGTGTGCGTCTCGTCCGCCGCAGTACAGCGTCGATGCCGCTCAGGCTTCATGCGCCGATGGACCTCCCGCCGACGCCTGCGGCACCGAGTGTCAGAGCGGTGGGTACGCGCTGGCGCATCCGCTCGTCCGTCCCGGGCATCCTGTACCGCAACGGCCGGCGCGTCGGTCCAATCGTCGGATCAGTGCTGCTCGCGCAGCGCGGGGGCTTGGAGTGCTTCAGCGTCACCGCGCGGGCCGGTGGGCTCCAGTCACTGCACAGCCGCTCGCGTTGCGTCGGTCCGGTGAGCGCGGTGGGATCGGCCTGGCCGCGCCACTGGCGCGCCCCGGTGAGCGGCGCTTACCTCGCCTGGGTGGATTACGATAACGCCCATGGGCCGATCAGCACCGGCATCACGGCCGCGGTACGCCAGCTGCTCGTGCAGTGCGGAGCCGCCGCCGCGCAGCGCGGTACGCTGGTCATGCCTCAGAGCCACGGCGTGCAGGCCTCAACCGTGGTGCGCTTCGAGGCGCACGCGGGCGAGCGCTGCACGTTCCGGCTCGCCGGCGGGTTCAACATGAGCGACCTGGCGCACTTCGCGTACTACACCGGTGGGGCGGGCGGGGCGTCGGGGCCGCTCAACGCGGCGAATATCTTCACCTTGCGCATTGCGCCGCTGGCGCCGGGGCGGCCGCGTTGAGCCATAAGCCGGAATTGTCCGTCCGACAGATGCTCAACATGTCGGTCGGCTTTCTGGGCATCCAGTTCGCCTTCGGACTGCAGAACGCGAACGTCAGCCGAATCTTCCAGACGCTCGGGGCGCACGTGTCGCAGATTCCGGCACTGTGGATTGCCGCGCCGCTCACCGGGCTGCTGGTCCAGCCGATCATCGGCTATGCCTCGGACCGTACCTGGGGGCGATTCGGCCGGCGCCGACCGTATTTTTTTGCCGGCGCCGTGCTGACGACAGTGGCGCTGCTGGTGATGCCCGAATCCCCGATACTGTGGTTCGCCGCGGTGATGCTCTGGGTGATGGATGCGTCCGTGAACATCTCCATGGAGCCGTTTCGCGCCTTCGTCGCCGATCAGCTGCCGAATGCGCAACGGCCACTCGGCTTTGCGCTGCAGACGCTGTTCATCGGCGTCGGGGCGGTGCTCTCCTCGGTGCTGCCCTGGGTGCTGGCGCACTTTGGGGTGTCGAATGTCGCTGCTCCGGGGGAGATTCCGACCACGGTACGCATCTCGTTTTACATCGGTGGCGCCGTCCTCATCAGTTCCGTGCTGTGGACCGTGCTGAGCACACGCGAATACCCGCCGGAGCGACTGCGCGGGTTCAGCGACTCTCCGCCGGTGCCGCCGCTCACGGATGCCTCGCGTGCCTGGCGGCCGGGCCTGATCCTGCTCGCGCTCGGCGCCGCCGGGATCGCCGTCATTCGCCGCGATGGGCTCGATGGGCAGCTGTATCTGCTGGCCAGCGGCCTGGTGGTGGCCGGAGGGCTGTTTCTGTGGCTCAGCCGCGCCCGCAGCCGCGGGATGGTCCGCCAGGTCATGGCGGATCTCTACGGCATGCCGAGCGCGATGCGCCGGCTCGCCTGGGTGCAGTTCTTTTCCTGGTTCGCGATGTTCGCGCTGTGGATCTACACCACACCGGCGGTGACCGCGGTGCAGTTCGGCAGCAGCAACCCGCTCTCGAGTGCCTATAACGCCGGGGCCAACTGGGTGGGCGTGCTGTTCGGTGCGTACAACGGCTTTGCGGTCCTCGCCGCGCTCATCATCCCGCAGCTGGCCCGCTGGGCCGGGGTGCGCTGGACGCACGTGATCAATCTGGCCGCCGCCGCCGTCGGTCTTGCCTCCTTCCTCTGGGTCCGCGACCCGCGCTGGCTGCTGGTATCGATGCTTGGGGTGGGATTCGGGTGGGCGTCGATTCTCTCGCTGCCCTACACGCTGCTCGCCGACAACCTGCCGGCGGAGAAGATGGGCATCTACATGGGGATCTTCAACTTTTTCGTCGTCATCCCGCAGCTGC
>JAJZFQ010000145.1 GCA_021805275.1 Pseudomonadota bacterium
CTTGTGTGCCTGCCGTACCGCCTGTCGGCCTGACTGACGTCCTGACGGGTCGGTGATCGGAGAGTCCGGGAGCTTCGCCGAATGTCCGGCGATGGTGCCATCCGGCCCTCCTGCGCGGGTCCTCGCGTCGAGCAGGCGAGCCGTTGCGCCGCAGGGGCATCGACACCCGTTCAGACGGTCAGGCGCAGGAGCGGCCCCATGGCGGCGGCACCGAGCAGCACCCCGAGTGCCAGTACGACGGTGAGCAGCGGCAGCCAGAGCGCCGCTCGTCCCGGAATGCCGAGCATCCGACCCACCACGGCGCGTCCGCCCCGCGGCAGAGGCGCGAGCAGCCGCTCGACGCGCCGCTGCAGACTCTCCCCATCCCCGATCAGACGCGCGTGCGCCAGCTGCGGACCGGGCATCGCCGCCCGCTCGCGCGCCGGCAACGTGCCGAGAAAGCGGACCGAGGCCAACACGGCGGCGGCCAGATCGGACCCATCGGTCCCACAGCGGCGCGCCTCCTCATCGCGCAGCCACTCCAGCGCCTCGAGCCAGTTCTCCAGCCGCCGGCGCGCCTGGGGCCACGGCCACTGCAGATCGGTGATCAGCTGCGCCACCCAGATGCGCAGCGGATCGCGGTGCCGGCCATGCGCGCGCTCATGGGCCAGCGCGGCACGGATCAGCGGCTCCTCGAGCTGGCGGGCGAGAAAGGGGGAGAACAGCACCCGCGGCATCATGAACCCCACCGTCGAGACGCCACACTCGGGCGGCTCGCGCAGCAGCGCCCAGCCGGCCCGCAACAGCGCGCGCAGGAAGAGCAGTCCGAACGGCAGCCACAGTGCGACCACGACGAACGGGTCGAGGGGCGTGCGCACCGGATCAGGCTGGGTGAGCGCCCAGCCGGCCAGCCACGCCCCGATCGGCAGCATCGGCAGCGCCGGCAGACAGACTTTGAACCAGGCCACGTGCTCGAGCGTCTCGGCATCCGCTCCGACCGGCAGAGGCGCCGGCCAGTGCGCAAGTCCCTGCAGCGCACAGCCGCCGAAGATCATCAGCAGCATCGTCACCAGCGTTTCACGTTCCATCGGGAAGTCTCCGACGGGCCGCGACCGCCCGCTCCAGTTCCTCGAGCAGCCCCGGATCGAGCTCCTCGACCGCCTCGACCAGCGCGGCCGCCGCGCTGCGCGGCGTCGTGCCGAGCAGTCGCGCCAGGGCAATGCGCGCGCGTGCCCGCTCGACCGTCTCGCGCGCCACCTTCGGCCGGTACTCGAACGCCGCACCCTTGCGCTGCCGCTGGATGAGGCCCTTTTCCCGCAGCCGGTCGACCACCTTGGCGGTGGTCGTATAGACGAGCCCCTGCGGCGCGCCGAGCCGCTCGTGCAGCTCGCGCACCGAGGCGGTGCCGAGGCCCCACAGCGCCGCCAGCACGCTGTACTCCAGATCATCCGCCGGCAGCCGGAAGTGCTTCATCGCCTGAGTCTAGGACCGCCGTGCGACCCCGGCAAGCGCGTCTCACCGTGCACCCGTCGCCTCGAGCGAGGCTTGACGGCCGCGAGCGCGGCCAGTGCAATGGCCCATTGCCCGCACACGCGCCACCGGGTCCCGATGCTCCACGCCACCCTCGCTCACGATCTCACCTGGCTGATCGGCGCTACCGTGATCTGCGGCATGCTGCTGCGTCCATGGGATTTCTCCGAAGCGCTCTGGGCCGCCGGCGGTGCGGCCCTGCTGGTGCTCGGATCGCTCATCTCCTGGCATCAGGCACTGCGCGCCGTCGGCCGGGGCACCGATGTGTATCTGTTTCTCGCCGGCATGATGCTGCTGGCGGAGCTGGCCCGCAGCGAGGGTCTGTTCGACTGGGTCGCCGCCCACGCGGTGCGCACGGCCGCCGGCTCACCGCGGCGACTGTTCGGTCTGATCTACCTGGTCGGCATCATCGTGACCGCCCTGCTCTCCAATGACGCCACCGCCGTCGTGCTCACCCCGGCGGTGTACGCCGCGGCCCGCCAGGCGCGCACCGAGCCGCTGCCGTATCTCTTGATCTGCGCATTCATCGCCAATGCCGCGAGCTTCCTGCTGCCCATCGCCAACCCGGCGAACCTCGTGGTGTATGCGAGCCACCTGCCGCCGCTGCGCGCCTGGCTCGCGGCATTCCTGCTGCCCTCGGTCGCGGCCATCGCCGCGACGTTCCTCGTGCTGCGCGCCACGCAACGGCGAGCCCTCGACGGCGCATTCACCCCCACCGTCCCGGTACCGCCCCTGCGACGGTCCGGCCGGTTCACCGCCGCCGGCATCGGCCTCACCGTCGTGGTGCTGCTGTGGGCCTCGGCGAGCGGCCGGGCGCTCGGCGCACCGACCTTCGCCGCCGCGCTCCTGATCCTCGCGCTCGTGATCGTGTTCGAGCGGCGCAATCCCTGGCCGCTGCTGAAGGACATCTCCTGGAGCGTGCTGCCGCTGGTCGCCGGTCTGTTCGTGCTGGTCGCGGCGCTGGGACGCACCGGAGTGCTCGCGGCGCTCGAGGCGCTGCTCGCGCACCTCGCACGAGACTCCGGCGCACTCGCCGGGTTCATCGCCGGCGGTGCCGTCGCGCTCGCCGGCAACGCGATGAACAACCTCCCCGTGGCACTGATCGCCGCGACGCTCGGGGCGAGCCATCAGCTCGCCGCGCTGCGCACGAGCATGCTGATCGGTGTCGATCTCGGACCGAACCTCTCGGTGAGCGGCTCGCTCGCGACGCTCCTGTGGCTGATCGCACTGCGGCGCGAGAAGGTGCACATGGACGCGATGAGCTTCCTGAAGCTCGGCGCGTGGGTGATGCCACCGGCACTGCTCGGCGCACTCGCGGCACTCGCCCTCGGACACGCCGGCTGAGCGAGGCACGGGGCGATGCACCGCCGGGAACGATGCGCGGACCCGGCGGACCCTCTTCCCGGCGGTGTGGAAATCTCTACAATCCCCCGATGAGGAACAAATATCCGTTTCGCCCGGTACGGCGGCTCGCCGCGGCGCTACTGCTCGGTGCGCTCCCCTTGATCGCCCTCGCCGCGCCATCCCCCGCGGTGCCGCCGGCGACCTCCGGCCCCGCCCCCCTGCCCTCGCCGAGCGTGATCCATTACGCGAAGAAGTCATCGGGGCTGAAGCACCTGTTCTTCCGATCCCTCGGGGACATGAAGGCGTATTACACCGATCCGCTGCATTGGAAGCGGCGCAACTGGGAGTACTTCGGCGGCGTGGTCGCGGCGTTCGCTATCGCCCACCACTACGATACGCAGGTGCGCCAACACTTCGTCGGCGGCTCGAACCCGCCGTTCGGACCGAAACCGCCCTCGAGCGCCACGATCAGCGATGCGCTGCCCGGCTTCGCGGCCTTCGCCCTCACCTGGGGGTATGCGACTCTCTCCGGCAGCCGCGCCGGCAAATCCGAGGCCTGGAACATGCTCGAGTCGGCCGGCATCGCCTCGCTGACGGGCGAGGCGATGAAGTTTGCCTTCGGCCGGCAACGGCCCTACCAGACCACCGATACGAACAAATGGTTCGCCGGCGGCAGCTCCTTTCCCTCGCTGCACGTCACCGCAGCGTTCGCCATCGGCACGGTGCTCGCCGAGTCGGGCAATCCGAAGATCCGCTGGCTGCGCCGCACCATCGGTTACGGCATCGGTATCGGCACGGCGTACCTGCGCATGAAGCACAACGCGCACTGGCTGTCGGACACCGTCGTCGCCGCCGCGCTCGGCATGGCCACCGCGCACTTCGTACTGGATCGCAGAGCGGGTCAGGCGATGGATCACTCAACGGTCACCGTGGTGCCGGTGCAAGGCGGCGCGATGCTCGCCTTCGCCCACGTGTTTCACTGACCGAGGCGCGCTCACCCGGAAAGATCCCGATCGCGTCCGAGCGCCTCCGGGGACTGCTCAGCCGACTCGTGCACGCCGCTGCGCGGTTCGGCGCTCTGCGCCCGCCGTTCGTGCCAGGCGGCGAGCGCTTCGCGGCGCACGCGCTCGGCCGGTGAGACCCCCGTCGATACGCGCTCACCCCGCGCGGCGCGGTACTTAAGCCACTCCTGCACCGCCTGACGCTGCCGAGCCTGTGCGTCCTCGCCCGGTGGCGTGGCGCTCGTGGCGGGCTCGCGCGCCGGCCCCGCGCCGCCACCCCGATCCGCAGCCCCGACGGCGGCGCGTTCGGCCCGCGCCGCCACCCGCGCCCGGTAGCGCTCGCGGATCTGCTCGGCCACCTCGCTGCGCTCCCCGCGCCGCTCGGTCGCGATCGCCGCGCGCGGCAGCCGGGGCAGCGGTTCGCGGTCGATCCCCTGCGCAGCGAGACTGCGGGCATCGACGCGCCACTCCAGGTGCGCAGCCTGCAGGTGCTCGTTGACCAGCTCCGCCCAGCGCTGGCGGAGCGCGGCAAACTCCTGCCGACCCGTGGGCAGCCCGAGTTCGGCCCGCACCGTGCCGTTCATGTCCAGACCCGCCTTCGCGCCGAAGCCCTCGGGGCGCACCTCGCGGGTCGAGGTCAGCAGATGGGCATGGAAATTGCGCGGATCGCCGAACGGACGCGGCGCATGCACGGCCAAGTCGACTGCAACGCCGTACCGCTCGGCGATCTCAAGGGAGAAGCTACGGGCGAGGCTCACGCGGGCCGAGGCGGACAGTTCGGCCGGCAGCGCGACCATATATTCGCGTGCCACCCGCGAGTTCTGCCGCGACTCGATGCGTTCGGCGGCGTTCCACAGCGAGGCGCGGTCCTGCGCCCACGACGGCGGCGTCCCGAGCCGCGCCGGCAACACGATCTCCTTGTGCAACACGTCGCGGCGGTTGCGGTGATCGTACAGCGCCCCGGTGCGCTCGTTGCGGATCCGCTCCCCGGCACGATACGCGGCCGAGGCCGGCGCATTGCGTCCGCTCGAGCGCGACACCGTGTTGATCTGCATGTGAAAGATCGCCATCGCTCACCCGCACCGCAGGGCGCGCCTCAGCCCGGACGATGCAGCCTGACGCGCCGCCAGCTCACTGACGCGGCGGTCTTCAGATAACCCTCCAAGTCCGCGAGCTGCTCGATCTGGGCGGCCAGAACGGCCGTCTCGGTGACATGCTGCTCGCTGATGTGCAGCGAACGGCGTGCGCCACGAACGCCGCTGCCGAAACCTCCCGCACCGTCCCGTCCGCGCGAGATGCTCCGGCGGATGACCTCGCGCTCACCGATCAGGCGTGAACAGAACTGCGCCGTACCGCCGCGCTCACTGGCCGAGCAGCGCAAGATCAGCGAGTTGCCGCAGTTCTCGATGATCGTTTGCGCATCGCCCGGTCCGTACAGCGCCGCCACCTGCGCGATCGACTGCATGCCGAGCACGCACCGCCCGCCGAATTTGCGCAACCGCGCAAGCGCATCGCGCAACCCGTCGATCGCGCCGAGCGCATCGAGTTCATCGACGATGAACCACAGCCGCCGGTCCCCCGGCGGGCCATTCATCGCCTCGAAGATCGCCAGGCGCATCCAACTGGCGATGAGCGTTCGCAGCGAGGCGATCTGCCCGGCGCGGTAGGGTAGAAACAGCACGCCGCGGCCGGTGCGCACCCACTGGCGCACCGAGCACGGCGGGGCGACCTGGTGGCACACGTGCTCGAGCGCTGCGGTGCAGGCCGCGGCGA
Source organism: Pseudomonadota bacterium (assembly GCA_021805275.1). The sequence continues at coordinate 5,628 of JAJZFQ010000145.1, forward strand.
CCGAGCGGATCGAGCCGAACATGCGCGCGTTCTCCGGCTCGAGAAACGGCTGCGCGGGCGTCCCACTGAGCAGCGCGCGCAGTTCCGCACTCGGCGCGATCGCAATCAGGTGCCACAAGCGCTCGAGATCGGTGCTGCGCGCAGCGGTGCGCCGCAGGAGGCTAGAGAGGAACGTGCGCGCATAGCCGCGCCACTCGCGCGCCGAGGCATCCTCGCCGGCGGCGATCAGACTCGCGGCGAGCTGATCCGGATCCTCCGGCGCGGCGAGCTCGGCGAACGGGTCCCACTTCAGCGCCCGCGGTTCGAACGGGTTGAGGATGACATCGCCCCGTCCGGCGCAATGAAAGCCGGTGAGATACCCCGCGTCCGGATCGGCAATGACGGCCCGGTCGCCGCGTGCGAGCAGTGCCGTGAGCAGCTCGGCGATGGCCGTCGATTTGCCGGTGCCGGTGGTCCCGATCAGCTTGAAGTGCTTGGTCTCCTCCAACGGTGCGAGCGGCACGTTGGCCAACGTGATGCCCGTGCGTGCGCGGCGCCGCCGCGGCGCCGGCTCGATCCTCGCGCCGCGACAGTAGCGATCCCGGGGCGCTCTGCGCAGCACTCGGGCGAGCGCCATCGAGCCGAGGCCGGCGAGCAGCACGGCGGCCAACTGCGGCGCCTCGCGCACCACCATCCCGCCGGTCATGGCGCCTTCACCAGGAGGAAGTCCCCGTGCGCCCCGAACACCGGACCGGTGCGCTGCACCCGCACGCAGAGCCGGCCGTGCGCCCCGCAGCGGCGCAGCTCGACCGACCCGCCGTACTCGCGCAGCCGCCGGATGTCCGCGGCAAAGAGCGCACGGCGCACCCGCAGCGCATCGATCTGCGCGGCGCTCGGCACCAGCAGACGCACGGCGAGAACGGTCACCGCGGCGCTCGCCAGTGCCGCCGCCGCGCTCCACAGCGCTGCGCGCATCCCGATCGCTCGGCGCAGGCCGAGCAGCTGTGTGCTGACCGCATCGGCCTCGGCGCTCAGTTCGAGGAACGCCTCGCGGGCGGCGTGGGCAACGTCCGCGCGCACCCCTCTCTCGAGCGACTGCAGCTGCTCGCCGAGCTGCGCCAGCGTCTCCCCGGCGAGGCGCTGCTGCGACTGGACCGTCTCGAGCAGCAGCCCCACCTCGAGCGGCTCCGGCGCCGCGCGGGTCTCACTCATGACCCCATCCTTCCTCGCGGCCGAGTGCCACCGCCGGCAGCGCGCGCGGCGCGTCCCGCACCGTGGCGAGTCCGCGCGGCGGCGCGAGCCGCACCCGCAGCCAGTCGGGCGTCGAGGCGAGTTTCAGATACCCGTCGAGATCGGCCAGACGCTCGAGCTGCGCGTCCATCACCGCCGGCTCGACCTGCCAATGCTCCGACTCGCTCAGCGACCCGAGCAACTCCCCGGGCCGACGCGAGCGGCTGCGCACGGTGCGTACCACTTCGCGCTCGCCGATCAGGCGCGAGGCGAAGCGCGCGGTGCCACCGTGCTCGCTCGCCGAGCAGCGCAGGATCAGAGAATTCCCGCAGTTCTCGACGATGGTCTGCGCCTCGCCCACCCCGTAGGTACTGGACACCTGGGCCACCGACTGGAACCCGAGCACGCAGCGGCCACCGAACTTGCGCAGCCGCGCGAGGGCATCCTTCAGCCCGTCGATCGGTCCGAGCGCATCGAGTTCGTCCGCCACGAACCACAGCGGCGCGCCGCCTTCGGCGCCATGCAGGGACTCGAAGATCGCCAGGCGCATCCAGGCCGAGATGCTCGAGCGCAGCGCGGCGATCTGTCCGGCGCGGTACGGAATGAACAGCACGCCCTCGCCCTCGCGCACCCATTGACGCACCGCAAGCGACGGCGCGCGTTGCTGCGCGACGTACTGCAGCGCCCCCACCGCCGAACTCGCCACGGAGCGGATCGAGTCGAGCATGCGGGCGTTGTGCTCGTCGAAGAACGGCTGCGCGGGCGTCCCGCCGACCAGTACCTTCAACTCGGACGCATCGGCCACGACCAGCAGATCGTAGAGCTGTGCCACGTCGGTGACTCCGGCGGCGCGCGCCTGAGCGGTGACGGCGCTGAACAGGGTCCGCGCATAGCCGCGCCAACTGCGATCAGCGCCCTGCTGATCGGGGATCAACGCCAGGGCGAGCTGCTCGATGTCGTAGGGCGCATCGATCTCGGCGAACAGGTCCCAGCGTCGCCCACCGGGCTCGAACGGACTGAGGGTGACATCCCCGCGGCGCTCGCTGCGGAACCGGCGCGCGTAGGCGCCGTCAGGATCGGCAATCACGGCGCGATCGCCGCGCGCCAACGCACCCTCGAGCAGCTCCGTGATGGCGGTGCTCTTGCCGGCGCCCGTGGTGCCGATGATCTTGAAGTGCTTCGTCTCATCGAGGCGCGTCATCGGGACGCCGGCGAGCGTCAGAGCCCGGTCCGCCGGGCGGCCGCGCTCAGCGTGGGCGGAGGTGCGCCGCGCCCGGGTCGCGTCCGAGGCCGCCCGGGACCGCACGATGGCCCCGCGGACATACTCCGATCGCCGCGCGGGCTGCGCGCCCGCCAATGCCCGCCCGGCGCCGTAACCGGCCAGGAGACTCGCGCCGGCGGCACCGGCCACCTCCAGCGCGCCACCGAATGCGCTCCCGGCGTGCATCGCCGGAACCGCCAGGGCACTCGCCATGCCGATGCCGACCGTGACGGCCCCGGCGAGCAGCGGTGAGGCCACCCAGCGCCCGAACGCTGCGCGCGACTGCGCCATCGCCACCCACATCGGCGCCTGGACGCTGCCGTACGCGATCCCAAGACCCGTCCAGCCGTGCGTCAGGCTGGCCATGACCTCGGCGGCCGCCATCAGCTGCACACCGGTGGGCGGAACCGTTCAGGGCGAGTGCGCGCCCCCTGACTCGCACAGCCCCTGCCCCGCTCGCGGTCCGACGGTGTGCTCGCGGGCCGGAACCAGATTTCCCGCACCGTGCGACGCTGCCGGTCGAGCCCGCATTGGATCACGACGTCGACCACCGTGTGCAGCAGGCTGTGAATGTCGCGCCGCGCCAGCGCCCGTCCGGCCGGATGTTGCTTGATCAAGAGGACGAGCTGCTCGAAGGCGAGCTCGGCGCTCGAGGCATGCACACTCGTGATCGAGCCCGGGTGTCCGGAGTTGACGTTGCGCAGATAGTCGAACGCCTCCTCGGCACGCAACTCGGCGAGCAGTACGCGATCGGGCTTCATGCGCAGACAGGCCTCGAGCAGCTGCTTCGGGGAGACGCGCGAGAGTCCCTGGCCGTCCTTGCTGTAGAAGAGGCGCACGTGATTCGGATGGGCGTCGAGGCGCAGCTCCGGCGCATCCTCGATGGTGATCAGCCGCTCCTCGACCGGGATCTCCGCAATCAGCGCCTTGGTCCACGTCGTCTTGCCCGAGCCGGTGGGACCGGACACGATGATGTTGCGGCGGCTGTGCACGGCAAGGCGCAGGAACGCCTCGTAGCGATGCGACTCGAGCAGCGCACGCAGTTCATGCTCGGCGGCATCACCGGGCCGTCGGGCAACCCGCGTCTCGCGCAACGCCCCCTGTGCGGAGAGCGCATCAATGCTCCAGAGCGTATGGGCGGGACGGCGGATGTTGACGGCAACGAATCCCGTCAGAGTCACCGGTGGCATGGCGATCTGTACGCGCTCGCCGCCCGGCAGCGCCCCGCAGAGGAGCGGATGCGACTCGTCGATGCGCTGCTGCGTATGGTGCGCCACCAGCTTCGCGAAGCGCCGGCACCACTCGAAATCCGCCGCCGGCAACGGCTCGCGGCTCCATCCCTCGCCGGTCTCGAGAAACACCTCCCCCGGCCGGTTGATGCACAGCTCCGTCAGGCCCGGCCGGGCAAGGAGCGGCGCAAGCACGCGCAGCGTCAGCTGCAGCGCCGAGGTGCTCGGACCACCGTCAGGCCCCTCGGAGCGCGGCTCAGTGAGTGCGCAATGCATACACTGACCTGAAGTCCACGTCGCGCGCGACCAACACCTCGATGCGCTGGCCGTTCGGCACCTTGATGGTCGGGGGAATGTCTTCGGTCCCGCGCAGCGTCCCGGCGAGCACGTTCTCGCTGGCGCTCGGATCGAGAATCACGGCGTTCGCGGACCGCTGCACCTGCGACTGGACGAGACCGGACAGCGTCGAGACCAACAGCGCCGCCCCGAAGCGCTGCCAGAAGTGCCGATCGACCGTGCCGGTCAATCCGGAGCGCCCGAGCGCATCGGTCGCCGGGGAGTCCAGACGCACGGTGACGCCCGCCGGGGTGCGCGCCTGCGTCCAGATGACGAACACCCGCGCCATGCCCTGGCGCACCTCGCCGCGGGTCTGTCCGATCAGCAGCGTCCCGCGGGGCAGCAACACCACCGTGCCATCGGCACTGAAGGTATCCGTCGAGGTGATGCAGAGGGTCATCCCGGGCAGCGTCGAGTCGATCGCCGTCTCGAGAGTGCAGTCGATGAACGTGCCCTTGGCGAGCAGCAGCCGCTGCTGCGGCAGCAAATGCGCCCGTGTCGCGCTCATGCGCGTCGGACGCAGCAGCGCCTGCAGTCTCGAGTGCGACATCCCACGGCGCGTCGAGCCGTGCAGCGGCTCGACGGCCGTCTGCTCGAGCGCATGCCCGCCACCACCACGAGCCGCGACCGGTGGCGCGATGAGCACTGCGCCGGTGAATCGTCGCTCGCGCGCGGCAGGCACGTGCTGCGCGCGCACCGGCGCAGGCCCTCCCGCCGGGTGCGGTGGGTGCACGAGTGGCCAGCGCGCCAGCACCGCGAGTGGTATCGACGGAGCGCTCGGCCCGCGGGCGTCCTCGGGGAGCGACGTGCGCGGTTGCGGGGGCGGGATGACCCCGAGAGGTGGCGGGGCGCCCACCGGATCCGGTGGGCGCAGCACCCCGTGGCGCGCCGACCCGGCGGTCTGCTCGTGCAGGACGCGACTGTAGTACCACGTCAACATCGCCCCGGCCACCCCGATCGCCAGTGCCCCGGCGAGCAGTGCATTCATGCGCGCCTGCACAGAGCGCGTGCGCAGCGCGAGTGTCGGGCCACGCTCGCCACTCACCGCCCCGTGCGCCTCGGTCGCGGCCTGCGCGCGATCCCCTGCTCTGCGCTTGACCCTCGCCGCGAGGCGCGCTCGTAGCGCGCGCAGCCATTGCCCGCGCATCAGCGCTCTCCTCCGTGTCCGGCGGTGTGACGTCCCGTGCCTCGCGTCACGCGCCACACCCGTGGGGAAATCGTCCCGGATCGCAACCGATGGCCTGATCCGGAAAATCCCCGGTTCACGATACAACCGGTGAGTCGGCCCCGCCGGAGGATGAAACGTCGAGCAATACGGTGAATCACCATTTGATGGCCGCGCATGTCGAAGTTGACGACCGAGTCGCTGCCATCGGCGTTGCGTACGAACACCGCCGGCAACGGCTCACGGGAGGGAAACACCAGGTGCGTCTCGACTCCGTCGTCCCACGCCGCCGTCGGCCGCAGCGTGCGCGGACCGCAATACCAGTAATCGGTGTTGCGTGCCGGCGCCTGTTCGGCACGGGAGAGATCCCGAGCGACGGCCGAGCGCTGCCGGCGCGCTGCGGACGCGTGCCGGCGCGTGCGCCGATACACGAACCGCAGCGCATAGAGCCTCGTCTGCGGATCGCTCGGCGCCCCAGCACCGGTGCGATAGCTGAACACGTACGTGCGGCGGTTGGTGAGAACCGTCAGGTCCGTCGCCACCCGCGCCGCGCGCGGCTTGATGAACAGGTGATTCGAGAGGGCTGCGACCCGCAGCGCCTCCGAATCCCCGACCCCCAGGCCGCGGAACCGCTCTCCCGGGGCGAATTGCAGGTCGATCTCGTACCCGGCCACGCCGTGCAGGTGGTAGACGCGGTCGGCGGTGTACCGTACGTAGCGAATCTCGGGCACGGGGTGCGCACCGACCGACGCCGGCGCAAAGGAAGCCGAACCGTGCGCCCCGGCTGCGGCACAGACGCGCTCGGCGGCGAGCAGCACCACGAGCCCGCAGACCACGGCGGCCGATCGCGGCGCGCTCACGGCTGCCCCCGCCGGTGCGGCGCGCGGGGCGTTGACCCGAGCGCTTCGCGTTCCAGCTCCAAGGCCGTGACCTCGAACCCCAGCGGGTTCCAGCGGCGTGCCGCGGCAGGCGCCGGTACGCCCGTGAACCGATAGCCGACCGTCGCGATCCACTGCCGGCGAGTGCGCACCGTACCGCCGGGTTGGCGGGCGATGCGCTCGAAGCGCACCTGCGCCAGACGGCCACCGCCCCGGGCGCGCCCGAGGAAACTCACCGCCTGGATGCGCACACCGACGGTGCTGCCGTCGCGATGGGTATTGAGCGGGGAGTGTGGGTTGCCTCGCGCCCAGTGCGCGTACAGTGCCTCGTTCAGCCGACTGGAATTGAACGCACCGCACTGCTGGTAGTCGGCGGCCGCCATGGCGTAATCAAAGCGCTCGCAGACCGAGATGTATCGCATCAGGAAATACCGCGCGATCGTCGGGCCGAACGTACTTCCACCGCGGTACGGCGGAACGACGTCGACCGCGCCCGTACGGGCATCGACCCGGATGAGGTACGGCTCGACGCGCTTCAGCGGCAGCAGGGCGGCCATCGCCAGCGCGAGTGCGAGCACACACAAACAGGCTCCAGCGGCGACCCGCCACGCGCGGCGCGCGCTCCGCTGGGCTTGCAGCGCGCGCTCGCTGTCCCAGCTGACGGCATCCTCGAGATATCCGCGCAGCGACGGTTCGGCACTCATCGCCGGGGACTCCGGACGGTACGCGGCGCGGTCGCGGACACCGGCGCGCTCAGGCGAGCATGCCGCCGCACCGTCGGCGGCCGGTTAATCGGTACCAGCCGGCCCGCGCACTGCGGACCGGACGCGCACGCGGCCAGCAGCCCCATCAGGCACAGCGCTGCGAGGATTCTCATGACCACCTCCGCCGAAGTTCTGATCGCCACCGTTCAATCCCCCTCGCCGATCTGCGCAGCATCGCGCCGGCGCAGCCGCGCTCGGGCCGCGCTGCTCATCGCCACGACGGCGCCGGTCGCCGCGGGTGCGACGTAACTGGCGCCGGCGACGAGCGGACTTGCCGCCGTACGCAGCGTGCGGCTCATCACCCCAAAGGTGCTGAGCGCGATGCCACCGGAGAGTCCCGCGGCAATCGGCATGACCTGGCGCATGAACAGGAACACCAGGACCGTCGCGAGGAGAAAATCGAGCGCATCGACCGTATCGATCGCGGTACCGAGCGCGGCGGTCTGGGTGGCATAGCGCTGCACCAGATGCAGCAGCAGCGCCGCAACCATCACGGTGAGGATGCTGATCAGCGCGTAATTGGTCAGTTGCGCGAGCCACGCCGTGAACAAGCGCCGCGTGCCGTCGAACAAGAGCGTCACGATGAACAACGGACCGAGCGCGAGCAGTACGGAGAGCGCGATGCTCGAGAGCGCCAGCAGGAACATCGTGTACACGCACAGCAATCCGACCAACACCCACACGACCGCGCCGGCGAGGTAGAAGCCCACGTCACCGCGCCAGACGCTGCCCTGATTGAACAGCCGGCCCGCAACCGCGCCGCCGGCTCTCCAGATCGCATCGAGAGTCTGCACCGGGTAGGCGGCCCCGACGACGTCGGCCGCAAACTGGGCGGGGGCACGGTAGAACGTGCCCACAATCAGGGTGTTGTACAGCCACAGGTGCACGCCCACACCGAGCACGACCACCAGGATGGCGATGCGCCGCAGACCATCGCCGAGCGGCTCGCGGATCCGCCCGCTGAGCAGCAGGTACCCCCAGCCGGTGACGTACACGGTCCCCATGGCGATGAGTGCCGGCTCAAGGAGATCCGCCACGCGCACCGTGGTCGCCCCGATGTAACTCGACAGAGCACCGTTCAGCCAATTCCAGAAGGTTGCAAAGAAGCCCATGACCGCTACCCCGCGCCGCCTTTGGTCTGCCCGCCGCCGCATCGCCCTCAGGGCGTCGGACGGAATCGCGTGGCGAAGTTGCCCTGCGCCGCAATGGCCGCTTCGCGCTCGCGCTCGTGATCGACCCACCGCTCGGCCTGCGCCGCGGCGAACAGCACGCGCAGCTTGGTCTGCTCGTTCTCGAGCATGGTCTGCTCCGCGCCGATCCGCGCATTCAGATCGAGGATCGATTTCTGATCCTGCGCCGTGCCGATCGTGGCGATCAGCTGCTTCAGGCCCGAGAACCGGGCGCTGGCGTCGCTCAGCGCGGAGGCTGAAAGCGCCTCGAGCAGCGCGGCGGTACGTCGGTTGGCGGCGAGCTGCTGCTGGGCGCTCAGCGACAGACCCTGAAGCTGTCCGGGACTGAGGTAGGCATGTGCGGCAATGGCCGCGCGCACCGCGGAGGAGAGTTCCGGGTAGCTCCCGGGGCTGCCCTCGGCCGCCGCGCGCAGTTGCGCCCAGTTCTCCGGCAGGTAATTGCGGCGGATGCTGCCGAGCAGAGCCTGCATGCCGCGCGTGCCGCTCATGCCGCGCAGCTGCGCCTCGGCGGCGAAGAACTGCTGCTGTTGAGTGGTCAGGGACTGCTCGAGCGTCTGCAGCTCCGCGCTCAGGCGAGCGACCGCCGCCACGTCGATCACCGCCCACTGGGCGCGCGCCGCCGGCGCCACCGCCGCGAGCAGCAGTCCCCAGGCGCACCACTTCGGTCTGATGAATCTCATGGCACGGCTCCGTTCGATCACTCGGTGTCAGGTTGCGCCAGGAACGCCTCGAGCCAGGCCTCGGGCGATGTGCCGCGCTCGCCGAGCAGCTGCTCGAGGCGGCGCAGTCCCCCGGCGCGCGCCGAGAGCACCTGCACTTCGGCCTCGAGGCCAGCGAGCTCGAGCCGACACACCACGCTCTGCGGGCCCTGCTTGACGAGGAAGGCACGCGCGCCCGGGGCGAGCTCGTCTTTGATCAGCGCGAACTCGCGCCCCGACAGTGCGAATCCGTCCAGCAGTTCCTCGCCGAAGGCGCTCGGGTTCGGAAAGAAGATCTTGGTCGGGGTCTGTTCGATGATCGTGCGGCTGATGCGGCTGGCGAGCACGTCGCTCGCACTTTGCGTCGCGAGCACCATCACGCCGTTGAGCTTGCGCCAGGTCTTCGGCCCATCCTTGGCGAATTTCTCGAAGACCGGATCCTCGATGAGCCGCCAGAACTCATCGAGCCAGCACACCACGCGCCGCCCGTCGAGCAGCCCTCGCACCAGGTGCAGCAGGTAGAGTGAGATCGGCGCGCGGCAACGCTCTTGATCGAGAAACTCGGTGATGTCGAAACCGAACAGCCGCGCACTGGCGAGCCGCTCGGCGATCCGATCGACGGGATTGTCGAACACCCACGCGTACTCCCCGCCGGCGCTCTCGCACCAGCGTGCGAGCCGGCCGTGCACCCCCTCCGGTTCGGTCGCATCGAGAAATTCCAGCAACCGCGACAGCCGCCGGGCCGGCGGGTCGAGTGTGAGCGTGCCGCGCAGCGCCTGATCAAGATCGTGCAGCTCACGCACCGACAGTGCCGTCCCGAGCGGCGGGCGGGCGAGCAGTTCGAGCCACTCGTGCAGAAACTGCACATTGGCCGCGGTCGGGTCGAGCTGCAGCGGATTGAATCCGCTCGGCGCACCGCTGCGCAGCGGCAGATAGGTACCCCCGAGGGCGCGCACGAGAATCTCCAGGCCACGGTCCTTGTCGAGAATCACCTGAGTGGTGTCGCGGCGCGTCAGCAACGTCACGAGAAAGCCGATGAGCGCCGTCTTGCCCGATCCGGTCGGCCCGCAGATGAACGTATGTCCGGTATCACGACGTGCGCCCTCGCCGGCGGCGGCATGCAGCGAGAAGTGGAATGCCGAGTGCGCACGCGTCTGCAGGATTGCGAGCGAATCGCCCCAGTGGTTGCCGACCGCATGACCGGCCGGGAAATTGTGAAACGGCGCCAGCGCGCAGAAGTTTCGGGACGTGAGCGGCGCCAAGCGTGGCCGAAGCGCGAAGTTGCCCGGCAGCTGCGCCCAGAACGCCGCCTCGAGACCGAGGTCCTCGCGAGCCACGGTCATGCCGGTATCGGCGAGCAGCGCTCGGGCGCGCGCGAGGTGCTGATGGAACGCATCGAGACCGCGATCGGCCGCCGTGCTCGCCGGCCCCTCGAGGTCGGCGAGGACCTGCAGTGAGAAGTGATGCTCGCCCATGACGAACTCGTTGCTGGTCAGCGCATCGAGCGCCTCGGTGAGCTCTTCGGCCTGCGAGTGCGCAAAATCCCCGGCATTCGCCAGGCGGTTGATCTGCCGGCTGAGCAGCTGTTGGCCACTGGCCTTGGAGAGGAACACGAACGATTGGGTGAGCACGAACGCGAAGGGTGCGCCGAGCAGCGCATCCAGCATGCCCGGCACGCTCGGCGTCGGGTATTCCTTGATGCCGAGCATCGCCCCGACCCGGCGGGCGCTGAGCGGACGGTACTCGATGAGCTCGTTGCCGAAGAACACCCGCGAGGTACCGAGCGCCGCTTCGAGTGGGCCGCGCGGCAAGGGCACCCGCCGGCGTTCCCCGTCGAGCAGCTGGGCGAGGAACTCGAGCGGCTCGGAGTACCAGCGGTCCGCCTCCCGGTAGCAGGTGAGCAGGTGCGGTTCGTAGCGCACCAACGAGGCGCACAGTGTCCGGGTCAGGCGGGCACAGACTTCCAGCGCATCGGCGAGCTCGTGCACCTGATCGGCCGGGCGAGTCCGCTCGAGCAGGCGAGCGAGCATCCGCTGCGCACGGCCCGGGGCCGGCCGGTACAGCACCGACACGTAGAGCTCGTTCACCATCAGCCGCTCGGCGCTGAGGCGCTGCAGGTAGCGCTCGAGCAGTCGGCCGGCGAAGTGTTCCGGGGCACCCGCGAGCGCCTCCAGGGGCGCACGGCGGCGGACCACGTGGGTCCACAGCGCCACGCCCGGTTCGGCCAGGTTGCGCCACAGCACGTTCAGGCGCTCATGCCACCCATTGATCTGCTCGGAGTCGGCACTCTCGAAACTCTGTCCGCCGAGGCGCAAGATCTGCAGGTAATCACCGTCGCCGGTGCGCACCACGGCGGGCGCCACGTGCGCCCGGTAGGGAATGTAGCGCTCGAGCCCGATCTCGCGCCGCAGCGCCCCTGGCGTGCGCCTCAGCATGCGCGCCGCTCCCCAGACACCCCACCGGCGCACGCGCCCGTGCCCGCTCGGTGCCGCCGCCCGGCGCGGTCCGGCAGGTCGAGCCGCAGCGGCGAGTAGCTGGCCGCTCCCCAGACTCGCCGGTTACCGAAGGTCATCGGGATCCCGGTCCGCGCGGCGAGCAACAGCAGGTCGAAGTAGCGGGCATCGCGTGCGCACAGCAGCGCGCTCAGCGCGTGGATCGGCAGCGCGAGCAGCAACGTCAGCAGATTGCGGGTGACGAGGAAGGCCTCGAGCGTGAAGACGAGATTGAACAGCAATGCGCTGTACGTGACGCCCCAGCGCATCGGCGGACGAGTCGCGCCGAGAAACAGCGGATCGGCGCACAGCGGCCGGTGGTTCGTGCTCATGCTCATGTCCCTTCAGACGCCGAACATGCCGCGCACCCAGCCGACGATCTGCGGGGCACCGAAGGCGATGGCAATTCCGAGGATGGCGCCGATGCACCAGCCCCAGGAAATCCGATTGGCCATGGCCATGGCGCCGAGCACCATCACGAGAATGATCGCGATGGGTGTGAGCCACGCCAGAATGTTGCTCTCGAGCGCGGTGGCGCCGGTGAGAAACGGCGAGGACTGCGCCGCGGCCAACGCCGGCAGCGCCACCGCGAGGGCAAGGAACACCCCCGCCCACGCACGCGGCACGTCTGCTCTGCGAGCGGTCCGCGCCGTGCACCAGAGATGGGTCCGGACTGCACGAGCGGCAGCCGACCGCAGCGACTGTATTGCTTTCATCGCCGGATTCCTGCTGAGCCTGAGCGCCATATCGGCGCGCGGATCAGTCTAGGCAGGCGCACTGCCGGTGGAATTGCGATTGGCGGCGCGTTTGTGCACAAACGCGCTCGGCGCCGGCACCGTGCGCACCTGCGCCGGTATGCTCGAGCAGCGTCACCTCACCCGGGAGCGGCTCACGATGGCGACGGAATCCTTCAGCGAAGCGGCGGCAATCGAGGCGTGCATCGAGGCACTCGATGAGACCACCAGTCTGCTCTCGCATCACCCGCCGCGGGCCCTCGCCGCGGCGCTCGCGGCGCACCTGCAAGGGCTGCTCACGACATTGCACGCGCAGAACGCCTGCAGTGCGCACGAGATCCGCGAATGGCTCGAGGAGATTGCGCGCGGCGCGTGCGGGGAGCCGCTCTGAGGCGGCAAGTCCGGTGGGCGCGGATAAAAGGACGGGGTTTACCGCCGGAAGGGGGGGAGGCGGTAAACCCCGATCAGTCGCCGTCCGCGAACGCGGCGGCGGTCGATTCAACGACTAGGGCAGCGACTCGAGATAATCAGCGACGGCGCGCATCTGCGAGCGGTGCAGGGTCTGCGCGACGCCGTGCATGATCGCGACTTTGCGCATGTTGTCCTGAAACGACTGCAGCTGCTTCATGATGTACTCGGCATGCTGGCCGGCGAGGCGCGGAAACTGCGCACTGCCGAGCGCCTGCGGTCCATGACAGGCGGCACACGCCGGAACCCCCTGGGTCGGAATGCCCTGCTCAAAGATCGCCCGACCCCGCGCGATGATCGCCTTTGAATGTGGCACGCCGGGTCCGGGCGTCTGGCTCGAGAAGTACTTCGCCAGCGCATCGATGGTCGCGTTGGACAACTGGTTGGCCATGCCCCACATGTAGGCAATGGCGTACGGATCGCCGCGGGTCTGGGCGCGGAACTCCTTCAACTGCTGCTCGATATACCAGGCATGCTGCCCCGCGAGGCGCGGGAACATCGGATTGATGCTGTTGCCATCGACGCCGTGACAGGTTCCGCACACCGCGATCGCCAGCTGCGGGGCCTGCTGCGGCGGCGTCGGGGCGCCCTGCGCACCGCTCGGGGCGCTGACCATCATGAGCGCCGCAGCGGCAATCGACGGTGCGGTACGCCGCACCCATTTTCGTATCGTGTGATCCATGGACATGATTTGCACCTCAGAAGGCGTACCAGAGCAGGAAGTACAGCGAGTCGTTGTCCGAGGCGTTACGTCCTTCACCGTCGTAATTGGTGCTGGCGCCATTGAACTTGCTGTAATGCGTGTACTGCAGCGAGAGCCGCACGTTGAGCCACGGCAGGTAATCAACCTCACCGACGATTCCGTTGCTGTCGGGTGAGCCGTTCGCGCTGGTCACTACGCCGCAGGCAATCGACGTTCCGCTCGAGTTGACGCACGGCGGGGTCCCTGCCGCCGGGTAAAGCGCTGAGTCGGTGCTGCCCGTCGTCGAGAACCAGCCGAGGGATCCGCCGTAGCGCCGCTGATAATAGTAATTCACCCAGATGCGTGAGGTATTCAAGGTGTCGGTGCGATTCGACGCGGCGCCACTGAGATAGCTGGCCACCAGATTCATGTTTTCATGAATGTGCGTACCGGCGACACTGACGATGTTGTGCTCTCCCACGTATTGATACTGGAAGTCCTCGGCAACGTCGGCGAAGCGATTATCCGGACCTTCCAGCGCCTGCCCGGCGCCCGGGTGCAGCTTGAAGTCCTCGCCATAGGTGCCGACCTCGAGCGAATTCGCGCCCCAGTCGTACTCGTAGGCCAGGCGCCAGTAGGGAGAGAATCCCTCGATCACGTTGCTGAACGTTCCATCGAGCGGGCCTGCCTGGCCGGTCAAGGCATTGGTCTTACCCTGAGGGGCGGAACGGTAGCCGCCGAACTCCACGTACAGCGCTTCATCGAAGTAAAGATATCCGGTCATGCCCGCGACGCTCTGCGCCATGGTCTGATCGATTTCGGTTGCCGCCAGGGGGGAGACGACCGCGTTGCTCCCGTCGTAGGGGAAGCCCCACGCGGGGGTGCTGTTCCACAGGTCCTGGACCGTCGGGTTGTTATTGAGCGACACGCCATAGGTCAGCGTGTTCTTTCCGGGCAGAACAATCAGTTTGGCAAAGCGCAAATCGGTATTGTCGATGCCGATCGTCCCGGAGTCATTCGCATACGTCAGCTGTGAGAACACGCCGAAGTGCGGCGCGATCCGCCCGGCATAAAACAGACTGAGCTGTTGCGGAAAGCCGGCTGTCCCGTTCTGGGCAAGTCCGGGCGCCGCCGGGTTCGTTCCATCCGGCAAGCGCTTGTTGAGTGTCGTGTACGACACCTGGGTCATGATCGAGAAGGTCGGCAGCTGCGAGAGCGACAGCAACTGCTGGCGGTCGCTGTTGACGGCTCGAACCTGCCTGAGGTTATCGAGCACGTAGCCATTGGCCTTGAACACCCGACCGAAATGGGTCAGCTCGGGGAACACGGTGTGGCAGGCCGCACAGGCCATGCCGGTCTGGCGCGCGAAACTCGGGACCGCCTGTGCCGCCGGCGCGAGCAGCGTTGCGGCGGCGGCAGTGGCCGCCAGCGCCAGGTGAAACCTTCTCGGGACTCGCATCTCATTCCTCCCATCCGCCAGGTCCGGCGGAAACGCACGCACGATACGTGCTTCGCACGCATAAGGAGAAGCCGCAAACCCCACCATGGCGTTTCGCAAAACCGAAACCCCGATTGCACCAGTTGGCAATTATCAGTCGCGGTGCAAATTATTGAATTCGTGGGGGGCGCGTCGGATGCCACGGGCGCGCGGGCGATGGGTGGAAGGTGGGGTGATAGGCCGGCGGGGCGGCCGGACGCGGTGAGAACTGCGGTTCGACGGGCCGGTACATCGGCGGCGGCGAGCGCGGCGGGGCGTACGGGTTGCGAAAGTGCATCATCGGGCTCGGCCGCTGCGGGGCGAGACTCGTTTGCGCCCGATACATCGGCGGCGCCGAGCGCCACCGGGGCGCAACGGCAAAATTCACACCGCGCGCCGGCACGGTCGGCCGTCCGGGCGACGCCGACCGGGGCCTCGCGGCGGGCCCGACCGGTGCGAACGGCCGCGGCAGCCACAATGACGGGCCGCGCCGGTCGTTCGGCGCGGCGACCCCGTAGGGGCGATAGGGCCGCGGCGCACGCGCCATCGGGTGGGGCGGCAGCCTCGGCCCGCGTGGCGGCCCCTGCGGTGCGAACGAACGGCGGCTCGCCGGCGCGATATCCGGCGCCAGACGCACCGCGCCGGCCGGGGTGTTCGAGCGCAACCGCGCCCACTGCATCGCGCTCAGCGGGCGGCCGCCGTTGGCGCGGATGAGCGCCTGCTGACGATCGAATGAGACCGCGGCGCGCGCCGGCAGCAGCCGTGCGACCACCGGTCGATGGGTCAATTGGCTCGGCGGCACCTGCACCGAGCGAAGCCGCGCACCAAAGACGCTCCGCCGTGTCGGCGTCACGGTCGGCGCATCGGGGGTGAAGCGCATCGCGAGCACGCCGCGCCGCGTGAACACGATGCGATGGGCATCGGCGGCCTGCGAGGCGCTGAAGGCGGAACGCGGCACCACCGTGACGGCTCCGTGAACGCCCCCATTCCCGTAGCGCAGATCCGCACCGCCGCGGCGGTAGGCGGCCGAGATGAGCGCGGGGTTCACGTCGCGGGCGTTCGCCAGATTGACGTGGCGCACGTATGCGCCGCTCACCGCATACCCCGGCAGATACACATCCCTCGGCCCGAGGGGCAGCCAGCCGACGTGCGGGCGCATGCGCGGACCGGACTGTGGCCCGCGAACCGGGCCCGCAGGCGGGGTCCCGGCGGATCCGCCCCGCGTCCACACCACCTGCGCCGGGGTGTAGATCGGCGCCACGACCCGCGGACCGGGGACCCAGCACCAGGCATTGTTCCAGTAGGCCCACCGCCCATAATGAAACGGCGCAAATCCCCATGGCTCATCGTCGATCCAGGTCCAGCCCCAGGGGTAGATCCAGACCCAGTGACCGAAGCGATACGGCGCCCATCCGGTCACGACGTTGGGGAACCAGGCCTCGCCCCACTGCGCCGTGCTCTGCCAGCTGCCGTAGGTATCTAAGTCGTAGACCCCGACCATGTTCGCCGGGACGTACTGCGTCACGGTGGGTGCGGCCTGAGCCTCCTCCCGGTCGCGCGCCATCGACCACTCATCGAGCGCATCGGGCTCCCCGAGGACGGCGTACACGACACTGAGGGTGTTCTCGCCGCTGAAGGTGGCGCTCTGCTGCGCCGCAATGGGGTAGATCTGGCCGCCGCCGCTCGCGAGCGCCTGCCCGCGGATCACCTCGACCCGCGTCATCTGCCCGGAGGAAAAAACGTGCACTCGGTAGGTGCCCGGTCTCTCGAGCGAGAGCGCCAGATTCGGCGTGTCGACCTCGTCCTGCTCACCGTCCTGAAGCGTTCGCACGTGCACGATCACGGTACCGGCGGTGAGCTGCATCTGCGCGGTGCGCGCATCGAGATTGAGGAACGAAATTCCGGTGCGGCTGCCGAGGCGCACCACCGCATCGCCGAGTTCGATTTCGGCCCGCGAGTCCCAGTCGGTCCAGAGACGGTCGCCGATGGTCACGGGGCGGTTCAGTTCGGCGGCGGCCCAGGACTGGGTCCCGGCCGGCTCGAACGACACGCTGCCGCCGACGTAGCTCAAGCGTCCGACGCGCGAGGGGGGGCTAGTCTGGGCACAGGCCATGCCTGCGGCCGCCGACCCCAGCACGGCCAGCATCGCCAGGACCCCAATTCGCTGCACTCTCATGACGTTGCCCCGCACCCTGCGGCGGACCGCGTCCACGGCGTTGCCGTCGCGCCCTTGTGCCCCCGCTCCTCGCCCGATTATGACACGGCGCTCGCGCCGCGGCAGGGCCGCCAGCGTGGCGCCCTGCGCAAAACCCGCGTCGCGTTGCGGGACGGACCTCACAGTTGACGCCCTTGGCCCTCCCCCGGGCAGACCGCCCACCGACGCGCATCTGCTTTCGTAGAATGGCGCGATGTCCGCGCCCCGCCTCCAGGCACTGCACCTCTACCCTCTGAAGTCCGCCCGGGGCCTGTCGCCGGCGCGGGCGCAGGTCGGCGCGAGCGGACTGGCCTGGGACCGGCACTGGATGGTCGTACGCCCCGATGGCGCCTTCCTCACCCAGCGGACGCACCCGCGCCTGGCACGCATCGCCACCGAATTGACCCCGGACGGGCTGCGCCTGAGCCGCGAGGGCTGCGCCCCCCTGGTGTTGCCGTTCGACGCGGCACAGCCGGCGCTGCCGGTGCGGATCTGGCGGGATGCGTGCATCGGACTGGATGCCGGCGCGCCCGCCGCGGCCTGGGTCGGTGCACTGCTCGGCGAGCCGGTCCGGGTGGTGCGCGCCCCGCAGAGTCCGGCGCGCCACGCCGATCCGCACTACACCGGGCCCGATCCGCCGCCGCTCGCCTTCCCCGACGGCTTTCCGCTGTTGGTCTGTACGCAGGCGTCCCTCGATGCGCTGAACGAGCGACTCGGCGCCGTGTTACCGATGGACCGCTTCCGTCCGAATCTGGTGCTGAGCGGACTCGAGCCGTTCGCCGAGGACCGCATCGAGGCGATCCGCATCGGCGCGGTGACCCTGCGCCTGATCAAGCCGTGCACCCGCTGCATCATCCCCTCGCTGGATCAGAGCACCGGTCTGCCCGACATCGATCCGCTGCCGGAGCTGAAGCGGTTCCGCTTCGATCGGCTGCTGCGCGGGGTCACCTTCGGGGTGAACGCCGTGATCAGCAGCGGCGCGGGCCACTCCCTTGAACGCGGGAACCTCTGCGAGATCACCTACCGAGGCCCGTAACGCGAGGGCGCCTCGGTACGCCTAAGATCACGTTCCGCCCTGCGCCTCGGGCGCGTGGATCGTGATGCCACGCTTTTGCAACTGTGCCACAATCAGACGCGCGCCGGGGTCACCGGCATCCGCCAGCCGCTGAGTATCACCCGCGAGCGCGCTCAGCGCGCGACTCACGCGGCGCGCCTGCATCACCTGTGGGTGTTGAGCACGCAGCGTTTGCACCAGGCTTGTGTGTGCGGTGCGCAGTGCGGACATTTGGAACACCTCCCACCCAAGCACCGCCAGCGTCACGAGCAGCAGTGGCACGAAGACGCCGCGGGTGCCCGAGGCGACCCCGGGTGCCTCCGCGCGTGCGGCACTGCCGCTTGCTTGCGCTGCCGGACCCACCGGATGCCCGGGCATCGGCGGGACCGGCGCTCCCAGGCCCAGCCCATGCCCTCGAGAGCCCAACGGCGACGACGACGTCGCGCTGTGTGATTCAGCCATGATGCCCTCCGGGGCGGCGTGCCAGGGACGGTATCGCCGCGGAACGCTGCGTACTTCCCGGGGTTGCCGCCGAACGTACCGTCACGTGCAGGCCCTGGCGAGCCAACACCGCGTTCAGACGAGGATCCTGGTTGCGCACCGACAGCTGCGCGAGTGCCTGAACGATCTGCCGATACACTACGGCCGCCGTTGCGCCGCGACCGATCAATTGCGCCCGCTCGCTCATCCGCAGCCGCAATCCTTGATTGCTCGAAACGAGCAGCATATTGAGCACCGCCGCCGCGAGGCAGCTCGCCGCGAGCACACTCAGAACCCAAAATTGAAGATTCTTCAGCATCACTTGGTCTCCCCGCGTCCCGGCACACTCCGCCGGCGTCGCGCCAGCACGAGCAGCAACGCAGCACCGGCTGCGAACAGCGGCAACGTCCCGGGCTCCGGAACACTCCCTCCCCCGCCCGCCACGATATTCCCCTCCACGGTGAGGCTTAAGTTCTGCTGGTACGGACTGTAGCTCGCCCCCTGATAGAAGCCCATGCCGTTCAACGCAATCGTGTCGCTAAACGCTCCGAGACCTCCGGTATCGACGTTGATACCGAGTCCCCCGAGCACCCCCTGGGCACCCAGGCAGAACGCATAACCACTCTGGCTGCAGCTGTCCGCGCTCCAATTCGCGCCGTTCAACGAGATATCTGTCAGCGAGCCGTAGGAGAACGTACCGCCGAAGTTATCCGCCGGCCCACTCACGCTGTTGAGCACACTCAGTAGCGAACTGTCCGAACTGTTCTGGGTCAGATTGCCCAGATCGAGCGTATACAGTGAACCGTTTCGACTGAGCGTCCCGCCGCCCGAAGCGAGCTGAAAGACCGCATTCGCATAGTTGTTCACCTGAGCGCTCACTGCAATCCCGAGAGTCGCTAACTGCAGATCCGTCAGCTGCGCATCGTGACTGGCTCCGGTGAACTGCGCAGTGCCCGAATAGACCCCGGCAGTGCCGGTATTCAACCCCACCGACAAGCCGCTCGAGTCGGTCTGTCCCGCAGCGATGCCCGCGCCGAGCGATCCGCTGGTACTGAAGGCCGACGCGCTTCCGCTTTGCATCCCGAGCTGTCCCAGCAGCGAATCGTTCAGAGCACTCTGCGCCGCGGTGTTGCTCACCGAGACGGACTGATGAGTGACAGCCTGTCCTACATGCACCACGCCGAAGTTCACCGCAGCGGTTCCGACGTGCTCCACGGCGGTGGTGTAAACGTCCCCCTGCAGCTGAACCGATGCGCTGCCGACCCCTACGGCCTGAGCATTATCGATGAGCCCGTTCGAGACGAAGTTGACCGATTCGTTTCCTTTGAATACTCCGGCTGTCGCCGTCGACAGACCCACCTGTAACGAACTCGCATCGGTCGCACCCGCCGCGAGGTTGCTGATCGACCCGCTTCGAGTCCATCCCCCGGGCGCCGTCCCGAGCGTCGCGGCGAGTCCTTCCGTATATTGATCGGGCGACACGTTGCTCACACTGATCGCCGCCGTCGGCGCGCTATCTCCCACGCGCGCCGCCAGGACTACGGCAGTAGTGTTCGCAATCGGATCCGCCAACCGATAGACGTTCCCGCTGACCGCCACCTGCTGCGCCGGCAGATTCATCGTGCAGTGCGTCCCGCATCCCCCAATGTTGCTGGCATCGGAGATAAGATTTAACGTTGCCAATCCGCTGACGTGCCCGGCGTTGGAGGTGTTGAGCCCCACCTGCAACGCCGTGTCATTGGTGCTCCCCGGACTCAAACCTGAGAAATTCCCCGCGGCGCTCACGGCCGAATCCCCGTTAATGCTCGCATCGAGCGCAGCCTGTGGCGTTTCGGTCGACTGATTCGTCACACTCACGTCAGCGGTCGGCGACGTGGCGTTCTGGCGCACATTGCCGAGCGTGATCGGCGCGTTGTTCACGACCGGATCGGCCGAATTGACCACGTTGACGCTCGCCTGAATCGTGCCGTCGACCGGCACGTTGGCGGCACCGACTAATGCCGAGCCGAGCCCATCGCTTTGTCCATCGACGGTGCCCGCGGTGTAGAAATTCACCCCGATGCCACTCTGCACGGTGCCCGCCTGGGTGCCGGTGACCGACACGCTCATCGCCGAGGTATTGGTCGCGCCGGCCAGAAGTCCACTGATCGATCCATTGCCGACAATGCTCGCCCCTCCCGTGCCGCCGTTGGGCGCCACCGTCCCGAAGCTCGCGTTGAGATCCTCAACGTAGCCGCTCGCACCGGTCGCGGCATTGCTGATGCTGAGCGCGTTGCTCGTGACGGTCTGACCGACCTGGATGGTGCCGAAGCTGAACGTATCCGGATGGGCCGCGGTATTGTTCAGTTGTCCGCTTGCGGCCTGATAGGCCGCGCCCAGGATGCTGATGTTCTGGCTATTCGTATTGCCGAAGTCATTCAACACGTGGAGCGTCTGTCCGCTGAGCGCACCGGCACTGCTCGCATCGAACGTCACTGCGTAGTTCTGCGTCTCGCCTCCGGCCGGCACCGGACCCCAATTCTGGGCCGTAACCCCGCCGCCGCTCAGCCTCGAGTCGGTGATACTGGCGCCGTTCGCCGCAGTCTGAATGGCGCCGGAAAGCTGCGGCCCCCCGCTGTTGTCATTTCCGATCGCATAGGTCTGTGAAGCGCTCTCGCCCACACGCACGTTGCCGAAATTGATCACCGCATTGCCGGCGGTGGGCGTCCCCCCGTTGACCGCAATCGTCTCAGCGGTCGATGCCGAGGCGCCAGCGGCGACAATCTGTCCCGTCCCGCTCACCCCAGCGCGGCTGTCGAAGGCATTGCCCACCCCGGCAGAGGCATTCTGATACGAGTTGGTGACCGTGATACTGTGCTCGTTCAGCGCCAGGGCCCCGTCGTTCACCAGCGTCCCAGCCGTGCTATTGGCCCCGAGCGACAGCGTGCCGCCAGCGGCGGTCTGCACGGTACCGGCACCGGTGAACCCGCCATTCACGTTCAAGGTTCCGCCACTTGCCGTCAGCGTCCCACTGTTGTCGATCGCGGGGGTGATCGTTCCGTAGCCGCTCGTGGTGCCGGCATTGACGTACCCATGGGTTGCGACCGTGCCCCCCAGCAGCGCGACTGTGGCGCCGGCGGCATTCGAAAGCGCGCCAGTGCTCAGCACCGTTCCGCCCACATCCAGCACACCGGTATTGTTGATCGCGGTGCCCGCGCCGCCGAAGTCCATGACTTGCACCACGCTGCCGGCCCCCATGCTCAGGGTGCCGGCGTTCGAGATCGTCCCGCCAGCGGTCATGCGATCACCGCTGGCACCCAGCGCGAGTACGCCCGCGGAACTGACCACAACGTTCTGCCCAATGGTGAGCGCCGCCGGCGCGCC
>JAJZFQ010000219.1 GCA_021805275.1 Pseudomonadota bacterium
GCAGCCGCCCCAGCAGCCCTTTCAGCTCCGGCCGGTAGGCGGCAAGCCCGTCCGCGCGGCCCCCGACAATGCGCACCAGATCGTCCACGGCCCGCTCGAACTGCTCGTTGACCACGACATAGTCGAACTCGCTCCAGTGCGCCATGTCCCCGACCGCCTCGTGTAGGCGCCGCGCGATGACCTCACCGGAATCCGTGGCTCGGCCGCGCAGCCGCTGCTCGAGTGCCTCGCGCGAGGGCGGCAGGACGAAGATCGTCTGGCATTGCGGCAGCGCGGCGCGCACCTGGCGGGCGCCCTGCCAGTCGATCTCGAGCACGATGTCGGTGCCCGCGGCGAGCTGCCGCTCGACCGGCTCGCGCGCGGTACCGTAGTAGTTGCCGAACACCCGGGCATGCTCGAGAAAGCGACCCTCGGCGACCATGCGTTCGAACTGCTCCACGCTGACGAAGTGGTACTCCCGGCCGTCGGCCTCCGTGGGGCGCTGGGGCCGGGTGGTGTGGGAGATCGACAGGCGCAGCGCGGGCCGGCGCTCGAGCAGGACCCGCACCAGCGAGGTCTTGCCCGCGCCCGAGGGCGCCGCGAGCACGAACAGCCGGCCGCGCCGCGGTCCATCCAGACCCTCCGCGGCGGGCCCGGCGGCAAACAATTCCCGCGCGCGCGCCGCGAGTTCGCGCAGCGCCTGCCCGCGATGGCTCACGGCGTTCTTCTGCGCCGGGGCGAGTTGCGCGGCGGTCCGCGCCGACCCGAGCGGCTGGAAAATCGGGTCGTAGCCGAAGCCGCCCGCGCCGCGTGGCGCGAGCGTGATGTGCCCCTCCCAGCAGCCCGTGGCGAGGACCGGGTTCGGATCCTCGCCCCCGCGCACCAGCGCGATGACGCACTGGTAGCGCGCCCCGCGCGCCTCCTGCGGCACGCCCGCGAGCTCGGCGAGGAGCTTGCGCACATTCGCCTCGTCACGGGCACCCTCCCCGGCGTAACGGGCCGAGAAGACGCCCGGCCGCCCCTGCAGCGCGTCGACTTCGATGCCGGAGTCGTCGGCGAGCGCCGGCAGACCACTCAGCCGCGCCGCATGACGGGCCTTCAGCAGCGCATTGTCCCGGAAGGTCACCCCGGTCTCGGGCGGGGGGTCGATGCCGAAGGCCGCCTGCGGCAGCACGGCCAGGCTCGAGGGGGCGAGCAACTCCGCCAGCTCCCGGAGCTTGCCCGCGTTGCCGCTGGCCAGAACGACTTTCACGCCTCGATGGCCCGGCTCTGCAGCGGGAACAGCCGCTCGATGCCGCCGGCGGCCAGCGCGAGCATCGCGTCGAGCTCGTGCCGACGGAAGGCGTGGCCCTCGGCCGTACCCTGCACTTCGATGAACGCGCCACCGTCGTTCATCACCACATTCATGTCCACCTCGGCCTGCGAGTCCTCGGCATAATCCAGGTCGAGGACCGGAAGCCCGCCGACGATACCGACCGAGACAGCCGCCACCTGGCCGTGCAGCGGTGTGCGGGCAATCAGCCGCCGACGCTCCAGTCCGCGGCACGCCTGCGCCAGAGCGACGAAACCGCCGGCGATCGAAGCCGTCCGGGTGCCGCCATCGGCCTGCAGCACGTCGCAGTCGAGGGTGACGGTGCGCTCCCCGAGCGCCTTCAGATCGACCACGGCGCGCAGCGAGCGGCCGATCAGGCGCTGGATCTCCAGGGTACGGCCGCTTTGCTTGCCCCGGGCCGCCTCGCGCGCCGAGCGCGTGTGGGTCGCGCGGGGCAACATGCCGTACTCGGCGGTGATCCAGCCCTGGCCCTTGCCGCGCAGAAACGCCGGCACGGTCTCCTCGACGCTGGCGGTGCACAGGACCTGGGTATCGCCGAACTCCACCAGCACCGCCCCCTCGGCATGCTTGGCGAAGCGGCGCGTGAAGGTCACGGGCCGCATCTGCTCGGCATCGCGTCCACTCGGTCGGGTCATCTGTGAACTCGCTGTTATTTGTCGCCGAGCCACCGCAGTGCGGCGGCCGAGGTGTTGTCGCTGCCGCTGCCGGCGCGCCGCACCGCCCGCCGGGCCAGCTCGAGCACCTTCTCGCGCAGCGGCGCCGGGGGCGGACCGAACTCGCTCGCGAGCTCCTCGTCCTTCAGCGGCCCCCAGAGGCCGTCGCTGCACACGAGCAGCGCATCGCCGGACTCGAGCGGCCGGCGCCGCGTGAGCGCCATGTCGGGCAGAATCGGGCCACCACCGAGGCAGCATTCAACATAATTGCGCATCGGGTGGGCCTGCGCCTGCTCGGCGGTGATCAGTCCCTCGCGCAGCAGCCCCTCGACGTGACTGTGGTCTCGGCTGCGCCCGATGAGCTTAGCGCCGCGCACGTGGTAAATACGGCTGTCGCCGATGTGCGCCCACCAGGAGGCGCCCTGCTGCACCAGACACAGCGCGCAGGTGGCACGGGGGCGCTGGTCGATCGGCGCATCGGCGCCGAGCTTCACGACGGCATCGTGCGCGCGGCCGAGCGTCAGGTGCAGAAACCCCAATGGATCGAACAGCGGCTGCGCGGCCTGGCGGAACGCCTCGATGACGGTCTGCCGGGCGACTTCTGCGGCGCGTCCGCCGTCGGCATAGCCGCCCATGCCGTCAACGACGAGCAGCAGCGCCGCGTGCTCGCTCACCGAGACCGCAACCCGGTCCTGATTCTCCCCGCGTCCGCCCTGCAGGCTGACGTCGGCGTAGTCGATCCGCAATTGACGCCCGTATATCTGTTAAAGTTCGGGGTCCGCTTTATATCACCCCAGGACGCCTGGAGCGTAGCGTTTCCACTTGATTTCCAGCATGACAGGCTTCGCTCGGCGCGAGAGTTCCGGACCCTGGGGCAGTCTCGTGTGCGAGCTGCGCAGCGTCAATCACCGGTTTCTCGAAACCGGCTTCCGACTGCCCGAGGAGCTGCGCGCCTCGGAGGGGGATCTGCGCCAGCGACTCGCCCAGGAGGTGCGGCGCGGCAAGGTCGACTGCACGCTCACCTACCGGCCGACGCAGGCCTCGGCGGCGAGCCTCGAGGTCGACGCACTCGCGCTCGAGCGGCTCACCACCCGCGTCGGGGAGCTCGGCCGCGCCTTCCCGGCGGGCGCGGTGAATCTGCTCGAAGTCCTGCGCTGGCCCGGCATCCTCAAGGACCCCGGCACCGGCGGCGAGGTGCTGCTCACGGCGGCCCGGGAGCTGTTCGAGGCGGCCGTGGCGGAGCTGTGCGCGGCGCGCAACCGCGAGGGCGAGAAACTGCGCGAGGTGCTCGAGCAACGCTGCGCGGCGCTCGAGGTCCTGGTCAAGCAGGTCCAGGGACGCCTCCCCGAGGTGCACGCCCGCCTCACCACGCGGGTCCGTGAACGGGTCAAGGAGCTCGCCGGGGGGGCCGACCCGGACCGGCTCGAGCAGGAAATCGCCCTCCTGCTGCAGCGGCTCGATGTCGACGAGGAGCTCGAGCGGCTCGCGGGCCACATCACGGAAGTCCGCCGCGTGCTCGCGGGGCGCGAGCCGGCCGGCCGGCGACTCGACTTCCTGATGCAGGAGCTGAACCGCGAGGCCAATACGCTCTCCTCGAAGTCCCAGGACCTCGAGACCACGCGCTGCGCGGTGGACATGAAAGTCCTGATCGAGCAGATGCGCGAGCAGGTGCAGAACGCCGAATAGCGTTGCGCGGTGCCCGAGCGCCCGGCGTTGCACCGCCGGCGACTGAAGGTCTGCTGATTCCCGCCGGCAGCCTCTCGGCGGCGTGACCGCGGGCCTCTCCCCCCGGGTCCCTGTCTGTCCTGGATGCGCACCGTGACCGGTCGCCATCCGGATACGGTGCGCCGCACGGCGGGCAAGTCAGCCGCTGCGCCGCTTGGTGGCCTTCCAGTCGCGGTTGATCCGATTCAGATCGAACCCCTTCGGATCGAATACACCGCCCACCCAGCACGCCAGTTCTTCATGCTGCTCGTGCCGGCGGTCGGCGAGTATCTTCAGAAACTCGCCGTAGGCATGCGGACCGCCGACATCCTCGGGCGGGCAGGCATTCTCGCCGGCGAGGCAAATCGGTCGTGTTGCATCGCTGCGCGCCGAGGTCCGCACCGGTTCGATGACAATCCGATGCACCCAGCCGTCTCCCATGTCGTAGCGGTACTCGAATTCCCCCCGCGGCCCGAGCTCAGCCGCCACGGCAGCCACCGAGACCCGCCGTTCATCCCGATAGCGACTGGCCTCCTCTTCGGACTCCGCCTCAGCGATCCACCAGTCGGGCGCCACCAGAGCGGCGCCGATCTCAAATTCATGCGCGTGGGAGTCCGTCCAGCCCATCACCCACTGCAGGTAATGGTGCAGCGTCGCGAGCGTCCAATTGTTCGGGACAAGCACCCGTCGCCACACCAGAGGCACCACGTCCAGCAGTTCGATGCGCAGCGCCACGGCTTCAGGTCGAGGTTGTTTTGGCATTGGCTCTCTGCTTCATCCCGGATAGCCACCGTGCAGGGATCCTGCGCGCACTGTGGACGGCGACGAAGATTCACGCCGCACACCGATCTTACCGCCTGCGCTTGCCGGTCCGATCAAATCCCTTCGGCCGGCAGCGGCAAGCGCGCTCTGGAGCCGCCAACGAGAGCCCCGCAGGGCCCGAGAGATTCAGCTCTCGCGTGCCGGCGAGACACTGCCCTCCACGCGGCGCTCCCGAAGGACAGCCCCGGGGGAGGCGGTGCGCTGCGCCTCGAGGCACTGGACAGCCCCTCACCCGATTTACCGAGGCGGGATATCCGGACGTGTTGGCCCATTGTTCCGGTCGCTGCAGGACGGCGATCGCCGTCAGAAGAATAGCATTTCTCTTCGTAGGCTCCGAGCGTGCCGGGCACGTCACGACGATCGGCTATTCCCAGGTTGAATCGGGTGCGGCAAAGTCGCTCAACCCGCTGAGGCACCTGCCCCACATCCTCAAACAACGCGCGCAACAAGACCGCAACGCCGCCGAGGCCCGATGAGCGTGCCACCCGCAGCACAGCCCCGGCCGGCGGGTGCGCTCGCTCATAACCTGGAACAGGATGGCGCGTCAGACAAGACGCCGATGCCGGACCGATGCGCAGCATCCGGCAGTCGATTAAACCGGCTGGGGTGCCCCAGGCCCTCAGTGAAGTCCGCGACCCCGCGCCCAGGCCGGACTGCTCAGTCGCACCGGGGGGCGCAGAGGCTCACCGACTCGCAGCTGCGGCTGCCTCCGCAGCGACGCAGCCGGCCGTCCGGCGCAATGGCCCCGCCGGACGGCCGGTGCTCGCACTCTCAGACCATCGTCATGGGAATACCGGCGAGGAAGTCGCGCTTGCCGAGCTCAACGCCCGAGTGGCGCAGGATCCCGTACGCGGTGCTGATGTGGAAGTAGAAGTTCGGCAGCACGAAGTGGTTGAAGTAGTCCACCCCGCGCATCTTCGCCTTGTTCTCACGACCCATCGGGAAGATCACCTCGCGCTCGGCCGAGCCGTCGATCCTGGCCGTGTCGAGCGTTTTGACGAAGGCGATCGTCTTGGCGATGCGCGCCTTCAGCTCCGCAATCGTCTGCTCGGTGTCTTCGTGCTTGGGCGGCTCGATGCCGGCGAGCCGCGCACCGCCATTCTTGGCCGAGTCGCAGGCAATCTGCACCTGGCGGGTGAGCGGGAACATGTCCGGAAACAGCCGCGCGTTGAGGAGTACCGCCGCGTCGATCTTCTTCGCCGCGGCATAGGTTTGCGCCTTATCGAGCATCGAGACGAGTGCGTTGAGTCCAATCTCGAATGAGGACAGTGCTGCGTTTGACATCGACATGAAGTGACCTCGTGGTGGAGTGGGTAATGCCTTGTGCCGCGCGAGCCGTCCACGCTAGCGAACGGGCGCGGCTCGTGTCCCTAGCGGGGATGATGCCTTTGCAACGATACCGCTGGGTGCACCCTGCGACGAGCCGAGACCGCGCTGCGACGGCACAGCGGTCTGCTCGCCGATCATCGCCAGCGCTTCGCGTCCGGTGCGCAGTCGCTTGGCCAGACTGCCCGAGGTGCCCCCCCGCGCTCGGGCGTTCGTGACACAAGCCAAGCCACACGATCGGCGTCCTCCCATTGCGGCCGTCGGCATGCCGCCTGCGACCCGACGCAACTGTGCACCGCGCCCGCGCTGGCCGCTGCCTCACCGGTTGCCATACGGCGTGGCGGCGAAGTACGTCCAGATGCCGCCCATCTTCTCACAGGTCGTCGCAGGCTCCAGCCCTCTAGCACTTCCTCACGGGCGACGAGCAGAGCGTCGGTCCTCCACGTCCGCGAACACGTGCCAGGCGGCGAGCCGCTGAATCACTGCACGGGGATGATCACGGTGACTGGCTTGCAGGGGTGCCGCAAGCGTTCCGCAGGCTGACCCCGCGCCGGGGCCCGCAGGCCATTGCGTCGAGCGTCGCAAAGGCCTGTCCGAGCACCTTCAGCGCCCTGCAGTTGCTCAGCAGCAGGACGGATGATGCCGCGGCGGCGGTGCTCAGTTGCCGCACCCACCTGCCGCTGCGGAACCCTCGCAGCGACGCCAGCCTGGTCGCGTCATCCCGGGGCCGGCAGGCTCTCTACGCCCTGCAATGGGCCGTCCGCGCCACACCGTCCAACGTCCAACTCGCGCGCGGGAGCCGGCTGACTGGCGCGGCTCGATCGACTGCATCCGATCCGGGCGTGCTCCCCGGGCGCGGGGCCGCAGGAC
>JAJZFQ010000177.1 GCA_021805275.1 Pseudomonadota bacterium
GTCCTACCCCGACCCCGACCCCGACCCCAACCCCTACGCCGACACCCACCCCGACGCCGACGCCCACTCCGGCACCCACGCCCACACCCAGTCCCTCCGGGAGTTGCGCGGTCGCATGGGATCCGTCGACGGCGTACACCCAAGGGGAGGAGGTGAGCGAATCCGGCATCAATTACCAGGCGAACTGGTGGACGCAGGGCAACGATCCGGCGAGCAACAGCGGTCCGTCGGGCAGTGGTGAGCCGTGGACGTCACTCGGGGCCTGCAGCGCCTCGCCGACCCCCACGCCGACCCCGACCCCGACGCCCACGCCCACGCCCACACCGACTCCAACGCCCTCTCCGGCGCCGAGCGGTCTGCTGTTCAGTCCGTACAAGGACGTGACCATCAACCTCAACTGGAATACCGACGTCATGCAGACTGCCGTGACCGGTTCGGATATTCCGGTGGTCGGGCCCGGCAGCCTGGTGTCCGATGATGTGCCGAATCTCGGGGCCATCACGCTGGCGTTTGCCACCGGGGAGTGCGGCAGCGAGAACTGGGGGGGTGTCGCCGGCAGCGCGTTCGCGGCGGCCAACATCCCGTCGCTGGTCAATGCCGGCATTCAGTACGTCGTCTCGACGGGCGGACAGGCCGGAACGTTCACCTGCAGCACCAATGCCGGTATGCAGACGTTCCTGTCGCGCTACATGAGTGCGGACATGGTGGGCGTCGACTACGACATCGAGGGCGGACAGACGCAAACTGAGATCGATGACCTGGTGAGTGAGTCGGTGTACGCGCAGTCGCTCTATCCGAACCTGCGTTTCTCCTTCACGCTCGCGACGCTTGCGGCCTCGGATGGCAGCTACGGAGGCGTCAATTCCCTCGGTAACGAGGTCATGCAGGCCGTGCTGGGTTCGGGCTTGAAGAACTACACGATCAACCTGATGGTCATGGACTACGGTGCGCCATCCTCCGGGGTCTGTGTGGTGGTGAACGGCGCCTGCGAGATGGGGCAATCGGCCATCCAGGCGGTCGAGAACCTCGAGCATACCTACGGCGTTGCGCCGAGCCGGGTCGAGGTGACACCGATGATCGGGGTGAACGACGTGAACACCGAAACGTTCACGCTCGCAGACGTCGATACCGTGGTGAGCTACGCGGTCAGCAACGGTCTGGCGGGCGTGCACTTCTGGTCGCTCGATCGCGATACCCCGTGTCCGAGTGCGAGCAGCACGGCCTCACCGACCTGCAATTCGGTGAGCGGTAGCACGAGTCTCGAGTACACGGATCGGTTCGTCACCGATCTGGGGCGGTAAGCCGATGGGGAGGTCCGGCGGCTCGGCCGCCGGACCTCTGTTGGCGCACTGCGCGGCAGGTTACGCGGGTGCGTAGCGGCGCTGGCGCATCCACTTGGTGGCGATCCACTTCTCCCCGCCGAGCACCGGCAGTCCGCCGTGCAGGGTGAGGGGGTCGAGTTGACCGAGACTGTTGCAGTACTCGAAATACACCGCGGCGCCCTTGCGCGGCATCACCGTGAGATTGAGCTCCGGGAACACCGTACCGCCGCCGGCCTCGACGTCGTTGAGATACATCACCAGGCTCGCCACGCGCTGCCCGCCGACCGCCATCGCTTGGGCGCTGCCCGGGTCCTGCGGTGGGAAGTAGTCGAAATGAGGCGTGTACTGCCCCCCTTGCCGATAGTGCAAGATCTGCAGGCCTTCGCCGTTCTCGAGCGGCCAGTTCATCAAGGCGGCGATGCGCTGATCGAGGCGGGCGATGAGGGGGTCGGCATTGAGTGGAAAATAGGTCCCGTCGCTGCTGCGATCGGCAATGACTTCGTGCGTGCCTCGCTGCGGATCGACCGTCGTCGAGCGCTGCAGTCGCGATGCGCAGCGCGCGATGAGTTCATCGCACTCGTGCGCGGCGAGCACGTCATCGAGCACGACAACGACGGGTCGCTCGAGCCGCATCGAGACGGTGACCGTGCGGTCGGCGGCGACGATGCGGTGGGTTCGCGCCATGCGTGAAGGTTCGGGCCGAAAACTCGTGCCCTCCGGCGCCGCTGCGGTGGGCACGCCTTGCCCCACGGCGTGGCGGGCCTCCTGGAGATCGAATCCTTCACGCACCATGTCGGTGATCAAGGACTCCGTGCTGCAGCCGCGGGCGAGGTTCTCGGCAATCCAGGCACGCCACTGAGGTGTCAGGGCCGTTCGCGGTGTCGATGGGACAGCCATGGCCTCGAACATGTCACGAGCGGATCCGGACTGTCAACGGCTTCATCCGGCCAGCGGCGCCGGCAGGGAGGCCTCTACGGGCCGCGATGACCTATCCGATGCGTGAGGTCCAGGGCCTCCGCGTGCGGTGGCGCCATGGGCGCGATTCGCTCAGGGGCGGCGGGAAGGCGCCTCAGTTGCCCGGTGTCTCGGGCGCCGGCGGCAGTCCGAAGAGATGCCGGGCCGCGGCCGTGCTCGATTGCGCGAGCGACTCGAGCGATTCGTTGCGCGCCGCGGCGATGGTGCGGGCGATGTGCGGGAGGTAGCTCGGTTCGTTGCGGCGCGAGGCGGGCTTCGGGGAGAGATCGCGCGGCAGGAGATACGGTCCGTCGGTCTCGATCATCAGCCGATCGGCCGGAATCTGCGCCACCAGCTTCAACAGGTGCGCGCCGCGGCGCTCATCGCAGATCCAACCGGTGATGCCGATGGCGAGTCCGAGGTCCAGGTACCCGTCCAGTTCGACCGCGCCGGCCGTGAAACAATGCGCCACGCCGCCGCGCAGGGTCGGCCAGTGCTCGCGCAGGATGGCGAGAAAGTCCGCATGCGCATCGCGTTGATGCAGGAAGACGGGCTTGCCGAGGCGTGCGGCCAATTCCAGCTGGCGATGGAAGGCGTGCTGCTGCGCGGCGCGCGGGGAGAGATCGCGGAAATAGTCCAGACCACATTCGCCCACGGCGATGACTTCGGGGGCACTGGCGAGCTCGGCCATCTCCTGCGCAAGCGCATCGGTCCAATCCGCCGCGTGGTGCGGGTGCACGCCGGCGGTGGCGAACAGGTGGCTCGGATGCGATCGCGCGAAGGCCATGGCGCGGTGGGTGCTCGGTGCGCTGGATCCGGTCACGATCATCTGCGTGACGCCGGCGCGATGCGCGCGTGCGATGACCTCGTCGCGGTCCGTGTCGTAGCCGTCGTGTGCGAGGTTGATGCCGATGTCGATGAGTGCGGGTGGGCTGGCAAGCATGGGCGACGTATCACCAAGAGAGTAGGCGTGCAGTATGCCGGGGGAAGGGCGTTGGCGCGGTCATTCAAGAAATCCACGATCCCATCCTGAGCGTTGGCCATGAGGCACCGCTCGTTCCGGGTCGCCCTCGTTGAGAGCGCCGTTCTGGCCTAACGCTTCGATCAGCGTCATCCGCTCAAGCCGTCGGTGCCAGCGATGCGGTTGTGGCGGAGGACTGCGCCGCATTCGCCATCGGGCGCCCCATTCGAAGAGGATGCTGGCGGACCGTGGTGCGGCCGAGCATGGGGCCTCGGCCGCAGACTGCGCGGAACCGCGATGCACCGCCGCTCGGCTCAGGGATGGGGCAGCGCCTGCAGCGCCGCGCACAGCGCATCCACGTGCGCGGCCTCCTGGTTCCAGGCCGTCACGAGACGGGCGAGACCTGAGCGTTCGGCGCCCCAATCGTAGAATTCGAACCCCGCGGCGCGCAGGGCGCGTTTGCCCTCGGCGCCGAGCCGTACGAAGACTTCGTTTGCCTCGACGGGCGCGATGAGCCGCGTGCCGGCTGCTGTACCGATGCGGCGCGCAAACCCGTTGGCGCGCGTCGCGTTGCGCCGCCACAGATCCTCGTGCAGATACGCCAGCAGCTGCGCCGAGACGAAGCGCGATTTCGAGAACAGATGACCCGCCCGCTTGCGGCGCAGCTCGAAATCGCGCACCCGTTCGGGATCGAAGAACACCACCGCCTCGGCGGCGAAGGCGCCGTTCTTGGTGGCACCGAAGGAGAGCACATCGACCCCGGCTCGCCAGGTGATCTGCGCCGGATGGCAGTCGAGGAAGGTCAGGGCATTGGCGAAGCGCGCCCCGTCCATGTGGACTTTAAGACCGTGCGCGTGCGCGACCTTGCACAGCTCGGCCAGTTCCTGCGGCCGGTAGGCGGTGCCAAGTTCGGTGGCCTGGCTCACCGACACGGCGGCCGGCTGCACGGTGTGGACCGAGACCGGGTGGGCCTCGAGTGCCGCGGCGAGCGTCTCGGCACTCAGTTTGGCGTGCGCCCCCTCGAGCAGCATCAGCTGCGCGCCACCGGTGTAGAACCCCGGTGCACCGCATTCGTCGCACGCGATGTGCGCTTCGTGGTGCGCGAAAATTGCCCCGTACGGCGGGGTGAGCGTGGCGAGGGCGAGGGCGTTGGCGGCGGTGCCGGTGGCCAGTGCGAAGGCGCGCACCGGGGTATCGAAGAACGCCCCGAGGGCGGCGTCTAGGCGCTGCGTCCACGGATCGTCCCCGTAGGCGACTTCCAGGCCGTGGTTCGCCGCGGCCAGTGCCTCGAGCATCTCCGGGCAGGC
The DNA here is from genome assembly GCA_021805275.1 of Pseudomonadota bacterium. Next base: position 4,545 of record JAJZFQ010000177.1, read on the forward strand.
GCTCGCCGTGTTGTCGCTCATGAACCGCATGGTCTGCTGGGCCGTCATCACACTGTCCTCATCGGTCTAGATCCGCCACTTGAACGACCAGGCGCCGATGGTGAGAAACACCGCGGTCACCGCGCCCAGATAGAGCAGGCTCGGGGCGATGGTGCCGATGCCGGCGCCGTAGAGCATCACTTCACGGGCCGCGTGCAGCAGCTGCGTCAGCGGCAGCGCATCGGCGATCCATTGCACCCACTTCGGCGAGCCGGCGAGTGAGAACCACACGCCCGAGAGCAGCATCATCGGCCAGGTGAGCAGGTTGAGGATGCCGTTCACCAGCTCCTCGCTGGCGAAGCGCGCCGCGATGGTGAGGCCGAGCGCGATCATCGAGAGCGCCCCGAGCACCGTCAGCAGCAAAAGCAGCGCGAGGCTCCCGGCGCTGTGGAAGTGGATCATGGCGCCAACGGCCAGGTACAGCACTGTCGTGATGAGCACGATGATGGTGAGCCGCGAGAGGACCTGGGCGCTGAGGAATTCCAGCGCGCTCAGCGGTGTGGCATTGAGGCGCTTGAGAAAGCCGCTCTGCCGGTAGCGCAGCACGACGTAACCGACGCCGAACAGACAGCTGAACATCATGTTCATGCCGAGGATGCCCGGGAACAGCCAGTCGAGGTAGAGGACCGTGCGGCCGCTCACCGGTTCGCGCTGCGCGCCGGAATCGGCGGCGAGGAGCAGTTTCTCGGTGATGTATCCCTTGGGCGAGTCGGTGTTCACCCAGTAGCGCGGTGGCCGACCCGGCGCGAGCAGCAGATCGATGCGCTGGTGGTCGATCTCGTGCAGCCCGGCCGGCGTGCTGTCGATGCCGATGAACTGCACGTAGTGCGTGCGCAGGAACGCATCGCCGTGCGCGGCGGCGAGCCCGCCGATCACCCCGACCTTGAACAGCGGCCGCGGCGAGCCGCCGAAGATGAAGCCCATGCCGATGATGATCGAGACTGGCAGCAGCAGCGTGAACACCAGCGTGCCGCGGTCGCGCACGAACTCGAGGTTGCGCGCATGCCAGACGGACAGCAGACGTCGGATCATGCCCGTAGCTCCCGGCCGGTCAGTTCGAGGAAGAGATCTTCGAGATTCGGCGCCCGGATGCGCAGATTGCGCAGCGGCACGTCGGCGCCGAGCAGCGTGCGCAGCGTGGCATCGAGGTCATCGGTGGTGATCTCGATCCGCTCCTCGCTCTCGATGATCTGCAGCGGCAGAGCGCGAGCGGCCGAGGGGAAGTCCGCGCGCGGCAGCTCGAGCAGCACCGCCGCGAAATGCTCACGCAGCAGCGCCGCGGGGGTCCCCTGCGCGATGATGCGGCCGCGATCGACGATGGCGATCACATCACAGAGGATCTCCGCCTCGGCCATGTAATGGGTGGTGAGGATGATGGTCTTGCGCTGCGCCTTGATGGCGCGCACCAGCGACCAGAAGTTGCGCCGCGCCTGTGGATCAAGGCCGGTGGTCGGCTCGTCGAGGAACAGCACCTGCGGATCGTTCACCAGCGCGATCGCGAGCAGCAGCCGCTGCAGCTGCCCGCCGGAGAGTTTGCGATTGTCGCGCTCGGCGAGCGCCTCGAGCGAGCAGAGCTTGAGCAGCTCCTCGATGTCGCGGCCGTGCGCGTACAGGCCGCGGAACATCGCGAGGCTCTGGCGCACGGTGAGGAAGTTCTGCAGCGCGGTGGCCTGGAAGAGGATGCCGGCCTCCTCGCGAAAGCGGCTGCCGAGCGGCTCGCCGCAGTAGCGCACCTCCCCGGCACTGGCGGTGAGGATCCCTTCCATGATCTCGATGGTGGTGGTCTTGCCGGCCCCGTTCGGTCCGAGCAGCCCGAAGCACACGCCCTGCGGGACGCTGAAGGAAATGCCATCGACCGCAGTGACCCCGGGGTACTGCTTGACCAGATCACGGACTTCGAGAATCGGAGGGTTCATGGGGGTGTCGTTCGCGGTGCACCGGCATCGTAGCTGATCGGCGGCGGTGCGTCTTGCCCGAGGCAGCGCGTGCGCGCGCTGGTAAACTGTGCGAGGTCAGCAGATGGCGCGATGCGCCCGGCGGGTTTTGGCGTGATGGGTGAAGTGGCGGCGCAATTGCCGCTGTGGTCCGAGCAGGACG
>JAJZFQ010000290.1 GCA_021805275.1 Pseudomonadota bacterium
CAGTGCCGACTGTCCACCAGCAGGCGCACGCGCGCATCGATATCCATCGCTGATCTTTCCGTACGGCGTTCCGTACAGATCGACAAAGGCGGAAATTCGCGCGTAACTATTTGATTATATGGTGGGTGCTGAGGGATTCGAACCCCCGACATTCGCCGTGTAAAGGCGACGCTCTACCAACTGAGCTAAGCACCCCCGGGTCGGCTCACGCGGCACGCCCGCCCCGCCGTGCGGCGGGTCAGTGTGCCGGCGTGACCTGCTTGCGGCCGTTACGTCTGCCACGCCGCTCGGCCGAGACCACCGCCTCGCCGGTTGCAGCAGGCGTGCCCGCCGCATCGCGCGTGAGCGGGGCCGGCTGCTGAGTCAGCGAGAGCGCCAGGACCTCGTCGATCCACTTGACGGGCTTGATCTCGAGGTTGCCCTTGATGTTGTCCGGGATCTCCACGAGGTCTTTGCGATTCTCATCCGGGATCAACACGGTCTTGATGCCCCCCCGATGCGCGGCGAGGAGCTTCTCCTTCAGGCCGCCGATCGGGAGAACCTCCCCGCGCAGGGTGATCTCTCCGGTCATCGCCACGTCGGAGCGGACCGGGATACGGGTCAGCGCCGAGACCAGCGCGGTGCACATGCCGATACCGGCACTCGGGCCATCCTTGGGCGTAGCCCCTTCCGGGATGTGCAGGTGCACATCGAGCTTCTGGTAGAAATCGCTCTCCAAGCCGAGCACCTGTGCGCGGCTGCGCACGACGGTCATCGCGGCCTGGATCGACTCCTGCATCACCTCGCCCAGCTGGCCGGTGTGCTGCAGCTTGCCCTTGCCGGAAACCACCGCCGCCTCGATGGTCAGCAGCTCACCGCCGACCTCGGTCCAGGCGAGCCCCGTGACCTGTCCGACGCGGTTCTCATCCTCGGCCTTGCCGTAGCGGAAGCGACGCACCCCGAGGAACTTATCGAGGTTGCGCGAGCTGACGCTCACCTGCCGCTCGCCCTTCTTGTGCAGCAGCAGCTGCTTGACGGCCTTGCGGCAGATCTTGGCGACCTCGCGCTCGAGGTTGCGCACGCCGGCCTCGCGCGTGTAGTAGCGCACGATGTCGAGCAGCGCCGCGTCGGCCACCTTCAGCTCGTCGGCCTTCAGGCCATTGCTCTTCATCTGCTTCGGCACCAGGTAGCGCCGCGCGATGTTCATCTTCTCGTCTTCGGTGTAGCCGGGCAGCCGGATCACCTCCATGCGATCGAGCAGCGGCGCCGGGATGTTCAGGCTGTTGGCCGTGCAGACGAACATCACCTCAGACAGGTCGAGGTCGACCTCCAGGTAGTGATCGTTGAACGTCGAGTTCTGCTCCGGATCGAGGACCTCGAGCAGCGCCGAGGACGGATCACCGCGGAAGTCCATCGACATCTTGTCGACTTCATCGAGTAGGAATAGCGGGTTATGCACGCCCGCCTTGGACATGTTCTGCACGATCTTGCCGGGCAGCGAGCCGATGTAGGTGCGCCGGTGACCGCGGATCTCAGCCTCGTCGCGCACGCCACCCAGGGACATGCGCACGAACTTGCGGTTCGTCGCTCGCGCGATGCTCTGTCCGAGGGAGGTCTTGCCGACACCCGGCGGGCCCACCAGGCACAGGATCGGGCCCTTGAGCTTCTCCACGCGCTGCTGGACTGCAAGGTACTCGACGATGCGCTCCTTGACCTTCTCCAGCCCGTAATGATCCTCGTCGAGCACCTGCTCGGCGCGGGCGATGTCCTTGATGATCTTGGTGCGCTTCTTCCACGGCACCTTCACCAGCCAGTCGATGTAGTTGCGCACGACCGTCGCTTCGGCGGACATGGGCGACATCATCTTGAGCTTGTTGAGCTCGCTCGTCGCCTTCTCACGCGCCTCCTTGGGCATGCCGGCGCGCGCGATGCGGCCCTCGAGGTCGGCGAGCTCGTTGCCGCCCTCGTCCATCTCACCGAGCTCCTTCTGGATCGCCTTCATCTGCTCGTTGAGGTAGTACTCGCGCTGGCTCTTCTCCATCTGCGCCTTGACGCGCCCGCGGATGCGCTTCTCGATCTGCAGCACGTCGAGCTCGCCCTCGATGGCGACCAGAATGTGCTCGAGACGCTTCTTGACGTCGAGGATCTCCAGGACCTTCTGCTTCTCGGCGAGCTTGACCGACATGTGCGCCGCGACCGTGTCGGCGAGCCGGCCGGCCTGCTCGATTCCGGCGAGCGCGGTGAGCACCTCGGGCGGAACCTTCTTGTTGAGCTTGACGTATTGCTCGAACTGCGAGATCACCGAACGCACCATCACGTCCATCTCGCGCTCGTCGTAGGCTTCGACGTCCGGCAGCGGCTCGATCTCCGCCGCGTAGAACTCCCCCGGCGTCAGCCGGTCGATGCGCGCACGGTCGATGCCCTCGACCAGGACCTTGACGGTGCCGTCGGGCAGCTTCAGCAGCTGCAGGATCGTCGCCACCGTGCCGACGCGGTACAGATCGTCGGCCTTCGGATCATCGACATCGGCCTGCTTCTGGGCGACCAGCATGATGCGCCGGTCGGTGCGCATCGCGACCTCCAGGGCCTCGATGGATTTCTCCCGGCCGACGAACAGCGGGATCACCATGTGCGGATAGACGACGACATCCCGCAGCGGCAGGACGGGGACGCCCCGCGCGGCAACCACAGGTTCAGGAGACGGGGTGGACTCGGACACGCTCGAAGCCTCGATTGATTGAACTGGCGGAGGACGCGCCGCTGGCGCGCTCCGCGCGATCAGTGACCGGCGGCCCGCCGGGGCTCCTCGGCGGCCGCAGCACGGCCGTCCTCGGAGCGGTACACGACGTACGGCGCGCTGGAACCGTCGATCACGGTCTCATCGACCACGACCTTGGCCACATCACGCAGCGTCGGTAGATCGTACATGGTGTCGAGCAGTACCGTTTCAAGGATGGTGCGCAATCCGCGGGCGCCGGTCTTGCGCTGCATCGCCCGGCGCGCCACGGCGCGCAGTGCGTCTTCGCGGAACTCCAGTTCCGTCCCTTCCATCTCGAAAAGCCGATGGTACTGCTTGGTGAGCGCGTTCTTCGGGTCGGTGAGGATCGACACCAGCGCCGGCTCGTCGAGCTCATCGAGCGTTGCGACCACCGGCAGGCGGCCGACGAACTCCGGAATCAGACCGTACTTGATCAGGTCCTCCGGCTCCACGTCGTGGAACAGGTCGCTGCCGTGCGGGCGTTCCTCGGCAGTGCGCACCTGCGAGGTGAACCCGATGCCGCTCTTCTGCGTGCGGTTGAGGATAATCTTTTCCAGGCCGGCAAACGCCCCGCCGCAGATGAACAGGATGTTGCCGGTGTCGACCTGCAGGAACTCCTGCTGCGGGTGCTTGCGCCCGCCCTGCGGCGGCACGGAGGCAATGGTGCCCTCGATGAGCTTCAGCAGCGCCTGCTGCACCCCTTCGCCGGAGACGTCGCGGGTAATCGACGGGTTGTCCGACTTGCGCGAGATCTTGTCGATCTCATCGATGTAGACGATTCCCGTCTGGGCCTTCTCGACGTCGTAGTCACACTTCTGCAGCAGCTTCTGAATGATGTTCTCGACGTCCTCGCCGACATAACCCGCTTCGGTCAGCGTGGTCGCATCCGCGATGGTGAACGGCACGTTCAGCAGCCGCGCCAGCGTCTCGGCCAGCAGCGTCTTGCCGCAGCCGGTCGGGCCGATCAGCAGGATATTGCTCTTGGCGATCTCGACCTCTTCCTTGGTTCGCGCGCCGGCGGTACGGGTCTGCAACCGCTTGTAGTGGTTGTAGACGGCCACGGACAGCACCTTCTTGGCATGTTCCTGACCGATCACGTACTCGTCGAGTACTTTCTTGATTTCGTGCGGCTTCGGGAGCTTGTCCCGGGCGCGCTCGGCACGGTCCTCGAGTTCCTCGCGAATGATGTCGTTGCACAGCTCGACACACTCGTCGCAGACGAACACCGAGGGGCCGGCGATGAGCTTGCGCACCTCGTGCTGGCTCTTCCCGCAGAACGAGCAGTAAAGGAGCTTGCCGTCATCGTGGCGGCCGCGGGAATCGTCACTCATTTAAAAGCCCTCAGGAGGCGTTGTCTTCAATCGTCTTGCGGAGACGTCGCGAACTGCGTCCGATTGCCCACGGCTCCCCGGATGAGACGCCTTTCTTATAGCACGCGTTCCGGCCGCGAGGCAAAGCACCGGCGCACGGCCAAGTCGTTGTCTCAGCGTGATTTGTTTGACGCAATTCACTACTTGACAAAGCCGGGCGGGTGGCCGCGGAACCGGGCCCCGCTGCGCGGCGGGGCTTCACCCCGGCCGGGCGGATGGCGCGGCCTAGGCGGACTTTGGCGCCCCCGCAGTAATATCACCGCGTTTCTCCAGCACCTGGTCGACCAGACCGTAGCGCTTCGCCTCGTTCCAGTCCATGAAACGGTCCCGATCCGTGTCGATCTTGATCTGCTCGACGCTCTGACCGGTGTGCTTGGCCAGAATATGGTTCAAGCGATCCCGCGTCTCGAGCATCTCGCGGGCATGGATCTCCATGTCCGCCGCCTGGCCCTGAAAGCCCCCGAGCGGCTGGTGGATCATCACCCGGGCATGCGGCAGGCAGAATCGCTTCCCCGCAGCGCCGCCGGCCAGCAGTACCGCGCCCATGCTGGCGGCCTGGCCCACGCAGATGGTGCTCACGTCCGGCTTGATGAACTGCATGGTGTCGTACATCGCCAGCCCCGCGCTGACGACGCCGCCCGGGGAATTGATGTACAGCGCGATGTCCTTGTCCGGATTCTCCGATTCCAGGAACAGCATCTGTGCCACCACGATGTTGGCGACATAATCGTCGATCGGACCGACCACGAACACGATGCGCTCTTTCAGCAGGCGCGAGTAAATGTCGTAGGAACGTTCGCCGCGGGCAGTCTGCTCCACGACGATCGGCACCAGGTTCAATCCGCGTTCGTTCATAGCTCTTGAGTCTCCAAGCTGGGTCCCATTACGCGCCGCAATCGCAGCCGGGCGCAAGGCCGGCGTGGTCAGACTCGCTCAGGCGTTCGCCGCGTGCGGCGGGCGCCCGCGCAGCCGGGCGATGCTAGCGGGTTTCGCTGTCGCGGCCGAAGCCGGTCAGCTCCTGGAAGGACATGGGCTGATCGCTCACCTTCGCGCGCGCGAGGAACCAGTCGATCACCTGATCCTCGAGCACGGCGGACTCCACCTGCCGCATGGCGTCGCGGCTCTTGCGGTAGGCCGCGCGCGCCTGCTCCGGGTCCGGGTAGCTCGCGATCAGATCCTCGATCCGCGCCTCGACCCGCTGCCGGTCGGCCTGCAGGTTCTCGCCCTGGATGATCTGCCCGAGGATCAGCCCGAGCGCGGCGCGCTTGCGGGCCGGGGCCTCGAAGGGCTCGCGCGCCGGCAGCTGCGAGACCTCCCGCACGCCCATGCTGCGGGCCGCATCGATCTGCATCTGCTGGATCTGCTCCTCGAGCAGCGTGCGAGGCAGCTCGATCGGGTTGTGCGTGTAGAGCGCATCGAGCACCTGCGCGCGCAGGCGGCCGCGCACCAGGTCGGTGAGCTCGCGCTCCATGCTCTTGCGCACCTCGGCCCGCAGGGACTCCACGCCGCCCTCCTCGATACCGAAGGCCTGACAGAAGGCCTCGTCGATCTCCGGCAGGGTCTGCGCCTCGACTTGCTTGACCGATACCGTGAGCTCGGCGGTCTTTCCGGCCAGCGCCGCATTGCTCGTTTCCGCCGGGAATGCCACGGTCACGATCCGGGTCTCCCCCGCGCTGGCGCCCTTCAGGGCCGCATCCAGCTCGGGGCGGTTCTCGGGCCGGCCGAGGACGATGGCCACGTCCGTGCCGTTTCCGCCCTCGAAGGGCTGCCCGTCCATCAGGCCGGTGTAATCCACCGTCACGCGGTCCGTCTGCTCCGCGGGCCGCTCGACGGTCGTGAACAGCGGCCGCTGGCGGCGCATGCTCTCGACCATGGCGTCGATATCCGTCTCCGCCACCTCGGCGCTCGGCCGCGCGATCTCCGTGTCCTCAGGGGATTTCACCTGAATCACGGGCATGACCTCGAACACCGCGGCGTACTTCAGCTCCGCGCCCGGCGCGATGGCGATCGGCTCGATTCGCGGGCCTCCGGCGGGCGTGAGATTCTGCTCGCGCAGCGCCTGCGCGAGGGAGCTGCGGATGAGGTGATCGACCACCTCGGCATGCACCTGATCGCCGAACTGCTTGCGCACGACCGGCAGCGGCACCTTGCCCGGTCGGAAGCCCTTCAGACGCGCCGAGCGGGCCACCTTCTTCAGGCGCTGCTCGAACTCCTGATTAACCTCGTCGGCCGGGACGGCCACTTCCAGGCGGCGCTCGAGAGCCCCGCGGGTGGACAACGAAACCTGCATTCGTGAACCTCAAACCAAATGGGATGTGCCGCGGCGATCCGCCCAATCGCACCGTCGCGCAGCCTGGCCCCGGAGCGGGTGAGACCGCGGGCTTCGCGCAACCCGGTGACTGCCGGGCGGCAACCGTGCGGGACTCGGCATTTTGCCACAGGCTCGGTGCCTTGGCACGCCCGCCGGAAGCGGCCGGATGGTGCGAAAGGAGAGACTCGAACTCTCACGGGTTGCCCCACTGGATCCTAAGTCCAGCGCGTCTACCAGTTCCGCCACTTTCGCGTCCGTCGCCGGCGCGAATCAGGCGGCGAGGAGCACTCGCGCATTATAGCCGGCGCAACCGCTCAATCTGCTCGCTGATCGCGCCGGCCACGCTGCATTGCAGCAGTCGCGCGACGTCTTCATCGAGCTCGCAGTTCTGATGACGCAGCGCCGCTGCGGCCACGACCACTGTGGCGCGAATCTCCCCCAGGCGCGCGAGCGCTTCCTGGAGCCGATTGAGCGCGGGGGGACCAGCACGGGGGGATCGTCGCATCAGGACACCAGTGTGTGTTCGCCTGCCAGGAATCGGTCCGGTGGGAGTCGGAGCAGATTCCCCAGAACAATACTTTAGTGCATATTTAAACTCTTTTATGTCTTTGTCAATCTATTTGTAACCTCTTCGGTGACTTTGAGGATCAATTCCGGTAAATTAGTACGCCATGTCGACGTCCGATCCTGACACCCGGCGCAGCAGCGGCTTTCCCGCCCGGCTGCATCAACGCATCGCGCTCTTCGGCTCCGCCGGCGCCCTCGCGGTGGCGATTCAGCGCTCGGAAAGCGCGGTACGCAAGTGGCTTCGCGGCCAGTCCGAGCCCAGCGTGACGGACCTGCGTGCGTTGTGCGAGATCACGCAGACGCGCATCGATTGGCTGGTCACGGGCCGGGGCGTCCCGGAGGAAGCCCCGGTGCTGCGCGATCCGAGCCCGGCCTACGCTGCGGCGGGCCAGCCGCTCGAGCTGGCCCTGCTCGAATCGGTGATCGCAGCCGTGCAAGGGCAGCTGAACGCGGCCGGCACCGTGTTGTCACCGCTCAAGCACGCCACGCTGTTGGCGACGTGCTACGACCTCTCGCGTGCCGAGGGTCCCGATGCGCACGTCATCGCCCGGCTCGTGCGCCTCGCCATGTGATCCGGCCGCGGCGCACCGGCCTGCGTGCAGCGGGCGTTCGGATATATACGTAGAGACGATCGCGCGCGCACCATGCGAGCATATTGCATGAATCCATCCAACATCCGCGTCGATGAAGCCACTCGACGCCTGCACGAGCGCTTGATGCACGTGTCGCGTCTGGCGGCCGTGGGCGAGATGGCCTCCGGGGTCGCGCACGAACTGAATCAACCGCTTGCGGCGGTTGCCAATTACGCCCAGGCGTGCGAGCGGCTGCTCGGTTTACCCAACCCGGACATCGAGGAAGTGCGCGATGCACTGCGGCAGATCACGGCCCAGGCGGTTCGGGCCGGGGACATCATCAGCCGGCTGCGCGGCCTGACCCGAGCACGCGAGTCGCTCGAGGAACTCACCGACGTCAATTCGCTGATCCTGGAGCTCTCGGACCTCATCGACTCCGATGCCCGCCTGCACGAGTCGACCTGCCGCTTCGAGTTGGCTACCGGGCTCGCCCCGCTCAGCGTCGATCGGGCGCAGATTCAGCAGGTCGTCTTCGCGCTGGTCCGCAATGCCCTCGAGGCGCTCAACGGACTGCCGGCGGGCCAGCGCGAGGTCGTGGTGAAGACCGGCCGCGCACCCGAGGGCGACATCCTCATCGAGGTCTGCGACAACGGTCCGGGTATCTCTGCGGAGATCGCCCAACGGCTGTTCGACCCGTTCTGCACGACCAAGCCGGCCGGAACGGGACTGGGGCTCGCGAGCAGCCGCACCATCGCGCGCGCGCACGGCGGGACGCTCGAGCATCGGGCCGCCACCGCCCGCGGCGCATGCTTCGTGCTGCGCCTGCCGCCACCGTCACGGCGCTGAGCGGCATGACGGCGGCCCTAAGCTCTGCATCGATACGCCGCACGCCTCTGCCGCCCCGGCGCTAAGTAAGGAGCCCCCATGCCGGCGCGGACACTCTCCGCCGAGCTCATCTGCAGCGCCCTGGAGTCGGCCCCGGATGCGATGCTCATCGCCGATTCGCACGGCAGCATCCTCTTCACCAACCGCCAGTTCAGCGCGCTGTTCGGCTACTCGAGCGCCGAGGCGAGCGCACTCACCGTCGAGGCGCTGATGCCGCAGCACTTCCGCGAGCGACATCGCCAGCACCTGCAGGAGTTCCTCCTCGAGCGGCGCGTGCGCCTCATGGGTGTCGGACTGGAGCTGACTGCGCTGCGCAAGGACGGCTCGGAGTTTCCGGCTGAGATCAGTCTCAGCCCGCTCACCGACGAGGGCCGGATGCTCGTGGCCGCGGGGATCCGCGACATCACGGCGCACAAGCTCATCCAGTCGCAGCTGCTCGAGGCGCGCCAGGCGGCCGAGCGCGCCGACCAGAGCAAGAGCCGCTTTCTGGCCACCGCGAGCCACGACCTGCGCCAACCGCTGCAGTCCCTGGCGCTGCTGAACGGCGCGCTGCGCCGCCTGATCGTCGATCCGCGCGCCGAGGAGGCACTCAGCGGCCAGGAACGAGCCATCGGGGCGATGTCGCGCCTGCTGAACGCGCTGCTCGATGTGAGCAAACTCGAGTCCGGCACCGTGCGGCCGCACACGCTGGACATGGACATCGCGCCGTTGTTCGGCGAGCTCGAGCAGGAGTTCGCCGCCGTGGCGGCCCAGAAGAACCTCACACTCACGGTTGCGCACGGCGGGGAATGCGTGCACTGCGACCCCGCGCTGCTCGCGCAGATCCTGCGCAACCTGCTCTCCAATGCGATCAAGTACACCCTCAGCGGGGGCGTGCGCATGAACTGCTCGCGCAGCGCCGCGGCGGTGCAGATCGAGGTGATCGACACCGGCATCGGCATCGATGCGGCGCACCTGCCGAACATCTTCGATGAGTTCTACCAGATCGAGCCGGTCGGCGCGCGCCGGCGCGAGGGTTACGGCCTCGGCCTCGCCATCGTGCGGCGCCTGGTCGATCTGCTCGGGCTGCGCCTCACGGCGAGGTCCGAGCTCGGCAAGGGCTCGGTGTTCGCCCTGACGCTGCCACTGGGCACCCGCTGCGCCGAGGCGCCGGGGGAAACAATCCGCACGGGCACCCCGGAGCGCCCCCCCGAGTTACTGCGCGTGCTGCTGGTCGAGGACGATCCGGCGGTCCGCGATGCCACCGGCATGCTGCTGCGGCTGGAGGGCTACGCGGTCCGCACCGCCGGCTCGCTGAGCGAGGCGCTCGAGTGCATCGGCAGCGGCCAGCGCATTGATCTGCTCATCACGGACTATCACCTGGGCGGCAATGAGACCGGCACGCAGGTGATCACCCGGGCACGCGAGCGTCTCGGTGAGACGCTGCCCGCGGTGCTCGTCACCGGAGATACCTCGAACACCATCCGCGCTCTGGAAGGGCCGCGGCTGCGCCTGGCGAGCAAGCCCATCCGCGCCAAGGATCTGCTCTCGCTCCTGAGGGCGCTGCGCCCGAGCCCCGCGGCGGCGGCGCAAGCCCCCCCTCAGGCCGATGAGTGAACGCTCGCCGAATAACCGGGCGGCCCGAGCACGCTCACCAGGCGCTCCGCAGCGACGCGCGCCGGGTCGAACCGCACGCGCGCCTCGCCCGCCTCGAAGCTGACCTCGGCGGACTCGACGCCCGGCTCGCGCTCCAGGAGCCGCTTGATCGACTGGGCGCATCCGCCACAGTGCATCCCCTGAATCTTCAACACCACCGATTGCATGTGCCGCTCCCGTTGACCTGCCGCGCAGGGTAAGCCCTGGAGCGCCCTCCAGGGTCAAGACCACCCGGCGGTGCGCGCAGCGTTCACGTAAACTCGAGCGCGCCGGCGCCGCAGTGCACTGTCGGGCCGCGCCACACACCACCGGAGATTCCGTGCGCACCGACATCCTCAGCGCGCCACGCGCGCGCCGCCTCGCCGGGACCGTCTTGGCCGCCCTGCTGATCGGCTCACTCGCCGCCTGCCGCGCCGCCGAACATGCCTCGCCCCTGCCGCCCCCGCCGCCGGCGCTCGCGGCGCTGATCCGCACGGGACGGATCAAGCTGCTCAGCCGCTTTCCGACCGAGGTTGCCGGGCTGACCGGCTACCTCGTGCGCTTCCAGGGTACGACCGAGGTGGTGTACGGGACGCACGGCTACCTGTTCACCGGCGAGCTCATCTCCCCGCACAGCGTCAACCTGAACGACGAGTACCGCGAGCGCTACGCACCGGTCAATGCCTCCGCCGTGGTCGCGCGGCTCGAGCGCGCCGGGCACCTGATCGGAGAAGGCCCGGCTCGAGCCCCGCTCATCTATGCAATCATCGATCCGAACTGCAGCTTCTGCTACCGCTTCTATCACATGGCCGAGCCGCTGATCGGCGCCGGCCGGCTGCAGGTGCGCTGGGTGCTGGTGGGCTTCCTCGAGCAGACCAGCCAGGCCCGCGCGGCGGCCATCCTCGATGCGGCGAACCCGGCCGAGGCGCTGCGCATCGATGAGGACCGCTTCGATGTCGCACGCGAACTCGGCGGCATCGCCCCCGCCGCGCACATCTCCTCGGCGACCCTGACGGTGCTGAAGACCCATCTCGACGCCATGAGCGACATCGGCGGCAACGGCACCCCGACTTTGTTGTACCGCACCGCGGCCGGCCAGTGGAAAACCCACGTCGGCCTGCCCTCGCAGCGCTGGCTGAACGCCTACGCTCAGCCGACGGCCTCAGGCCACTGAGCGGCTCGCCTGGTCGGGCCCGGCCAGCGCTCGCCAGCGCCGCAGCAACAGTGCATTGGAGACGACGCTCACCGATGACAGTGCCATCGCTGCACCGGCGATCATGGGATTGAGCAACCCGAGCGCGGCGGCCGGCAGACCGACGGCGTTGTAGAGGAACGCCCAGAACAGTCCCTGGCGAATCTTGCGGTAGGTCGCGCGGCTGATCGAGATGGCATCGGCCACCAGGCGCGGATCGCCGCGCATCAGCGTGATCGAGGCGCTCTCGAGGGCCGCGTCCGCCCCGGTGCTCATGGCCATGCCGACATCCGCCACCGCCAGCGCCGGCGCGTCGTTGATCCCGTCCCCGACCATCCCGACGCACCGGCCGGCGGCCTGCAGGGCGCGCACCTGATCGGCCTTCTCGGCGGGGCGCACCTCGCTCAGGACGCGCTCGATGCCGAGTGCCGCAGCCACCGGCCGGGCCGCGCCGGCATGATCGCCGGTGAGCAGCACGGTCTCGATGCCCATGGCCCGCAGGCGCCGCACCGCCGAGGCTGCGCTCGGCTTGAGCGCGTCGGCGCAGGCCAGCAGCCCCAGCCAGCGCGGCGCGCCGCTCAACTCCGCCACCCACATCAGCGTGCGCCCCTCGCCCTCGAGGCGTGCCGCGGCCGCCTCCCCGGGGCCGATCGGCACGCCGAGCTCGCGCATCAAGGCGCGGTTGCCGACCGCCAGGCGCCGCTCGCCGAGCTGCGCGGTGAGTCCCAGGCCAGGGCGGGCCTGGAACGACTGCAGGGCCGGCAGCGCGATGTCCTCGGCGCTGGCGCGGGCCAGCACGGCCCGCGCCAGCGGATGCTCGCTGCCACTCTGCGCCGCGGCCGTCAGTCTCAGCAGCTCCCGCTCGGACAGCCCCTCGGCCACCATCGCGACCACGGCCGGCCGGCCTTCGGTGAGCGTGCCGGTCTTGTCCATCACCACGGTGTCGAGCCGGTGCGCCAGCTCGAGTGCCTCGGCGTCGCGGATGAGAATCCCGGCGCGCGCCGCCACCCCGGTGCCCACCATGATCGCGGTGGGCGTGGCGAGCCCGAGTGCGCACGGACAGGCGATGACCAGCACCGATACGGCGGCGATGATGCCGGCGCCGAACTGCCCGGCGAGCAGCCACCAGCCGAGCCAGGCCAGGAGGGCCACGGCAAGCACCGCCGGCACGAACACCGCGGCCACCCGGTCGACCAGCCGCTGCACCGGCGGCTTGCCGGCCTGGGCGCCCTCCACGAGCGCAATGATGCGCGCCAGCACGGAGTGCTCGGCCGTCGCGCGGGTCTCGATGTGCAGCAGGCCGCTGCCGTTGATGGCCCCTCCTGTCACCGGCTCGCCCGGCGAGCGGCTGACCGGCAAACTCTCCCCGGTGAGCAGGCTCTCGTCGAGCTCGCTCGTGCCGCTGCGCACGACGCCATCGACCGGCACCCGTTCCCCGGGGCGCACCACCACCACAGCGCCGACGGCGACCGCCTCGATGGGAATCTCGACCTCCACGCCCTCGCGCAACACCCGGGCCCGCTCGGGGCGCAGCGACATCAACTGGCGGATTGCCAGCGTAGTCGCCCGTTTAGCGCGCGTCTCGAGCCATTTGCCGACGCTCACCAGCGCGATCACCACCGCGGCGGAATCGAAATACAGCGGCGGGTGCACCTGCGTGAGCAGCAGCCAGAGGCTGTAGAAGTAGGCCGCCGAGGTGCCAAGCGCCACCAGCACGTCCATGTTGCCGACCCCCGAGCGCAGGGCCTTGTAGGCACCGCGGTAAAACCGCGCCCCGATCAGGAACTGCACCGGCGTGGCGAGCGCCAGCTGCACCCAGGGAGCGAGCGCGACGCCCAGCATGGGCAGCAGCAACGGCGCGCTGAGCGCCGTTGCGGCGGCGAGCCGCAGCGTCTCGCTGCGCAGCCGCGCGGCCTGCTGCGCCTCCAGATGCGCCTCGCGGGCCGCACCGCCGGTGAGCTCGGCCTCATAGCCGGCGCGCTGCACCGCACCGATCAGCGCCGCCGGCGCGGTCGCGCCCATGGCGCGCACGACCGCCCGCTCGGTGGCGAGGTTGACCGTCGCCTCGAGCACGCCGGGCACCGAGCGCAGCGCCCTCTCCACGCGCAGAGCGCAGGTCGCGCAGGTCATCCCCCCGACGGCGAGCTCCTGGGTCCGCTCGGGCACCTCGTAGCCGGCCGCGCGCACCGCCGCGGCGAGTGCGGCGGCGCTCACCCGGGCGGCATCGAAGTGCACGTCCGCCCGCTCGCTCGCCAGGTTGACCGTGGCCTGCACGGACGGCAGGCCGTTCAGGGCACGCTCGACCCGCGCCACGCAGCTCGCGCAGGTCATGCCCTCGATGGGCAGGCTGAGGTGCTCGCCGCTCAAGTGCCCCGCGGGGACGGCCACGCGCTTCTCCTCGTGAGTGATTTCCGGGACCGCACGCGATTGATCCTACCGCCTGGAGCCGGGTCCGGAGTCAAGCCCCGCCGCCGCCGCCCCGGCGGCGGGGTGGATTGACGTTTTCTTGACGCTGCTCTGCTGGAGTACCCGAACACATTTCCTCGGGGCGGCGACGATATGTCGGGGGAAAAAGTCCTGCGGCTGAGCTTGAGCGGTGTCATCGGCGCGGCGTTCCTGCCGGTGCGCGCCCCGGCGCGTGCGTTCTACAACTTCCAGAGGCCCGTCACCCCGATCGCCCGTGACGTGCTGTTCATCCACGACCTGTTCCTGGTGATCATCACGATCCTGTTCGCCGCCGGCACCGGCCTGCTGCTGTACACGGTGTACGCGCACAGTCGCCGCCGGCACCGCACCGCGGCCACGTTCACCCAGCCGGTCGGGCGCAAGCAGTGGCTGTGGGCCAGCACGCCCTTCGTGGCGCTGCTGATCATCGATTACGTCGTGCTCGGCATTCCGGCGCTGCACTCGATCTGGGCGCTCGCCGACATCCGCGATGCGCAGATGACGGTGCAGGTGACCGCGCACCAATGGCACTGGCAGTACCAGTACCCCGCCTACGGCATCGGCTTCAGCAGCGATCTGTCCACGCCCCAGCGACAGATCGAGGACCGCGCCCCGAAGGACAAGCATTTCCTGCTCGAGGTCAACCACCCCCTGGTGCTGCCCACGAACGAGAAAGTCCGCCTGGTGCTCGCCTCGAGCGACGTGATCCACTCGTTCTGGGTGCCCGCCTTCGGGGTCAAGCAGGACGTGGTGCCGGGCTACTTGCGCCAGACCTGGGTCCAGATCGACAAGCCCGGCGTGTACCGCGGACAGTGTGCCGAGCTGTGCGGCGTCGGGCACGCGTTCATGCCGATCGTCGTGCAGGCGATGCCGCCGGCGCAGTTCCAACACTGGGTCGCCGCGCAGCGCTCGCACGAGGCCGCCGTGCGGGCGAGCGCCAGCGCCTCGTACAGCGAGACGCAGCTGCTCGGGCGCGGCCGGCAGATCTTCCAGAACAACTGCGCAGCCTGTCACCAGAGCAACGGTCTGGGCCTGCCGGGGGCGTTCCCGCCGATCGCCGCCGGGCATCCCTTCACCGCCAGCGCACCGATGCTCGGTGCGCTGCGTGCGCGCGGATTCTACCGCCACGGCCTGATCGTCGAGGGACCGGTGGCCAATCACATCCGCATCGTTCTGCACGGCATTCCCGGGACGCCCATGCCCTCGTTCGCCGCGCAGCTCTCAGCTGCCGACATCGCCGCGGTGATCACCTACGAGCGCAACGAGTTCGGCAACCACACCGGCGATGTGATCGAACCGGCCCGGGTCGCCGCCTTGCAGGACGGACATTGAGGCGACGCATCGGGCCCCGTATCGGAGCAGTTTCATGAGCGCAGCGAACCCGGCGAGCCAGCCCCACCACGCGCAGCACCACGACAGCGCGCCGCGCGGCATCACCCGGTGGCTCTACGCCACCAATCACAAGGACATCGGCGTGATGTACTTGGTGTTCGGGGTGCTGATGTTCTTCGTCGGCGGGCTGCTCGCGGAGCTCATCCGCTCCGAGCTGATGACCCCGACCATGCGCGTGCTCACACCCGAGGCCTACAACCAGGTGATCACCATCCACGGGCTGGTGATGGTGTTCGCCGCGGTCATGCCGATCACCACCGGGTTCGCCAACTACCTGATCCCGCTCATGATCGGGGCGCCGGACATGGCGCTGCCGCGGCTGAACAACTGGGGGTTCTGGCTGCTGCCCTCCGCCGCGCTGCTGCTCGTGCTGCCCTGGGGGCTGAGGCTGATCGGCATCGGCACCGGCACCCTCGACACCGGCTGGACCATGTACGCGCCCCTGTCGATCCAGGCCGGTCCGGGCGCGGACTTCGCATTCGTGGCCGTACTGCTGCTCGGGCTGTCCTCCACCATGGCCTCGATCAACATCCTGGTGACCGTCGCTCAGCAGCGCGCCCCGGGCATGAGCTGGCTGAAGATGCCGCTGTTCGTGTGGAGCTGGGTGATCACCGCGCTGCTGCTGATCGCGGTGTTTCCGGCGCTGATGGCCGGCTGCATCATGCAGATCACGGATCGGCACTTCGGCACGCATTTCTTCAGCGCCTCCGGCGGCGGCGATCCGGTGCTGTGGGAGCACATCTTCTGGTTCTTCGGGCACCCCGAGGTCTACATCCTGCTGCTGCCGACCGCCGGCATCCTGCCGCACATCCTGGCCACCTTCGCGCGCAAGCCGCTCTACGGGTACAAGGCCCAGGTGTACTCCTTCTGCGCGATCGGCGTGATGTCGATCGTCGTGTGGGCGCACCACATGTTCACCTCCGGAATGCCGACGGATGTGAACATCTACTTCATGCTTTCGACCATGGCGATCTCCGTGCCGGTGGCGGTGCTGTTCTTCTGCTGGTTCGGCACCATCTGGCGCGGCTCGATGACCTTCGAGACCCCGATGCTCTTCGCCCTGGGGTACATCGTGCTGTTCGGCATCGGGGGGCTCACGGGGCTGGTGCTCTCGGACGCCGCGGCCGACCAGCAGTATCACAACACCTATTTCCTGGTCGCGCACTTCCACTACGCGCTGTTCGGCGGCCCGATCATGGGCATCTTCGCTGCGCTCTACTACTACCTGCCGAAGATGACCGGCAGGATGTACTCCGAGACCCTCGGCCGGTGGCACTTCTGGCTGACGCTGCTCACCTTCAACGTCGTGTTCATGCCCCAGTTCCTGCTCGGCATCGCCGGCATGCCGCGGCGCATTCCGGATTACGCGCTGCAGTTCGCCCCGCTGAACATGGTCTCGAGCATCGGCGCGTTCGCACTGGGCGCGACGCAGCTGCTGTTTCTCTACAACATCCTGCGCACGGTATTCGGCACCTCCGGTGCCGTCGCCAGCGCGCGGGTGTGGGCAGGCTCGAGCGGGCTGGAGTTCACCCTCCCCTCCCCGCCGCCGTTTCACACGTTCGCAACGCCGCCGGCGATCGACTGAGGTACTGCCGTGAACGCCGTGTCCGAACCGCACCGTCCGTACTACATTCCCAACCCCAGCCCCTACCCCGTGGTGCTCTCCGGGGCGCTGTTCCTGCTCGGCCTCGGCGCAGCCCTGCGGGTGAATGCGCTCACGGCGGGCTGGTGGGCGCTCGGGGCCGGTGGGCTCCTCGGCGCGTACGTGCTGTTTGCCTGGTTCGGCCGCGTGATCGGCGAGAGCCGCGCAGGGGTCTACGGCGCGCAGGAGGACCGGGCGTTCCGCTGGGGCATGCTCTGGTTCATCACCTCCGAGGTGGTCTTCTTCGCCAGCCTGTTCGGGGTGCTCTTCTACGAGCGCAACATCGCCGTGCCCTGGCTGGCGTCGTTCAATGCGCCCCATTCGGCGCTGGCGCCGTTCTCGCCCTGGCCGCATTTCACTGCGCAGTGGCCGAACGGGGGGCCGGCCGGCCAGAGCTTCGAGGTGGTCAATCCCTGGGGGATCCCGGCGCTCAATACGCTCCTGCTGCTCTCCTCGGGCGTCACGGTGAGCTGGGCGCACGCCGGACTGCGCGCCGGACGGCGCGCGCAGCTGAAGGCGGGGCTCGCCCTCACCATCGCGCTGGGGGTCACGTTCCTCGGCTTGCAGCTGCACGAGTTCTCGGAGGCGTACCGCGAGCTCGGACTGACGCTGCACTCGGGCGTCTACGGTGCGACGTTCTTCATCCTCACGGGCTTTCACGGCCTGCACGTGACGATCGGGGCCATCATGCTCGCGGCGATGCTCGGGCGCGTTTGGCGGGGCGACTTCACCCCCGAGCATCACTTCGCCTTCGAGGCGGTCACCTGGTACTGGCACTTCGTCGACGTGGTCTGGCTGATGCTGTTCGTGTTCGTCTACTGGCTGTAGCCGAACTGACGCGGGTCGGGCGGCGCTTGCGGCTCTGGGTATGAACCTGCTGCGTGCCATCGCACCCTGGGAGTGGTCACCGACGACCTTTGCCGCGACGGCGCTCGGCCTTGCTGTGTACCTGCGCGGCTGCTACCGGCTGGGCGGGCGCGCCGGGGTGCTGCGCCCGGTCGCGTTCGTGTGCGGCGCGCTGCTGCCCTACGCGTTCATCGACACCCGGCTCGAGTACTTCGCTCTGCACCTGTTCTGGCTGCAGCGCATCGAGCACCTGGTGCTGCATCACCTGGCGCCGTTGCTGATCGTGCTGTCCGCGCCCGGCGCGGCGCTCGAGCAGGGCGCGCCGCGCTGGCTGCTGCGCCACCTCTGGCGGCCGTTGGTCGCGAACCGCGTGCTGCGCCTGTTGTACCGGGCGCTGCAGCAACCGGTGGTGGCGAGCGTGCTGTTCGTCGGGCTGATCTATCTTTGGCTGATCCCCTCGGTGCAGCTCGACACCATGCTGAGTCGCACCGACTACCAGGTCATGAACGCCTCGATGTTCTTTGACGGGCTGTTGTTCTGGTGGCTCATGGTCGGACCCGAAGATCCGCGGCGCGCCGCGCACCTCGCGCCGGTGACGCGGATGCTCATCCTGGTGCTCATCACCGTCCCGCAGACCGCCCTCGGCGCGTACATCGCCTTCCACCGCAGCGTGTTGTATCCCTCGTTCGAGATCTGCGGGCGCCTCGCGGCGATCTCGGGGCTCGCCGATCAGCAGCTCGGGGGCCTGAACATCTGGGTGCCGGCCGGCATGATGAGCGCGGTGGGACTGGCGGTGGTGATCGCCCGCTCGATGGCGGGGGCCGCGCCGCTCAACGCGCCATCCGCAGCATCCGCCGGTACAGGCGCCGTACCGCCAGCGACTGGCCCCGCAGCGCCGCCTCGCGCAGCGGCCGCTGCCCGAAGCGGTAGCGCGTAGGCTGCGCGCCAGGGCAGACGACCCAGGCGCCCGAGTGCACCAGGGTGTGCAGCTGGGCGGCGAGCTCGTGCGCATCGAATCCCAGCTGGCCGCTCGCATGCAGGAGCTGCTGCAGCTGCGCCTCGGTGAACGTCGGATCGAGGCACGCGGCCAGCTGCGCCAGCCGCTTGGCCGGACCGAGCTGCTCGAGCTGCAGCGCGGCGCGTTCGAGCCGCAACGCCCGGCGCGCCGCCGACCTCAGCGGCGTGAGCGTCCCGGCGCGCAGCCCCAGCACTTCGTACAGGCCGTCGCAACCGAATTGCGCCCCGACTCCCTCGGCCGTGAGCGGCCGGGCCTCGAGCCCATCGCCGGCGGCACCCCAGGTCTGGGCGCTGACCGCGAGGGTGACCTTCGGTGCAAGCCCCTGCAGCCGTCGCGCCAGCAGCGGCACCGTGCCGATCAGCTCCCCGTTCGGATCACAACTGGCGCGCAGTCGCGGCGGCACGAAGACGGTTCCGGTGTGCACCCGGGCGCGTGGCGCGAAGGGGCGCAGCTCGCTGCACAGGGCAAGTGCCGCCTGGACGGCGTGCACGGCGGGCCGCTCGCACGGGCGCGGATAGCCGAAGTAGGCGATCAGCTCGAGATTGCCGCTCTCGCGGACCAGGCCGCCGTGTCTGGATATCTGCTCCTCGGCGGCCTCTGCGAGGCGCTGCGCCGGGCCGTAGAGCTGCTCGGGGTCGGTCTGCGGCGCGCAGCACAGCTCGAGCGACAGCACCGTCAGCACGTGGCGCTCACCGGCATGCCCCAGAGGCGCAGCCGCGCACTCGCGTACGCCCCAGGGCGAGAGGCGCTGCCCGAGACGCTCCGCGGGGCTGAGCACGACGCGGCGGGTGCGCCCGGCGCGGATCGACGCATACAGTTCCCGGGTTGTCTGGTCCGGCTCGACACCGAGCTCCTCGCCCAGCAGCACGCGCATCCGGCGGTAGTGCGCGAGGGCCGCGTTGCGTGAGCCGCCGAGCGCGAGCAGTCGGATCACCTGCCGGTGCGCCTCCTCGTCCCAGGGATCGATGCGCAACTGCCGGCGCGCGTAGCGCAGCGCGCCAGCGAACTCACCGCT
This sequence comes from Pseudomonadota bacterium, assembly GCA_021805275.1. The sequence goes on from JAJZFQ010000290.1 coordinate 19,607, forward strand.
CTGCTCATGGCAGGCGGCCAGGTGGGCGTAGAGCTCGCTCGCCCGGCGTGCGAAGCGCTCGCGCTTCAGCGCCAGCCAGCTGTCGAACTCCGGCGCATCGGGCACGGACAGCCCGGCGAGGAACGATCCGCGGTAGTGCGCCGCGGCCGCCTGGTGGCAGTGCCGGCACGCGGCGCGCTCGCCCAACCCCGGGGGACAGGCCGCAGGCGTGGGCGCGGCGAAGGCACTGAGGTCGGTCCGGAAGGCGTCCCGGTTGAGCGCGACGGTCTCCCGGCTGGTGGTGAGCAGCGCTTCGGAACCGGCATCGCCCCCGAGGACCTCGCGCAGGCCGGTGAGCGCCTGGCGCAGACTCTGGCGCGCATGGTCCTCGTCGCGCTCGGGCCAGAGCAGTCCCGCGAGAGCCTGGCGGCTGTGGATCCGATCCGATTCCGCGGCAAGGTACGCGAGCAGCGCCTGCATCTTGCCGTAACAGCCGCCCGCCGCGCTGCGCCCATCGCGCAGTACGTCGAATCCGCCGAGCAGCCGCAGGAAATAGGGAGCGGAGGGCATCGGTGAGGCCGCAAGCATGCCGGCAGCGTCCGGCTTGAGGGTATTCTTGAGCAGGGTGGGATGGCGGTCCAGCCGTGATCTATGCGTATTCGGATAAAGCCGGAAACGGATTCATGAATCTGGCCGCGTCTCCATGCGCAATGCACTGCGACTCGCTTCGACGAGTTCGCGCCCCGCTGGAGTCAGCTGCACCCAGGACGCCCGGCGGTCCTCCTCGGCCGTGGCGATGGCCACCAGACCGGCGCGCTTGAGCGCGGCGCACAGCCGGCTCACACGCGACTGGCCGAGTCCGAGCCGTTCGCGCAGCTCACCCATCCTCACCGCGGCATCAGGCCGAGCCCCCAGGAAGACCAGAATGGGCTCGGCGAAGCCCGGCAGGCGGTTGCCACCACCGGTCCGTAGACACAGCAGTGCCCCCAGCAGGCGCTGCAGCTCATCGGCGGAAGGGGTGGCCCGCCGTGACATAGACACCAAACCTAGCAGCTCGCACGCTACGCCCGCGTGATTCGATGCGCAGTATAGCCCCCGCGCGCGCGCCGCTGATACCCGGCCCACCGCGGCAAGCCCGAGCCCAGATCCGGGCGCCGGCGGCCCTGGCGCTTGCATGCGCGGCGCGGGCCGCTACCATGCCCCGGCCGCGCAACACACGCCCCCCAAGGAGCGCACGCCCGCGACCATGACCGACGAGACACAGCCCCCTCAGCCCGACCGCCCCCCGGCCGCATCGCCTCCCCGGGGCGCGCCCACGTCCGTCTGGTGGGTGCGTCTCCTCTCGCGCGTGCCGCTGGTGCTGCTGTACCGCCTGGCGGACCTGCTCGGCTGGCTGGCGTTTCGCGTCTTCCCGTACCGCGATGCCGTAGTACGCGGGAACCTCGAGCGCGCCTTCCCCGAGTGGGACGAGGCGCGCATGCGTGCGGTGCGTCGGCGCTACTACCAGGGCTTCGCCGACATGCTGGTCGAGGTGATCAAGTCCGCCACGCTCTCGGCCGCGGAAATCCGCCGCCGGGTGCGCATCGTCAACCTGCAGGCCCCCCAGGCGCACCTTGCCGAAGGCCGCTCGGTGCTGTTCGCGGCCGCCCACCAGTGCAACTGGGAGTGGATGCTGCTCGCTCTGTCACTCGAGCTCGACTACCCGCTCGATGCCGCCTACAAGCCGCTGGTCGACGTCTGGGCCGAGCGGGAGATGAAGAAGATGCGCAGCCGCTTCGGCTGCCGGCTGATCCCGGCCAAGCAGCTGCTCGCGGACATCCTGCAGCGCGGGCCGGTCGCGCGGGCCATCGCGCTGGTGGCCGACCAGGAGCCGACCACCAGCGAGCGCAAGCACTGGACGCGCTTTCTCAACCGCGATACGGCCTTTTACATGGGCCCGGAGGAAATCTCGCGCGTCACCGGCTTGCCGGTCTTCTTCATCGCCATGCGCCGGGTGCGGCGCGGCTTTTACGAGATGCAGTTCCAGCCGCTTGCCTCCCCCGGCGAGCGGCTCTCGGGCGGGGAGCTCACCGAGCGCTACGTTCGCGCCGTCGAGCAGCAGATCCGCGCGGCGCCCGCGGACTGGCCCTGGTCGCACAAGCGCTGGAAGCTGAAGAAGTCCCTGTACGCGGGCCGCTAGGCCCGCCTGAGCTCCCGCGGCAGCCCGAAGGTCACCTTCTCCTCGCGCCCGGCGATCTCGACTGACACCTCGGCGCCCCACTGCTGCAGCTGCTCGAGCACGCCCCGCACCAGCACCTCCGGGGCCGAGGCGCCGGCGGTGAGTCCCACGCAGCGCTTGTCTTCGAACCATTCGCGCTTGAGGTCCTGGGGCCCATCGACGAGATAACCGGGAACTCCGGCGCGCTCGGCCAGCTCGCGCAGACGGTTGGAGTTGGAACTGGCGCGCGAGCCGACCACGATGAGGATATCGCATTCGGTAAGCAGCTTCTTCACCGCGTCCTGACGATTCTGCGTGGCGTAGCAGATGTCCTCCTTGCGCGGGGTGGCGAGCTGCGTGAAGCGCCGCTTGAGCATCCCGACGATCTCGGCGGTGTCATCGACCGAGAGCGTCGTCTGCGTCACGAAGGCGAGCTTGGCCGGTTCGCGCACCTCGAGCCGCTCGGCCTCCTCGGCGTTGCCGACCAGGTACATCCGCCCGCCGAAGGACGTGTCGAAGCGCCCCATGGTGCCCTCGACCTCCGGGTGGCCGGCGTGCCCGATGAGAATCACTTCCCGACCGTCGCGGGCGTAGTGCTGAACCTCCATGTGCACCTTGGTCACCAGCGGACAGGTGGCGTCGAAGACCTTCAGGCCACGCTCGCGCGCCTCGTTCTCCACGGCGTGGGACACACCGTGCGCCGAGAAGATCACCGTCGCCCCGGAGGGCACCTCGCGCAACTCCTCGACGAACACCGCACCGCGCTCGCGCAGCCGCTCGACCACGTGGCGGTTGTGCACGACCTCGTGACGGACGTAGATCGGCGCGCCGAACAGATCAATCGCCCGCTCGACGATGTCGATCGCCCGATCGACGCCTGCGCAAAATCCGCGCGGATTGGCCAACATCACTTGCATCAGCTGTGCTCCTGTCCGGTGGTCGGCGCCCCGCCACGACGGCTGTCGCGCCACAGATCGATCAGCAGCAGCGCCGCGCCGATCGTGATCGATGAGTCGGCCAGATTGAACGCCGGGAAATAATGGCCGTGCCAGTGGGCGCTGATGAAGTCCACCACGTAACCCAGACGCAGCCGGTCGATGAGGTTGCCGAGCGCCCCGCCGAGGATGAGCGCGAGCGCGGCGCAGAGCAATCCCTGGCGGCGTGCCTCGAGCCGGCCCAGGTAGCCGATGATGAGCAGCGCGACCCCGAGCGCCAGCGCCGCGAGCAGCCAGCGCTGCCACCCGGACTGCCCGGCGAGAAAACTGAACGCCGCGCCGGTGTTGTAGGCGAGCGTCAGATCGAGCACCGGGAGGATGCGCGTGGCGCGCTGAAAGCTCAGGTGGCGCACCACCCAGGCCTTGCTCAGCTGATCGAGCGCAATGACCGCGAGCGACAGCAGCAGCCAGAGGCGACCGCTCGGTGTCCCGGAGCGCCCCGCCGCAGCGCCGTGCGCCCTCGATTCGTTCAAGCCGTTCATATGAAATGCCGTTCCTCGCCCGGCCCTTCGACGTTGATGACGCACCGGGCGCACAGCTGCGGATGGGCCGCGTTGGCCCCGACATCGGCCCGACGCTGCCAGCAGCGAACGCACTTGGCCTCATGCGTCGGCTTGACGCTCAGCCACACGTCCGCACATCCGGTGTTCACCGCCGGAGCTGCGCCTTGCGGAGGCGGCGCATCGAGGCGGTGGACGCGGGCCTGCGAGGTGATGAGGAAAAAGCGCAACTCCTCGCCGAGGGCCGCGAACCGCCCGTACTGCTCCGGCCCGCAGTATACGTCGACCTCGGCGTCGAGCGGCGCGCCGATCTGGCCGGCGTCACGGAGCTTCTCCAGTTCGCGGGTGGCGTCGGCGCGCAGCGCGAGCAACGCCGTCCAGTCCCTCGGCAGGGCGCCGATCCCGGGCAGCTCATGCCAGGTCGCCAGGAACACCGACTCCTCGCGCCCACCGGGCAGGTGCTGCCAGATCTCCTCGGCCGTGAAGGAGAGGATCGGGGCCAGCCAGCGCACCATGCTCTCGGCGATGTGGTACATCGCCGTCTGCCCCGAGCGGCGCGCACGCGAGGCCGGCGGCAGCGTGTACATGCGATCCTTCAGCACATCGAGATAGAACGCGCCGAGCTCGACGCTGCAGAAGTTGTGCACCTTCTGATAGATCAGGTGAAACGCATAGCGGTGGTAGGCCTCGCGGATCTCCCGCTGCAGCGCCCCGGCACGCCCGAGCACCCAGCGGTCGAGCTCGAGCATCTGCCCCGGCGCGAGCGCATCGCGTCCCGGATCGAATCCGTCGAGATTGCCGAGCAGGTAGCGCACGGTGTTGCGGATCCGGCGGTAGGAGTCCGCCATGCGCTTCAAGATCTCATCCGACACGCTCATCTCGTTGGCGTAGTCGGTGGCCGACACCCACAGACGCAGCACATCGGCCCCGAGGCTGTTCATGACCTTCTGCGGCGCAACCACGTTGCCGAGGGACTTCGACTGCTTGCGACCCTGCTCATCGACCGTGAAGCCGTGGGTGAGCACCCCGCGGTACGGCGCGCGCTCGTAGAGCGCCTCGGACATCAGCAGGGAGCTGTGGAACCAACCGCGGTGCTGGTCGGAGCCCTCCAGGTACAGATCGACGGGCGAGGCAATCTCGGGCCGCTCGTGGCCGACGCACTCGAACGACAGTCCCGAGTCGGCCCAGACGTCCATCACGTCGTTGACCTTCTCGTACTCGCCCGCCTCGCCGCCGAGCAGCTCGGCCGGATCGAGCGCGAACCAGGCCTCGATCCCCTCGCGCTCGACGCGCGCAGCGACCTGCTCGATCAGCTCCGCGGTGCGCCGGTGCAGCTCCCCGCTGCCGGCACGCACGAACAGCGGAATGGGCACGCCCCAGAGCCGCTGGCGCGAGATGCACCAGTCGGGCCGTACCTCGATCATGCTGCTGATGCGCTGCTCGCCCCACTCGGGCGTCCAGGTGACCGTCTTGATGTCCCGCAGCGCATGCGAGCGCAGTCCGTTGCGGTCCATGCCGATGAACCACTGCGGCGTGGCGCGGAAGATGACCGGCGTCTTGTGCCGCCAGCAGTGCGGGTAGCTGTGCGCGAGCGGCTGATGCGCGAGCAGACGCCCGCGCTCGCGCAGCGTCTCGATCAGGACCGGGTTGGCCTCATCGACGCGCATTCCCGCCACGAGCGGGGTGTCGGGCAGGAAGCGCCCGTCGTTGCCGACCGGATTGACGACCGCGAGCCCGTAGCGCCGCCCGACGATGAAATCCTCCTGGCCATGTCCCGGCGCGGTGTGCACCGCCCCGGTGCCCGCCTCGAGCGTGACGTGCTCGCCGAGTATCACCGGGACCTGGCGCCCCTGGAAGGGATGCTCGAGGGCGAGCCCTTCCAGGGCGCGGCCCTCGGCCTCGCCGAGCACCCGCTGGCCGCTCGCACCGTAGCGCCCCAGGCACGCGCTGATCAGCGCCGCGGCCAGGATCAGCCGGCGCCGGCGGCCGTCGATATCGGCCTCAAGCAGCGCGTAGCGGATGTCATCGCGCAAGGCGACGGCCTGGTTCGCCGGGAGCGTCCACGGAGTGGTCGTCCAGATGACCAGGTCCACCGGTTGCGCCCCGAGCGCACCGGCGGGGAGACCGAAGCGACGGCCGAGCTCCGCCAGATCGGCGACCGCGAAGGCGACGTCGATCGCCGGGGAGGTGCGCTCGGAGTACTCCACCTCGGCCTCGGCCAGCGCCGAGCGGCAATCGAGGCACCAGTGCACGGGCTTGACGCCCTTGTAGAGGTGGCCGTTGCGGATGATGCGGCCGAGGGCACGGATCTGCTGCGCCTCGTAGCGCGGCGCCATGGTGAGGTAGGGCCGCTCCCAGTCCCCGAGTACCCCGAGCCGCTTGAAGTCGCGGCGCTGCAGCTCGATCTGCTCGGCCGCGAAGGCGCGGCATGCGGCGCGAAACGCCGCCGCGTCGAGCTTGCCGCCGGCCCGGCCGTGTTTCTTCTCCACCTGCAGCTCAATCGGCAGACCGTGGCAGTCCCAGCCCGGGATGTAGGGCGCATCGAAGCCCTCGAGCGTTCGGGCCTTGACGATGATGTCCTTGAGGATCTTGTTCACCGCATGCCCGATGTGGATCGCCCCGTTGGCGTAGGGCGGCCCGTCGTGCAGCACGAAGCGCGGCCGGCCGCCGGCGCGCTCGCGCAGCTTCGCGTAGATACCGCGCTCTTCCCAGGCGGCGACCATGGCCGGCTCGCGGGCCGCCAGGTCCGCCTTCATCGGGAAGCGCGTGGCGGGCAGATTGATCGTGTGTTTGTAATCGGACATGAGCTTCGCGTCGCCGTCTCCCGGCCTGCGGCCGGATCAATCCTTCAGAATCGTTCGGGCCGCCTCGGCATCCCGGTGCATCTGGGCGACGAGCGCATCGAGATCCTCGAAACGCGTCTCATCGCGCAGCTTGGCCACGAACTCCACCTCGATCCGCCGGCCATACAGGTCGGCGGAATAATCAAACACGTGCACCTCGAGCAGCAGCTCTCGGCCGCCGACCGTCGGGCGCCGGCCGAGACTCGCCACCGCCGGCAGCGCGCCGGCGGCGATCCCGTGCACCCGCACGGCGAAAATGCCCTCGATGGGCGAGCGGCGCCGGCCGAGCCGCAGGTTCGCGGTCGGATACCCGAGGCGCCGGCCGAGCCGCTCGCCTGCGACGACCCGCCCGCTCATCGTGTACGGCCGACCGAGCAGCCGCCCGGCGCGCGAAAAATCGCCGCTGGAGAGCGCCGTGCGCACCGCGCTGCTGCTGACGCGCTCGCCATCCAGCGTCACGGGGGCCACCACCTCGGTGTCGAATCCCAGTCGCCCGCCGGCCTCGCGCAACGTCTCGGCACTCGCCTCCCCGTTGCGGCCGAATCGGAAATCGTGCCCGACCACGACCACCGGGGCGCGCAGCTCGCGCGCCAACAGCGTCGCGAACGCCTCCCCGGAGAGCGTGCGCAGCGGCTCACCGAAGCGCAGCAGCCACAGCACCTCGATGCCGAAGCGCTCGAAAACCTGCCAGCGCTCGCGAAAGGTGGTCAAGCGGGCCGGACAGTCTCCGGCAGCGAGATACTCGCGCGGCATCGGCTCGAAGGTCAGCACCATCGCCGCGCGGGCGAGCCGCCGCCCGTGCGCCACGAGGCACTCGAGCAGCCCCTGGTGGCCGAGGTGGATGCCGTCAAAGGTCCCGATGGTGACGACGCATCCCCGGCGACGGTCGGTCAAGCCATTGAATCCGCGAATCAGCTCCATCGGCCGCCCGAGCCGTCATTTCCACACAAAAGAGTTCAAGAATACAGCAATCGCGACTCCCGAGGCAGCCGC
>JAJZFQ010000038.1 GCA_021805275.1 Pseudomonadota bacterium
CAGTTGGCCGCCGAGCTCGCGTTGCCCTGCGAGTTCGACGTGGCCAGCGATCCGTTCTTCGGGCGCGTCGGCCAGGTCATGGCCGTGAGCCAGCGGCAGAATTCGCTGAAGTTCGAACTGCTGATCCGGTTCTTCCCGGGCGCGAAGCCGACCGCCTGCATGAGCTTCAATTACCACCAGGATCACTTCGGGTCGATCTGGGATCTGCGCCGGGCCGACGGGGACGTGGCGCATACCGGCTGCGTGGCGTTCGGAATGGACCGGCTCGCCGTGGCCCTGTTCAGCATTCACGGCGTAGACTTGGCGAATTGGCCACACTCCGTGCGACACGCACTCGGTTTCTGACCCGATCCGCGGCATGCCGCTCGATCCCTACGTCAGGCGCTTTCTCGGAACACTGTCGGCCGGGGCGGCGCGCAAGACCGGAGATCTGACGGTCGAGGAGCGGCGCGCGAGCTTCTCCCGGCTGCTCACGCTCGGGAGTGAGCCGCCGCCGATCGAATCGTTCGAGGAGCGGCAGATCCCGGGCCCGGCGGGACCGTTGCGCAGCCGCCTGTACCGGCCCAGTCGCGAAACGCCGGAGGCGACTCCCGGCCTGGTGTTTTTCCATGGCGGTGGCCTCGTGGCCGGTGGCCTTGAGACCCACGATGGCATCTGCCGGGCGCTGGCTGCAGAGAGCGGCTGTGCCGTCGTCTCGGTGGAGTACCGCCTAGCCCCCGAGGCGCCCTTCCCGGCGGCGCTGGAGGACGCCTGCGCGGCGACCCGCTGGGTCATCGCCCAGACCTCGCAGCTTGGGATCGATCCGGCGCGCCTGGGGGTGGGGGGGGATTCTGCCGGGGGAACCCTGGCCGCGGCGGTGTGCCAGGCGCTGACGGCGGCTGGAGAGCCGGGTATCGCCTGGCAGGTGCTGCTGTGTCCCATCCTCGATTACCGGGCCCGGAACGCCTCGCGCCAGGAGTTCGCCGCGGGGTTCCTGCTGGATGAGGGGACGCTCGAGCACGACCTGAGGCACTATCTGGCCGCCTCGGTCGGCGCGGACGATCCCCGAATCTCGCCCCTGAAGGCCGCGGACCTGGCCGGTTTGCCGCCGGCGTGCATCCACACGGCCGAATTCGATCCCTTGCGCGATGAGGGCCGCCTGTACGCCGATCGGCTGCAGTCGGCAGGGGTCCCGGTACGGTACTGCTGCCACGCGGGTATGATCCATTTGTTCTACGGACTGGGCGCGGTGATTCCGAGCGTGGCGGAGGCCTACCGCACGATCGGCGCCGACATCCGGGCCCTCTACGGTTGAAAGAGCGATGACACCAGCTTCTGATCCGGATCGTGCCTCAATGCAAGCCTTACTGGAGGCGCTCTATGCCGCCCGCGCGGGCGGACAGCTGGAGCGCTTGAGTGGCCTGTTTGCCGAGTCGGCGCACTTCAGGATCAGCGGCTCCGGCGACGGCAAGCCGATTGCGCTTGCGGCCGAGGGCGCGAGCCAGATCCGCTCCTGGCTCGCGGTACTGCTGAAGTCGTTCAGCATTTCCCGCTACCAACTGATTGCCACGGTCATTGAGGGCTCCAAAGCGGCAGTGCACTGGCGGGCGACAATCCAATCGCGGATCACCGGTGCGGGCGTAGTCACCGAACTCATGGACCACCTCGAAACGCGCGATGGGAGGATCGTCTCTTACATCGAGTTCTTCGTGCCTGGTGACGGGGCGAGCCTCCCAGTGGATAGGCGGGACAGCACTGGATCGTATCGAAGCGGATGCCAATGATATGGCATGGGAATTTTTGACGGGCGGCACACATTCGAGTTCGGCTCCTTGGTATCTTTAACATAAACTTGGCGCGAAATGCCCCGAGAGCAACAACGCAACGAGGAGTTTGGGCATGAATGTGCGATCAACCATTACTAGCATGTTCGAGGAGGTCGCTCGAGAGCAGCAGCGTCGGCTCGCCGTGCTCAGCGATGATCTGAAGCTACTGGAAAGCGGCCTGGATTCGCTCAGTTTTGCGCTGATTGTGGCCCGCTTGGAGGACACGCTCGGCGACGATCCGTTCGAGAGAGCGGAAAGCTTCCCCGTCACCTTCGGCGATTTCGTTCGACTCTACGAGTCGTCCCGCTCCTAGCCATGACGCTCTGGGAATCGCTTGTCCGCAGTGACGGGCGACCGTCCGGAGCGTTGAGTGACGCGGCGCGGACAGTTCGGCTGGCGGATCTCGCCGGCCGATCGTTCCTGTCCGGGCCGCTCGAGACGCTGCGCAACCGCTCGATTGTACTGGCCATCCGCGACCCGCTGACCGCGGCGCTCGCGATGGTGGAACTCGACGGTATCGTGCGACGCATGGTGCTGTGCCCGGCGGGCGTCGCATGCGAACACATGCCGCATGTGGCGCGAATGGCCGATGCGGATGCGTGGGTTAGTGACGCGGGCGGCGAGCCACCGAGCATCCAAATGGCCGTTCAGGTCGAAGCAGGCCGAGCGCTGAGACCTTGTGCAGGGGGGCGGTCGGAGTCCCGCGGAACCGAATGGGTGCTGCTCACCTCCGGAACCACCGGCGCTCCCAAATTGGTATTGCATACCCTCTCGAGCCTGGTCAGTGCATTTGCCGGGCGGCCCGAGGAGCTCTCTGCGGGACGAGTGTGGAGCACGTTCTATGACGTGCGCCGTTACGGGGGACTGCAGATTCTGCTGCGTGCGCTGCTGGCTGGATCGCTCGTGCTGCCGGATCCCGAGGAATCGATCCCCGTATTCCTCAGCCGGGTCGCGGCCGCCGGCGTGACGCACATCTCGGGCACTCCGTCCCATTGGCGCAAGGCGCTGATGACCGGGGCGGCAGAAACTATCGCGCCCGCCTATGTGCGTCTCTCCGGCGAGATTGCCGACCAGGGCATCCTGGACGCGCTGCGGGCGGCGTTCCCCCGCGCCGTCATTGCGCATGCGTTCGCCTCGACCGAGGCGGGCGTGGCGTTCGAGGTGCAGGACGGGAAGGCTGGATTCCCCGAGGCATTGACCGCCTGGCCCGAGCACGGTGTGGAGCTCGACGTCAGTCGCGGTACGCTGCGGATCCGCTCACTCGGGAACGCCCAGCGCTATTTGGACGACAGCCCGGTACTGAAGGATGAGGACGGCTTCGTGAATACGGGCGATCGGCTCGAGCTGCGCGAGGGCCGGTTTTACTTCATGGGCCGCACAGGCGGCGTCATTAACGTGGGGGGGCTGAAAGTTCACCCCGAGGAGGTCGAGGCGGTGATCAATGCCCATCCAGCCGTGCGCATGTCCTTGGTCCGCGCCCGGCGCAATCCGATCACCGGCGCGATCGTGACCGCGGACGTCGTCCTCGAGGGTCCCGAGCCGGACATCCGCTCCGCCGAGAGCGAGGCGCTCCGGGAGAACATCCTGGAGTCGTGCCGCAGGGTGCTGGCGTCCTACAAGGTGCCGGCGATGATCCGCTTCGTGCCGTCCCTTAACGTGTCGGCCTCCGGCAAGCTGGTGCGCCGCGATGCGTAGCGTTCTCGTGACGGGAGGAACCCGGGGCATCGGGCTGGCGATCGTCGAGCGTCTGGCGGTCCAGGGCTTTCGGGTGATTGCGCTCGCGCGCTCCGAGAGTGCGTCGCTGCGTCAAGCCATGGCAGCCCACCCGGACGACATAGTGTTTGTGGCCGGGGATCTGTCGGACACCGCAGCCATCGGCGGACTTGTCGCGAGGCTGCGCAAGGAGATTGGCCCGATTTACGGGCTGGTCAATAATGCCGGTCTCGGCTCCGGTGGGCTGCTCTCGATGATGCGGGATGCGGATATCGAGGCGCTCCTGAAGGTGAATGTACTGGCGCCACTGATCCTAACCAAGCACGTGCTGCGCTCGATGATGAGCGCAGGCGCGGGCCGGATCGTGAACATCAGCAGCATCGTGGCGACCAACGGCATGAAGGGATTGTCAGCGTATTCGGCGACGAAGGCCGCGCTCGAGGGTATGACCCGCTCGCTCGCCCGCGAGGTGGGCCCGCTCGGCATCACGGTCAATGCCGTCGCTCCCGGCTTCGTGGATACCGCGATGACTCAGGAGCTCGACGAGGTCAATCGGGAGCGGCTCGTGAATCGCAGTGCGCTGCGGCGCATGGCCGAGGCCGGCGATATCGCCCAGGCGGTCGGGTATCTGCTCAGCGATGCCGCGCGCAATGTCACGGGCACCACACTCACCGTCGATGCCGGCAATACGGCCTGAGGTCAGTATGAAACCGGAAACCATCGCGCTGCACGGCGGCTTCGACTCCGATCCGACCACCAAGGCCGTCGCCGTTCCGATCTACCAGACGGTGGCCTATTCGTTCGACAGCGCCGCGCATGGCGCGGCGCTGTTCGATCTGGAGGTCTCGGGCTTTCGCTACACGCGCATCGGCAACCCCACTACGAATGTGCTTGAGCAGCGCATGACGGAGCTCGAAGGGGGCGTGGATGCCATCTGCGTGAGCTCAGGCCAGGCGGCGCTCAATTTCTCGATCCTCGCGGTGACCGAGGCGGGACGCAATATCGTTTCCGTGCCGCAGCTCTACGGCACGACGCATACACTTCTCGCCCACATCCTGCCGAAGCTCGGCATCTGTACCAAGTTCGCTAAAGACGACCGGCCGGAGTCGCTGGCCGCCCTGATCGACGCCGACACGCGGGCGGTGTACTGCGAGATGGTGGGCAATCCAGCGGGAAACGTCTGCGACCTCGAGGCGCTGGCCGATGTGGCTCATCGGGCTGGCGTGCCGCTCATCGTCGACAGTACCGTGCCGACCCCGCTCCTGGTGCGCCCGTTTGAATTCGGCGCCGACATCGTGATCCATTCGCTGACCAAATTCCTGGGTGGGCACGGCACGACGCTGGGCGGGGTTATCATCGACAGCGGCAATTTTCCGTGGATGGAACATGCGGCCCGCTTCCCGATGCTGACCACGCCGGATGAGTCCTACCATGGCCTCGTCTATGCCGAACACTATGGGCGGGCGGCCTACATTGGCCGCTGCCGCAGCGTGTTCCAGCGCACCATGGGGGCCGTCCTCTCGCCGCTCAGTTCCTTCCTGCTGCTGCAGGGCATCGAGACGGTGGCGCTGCGTATGGAGCGCCACGTCGAGAATGCCCGGCGCGTCGCGGAATTTCTCAGAGCCGATCCCCGCGTCGCCTCGGTGAGCTATGCCGGCTTCGACGACAGTCCCTACTATCCGCTGGTGCAGAAATACCTCAAGGGCCGGACATGCTCGCTGCTGACCTTCGCGCTCAAGGGCGGATACGATGAAGGTACACGCTTTTACGATGCCCTGAAGCTGTTCAAGCGGCTGGTGAACCTGGGTGATGCCAAGTCGCTGGCCTGTCATCCGGCCTCGACGACCCACCGGCAGATGTCGCCAGAGGAGCAGCGCCTCGCCGGCATTGGACCCGAGACCATGCGGCTGAGCGTCGGTATCGAGCATATCGACGACATCCTCGAGGATCTCGACCAGGCGCTGGCAGCGGCGGTCGGGCACTGAGAGATTCGCGACATCGCACCATGACGAACGAAACGCTGCCCCCGCCGGTTCCGGCCCTGTTTCCCCAGCGCGACCAGCGCGAGCGGGTGGACGATTACCTGACCCGGGCGCTGGCGGATGCCACCGAGCGGGTCAAGGCGGGCTCGGTCATGCCGGACATCGACATGGCGCGGTTCCGCGAGGCGCTGGCCACGTTTGATTTCAGGGATCCGAAGCCCCTGGAGCCGCTCCTCGAGTGGGTCATCGACTGCATGGAGCACGGCACCGTGCACATGACCCATCCGCGCTATTTTGGGTTATTCAATCCAGCCCCGACGTTTCCGTCCGAATGCGCAGATCGCATTGCAGGGTGCTTCAACCCGCAGCTTGCGAGCTCCGGCTCCTCGCCGGTGCCGGTTGCGATCGAAGCCCATGTGATCCGAAGCATGGCCCAGCGTGCAGGACTGCCCGCGGGGTCCGGTGGACACTTCACGACCAGTGGTTCGGAGGCGAACTACACGGCGCTGATCTGTGCGCTGACGAGGGCAAATCCGCGTTTCTCGGCGGAGGGAGTCCGGGCCTTCTCAGGGCCTGCGGTGATGTACACCTCGAAGGAGTGCCAGCCGGCCTGGCACAAAATTGCTCATCAGGCGGGTATCGGGCGCCAGTCACTGCGATTGGTCGATACGGATGGTACCGGTCGCATGGACGTAGCGAAGCTTTCGGCAATGGTGAAGGACGACCTTCGCAATGGTGCGGTTCCGGTACTGATTTCACCGACTGCCGGCACGACCGGAGCTGGAATGGTGGATCCGCTCGTGGCGTGTGCCGACATTGCCCGCGAGCACGGAATCTGGTGTCACGTTGACGCCGCGTGGGGTGGGGCGGCTTTGTGCTCCGACCGGCTTAGGGGCGAACTGGCGGGGATCGAGCAAGCCGATTCGGTCACCATTGATGCGCACAAGTGGTTCGCAACGACCATGGGGTGCGGCATGTTCATCGCTCGCGTTCCTTCGTTGCTGAATGAGGCGTTCGGGGTTGGGGCCGATTTCATGCCATCGACAGCTATGAGCATTGATCCGTACTTGAACACCGTCCAGTGGTCGCGACGCTTCATCGGACTGAGACTGTTCCTGTCGCTTGCAACGGCGGGCTGGGCGGGATACGCCGCCCACGTCGAGCGGGCGATCGACCTCATTGCGCGGGTGAAAGAACAGCTGCGGCGCCAAGGATGGTCCATCGTGAATGACTCCAGTCTGGGGGTGCTTTGCGCCGTGCCGCCGCCTATGTCAGCGCCCGTGAAGGAGATCGTTGGGCGCGTCCTGGCGACGGGGCGGGCTTGGGCAGCTGTGGCGACCTTGGTGGGGCGACCGGTCATCCGAATCTGCGCGACGCACGGTGAGGTCTCGGTTGCGGATGCAGAAGAAGTTGCAGCACGTCTTGAAGCTGCGCGCAGTGCGGAACACCCAGAACACGTATAGACAACATTGTCAATGCGAACATGGCGCTGGCGCCGACCGGAGGTGGCGAATTAGCATCGGCCTCAATGCGACGTTTTATCCAGTGTGCGAGGATGTCAGATGAAATTCAATATGCAGTGAACCGCCTAACGTGTTTCACTGACGCCGGTGGAGCGTGTCCAATTTTGTGCCCCGAAAATATACGAAGACCCTATCGATGCGCGAAATTTTTGAGTGCGTGGATAAAAATCAGAAGTGCGAAAGCTTTAGGTCTTCGGGGAATTTGATACGATTCAATTTCCTGAGAAATATGTGTGATCCGGTGCGGTCCGGATATGATGGCATAGTGTCCGTTACCCTTTGTCTTGCTCCCGCACGTCAAGGGCGATGTGCAGCACTGTGCGTCTCGGCGACTAACTCCATCGCATGCATATGGAAACCCATTGACTACAATGCGACAGTCCGACGATGGCGTCGGGCATAACGAAGAATTGATCCGGCTTCGGCGGCGACTCATGCGTCACTATGATATTGTGACTCAGATGCGCTCGGAAACGCTGGGATACGGCTCGCCGGGATTGGAGAGTTCTGCTCTGAATCGCCTGTGGAGGACGGTGGAGTCCCAGTTTCTGCCTCACTATTTCGCCGAACCGCCGCGTTGGCGTAAATATCTGCGGCGAATTTCACCTCATAGGACCTTACCCGACTTTTGCGTCATTGGTCCACCGAAGTGTGCTACCAGCGATCTTGCGGTAACGGTACTGCTGCATCCCAACGTGATGCCACCACTGGCGAAGGAATTTCCCTGCGCGAATCCAGATCTGTGGCGCTTGTATTATTCAACAGTTCGGGAGAAACGGAGATTTGCCGCGCGACGGGGCTTGGCATTGTCGCCGTACCTTCATCCGAGTCTGCATTGGATGGAGGTTCCGTACAGCCTCTCTTGCACCAAACCGGACATGAAGATAGTCATCGTTTTGAGAGATCCCATTAAGCGCCTTTACTCTCACTGGAAGTGGGAATTGTTTCTGGCCGGCAAGACTCATGCCGCGCGATTCTCATTTCTGAGCAATTTCAGCGAATATATTGACAAGTCAATTGAGATGCATGGAAACGGTCTGATGTACACCGCGTCCGGTGCTCAAGGGCTTATTCACAGCATTTACTGGAAGTCGGTGGAGACCTGGATTGAGTGCTTCGGGCGTAGCAATGTGCTCGTGCTCAACATCAGTGAGTATTTTTCGCAGCAAGAGCGATTCATGAACAGACTCTACGATTTCGTAGGTCTTCCGCAGACGTCGGTGCCAAAATTCGACGCCCGTACCAATGAAAATCCCCTTCAGACGCCGCCCGCTGATAAGGCTACGGTCAGCAAGCTGGAGGAATTTTTTGCCCCTTACAACGAAAAATTGTGGAGTGTCATTGGCAAGAAATTTGTCTGGTGAGCGCCAATAGTTTGACATTGAGCGATACGATATCTGCCCAGAGTGTCCGGGACGAGTGCGCGGCCTGAAAACTGCTGACTGAGGGCGTCAGGTGAAGGCTAAGCCCTTGACGACAAGAGGTGCGGCATGCTTCGCGCCGTACATGAATCGCATGATGGGACCAAAAACTGGCGCGCTCGTGATTCCAACGAAATACAATCCCTGAACAGATGTTTCGAATGTGCTGTTGAGCGCGGGGATTCCAACTCCTTCTCGGGCGATGTCGCGCTTAAGTTGCGGATCTAGATAGTCAAGGCGATCGATATCTACCTTGAATCCTGTCGCGGCAATGACGTGATCTGTGAGCACGTCCGAAATGCCAGTCGCGGATTTCACGCTCAGATGCACTTTGCGATTATCCTTCACTGCTGCAGAAATCGTTGATCCAAGGTGGATTGGGATCCGTCCATCGACCCGATCTCTCAGCCACCAGGAACCGCCCGGTCCGTAGGTATCGGCTACGTACGGGTGTCGCTTTGCAGGAGCGAAGAGGTGGAATATTCTTGGTAATTCTGCAATCGCCAAGGATCGCCAGCCGCGCGCTACCGCGGCTTCCGGATTTCTCAGCCGTTCGACGAGTGATCGATCGCGTGAGGGTTCGTTCCACCACTCGATACGGCTTTCGCGTACAACGAGTTGTACGCGGGCGCCGGCTTCATGGAGGATGGCTGCGGTCTCCAGTGCGGATTGACCGGCGCCGACCACAGTGACATCACGATTGACGTAGTTTGTGACGCCGGACATCATGGAGCTGTGAGTGACCTCCGGCGCCGAAAGGCCGGACAATTCGCGCGGCGTTACCGCATACGCCATATGGCCGGTGGCGAGTACTACGCGCCGTGCGAATACGCTGGTTCCGGTGGCGAAGGTGATCTGAAAGCCCCCGCTCGCTTTGCGGCGTATCGTCGTTACACGGTCATCCCGCGGTTCTTCGCCGATACTGCTCCGGAACCATTCCGCGTATTGAAGAAACAGCGCAAGACTTAGTGGTTTGCCGATCCGCTCATACGGGATCCGCAGCGCTTGGCAGTAGCGCTGGAACGTGAACTGGCGGTCGGGATCCCAAAGATTCGAGGCAAACGGCTCGGACTTCAGGATCATGCCTTCGGGCATGAACTTCCGCCAGCTCTCCATTGGACTGCCGTAGATGCAGTATGGGTGCCCTTTCGATCGTAAATGTGCGGCAATAGAGAGCCCGTACGGGCCCGCGCCTATGATGACGGTATCGAGATCAGTGCTCAAAGCGGCCCCTGGTTGGGTTTAAGTTTCATTTGCTGGTGGCGCAGAATTCGGCGCCAGATTCGGCGAACTCCCCTTTCGTGCAGATAGTAGTACACGCCGGGGAGCGGGTCACTCCATCGAAAGTGCGCGTCCACGACTTGAATATTCTCTTGGAACTCGCAAGGAAGGTTGAACTGGAAGTCTGCGCGCCAGGCCGGGTTGCGCCGCATGGTTGCGGGGTGTGAAGTCAGCGGGTCGATACCGAGGGCGACCCAGTAGGCGATCACAGGGAGATTGACGCCGCCAAGGGCGGCGATTTCTTCCTGCCAGTCGGTTCGTCCAACGGTCGGTTCGACCATCAGGAACCGACCGGTGCGTACGTCGCGCTTGAATTCCAGGCTGCCAAGGCCGCGATAACGCACACAATTTAGGAAGCGCCGCGCCTCCCCCTCTAGTTGCGCAGCATATTCAGGTGCGGGAATGCAGATTGCAGTGGAGCCGATTCCCGGGGGGGTGCTCTGGAGCTTGCGACCGGAGAAGAACGCCGCGGGCGTTCCGTCACTGCGCACGCAGAAGAAAGTGAAGAAAATCTCCGAATCCGGTCCCTCAATCCATTCCTGGACGATGACAGCAGACACGTGGACCAGCATGGCCTTCGCCAGTACGCGAGCCTGCTCAAGCGTTTCGGCTCGCACAGCACGGTCTGCTACGCCGGCGATCACGCGCCCCTTGTCGGCTGGCTTGAGAATAACTGGGGGCGCTAGCGCTTCCAGCCGCTGCATATCCTCGAGCGTCCGAAGGGCGCAACTGCGCGGGACAGAAAATCCCTCGTGTGCCGCGAGGACGTCAAAGGCTAACTTATCTGAGAGGACTTCGACGACGTCAAGCGTGGGCATCTCGACGTGATAGCAATGTTCGAGACGCTGTCGCTGGGCAGAAACGATGTGAACGCTGGCGTCCTGGGTCAGGAGCAACACTGGGCGGCAGCGCAATTTCTCCGCGAGCGCCAACAGTGCCTCAATCAATGACTCTCCCTGGAGGCTCTTGGCTCGCACGTACGTAGCGTGACGAGACCAAGGTGCTGGACAGTTCCGGGTAGTGTTCATCACGTACGTCGGAATGCGACTGCGTGCAAGGCTGCGCACGACACCCAAGGCGTTGAGGTTTCCGCCGACAACGACGACTGGGATTTCGGGCTTCATGCACTGCAATCTGGGTAAATGGGTCGCTGTTATCTTGTCCCGAAGATAACTGCAGCGTGCGCACGCATTGTGGGGGCGGCACACGCTGCGTGATTCTGTATGCTCGCGTTGCCGATCGGTAGGAGCATGCGCTGCGGCACCGATTGAGCGGGCCAGGTGCGCGATCTTGCGAAGTAGGAGAGGTCGCTGGTCATTGGGGCGTTTTGACCCGCTCTCGGGGGGGGGTAAATTCCAGATTTACAGCCCGCCGTCAACATATGCGGCGGGGAATACCCGTTTAATGTCGTAGATCACGTGCTTCTTGCGGCAGAGTTTGCGCACGACATCCGCGCCGGTCTGCTTGAACTCCCGATGCGCTACCGCGATCACCGCTGCGTCGTAGGTGTCCCTCTTTAAGGTGCGGGTGAGCTTGAGGCTGTATTCGTGTCGGCAGTCCTCAGCATCTGCCCAGGGATCGTATGCGTCAACCCTTGCGCCGTATTTTTCGAGCTCATGGATCACGTCGATGACTTTGGAGTTGCGAATGTCGGGGCAATTCTCCTTAAAGGTGATGCCGAGCACGAGGATGCGCGCGTCCTTGACGTGGATGCGCTTGCGCGTCATGAGTTTGATGATCTCCCCGGCGACGTAGATCGGCATGTTGTCATTCAGGCGCCGTCCGGCGAGAATCATCTCGGGGTGATAACCGATTTCCTGCGCCTTGTGCGTCAGGTAATAGGGGTCGACCCCGATGCAGTGCCCGCCGACCAATCCCGGACGGAAAGGCAGGAAGTTCCACTTCGAGCCGGCCGCCTGTAGCACTTCCTCGGTGTCGATGCCCAACCGCGCGAAGATGAGGGCGAGTTCGTTGATGAGCGCGATGTTTACGTCGCGTTGGGTGTTCTCAATGACTTTCGCCGCCTCGGCCACCTTGATGCTGGAGGCGCGATGGGTGCCAGCCGTGATGATGCAGCGGTACAGCGCATCGACGAACTCGGCCGCCTCGGGCGTAGAGCCAGAGGTGATCTTCTTGATGGTGGTGAGGCGATGTTCCTTGTCGCCCGGGTTGATGCGCTCGGGGCTGTAGCCGATGAAGAACTGCCGGTTGAACTTCAGCCCCGACTCACGCTCGAGGATCGGGACGCAGACTTCTTCTGTGCAGCCCGGATAGACGGTGGACTCGTAGATTACCACGTCGCCCTTTTTCAGGACTTTCCCGACGCTGGTGCTGGCGCCGATGAGCGGGGAGAGGTCCGGACGCTTGTACTCATCGATAGGGGTGGGCACCGTGACGATATAGGCGCGGCAGGCCTTCATGTCCTTCAATTCGGTGGTGAAGGAGAGTCGGGCGGCGGCTCGCAATTCCTCGGGGCTCGTCTCGAGGGTGCTGTCATCGCCGGCGCGCAGCTCGGCTACGCGTTCCGCCTTGACGTCGAATCCCACAGTATCGAAGTGCTTGCCGAACTCGACAGCAAGCGGCAGCCCGACATAGCCCAGTCCCACGATACCGATCCGGCACTTGCGAAGCTTGATCACCCAGCGGTCTCCCGTTGCGTCAGTCAGATGGCGAGCGTCGGCTATCCGTGCTCAATGCGGATTATCCTATAGACGCCGCTTGCGCCGCTTGCTGCCGGTCGCAGGTCGAGCTGAATCTGGACCGACAGATTGCGATTGGCGACGCTGCGACCGGATCGTCGCCTTGCGAGACCCCTCCGATGTGCGCTCGGCGCTGCGAACTGCCGGGCGCCGGAGCCGACTGTAGGCCGAGGCTGCGAAGTGTGACACAGTTCGCTGCCGGTAAATTTGACAGTGCCTTGAAAAGGCTTGACCAATATTAATTGTAAGTAATTGAATTTGTGAAATAAAAATGATCTGGCCCGACTCTTGCGTCGCTGGTCCGATCTGGGCATTGAGCCCGCGAGTGTCTAGTCAAGAGGACGATGATGATGAGGATAACGATTAAGCCCTTCTCCAGCCTGCGATTTCTGAGCGCCCTGGTGGCAATTCCGGCTCTCAACATTGTGCTGATGGGCGCCGCATCGGCCTCCATGCTCCAATTCAGCTACACCCAGACGGGTGGTAGCAACGTGCACTTCACCTTCGATCAGCTCTCCAACCCGATGCCGCTGCACGTTGGCGAGGGTTACACGCAAGTCGCCATCACCCATTTCCTGAGCGATATCCCGGCTATCTCCTCAAACGACTGGTACGACTCCAATAGCGAGGGTGGCTTTGTGCACTGTCCCGCAACAACGATGGGCCGCTGTCGTCCTACTACGGCGGTCTCTACGGAATGAACAACGCGCAGTTCTTCTCCGGCTCGCTCTGGCACCCGGGCTTTAGCACCGGGACGTTCACGGGCTATTACACGATCGGTGGTGAGGACTGCAGCACCATGACGGTGTACGGTACGCTAACCGTGAGCCCGCTGACCACCAACACTGTGCCCGGGCCGGGCTCTATGACGCTGTTCGCCGGCGCCTTGGGGCTGCTAGGCATCGTTTTCTCGCGCCGCCGCGCACGTCTCTGAAGATGGCCCTATCGGGTGGTCGGCGAGCGCTGGCCGCCCAATTCCTCGCCTTTGTCCCGGCGCCGTTTTCGTCTACGGCATCCCCTCCCGGGACGCAGACTCCCCAACTGAGACTTCCGGCACGGCGCGGCGGCGGATTTATTTTACATTTGCCGCTAGACTGGAATCGCGCTGAGCCGGGGATGGCTCCTGGCCGATCCAGGGCTGCGGTATTCTCCGCCGCCGATCCATGCCATGAATCGAGGGTAGGGGACGCAGTGCGCATCCGGGTTTTCGGTCATTACGTCTACGCTTCGATCGCCGTGCTGGCGATGGCCGAGGCGATCGTCTTCTTCGCCGCGGTGTACGGCGCGGCGCTGGTGCGCTTTCACGGCTCGTTGATGTTTCTCGCCGATTCCAACGAGGCTGACGGCGCGCTGTGGCCCCGCGCCCTGCTGTTCAGCACGGTGATGATGACCTGCCTGCTCGCCTTCGGGCTGTACAGTGCGCGCCAGCGTGCGCGCTTCATCGGCATCGCCCTGCGGCTGATTCTCGCGGTGCTGATGGCCTTCGTGCTGTCGTCCTCGCTCTTTTACCTCATTCCGACGCTGTGGATCGGACGCGGCGTCGTGGCCCTTGCGGCCACGGGTGCGCTGCTCGGGATGCTGGTGTCCCGCTCAATCTTTTCCCAGGTCGTGGACGAGGATCTGCTCAAGCGCCGGGTGCTCGTCTACGGGGCGGGCAAGTCGGCGTCCGCCATTGCGGGCATTCGCCGCCGCTCCGACCGGCGAGGGTTCCTCGTCGTGGGCTACGTGCCGGCCCCTGGGGAGCTGCGGGAGGTCACGGACGCGCTCCTCGAGCCCGCCGAGGGCCTGGTGCGGCTGTGTGCGCGCCTCGATGTGGGCGAAGTGGTGGTGGCCATGGACGACCGGCGGCGCGGGTTCCCGATCGCCGAGCTCCTGCAGTGCCGCCTGGCGGGCGTGGACGTCACCGAGCAGCTGAGCTTTCTTGAGCGCGAGACCGGCCGGGTGCGTATCGACATCTTGAACCCGGCCTGGATGATCTTCGGGGACGGATTTCGTCGCGACCCGATCCGAAGACTCACGGGCCGGCTGCTCGATTTCTCGGGTGGCCTCGTGGTGCTCACGCTCGCCTCACCCTTCGTGCTCCTCACCGCGCTCGCCATCAAGCTCGAGGAGGGCTGGCGCGCGCCGGTGTTCTACCGCCAGCGGCGGGTGGGGCTGCTCGGCCAACCGTTTGAGCTGCTGAAGTTCCGCAGCATGCGGGTGGACGCGGAGCAGGATGGCCAGGCGCAGTGGGCGCGCAAGGACGATCCGCGCGTGACGCAGGTCGGCGCCTTCATCCGCAAGGTGCGCATCGATGAGCTGCCGCAGCTGCTGAACGTGCTGCGCGGGCAGATGAGCCTGGTGGGGCCGCGGCCGGAGCGCCCGGAGTTCGTCTCGGACTTGGCTGAGCGCATCCCGTACTACCACGAGCGCCACTCGGTGAAACCCGGGATCACCGGCTGGGCGCAGCTGTGCTATCCCTACGGCGCCTCCGAGGCCGACTCGCTGCAGAAACTGCAGTACGACCTGTACTACGTGAAGAACAACACGCTGTTGTTCGACTTGGCGATCCTGCTGCAGACCGCCGAGGTGGTCTTCCTCGGCAAGGGGCGCTGAGCGCCCCGGCGGAACTTATTCGGCGGGGTCGGCCGGCTCCTTCGGCTTGACGCGCGTGCGCCAGACTTCGTACGGATCCCAGGCATAGGGCACAGGAACGGTGCGCAGACGGCGGACCTTGGCGGTCGGCGACTCATCGGCGACATCCGGCGGGTTCAGGGTGTGCTCTACGGGCACCGTGCGTTCGTGTTGCATATCGGTCTGACTACCTCTATCTGAGTCCGGGACGCGTACCGCGTCGGTTCCTTGTTCGCGCGACATCCCTTGCCGCGCTGACCGGGGTGGGGAGTGTAGCCGAATAGTGACACCTTAGGACACCCCCGTGACCGGCGAATGACAGGGTACAGGAGGTGAGGGGGCCAACCGGGGCATCAGGGGCCCCCCAAGCCGGCCTCGGACCGATGGGCCGCCGAAACTGTGAACCGGGTCACATTTTGGAGCGCCCGCCCCCGGGACGGGGGCGGGCGGGACTCAGCGCTGCTTGAACTCTTCGGCCGTCAGCTGGTGGCGGCCGAGCAGCTTGTAGAAGTCGGTGCGGTTGCGCTTGGCGAGGCGGGCGGCCTGCGTGACGTTCCCGCCGGTGATCTGCAGGATCTGGGAGAGGTAGCTGCGGGTGAACTCGTCCCGGGCCTCATCGAAGGAGGGCAGGTGCCCGGGCGTGCCGCCCAAGGACTGCTGCACCAGCTCCACCGGGAT
Organism: Pseudomonadota bacterium; assembly: GCA_021805275.1. Next base: position 15,716 of record JAJZFQ010000038.1, read on the forward strand.
GATGGGGGTCTGCGAGAGCGCCACGTTCTGGCGCACCACGTTTTGCAGCTGGCGGATATTGCCCGGCCAGTCGGCCGTGGCGAGCAGCTCCACGGCCTCGGGGGCATAGATCTTGCGCTGGCCGGTTTCGGTGGCGAGCTGCGCCATGAAATGGGCGACCAGGAGCGGGATGTCCTCGCGGCGGCGACTCAAGGCGGGCATCTCGATGTGCACGACGTTGAGGCGATAGTACAGGTCCTCGCGGAACTGTCCCTGGGCGAGCAACTGCTGCAGGTCGCGGTGCGTCGCGGAGATGACCCGCACGTTCACCGGCAGCGCCTGGGTGCCGCCCACGGGGCGGATGAGGCCTTCCTGCAGCACGCGCAGCAGTTTCACCTGGAGCCGAAGCGGCATGTCGCCGATCTCATCGAGCATGAGCGTGCCGCCGTCGGCGGCCATGAACAGGCCGCGGTGCTGGCTCGTCGCGCCCGTGAAGGCGCCTTTCTCGTGCCCGAAGAGCTCGGACTCGAGCAGATTCTCGGCCATGGCGCCGCAATTGATGGCGACGAACGGCTTGTGGCGGCGGGGGCTGGCAAGATGGATGGCCCGGGCGAGCAGCTCCTTGCCCGTGCCGCTCTCTCCGGTAATGAGCACGCGCGCATCGGTGCCGGCCACCATGTGCGCCTGCGCGAGCTTCTCCTCCATGACCGCCGAGCGGGTGATGATCTCGGCGCGCCAGTCCTCGTCCGAGGCGGTGAATCCCGAGATCCGCAGCGCCTTCTGCACCTGATCGAGCAGCTCCTGCTTCTCCACCGGCTTGGTGAGGAAGCCGAACGCGCCCATCTGCGTCGCCTGCACCGCATCCGGGATGGTGCCGTGCGCGGTGAGCATGATGACCTTCAGGCCCGGCCAGCGCACCTGCAGCTCCTTCAAGAGGCCAATGCCGTCCATCGGCTCCATGCGCAGGTCAGTGATCACCAGGTCCGGGCGGAAGCGTCCCGCGGCGGCGAGCGCCTGCGGGCCGCCCTCGACGGCCTCGACCTCGTAGTTCTCGGCGCGCAGCCGGATGGTCAAGAGACGCAGCAGTCCCGGGTCGTCATCGACCACGAGGATGCGCGGCTTGTGCCGCGTCGGCTGAAGCGGTGGCTTGCGCGGCTCAGGACTGGACTGTGCGGAAAGCATGTTCACTGCGGCGGCCCCGGTGTACCTAACTTGCCCTCGTTCAACGACTTCTCGATGTTGGCGATCGCTGCGAGTTTGGCGCGCGCCTGCTCGAGTTGTCGCCGGAGAGCGACATCTTGATCGGTCACGGCATCGAGTTGCGCCTGTAATTTAGCGACTTTCGCTGCTGTGCCCGTTTGTAGCGTGCGGCTTTCCGCGCTCTGGGTCAACTGGTGTGCGACCAAACTGAGAGCGAGTTGGGCTAACGTGCGCTCGGAGGGCAGCAGATCCTCGCTTGGGTCCTGTGAGAGGCTCTTCAGCAGCCGCTGTGCGCGCGGCAGATCGGTGCTCGGGGTGCCGGGCACCGCGAGCAGCAGCGCCACGCGCAGCTTCTCGCGCGGCGCCTGCGTGCGCTGGTAGTCGGCCTCAGCGGCTTCCAGCTGCGCGTTCTGCGCATCGGCTGGCGCCTCGAACCACTGATGCAGCGCTGTGAGGTCCTCGTTGAGCTGCCCGGGATTCGGGGGCGGGGCTGCTGGCTGCGTCTTGACCGGGTGCGGGTGGCCACCCGGGAAGGGCATCAGCAGGGGCGAGTTGGCGCAGGCCCCGAGTGTGAGGGTGGTGAGCGCGAGGGCGGCGAGCGCGACTCGGCGGATCGACGGTGAATCAGGCAGCATGAGCTTGCTTTCCCCGCTCGGGTGGTTGGTTGCGAACGACGCGCGGCATGCGGATGCGAAAGTGCGCGCCGGGATATTGGCCATCGACGATCTGGACGGTGCCGCCGTGGGCGGTGACGAACTCCAGCACCACCGAGAGGCCGATGCCGGTACCCTTGACGGAAATGCCGGCGGCGACCCGCCCGGTGTAGAAGGCGCGGAACACGTGCTCGCGGTCCTCCTTCGGGATGCCGGGGCCGGTATCGGCCACATCGAGAATGAGGTTCGGGCCCGCGCCGTGGCCGCGGATGTGAATGGTGCCGCCCTTCGGGGAGTACTTGATGGCGTTCGACACCAGGTTCTCCAGGATCAGGCGCATCTTGCCGCGGTCGGCGAAGAGCGTCACGTCATCGACCTGCACATCGAGGCGCATGCGCTGGGAGAGCAGCGTCAACTGCTGGTTCTCGAGCACCTGCTTGACCAGCGGGCGCAGGCGGAACTCGCTCGGCTCGAGGCCGACGCTGGAGGTCTGCCAGGCGCTGAAGGACAGCAGGTTCTCGATCATGCGCTGCAGCTGGATGCCGTTCTCGCGCAGGATCGTGGCCACCTCGCGCTGGTTCGGATCGAGCTCGCCCACCGCCCCGTCCATCAGCAGGTCGGTGCCCTCGCGGATGTTGGCGAGCGGCGTCTTCAGCTCGTGCGACATGTGGCGCAGGAACCGGTTGCGCTCCTCGGCGAGCTCGATCAGGCGCAGCCTGAGCCACTCGAGCTGTCCGCCGAGGCGCTCCAGGTCATGCGGACCTGTGACGCTGATACCCTCGTGCAGCCGGCCGTGGCCGAGATCGCTGATGGTCCGGTCGATATGGCGCAGCGGCCGGCCGATCGCGAGCGTGAGCATGTAGATGGCGAGGAAGGTGAGCGGCAGCAGCAGTGCGGCCTGCCAGAACATCCGCTCTCGCGCCTGCTCGGTGAGCCGCCGGAGGGAAGCCATCTCGGTGTCGATCTGCTGGTTGCTCTGCTGGGCGCTGCGGTCGACGAGCCCGCCGAGCGTGGCGAAGAGCTTGCCGAGTCCGGCGGCATTGGCCGCCTGGGTGCCGGGCGGGGTGTTCTCGACGCGGCTGCGGATCCGGCTCTGCACCGCGGCGAGCTGCATCAGGGTGCCGCGCGTCGCGGCTGTGGCGTGCGTGAACAGCGCCGTGCGGGTGTCCGTCAGCAGCGCGTCCTGGTGCTGGTAGATCTCGAGCAGCCGCGGATCGTCGAGCACGTCGTACAGGCGCGCGGTGCGCTCGAGCGAGTCGATCTCGCTGAACAGGCGCTGGCTCTCGCGGGCGGCGTTCACGCCCTCGATGACGATCTTCTGGCCCGTGCTCGAGAGCGTACGAAACTGTAGCCAGGCCGTGACAATGGCAGCCAGCAACGGCAGCGCGAGGAGCGCCAGGCCGAGAAGCATCAGTCCGGTGAGGGACTTGGGGCGCAGCCACCGCATCGGGGCGATTTTACTCCGCCGTGACTTATTCCAGTGAGCCGTTTAGCTCCACGGCTGGCGTTGCAGTTGCCGCTCCCACTCGAGTGCCGTGCGCACGATGGTGTCGAGGTCATCGAGGCGAGGCGACCAGCCGAGCTCACGGCGGATGCGCTCGGCGCGCGCCACGAGGGCCGGCGGATCCCCGGGCCGGCGCGGCTCCTGGCGGATCGTGAGCCGCTGTCCCGAGACGCGCTCGACGCTCTTGAGGACCTCGCGGACGCTGTAGCCGTGGCCGTAGCCGACGTTCAGCACCGTCGAGGCGCCCCCGCCGCGCAGGTAATCGAGCGCATCGAGGTGTGCCGTGGCGAGATCCTCGACGTGGATGTAATCGCGCACGCCCGTACCGTCCGGGGTGTCGTAATCGGTGCCGTAGATCGCCACGTCCGGGCGCTTGCCCACCACGTGCTCGCAGGCCACCTTGATCAGGAGCGTCGCCTTTGGCGTCGCCTGGCCGACCCGTCCCTGGGAGTCCGACCCGGCCACGTTGAAGTAGCGCAGCGCCACGTGCCTGAGCGCTGTCGCGGCCGACACATCGCGCAGCATCCACTCGCTCATCAGCTTGGAGGTGCCGTAGGGGTTGATGGGAGCGGTCGGGGTGTCCTCGGCGGCGACCCCGCTCGCAGGCACGCCGTACACCGCCGCGGTGGAGGAGAACACGACGTGCTTCACGCCCGCCTCGAGGCAGGAATCGAGCAGCGAGCGGGTCGCGCAGGTGTTGTTGCCGTAGTACTTCAGCGGCTCGCTCACGGATTCCGGCACGATCGTATAGGCGGCGAAGTGCATCACCGTGTCGAGGCCGTGCTCGCCGAGGACCTTCAGCACCGTGTCCCGGTCGCCCACGTTGCCCACCACCAGCGGGGTGTCGAGGACGGCTTGGCGAAAGCCGCGTGAGAGGTCATCGAGCACAACGACGCGCTCGCCGCGCCCGCGCAGCTGCAGGACCACGTGACTGCCAATGTATCCGGCGCCGCCGGTGACGAGGATGCCCGAAGATTTCATGCCAGAATGCGTCCCTAAGTCCATGAAAGGCGAGATCATAAACAAATCGCGTGACCGGATTCTGCGATCGGGTGCCGACCTGCACCCTTTTTCCGCGCTCACGCCGGAGCGGGTGCTGGAGTCCGCCGAGGCCGCCGGCCTGGAGCCCGATGGGCGGCTGCTCGCGCTGAACAGCTACGAGAACCGGGTCTACCGCCTCGGCAGCGCCGCCGGCTTTCGGGTGCTGAAGTTCTACCGGCCGGGCCGCTGGAGCGATGCGCAGATTCTCGAGGAGCACGCCTTGACCGCCGAATTCGCGGCCGAGGAACTGCCCGTCGCCGCACCGCTGCCGATCGAGGGACGGACGCTGCTGCGCCACGCGGGCTTCCGGTTCACAGCCTTCGACTGCCTCGCCGGGCGGGAGCCGGAGCTCGATGCGCCCGGGGCGCGCGAGCTGCTGGGCCGGACGCTCGCGCGGATGCACATGGTGGGCGCGCGCGGGCGCTTCGTGCGCCGCCCGGCGATCGATCCCGAGCGCTACGGCGTGCAGGCGCGTCGCGCGGTGCTCGGCTCGGCCCTGCTGCCCGAGGCGCTGCATGAGCAGTATGCGCGGCTGAGTGCGCAGCTGCTCGAGCGCATCGAGCGGGTCTATGCCGAGGCGGCCCCGGTGGTGCAGATCCGGGTGCACGGGGACTGTCACCTCGGCAATCTGCTCTGGGGCGAGCAGGGGCCGCGGTTCGTGGACCTGGACGACTGCGCCATGGGCCCGCGCATCCAGGACCTGTGGATGCTCCTGTCGGGCCCCCCCGCCGAGCAGCAATCGCAGTGGGCCGAGCTGATCGAGGGCTACGAGCAGTTCGGGCGGCTGGAGTACAGCGAGCTGCGCCTGATCGAGCCGCTGCGCGCCCTGCGCATGCTGCACCATGCCGCCTGGGTGTGCGAGCGCTGGTCGGATCCGGCCTTCCCGCGCGCCTTCCCCTGGTTCGGTGAGGCGCGCCACTGGGAGGGCTACCTCAACGATCTGGCCGAGCAGCTGGCCGCCATCGACGAGCCGCCGCTGCTCGCGCGCTGAGTCACGTTCCTGCGGCTCGCGTGTGAGCGAGATGTGACATGCCTCTCATGGGGTCATGGGAAAGGGGCCCCGCTGGTCGGCGCATCACCTGCGATTCATTCGACCACTGGCTGCCGGTACCCTTCTGCATGGCGCCGGTTGTTGCGCAACGCGGCGGTCGTTTGACCCCAAACGAGCCTTCACGCATTTTACGTGAATGGCGGACAATGCGAATATCACGGTGGCAATTGAACCTGGGCTTTTGAAGAAGGCGCGAGCCGTCGCTGCGCGGCGCGGGGAAAGCGTCAGCGCGCTGCTGGCCGATGAGCTGCGTGAGCTGGTCGATGAAGACGCGCGGTACGCGTCGGCGTGCAAGCGGGCGTTGGCGCTCTTGCGGTGTCCGTTGTTCCTGGGGGGGGGCGCCGCTGCGGCGCGACGAGCGGCATGAACGTCGCCTTCGTTGACAGCAACATTCTGATCTACGCGCACGATCTGGACACAGGAGCGAGGCGTGAGCCGGCTGCGACGATACTGTCGGAGTTGTGGGATGCGGGGACGGGTCAACTCTCCGTGCCGATCCTCCAAGAGTTCTGCGTCAACGTGACCCAAAAGCTCGCCACGCCAGTGGCTCGCGACGGCGTGAGAAATCGTCAAGACCCTTGGTGTGTGGGTTCGCCGCGCCACGACGGTCGAGACGGCCACACGTGCGACCGAAATCGCCGATCTGGACTGAATCTCGTTCTGGGACGCCCTCATCGTGGCATCGGCTGAAGAAGTCGATGCCGAGGCGCTGCTGAGCGAGGATTTTAACGACGGTCAGGCGATCGCCGGTATCAAGATGGTAAATCCTCTGACGGATGACCCGATGGGCTCTGATGTCAGCGTTCGCGAGTTAGGTTGAGAAGCGCACCTTCTGGGCGACGCGCGCTTCCACAGATTACGTGGACTGGGGGAGTGCCAAGACGGTTCGCCTGCGCAACCTGAAGCCCTCGATGTAGACGATATCGCTGCGTTTGCTGGTGGGTCTGCTCGAGCGCATTAAGATTGAAGCGAACCGCCGCGATATCCCATGCCAGTCAAGCATCGGAAGTTCTTCCGCCAATTCGAGGAACTGGTAGTCAGCAGGGGCCGATTTTTCCGGCATTTCATGCGTGAGAGCGTGAGGTGTTTGGCGTCATGATGTGGACACTGAATAGTTACATTGTGGCCGAAGTTGAGCGGGTTTGGGCGGCATGTCGCAACGACGTGGCGCGGTTCACGTTGTCACCATGCGCACGGCCACACCGACCGCGTGTCTGCGACGCATCTGCTGCGCAGGAGCGATCGCGAGGACGGGAAAAGTCAAGAACGAGACCGTTGGCAGCCTCTCGCACCTGCTCCAGCCACTGATCGAGGTGATTCGCCGCGCGCTGTACGGGGAGAGTTCTGTGCCCGTGGGCGAGCGGCTGCAGATCGAGCGCTCCAAGCCCCACGGCCAAGCCCGGGCGGTGCGCGCGGCGATGCGGCGTCAGCGCTTGAAGATCCTGCCAATCTATGCGACAGAGCGCTCCTGTATACGTCCGACGACCGAGTGGATCCCTCGGCTCTACGCTTACGCGCGGCGACACATCCTCGTGCGCGCAGGGCGCGTGGTTCACTCGTTCGTTGCGGACCTTACGCCATGGCAGCAGCCAGGGCTTGAACTGCGAGTCGATTCGCAACGCCCCTTGCGGAGCTGACGGCGGCCGAGAGCATTCACCGCATGCACCGCTGAGATGTTCAGAGAATGCGCAAAGCGAATGCCGCGCACCTCTGTATTCGGAACGAGCTGTCCACCGATGGCTGCAGGCACGGCGTAACCGGCCGCATCAACCATTGCTACTACGATCAAGGCCTAGCTGGGCGCGGTCTCGAATAGCAGATGTGGCATCCATGGTCAATCGGTCCGACGCACAGCCAAAAAAGAGAATCGAGTAGTGGCATCATCAAAGGATGATTGTGGCCTTTCTCTTGCGCCGATTTCGTGCCGGACAGACCGAAATGCAGATCTGCGATTCGTCGGATAAATGATGGTTGGCTCAGTGGAAAATCGGTTGGAGGCCGGATTGCGTGGATCGATGCCGATCTCCCTAATTCACACCTCGGCTCCCGGCGAGCAGGCAGCGGCGAGCGCCATCGCTGCTCAGCTGCCGGATCGGGAGGGGTTTACGGCGTTGTTTTGCACGAGCCAATACGATCTTGGCCATCTCGGCGAGGCGCTATGCGCGGCAGGCCATGACCACGTCGTCGCGGCTGCAACCAGCCGGGCTATCGGCCCGGCCGGTATCCTCAAGGAAGGCATCTCAGGATTTTATTTGCCCGCAGGTCGGTTCAGAGTCGCGGATGTTCTCATCGACAGCGTGGCCCGATTTCACTTGCCCGACGCCCGAGAGGTTGTTCATGCGCTGCTGCGATCTCTGAGTGCAGCCAATGAATCAGATTGGCCGCATCGGTTCGCGATGCTGTTCGTGGATGCCGAACCCAGATGCGAGGAGCGTTTGGTGGCCGCGTTAGGGACTGAACTGGGCGGCGTGCCGCTCATCGGGGGCTCGGCGGGAGACCTCTATTTTAATCCTCTGAGGCAAGGCGTGAGCGCCGCGCGGGTCCTGCATCGGGGCCGTGCTGTGCGTGGAGGCGCTGTATTTTCCATCATTGCCAGCCGGGATCCTGTGTTAGCGCTATGTCATCATCACTATGTGCCCGGCAGCCGACGGCTCGTGGTGACTGACGCCGACCCGGAGCGGCGAGTGGTGCGTGAATTCGATGGACGAAGCGCGTTGCACGTCTACGCCGCCGCGTGCGGATTCCGGTCTGTGCCCAAAGACGTCGGGCCTTTCGCGTCGCATCCATTGATGGTCAAAGTTGGAGGGCAATACTATGTCCGGGGAATGCAGCGCATCTTGGAGGACGGGGCGCTCGAATTCGCTTGCGCAATCGAACCAGGGCTGGTCGTCACCGTCGCGCGCCCGGTGGACATGCTCACGCGTTTGGCTGGAACATTCGAGGCAATGCAAGAGACGCTCGCCGCCACTGAGTTGATCATTGGTTTCGACTGTGCGACGCGTACCGCCTATATGGAACAGAACGGCTTGACGAATGCCGTTTCGACTCTGTTCGAGAAGCATCGGGTCGTCGGTTTCTCCACTCTGGGCGAGCAATTCAATACGATGCACATGAATAACTCATTTACCTGCCTTGGAGTCGCGGTCTCGAAGTAGTCGGCGAGCCATGTCCTCGAAATTCCGTCTAAGTCCCGATCGAGCACGTCTTGAAGGACGCCTGGCGCGCCTCAAGGACCAGAACAAGGCGTTGCGCAAGACCGTTTCCGCCCTGATGACGCGCGTCGAGCGGGCGGTTGATGAGCAAGGTACTTCGTTTTCCTGGTTTCAGGCTGCGGCCAAGCTTGAGGAAACAATACACCAGCGGACCGAGCAGTATGAGGCCCTCAATGCCCGACTCTCGCGAGAACTCATGTCCCGCCGCGAAATCGAGGGTGCGCTGAAGCGTGCGAAGCAGCAAGCGGAGATTGCTAATCAGAGCAAGACCCGATTTCTGGCGGCGGCGAGCCACGATCTGCGGCAGCCGCTCAACTCGGCCGTGCTGTTCCTTGAGTCTATCGTTGAGGAGAGCATGATCGAAAGCGACCGTGAACTGCTGCGTCGGGCGCGCCTTGCGCTTGCAGCGCTCAACAACCTTCTGGGAACCCTGCTTGATGTCGCGCGGCTTGACTCCGGTGGGATCGAGCCGCAGCCGGTTGATTGGCCGGTTTCAGCGCTTCTTGAGCGCCTGGGCCCGGAATTTCAGGCGGTGGCGCGCTCAGCCGGGGTCGATTTGCGGTTCAAGCGCAGCCGCTCATGGATACGCACGGACGTGCGCCTGCTTGAGACCGTGTTGCGCAACTTTATCAGTAACGCCATTCGCTATACCCCCGAAGGTCGGATACTGGTGGGCTGTCGGCACCGGCACGACGGTCTCATGCTCTGCGTCTACGACACCGGCATCGGCATCGAACGGAAGCACCTGGACGCTATCTTCGAGCCCTACTACCAAGTGCAAGGCAGCGGTCGCCCCGACACGGTCGGCATTGGGCTTGGACTGTCAATCGTCAGCAGGATTGCCCAGATGCTTTCGCTTGGGCGAATTGTTCGCTCCCAACCTGGAAAGGGATCGCTTTTCGCAGTGATAGTCCCGTACGGAACGGTTTCGCCCGAATTGCAGGCGGAAATCGCACAGCCGATAACGCCTCCAAGCATGCATCGCTCCCGTCCGCTGACCGTGGTCGTCATCGACGACAGTCCCGACGCCCTGCGCGGCATGTCGGCCGTACTCGAGAAATGGGGGTGTCGATCGGTCACCGCGGCCACCCCTACAGATGCGGTGGTTCAGCTCATCTCGGCTGATCTGCAGCCGGACCTAGTTATCTGCGACTATCACCTCGGCGGCGGCCTGAAGGGCGATTCCGCGATCGCGCAAGTCCGGCGGGAATTCGATCGGATGCCGTTGACTCTCGTCATGACCAGCGACCCCGATCCGACGTTGCGCGAGCGACTCCAGGGCCAGGGACTGACGGTGCTCGACAAGCCGATCAACGTCGCCAAACTGCGCGCACTTATCGAACGATTGGCCGCCTGAGGCGCAGGCCGCGGTAATGATTGCGCTGGGGGGAGGTCGGGCAGTGGAGTCCTAGTCGTCCGCGAAGCGCTTGCGGGCTTGGATCGCCGCCTGCGTGCGATTCGCTACTCCAAGTTTCTTCAAAATCAGCGACACGTGAGCCTTTACAGTGATCTCGCTGATCTCAAGTTCCCGGGCTATCCGCTTGTTGGATAGCCCCTGTGCCAGCAACTGCAAGACCCGCGTCTGCCGTGCAGTAAGCTTGTCACTAGTGTGATCGGGAGGTATCGGCAGCGGCGACCTGGAGCAACGCAACGCCACGACTGCAGAAGCAGGCAAATACGTTCCGCCTGCCATGATGACGCGTATCGCATCCACGAGCACATCTCTGGGAGCTGACTTGGGGACATAGCCCGCGGCGCCGGCTAGGACGACGTCCCCCATGGTGACCGGGTCGTCGTTGGCCGAGACAACAATCACAGGCGTCAAAGGTGCAGCACCGCGAATGTGCCGCAGACAAGACAAACCCGTTGCACCCGGTAGATTGAGATCAAGGACGATCAGGTCAAAGTCGGTGTCGCAAACGACTCCGCGCGTAACATCATCCTGAGTCGCCGCTTCAACGACCTCGGTCGCGCCACAGGCCCGCGGAACAATGGTTCGCAATGCGTCCCTGTACAGCGGATGGTCATCCGCGATCAAGACGCGTCTTGCCTGGGCGGTCAGTATCTGGGCGCCAGTTGTCATCGCGCGTAGGACCAAGGAAGCCTAGACCGGTACGCCATCATACCAAAGTATTCCCCTAGGGCCGCCCAAAGAATCATGGGCAATCTGATGCGAGCTGCGGATACTGCCTCGCGCCGAGATTTCAATAAAACGAAGGGTCCGTGACGCTGATGTGGGACCTTGGGGGGAGGACACAGCGAGCTACGGGAGTCCGGCCGCAGCGTCCTCGACAGAGTTCGCCCATCTGTGGGCGCGAATGATCGGGAATGACTCCGCACCGATGCGGGGGCGTCGACCCGGCTCGAGAAATCAATGCAGCAATCCATCCAGACAGAGAAAGTCCTGCAAACCACCCGACAGAGACCCCTGCGACGTGTCGCCAGCCCCCTGGCGAAACGGCATAAGGTGTCAGCACGCGCGGAATTCGTGAGCCATTTGCGCTATGTGGGCATGGCGCGCGTCCCTGAAATCGGAATATGCGTCGATCGCTTCTTGCTGCGGCGCGCGGATGCCATGAACGGGTGCCGATCGTGCATCAGCTCGCATCGCCGCCAAGGGTTCCATCACAGTTTCGCGGATCA
>JAJZFQ010000008.1 GCA_021805275.1 Pseudomonadota bacterium
TCTAACGTTCCGGGGAGTCGATTTCCAGAGACAATGGCGAGCGGCTTGCGCGCCGAGGTCCATTCCCTCGCCGATCGAGTCCATCGGGCGATGATGTACTCCAGTGCCGGCCGGATCGCCGGATCATTGATCAGCCAGTTCGCGATTCGCGCGCTCAGGAAGTGGCCGCGGATCTTGATGATCCTGCGCAGCCGGGCGTTGGCGCTCACGATCGCCTCGGTTATGCTGATCAGGCGACGCACGCCGCCGGTCCGGCGATACCCCGCAGTGCCGTCCCGGGCTGGGTTCCGGTCCGCTACCTGCCCCGACACACGGTGTGATAGAGCTCGGCCAGGCGCCCCGCCATGGCGGGCGACGACCAGCCGCGCGCGTAGATCCGAGCCTGCTCGGCAAGCGTGCGCCGCAGTTCGACATCCGTGAGCACCTGCGCCACCGCAGCGGCGAACGGCTCTTCGCGCTCCTCGGCGACCAATGCGCCGCACGCCGGTGCAAGAATTGACTTGGTACCGAGTGCGGCCGTGGAGACCACCGGAGTGCCCTGAGCCAGAGCCTCGAGCAGCACGAGTCCCTGGGTCTCGGTGCGCGAGGCGAACACGAATGCAGAGGCCGCCGCGTAGCAATCGAGAAGCGAGGTGCCACGGTCCAGGTAGCCGACGAAACGCACGTCCGCCGCGACGCCGCGCTCGGCGGCAAGTCGCCTCAGTCCTTCGCGAGCCGGACCTTCCCCGGCAATCACCAGCAACGCCTGCGGACAGCACTGGCGGACCCGGACGAAGACCCGTACCAGGAACTCTATGTTTTTCTCGTGCGCGACTCGCCCCACGTAGGTAATGAGGGGCCGTCCCGGCGGCACGCCAATGAGCTCGCGAAAGCGCTGGCCATCGCCGGGCTGGAACCGATCGGCGGGCAGTCCGGTCGGAATGACGTGAACGGGCGTCTCGACGCCGTATTCGCGCAATACCTGGCGCAGCGGCTCCGATGGCGCCACCAGTGCGCGCACCTGCGCACACTGCGAACGCGTGAAACTCCGCGCCAGGGCGCGCCCAACGCGCCGGGGCAGCGCCGGAACATAATGGTGCAGGTATTCCTCGAAGAACGTGTGATAGGTCGCCACGCAGGGCAGACCGCGGCGCCGGGCGTAGCGTACACCCGCGTAATGCGCGACGAACGGGGTGTGGATGTGCACCAGATCAAACGGTTCGCGCCCCAGGGCAGCCAGCGCCCCCGCGAGCGAGCGCCACAGCATGCGGCGGTCCTCCGGGTCCCCGGGCACGCGACCACCAGCCACCCGGATCACGTCAGAATCCGTGCCCGGTGCTTGCGCCGGATAGCTCGGCGCCACCAACACGGTCTGCACGCCGAGATTGCCCAGATCGGCTCGGAACGTGCCGATCGAGGTGGACACGCCGTTCACCCGAGGGAAATACACATCGGAGATGAACAGGACCCGCATCAGCAGAATGCGACGCCGAGCGCGCCCAGGGCAAGCCCGAGAAGCGCGCCGGCGAGCACGTCGGTGGGATAGTGCAGTCCGAGCACCGGACGCGACCCGGCGATGAGGACGGCCACCGGGATCAGCACCCAGCCGAGCGCCGGAAAATGAGCCGTAATCTGGACCGTGAAGCACACGGCATGCAGTGTGTGTCCAGACGGAAAACTGTAGCGGTCCAGCGGGGCCCCGGCCAGGTCGATGTTCGAATGCGTCAGGAACGGTCGCTCGCGCACGAGGGTGTGCTTGAGCAGTTTGTACAATGCCAGTCCGGCGATGCCGGTGAGTGCCATCACCACCGCCGGCCGCACCGCCGCGCGCCCGTAGAGCAGCGGCAGGACCGGGATGACCGCGTACCAGAGAATCCCGTCGCCCAGGCGGCTGGCGAGCTGGAAGATGCGCCGCGGAAAGGCGAAGGCGGCCCCGCGGTTCAGCCGGCGACACAGCGCATAGTCCGCCGCATCTGCTCGTGCGATCCACTCGCTCAGTGCGGTCGCTTTCATTGGCGCTTCCGGGCGTGCACTATGGTGGGTGTGGGTTCTCTCGCCGCACGAGGATCGGCGGGATGCAAGTCGACAGGATGACAGTTCAGTGAAATCTTTGTTGCAGCACGCCAAATGGGTGGCCTGTGCCCTGATCTTCGCTGCCCGGCCGGCCCAGGCCATCGAGCAGGTGACGCTCGCGGTGGGCCGCGCACAGGCCCCCGGGGCGCTCATCGAGGGGGCGCAGGTGAAGGTGCGCCTGGGTGTCGCGGGGCTGTCGCTCGAGGCGCGCGCCGCATCGGTTCGCGTGCGCCGCCCCGCCACCCCGCCGCTGCGGGCCGTCCACCTCGCGTGCGGCCACGTGCACATCGGCCAGACGATCCGCTGCCAGGGCGGACAGTTCGCAGCGCTCGCCGGCCCGCTCGGTGAGCTGCGTGGAACCGCCTCGGCAAGTTACGGCACGCAGAGCGGCCGCATCGCCGTGCGCGCCCACGACGTGGCGGTGGCCGGGGGGCAGGTCAGCCTGTCCGGGACGCTTCATCCCGGTGTTTGGCGCGTTACGGCGAGCGCCACCGGCATTGATCTCGCCCGGACCGCCGACCTGGCGCAGCCGTGGTGGCGCGTGCCGGCCGGCGACACGGTCGGCGGACGGCTGTCCCTCCAGCTGCAGGCGACGAATCGGCCCGTGCTTCAGGCGCAATTCGCCGCGCGCAGCCCTGGCTTGGACTTCAGCAACGCAGCGGGAACGATCGTATCGCAGCACGTTGCGATCGTCGTGAGCGGCACGGTCAAGTCGGGCAGCAGCGGCCCCGCAGGAACGCTGCGGCTGCAGGGCTCCCGTGGCCAAGCACTCGTCGGCCCCGTCTATCTGGATCTGGCGGCGCATCCCATGACGCTGCGCCTGAAGGCGGCCCGCCACGGCAGCCAGGCACTGGAGGTTTCCAGTCTGCAGCTGCACGAACCGGGTGTCATCGACGCCCAGGCGTCGGCCCTGCTCGGACTTGCGGCCCCGTTCCAGGTCCGTGCCGCCCACCTGACCCTGGCGCGGCTCACGTTTCCCGGCGCCTACACCAGCTTCCTGCAGATGTCCCTCGCCTCGACCGCGCTCGGCGCGCTGCACAGCGGCGGCTGGGCGAGCGGTTCGCTCACGCTGCGCGCCGGGCGCATCGAACGCATCAACGCGGCGCTGCACGGCCTGAACTTCTCCGATCCCGCCGCCCGCCTTGCCATCAGCGATGCCAACGGCGCGCTCCATTGGACACTTGCCTCGGGCGTCGCCGTCGCACACTCGCACCTCAGCTGGCGCGAGGTCAGTCTATACGGCCTTGCAGGCGGTCCGGCACAGCTCACCTTTCTTGCCTGGAACCATAACTTCGCGCTGCTCGGGGGCAACGTGCGTCTGCCGATATTCGACGGCGCGATCGTCGTGCACACCCTGGTGGGGCGCAACATCGGCACGCCGCACGCGCAGCTCGATTTCGACGCGGACCTGATGCCGATCAGCATGCCGCTGCTGTCGAAGGCCTTCGGTTGGCCGATCATGAACGGCCATCTCTACGGCCACATCCCCCTGGTGCAGTACCGCCACCATGTGCTGACGTTCAACGGCGCGCTCGTCGCGCACGTGTTCGACGGGATCATCACCGGCAACCATATTCGTCTCGATGATCCGCTCGGACAGTGGCCACAGCTCGACGCCGACGTCATGGCGCGCAGGTTGGATCTGGGCATGGTCACGCGCACGTTTGCTTTCGGTTCCATGACCGGTCGGATCGATGCCGACATCACGGGTCTGAAACTGTTCGACTGGTCGCCGGTGGCCTTCAACGCGCGCCTGTACACGATGCCGGGCGACCGCTCCAAGCACCTGATCAGTCAGAAAGCGGTCACGCGCATCGCGGGGTTCGGCGGCGGTGGGGGAGAGGTGGCGGCGGCGCTCGAGTCCGGGGTCCTGCGGTTCTTCAAGACGTTTCATTACCGACGTCTCGCCATCGGCTGCCGGCTGCGCAACGAGGTCTGCCACATGTCCGGCGTGCGGCCGAGCGACGACGGCGGCTACTACCTCGTCGAAGGCAGCTGGTTGCCGCGCCTGGACATCATCGGCAACGTCCAGCGGGTCAACTGGCCGCAGATGCTCTCGCAGATCAGCCAGGGCATCCGCAGCGGCGGTGTAAAAGTGAACTGATCGCGTCGCAGCGCTAAGATGCGCTCCCAGGCGGTTTCCCCGGCAGCGCCGCCTCGCTCAGGCGGCGTTCAGCGGCCGGTGACAGAATGGCTGCACGACTCGAGTGGAGAATGTCCATGCAATTCGCGACCTGTCCTGCCCCAGGCGAGACGCCCTGCGGCGCTTCCCCCCGCGCCGTGCGCACGACACTGGCCATCGCAGCCCTGGCGCTGCTGGCCGGCTGCGTGACGGTCAATGTGTATTTCCCGGCCGCTGCGGCGCAGAAGGCGGCCGATAAGATCATCAACGCCGTAACGGGCAGCGGAGGTACCCAGACCGCCACGCCGCAGAGCACCCCTGCCGCGCAGCCACCCACCTCGAGCGCCACACCGCCGTTGGCGGCCGGAACCGTTCTTGCGCGGCTCGCCGGGCGTGTCGTGATGGCCCTGGTGCCGGCGGCCCAGGCCGCCGAGCAGGCGGACCTCGATATCTCCACGCCGCAGATCCGGGCAATCATCGCCGATATGCATCAGCGCTTCGCGCAGCTCAAGCCGTACTTTCAGGACGGCGTCATTGGCATGACCACCCAGGGCGTCATCGCGATACGCGACCAGAGCAGCGTGCCGCTGATGCAGCGGGCGCAGCTGGCACAGTTGGTGGCGGCGCAAAACCGAGACCTGTCCCAGCTGTACACGCAGATCGCGGACGCCAACGGCCACCCGGAATGGACGAGCAGCATCCGCAGCACCTTCGCCAACCGCTGGATCGCCCATGCGCGGCAGAACGGTTGGTACTACCGCAACAGCGGCGGCACCTGGGTCAAAGGCTGAAGATCAGGACCACAGCGTGCGGCCGACGCCCGCGGGGCGCCGGCCGCACCGGTTCACTCGCGGATACCGGAGCTGCGGTCGAGCAGCAGGACGGCGGTCGCGAATAGCGCGACGATGGCGGCGAGCATAATGGTGAACGCGATGAGGACGGGTACGTCGGACAGACCGAGGAACCCGAAACGGAAGGCGTTCACCATGTACAGGATCGGATCGATCAGCGACAAGCGGCGCGCCCAGGCCGGCAGCTGGGCGATCGAGTAGAACACTCCACCGAGGTAGATCAGCGGCGTCAGCACGAAATTCGGAATGATGCTGATCTGGTCGAAGTTCTTGGCGAACATCGCGTTAAGGAAGCCACCGAGGGCAAAGGTCACGGAAGTCAGTGCGGCCGCCGCGACCACGATCACCGGGTGGTCCACCGGCAGATGCGCAAAGAAGAGCGTCACGATGCTCACCAGCAGCCCCACCATGGCGCCGCGCACCAGCCCTCCGGTCACGTACCCGGACACGATAATCCAGCTCGGCAGCGGCGAGACCAGCAGCTCCTCGATGTGCTTGCCGAATTTCGCCCCGAAGAACGAGGAAACGACGTTGTTGTAGGAATTGATAATCACGGCCTGCATGATCAGGCCCGGCGCGATGTACAGCATGTAGCTGATGCCGTCCGTGGAGCCGATCCGGCTGCCGATGACGGCACCGAAGATCAGAAAATACAGCGTCGCGGTCACCCCCGAGGGCAGGATGGTCTGGGTCCAGATCCGCACGATGCGGTTGTACTCGCGGATGACAATGGTCTGGAATCCGACCCGGCGGATCTGCGCCAGCGAAAGGGCCGGCGGATGCGCGCCCGGCTGCTCCATGACGGCGCTCATGCCGCGGCTCCCTTCTCGACGAGCCGCAGGAAGATCTCCTCCAGTCGATTGACCTTGGTACGCATCGACAGCACCTCGATGCTCCGGTCCGAGAGCTGGGCGAACAGCTCGTTCAGGTTCTCGGCTTTGGACACCTCGACCTCCAGGGTGGTCTCGTCCACGAGCTTCACCGGATAGCGCTCGAGCGCCGGGGCCTGCGCAAGCGGCGCGCTCAGTGTGAGCACGAACGTCTCGGTATGCAGCCGCCGCAGCAGGTTGCTCATGCGATCGCGCTCGATGATCCGTCCGCCGTCGATGATGGCGATGTCGCGGCAGAGCGTCTCGGCTTCCTCCAGGTAGTGCGTCGTCAGGATGATTGTCGTTCCATTGCGGTTGATCTCGCGCAGGAAGTCCCACATGGAGCGGCGGATCTCGATGTCGACGCCCGCCGTGGGCTCATCGAGGATGAGCAGGCGCGGCTCGTGCATGAGCGCCCGGGCGATCATCAGCCGGCGCTTCATGCCCCCCGAAAGGCCCCGCGAAACATGATCGCGTTTGTCCCACAGCTGCAGCTGCTTCAGGTACTTCTCGGCGCGTTGGCGCGCCAGCCGGCGTGGAATACCGTAGAAGCCGGCCTGGTTGACCACGATGGTCTCGGGCGACTCGAACAGATTGAAATTGATCTCCTGCGGGACCACGCCGATGCAGCTCTTGGCGGCCTCGAGCTGCCGGTCGATGTCGTAGCCGAAGATGCTCGCCTCGCCCCCGCTCTTGCGCACCAGGGAGGTGACGATGCCGATGAGGGTGGTCTTGCCGGCTCCGTTCGGCCCGAGCAGCGCGAAGAAATCCCCCTGTTCAACCGCGAGGTCGATTCCCTTGAGGGCCTGCACGCCGTTGCGGTAGGTCTTGGTCAATCCCCGGACGGAAAGCGCGTTCATAACCGGTAAGCATTGCCTACCCCGCGCTGCCGCGCAATGTCCCCTGCGGGAGATTGACCGGACCGGGTCGTTCAGGCGGCGAAATAGTGGGCGAGATATTCCTCGAACGTGCCGCGATCGGCCGCCTCGATGGCCTTCTGCCGCTCGAGCGAGGTGCGGGCCTCCGCGGCAAACTCGGCCAGGCGCGCCTCGTTGGGCGGGTACAGATCGAGAAAGTAGTCCTTGTGCAGCCTCGACATGCGCAGCGCCAGCTCGGAAAAGGACTCACCAGTGGTGGCCAGCTCGCCGAGCAGCCGTGCCGAGGGCGTGTGCGCAGCGTCGGCGATCTTGGCGCTCTGCACCGCAAGGGCCTGCGAGTACGGTCGCGCCGCGTCCCCCCGGTCGAGGATCTCGCAAAGAGCGCTCATCTCCTCGAGCAGCTCCCGGGCCCAGGCGATCATGGACACCTCGCGTCCCTCGCGTAAGAGCGTCAGTCCCGGCTCGCGGCCGCGCCGCGCAACCGTGAGATGATTGAGGTCGACCGCGTGCTGCTCGCCGTCGGCAATCGGCGGGCTGTCCTTCAGCAGGCACAGCGCGAGGAACGCCTCGAGGAAACGCAGCTTGTTCTGGTTCACGCCAACCGGGTCGAACGGGCTGACGTCGAGTGCGCGCACTTCGACATATTCAACGCCGGCGCGCCGCAGCGCCTGGGTCGGCCGCTCGCCGGAACGGGCCACCCGCTTGGGACGGATGAAGCTGTAGTACTCGTTCTCGATCTGCAGAATGTTGGCATTGAGTTGACGGTACGCGCCCTCGACGTTCACACCGAGTGCCGCGTATGGGGCGTGCGGCGTGCTGATGGCGCGACTGAGATCGCGGACGTACTCGGTGAGACTGTTCACCGAGACCGTCAACTCCGCCTGATTGCGATTGCGGTAGCCGATGTCGCTCATCCGCAGACTGGTTGCGTTCGGCTCGTAGGCCGTATGGGCCGTCAGGTCCCGAAGCGTGTGCGACCGGCCGCCGAGGAACGACTTGCATACGACCGGCGACACGCCGAACAGGTACAGGACGATCCAGCCATGTCGCCGGTAATTGCGCAGCAGGTCGAAATAGCGCGCCGAGATGAATTCCTGGCCGTGATCGGGCGCTTCCAGCACCTCCGCGTAGGCAGGCCAGAAATGGCTCGGAAACGAGTAGTTGAAATGAACCCCTGAAATGGCCTGCATCATGCGGCCGTAGCGCACGCCGAGCCCTTCACGGTAGACGCTTTTCATCCGTCCGATGTGCGAGTTGCCATAGCGGGCGATGGGAATCTCTCCATCGCTGTCGATGCGGCACGGCATGCTGGTGGCCCACAGCAGTTCCGTACCGATGTGGCGATAGACGAACTGATGCATGTCAAGCAGATACTGCAGCAGTTCCCACGTGGTGGTGAAGGTCGGGGTTACCAGCTCGATCAGCGCCTCGGAGTAATCGGTGGTGATGTGCTCGCTGGTGAGCGCCGAGCCCAGCGCCGACGGATGGGGCGTCTGCGCGAGTCGCCCCTCGGGCGTGACGCGCAGCGACTCCTTCTCCACGCCGCGGCGCCCGCCCAGCAGGAGCGAGGACCGGCCGCTGTTGAGCAGCGCGCTCAGGCGCCGCTCGAATGTTGTGTCGCGGACAGCACCGCTCATGGATCTCTGATGCCTCTCGTCAGGGCGCCTGCATGCGCCGCAGGAACAAACGGATGCGCGCCGCGTTGGTACCCAGGTCGCTCAGCCCGACGCGCGATTCGCTGCGCACGTCGAGACGGGAACCGGCGCCTTGCTGCCGAACACGGACCACGATGTCGTCCTTGAAGTCGAAGAACAACGTGTGCGCGGTTGCTTCCAGGCGACCGTCTGCGGGCACGTACGCATCGATGCGCCAACCGAACGCCTCGGCCACGCGACGCGCCTTGGCCAGAGCCTGCGCTGGTGGCAGAGCAAGAATCAGCGGCTTGATGTCCGGATAATACTCTGCCTGCAACTGCGGCACATCGATCATTTTGCCGCCAGGACCCGGCACCTCGCGCCGGTACTGTGCCGGAACGGTCGCATCCGCACGCTCGCGCCGCGCCACGACGGCGACAAACCGCGGGGGGTGGAGCAGATCGGTGGTGATGTCGTTGATGGGCGGACTTGCCCGCGCCCGCTCGACCCAGGACAGTACGTATGCGGTCACCGCCAGACCGATGACGATGCCCACCACCGCTGCGGTGCCGGGGATGCGCGAGCCCTTGGCGGTGGCGAACAGCACGCCAACGATGGTCATCGCAGTGCCGAGCACGACGACCCCGAGCCCGATCACCAGACTCATCAGCGCCACGCCCACGCCGGCGAGATGAAACCGGTTCAAGGGCCCGGCGAGCAGCGTTACGAGCAACCCCGCGGCGAGAATCCACAGTCCCGCGCGGGTGATCCGTCCGGGCCAGCTCGGCGGGCGCAGCGAGGGGAATACTGGGGTGGTCATGGAGTGCTCCCCGTGACAGGCACGAACTTGTTGCCCGGCTTCGTTTGAGGCATCTTGCAGCCTCGCGGCCAAGGGCGCAACAGAGAACCCCATCATGATCGGCATCATCGGCGGAACGGGCCTCTATCGAATGGAGGGGCTGCAAGTCAACGAAGCGCGGCAGCTCGACACCCCTTTCGGCCAGCCTTCGGCGCCGGTCATGCTCGGCCGATTCGGGGACTGCCCGGTCGCATTCCTCGCCCGGCACGGACTGCAGCATCATCTGCTGCCGAGCGAGATCAACTTCCGGGCGAACATCTGGGCGCTGAAAAGCGTCGGCGTGCGCACCGTGATCGGCGTCTCCGCCGTGGGAAGCCTGCGCGAGGAGATCCGGCCGGGCGATCTGGCCCTGCCGGCGCAGTACCTGGACTTCACCAAGGGCGTGCGCGCGGCGAGCTTCTTCGGCCGCGGAATGGTCGCGCACGTCTCGACGGCGCACCCGACTTGCGCAAGCACGAGCGCACTGCTCAGCGGCTCGGCCGCCGCGCTCGGACTGGCGCTGCACCGGGGGAAGACTTACGCCTGCGTCGAGGGACCGCGCCTCGGCACGCGTGCCGAGAGTTTCTGGCTGCGCGCGGCAGGCGCTGACCTGGTCGGTATGACCAACGTTCCCGAGGCGTTCCTTGCGCTCGAAGCGCAGCTCGGGTACTGCACGATCGCGGTCGCGACCGATTACGACTGCTGGCTCGAGGATCCCGCACAGCACGTCTCGCTCGAGCAGGTGATGAGCCAGTTCCGCGACAGCCTGGCGCGCGTGCAGCAATTGATCGCTCTGGCGGTGCGCGAATATCGCGACGACGATTCGCGGCCCTGCCGGCAGGCTCTGCGCGCCGCTGTGATCACGCCGCGCGAGGAACTGACCGAGACGCAGCGCTCGATCCTCGATTTCCTCAGCGGCTGACCGGGCGCGTCCCGTCAGCCGCCTTCGCGGGCCAGCGCTCGCTCGTAGGCCGGGCGCGCCACCGTGCGCTCGGCGTAGGCGTCGATGACGGCGGACTTCTCCATCAGCGGACTCTGCCTGAACATGGCGAACGTCGTGCCATAAAGCACGTCCAGTGCACTGAAATGCTCCCCGAGCAGGTACGGACCGCGCGCGAGTGCTTCGATGAGGGGCCTCAACGCTTCCTCCACCACAACCCACCCAGCCGTACCGCGCGGCACGTCCGTCTTCAGGAACTTCGACACGAAGGCCGGCTCAAGGACGCCGCCGTAGTAGGCGAGCCAGCTCAGGTAGGCGCCGCGCTGCGGCGCTCCGACCGTCGGCCCGAGCCCGGACTGCGGGAAGCGATCGGTCAGATACAGCGCGATTGCCGACGATTCGAACACCAACGTTCCCTCGTCGAGGATTGCAGGCACCTTGCCGAGCGGGTGCGGATTGGCCGGGTCGCGCTCCCCGGTGCCGTCGCGCTTGCGCACGTTCACGCGTTGGATCCGATAGTCGACCCCGAGCTCCTCGAGGAGAAAGATGAAGCGTGTGGAGCGGGTCTTCGGATGATGAAACAGCGTAATCATGCGCGTTCCCGGTCGGCTATGGACTGTGCAAATATACAGCCGCCACCCTCGCGTCGCAACCCCGTCCCCCTCCGTCGGCCTTTACTCGCCGACCAAGCCGACGCTGCGCCACAGCGGACAGTCCTCCGGCAGCTCATCGATGCGCTGCGCCGTGTACTCGTAGCCGGCCTGTATCGCCTGCTCAAATGCCTTCCAGTTGAGCATGTCGATCTCGGCGAGCGGCGGCCGCAGCAGCAGATCGGTCTTGCCGCGTTGGGTGGCCGTCAGCGCCGAGCTGTTGACCATGCCAGTACGCCAGAGGATCTGAAAGATGTTCGGCAGTTGCCGGCGCGCCTTGACCCAGCGGAGCAACTGCCATGGCAGGGGCACGTCGATGTCGCCCCCATGGGTGGCAAAGGCGCGGTCGGCGCCTGCGTCGCAACCGATCACTGGACCGCGTCCGGACTCCAGCATGATGTCGACCGGCAGATTGTTCATCGCTCCCCCGTCGACCAACACATCGCCCTCGTGAACCACCGGTGGCAGTACGCCCGGCACGGACACCGAGGCGCGCAACGCCCGCCACAGCTCGCCGCGTCGGTGCACGCAGATGTGACCGGCGGTCAGATTGGAGGAGACGCAGAAAAATCCTAGGGGCAGGTCCTCGATCGCCAGCTCGCCGAATGCCTCGAACAGCATCCGGCTCACCCGCTGTCCGGAAACCAGCGAAACGAACGGCAGCGTGTAATCACGCAGCGGCCGGCGCTCGACGAAATAGTGCCGGAACCGTTCGATCATTTCATCCACACTCCAGCGGGCGGCCACGCCGGCGCCGAGGATGCCCCCCATGCTCGTGCCGCCCAGCAGATCGATGGGAATGCCCGCCTCTTGCAGCGCTCGGACGGCGCCGATGTGCGCAAAGCCGCGCGCGCCGCCCCCGGAGAGCACGAGCCCGACGGCCCGCCCGGCGAGCATGCGCGCCAGGCGCGAGTAATCGGCCGCCGACTGCACGTGGTGGTGCGGAATGTCCGGCAGGTTGGCGAGCCAGCGGGCGGCGGCGCCGGTCTCGATGCCGCTGTCGTGCGCCAGGATCAACTCCCAGCGCTGCGGCGTGAGGCTGTGATCGTGCGGCCAGCGCAGCGCCGCCCAGCTGCCTGCGGGACTCTCTGCCCGCGCCAGCAGCAGCAGCGCATCGGCCTGCCGTTCGCACAGCTTGGTCCAGCGGTTCGGGGTCGGCTCGGCGACGTACACGACGAAGTCGTTCGATGACTCGACGTTGTTGAACCATTGGCTGGTGTGAGTGCCGGCACGCGCGTTCCAGACGAGCTCGGTGCGTCCGAATTGGCTGAGCGCCTTGACCAGCGAAGTCGAGAAGCCGGCGAAATCCACCTCGAGGCTCTGCGGCAGCACCGTGAACGTCGAGGCGCCGCGCACGTGCGCCCGCGGCGGGCTGTCCATCCGCTCCAGGCGGCTCACCATCAGCTGCGCGATGCGCCACATCGCTTCCGGATCGCGCCGCAGCACTTCGTTGAACGCGCGGCTGGAGATGCGCGCCAGCTCCGTGTTGCGCAGGGCCACCACGTTGGCGGTGCGCGGATGGCCCGAGATCAGGCCCATCTCCCCAACCGTGTCGCCGGCGGCGAGCCGGGCGAGAAAGCGTCCCTGCACGCGACCGTCGGCAGTCAGCACCGCCAGACTGCCACTCAACACCACATACAGCGCATCGGCCGGCTCGCCGGCCGAAAACAGCACCGCTCCGCCGGGCAGGGACAGCCACTCCGCCGCCGCGGCGATGTCATGCAGCACCGCGGGCGGCAACCCGCTGAACAGCGGCATTTCCCCCAGCAGTACCGCGAGATCATCGCGTACGCTCTTGCGATCCTCGAAGATGCCAGGGCTCATCGCGCACTCTCCGACACCTTACCCCCCCTCAACTCAATGTAGCGGTCTAGCCTCGTTCCCGCCGGACTCTCCACCGGCCCGTCCTCAGCCGCCGCGCCCCGCCTAATGCAGATAGCTGTGCAAAAATGGACCGATTGCGTGCAGGAGCGAGCTGCGGGTAGGACTGTCCGACGAGCATCGCGCGATGCGCCGCGCAGTCCGAGAGACAACAAATCGGCGCGATGACCGGACCGCACACCTCGGCCAACACCTCCGTTCCGTTGCGCGACGCAGCGTAGACCCGCAACGGAATGCCGGGAAATGCGCGCGCGACCGAGGCGTAACGGACTTGGGCCGCCGGATCGAGCCATCGGTAGCGATTACGGCCGCCCTCCGGCGTGACCCCCAGCGGCCGGCGCGAGTCGCGGAGTTCCGCGGAAGACGCGCCGCGGCGTACCACCCATCCGATCGTAAAGGCGTTGCCGTGGCCGATCACGCGGTAATCGCCGCTGCGTGGAGCGACGGCGAACAGGTTGCCCCGCCAGCCGGAATCACCCCGCGAGCCGTGAATCAACGTGCCGGTGCTCGACCGATAGGCGTTGGCCGGCCACGCATACCTGAACATGATCACCCCGTGTGGGCGGTGCGGATCGGCAAGCCCCAGGCGTGCGGCGGTAACGTACTGGATGTCATTTCCCGACAGCAGCGGCACGGGAGCCTGCCCGGTCTTGATGTCCAGGGCCAGGATGCGCTCGATGAGGCCGCGGACATTGACTCCGGGCGCCCGCAGGTGGATCGGCATCGTCACGGTCTGCAGAAGCATGTCCGAACCGCCCCAGCGCAAGGCCGAAGGCTCCTTCCGCCGATCAATGTGAAAGACACGCTGAACGCGGCGCACGGCATGGTGGTACACGAGCGCATCTCGCTGCGCCCCGTCGCTTTGGATCCAGGCCAGGACCCGGCCGCGGGCGCTCAACGTAACGGCACGGACGGCCTGCATTGCTGCGACGGCCTCCGGCAGATCGGCTGGCGGCGCTTCGGCCACAGCCGAGGCCGACCCGAGGCATCCTACGCACAGTGCGATCAGTGCACTCGCGGCGATCTTGCGCACTCAATCCTCCCCGCGTGCTTGCGCACGTCTGTGGTTCTTCCCCCGGCGCAGCCACGTCGCGCCCCCCTGCGATCGTCGACCCGGCGTGCCCGTCCGGCCCGCTATTTCTCCACGATCGCCGTGACGCCCATCCCGCCAGCGGTGCACACCGAAACCAGGCCGCGCCGGGCCGTTGAGTCGGTCGCGAGCAGCTTCGCGAGGGTCGCCAGAATGCGCGTACCGGTGGCGGCGAACGGGTGACCGATCGCGACGCTGCCGCCCTTCACGTTCAGCCGCGTCCGGTCGATCGCCCCGAGCGCGGCGGCGAGCCCGAGCGATTCGCGGCAGAAGGACACGGACTCCCAGGCCGCGAGCGTGCACAACACCTGGGCCGCGAACGCCTCGTGGATTTCGTAGTAATCGAAGTCCTGGAGTGTCAATTGCGCATCGCGCAGCATGGCCGGGACGGCGTATGCCGGGGCCATGAGCAACCCCTCCCGGCCGCTCGCGAAGTCGACCGCCCACACCTTGCCATAGGTCAGGTGGGCGAGCACCGGAAGCTTGTGCTGCTCAGCCCACTGCTCGCTGGCGAGCAGCACGGCACTCGCCCCATCGGTGAGCGGCGTGCTGTTGCCGGCGGTGAGCGTGCCGTCACGCGGATCAAAGCTGGCGCGGAGCTTCGCGAGCTTCTCGAGCGAGGTATCGGGCCGTACGTTGTTGTCGGAGGCGAGCCCCAGATGCGGTTCGACGAGATCGGCATAGAAGCCCTCGCGCCAGGCCTGGGCCGCCTTCATGTGGCTGTCGTAGGCGAGCCGGTCCTGCGCCTGGCGAGAGATGCGCCAGCGTCGCGCCATCAGTTCCGCGCTCTCGCCCATGGACAGTCCCGTGCGTGGCTCGCCGACCTGGGGGAACACGGGCCGAAAATGCCCTGGTCGCAACCGCAGCCACGGCGCGAGACGCTGCGCGAAGGTCTTGCCGCGGTGACTGGCGAGGAGCAACTGCTGATAGTTGTGCGGATAGCTGACGGGTGGATCGCTGATCGTGTCGACGCCGGCGGCGATGCCCACCTCGATCTGTCCCAGCGCGATCTTGTTGCCGATCGCAACCGCCGCCTCGAGACTGGTGCCGCAGGCTCGCTGCAGATCGAGTCCGGGCGTGTGCGGGTCGAGGCCGCTGGACAGCACGGCCTCGCGCGTGAGGTTGTAGTCCGCGGGGTGTTTGATGACGGCGCCGGCCGCGACGTCCCCGAGTCGCTCCCCGTGCAGCGCGAAGCGCTCCACCGTGCCGCGCAGCACCGCCGCGAGCATCTCGGCATTGCCCACTGCAGCGTAGGCCGTGTGGGCTCTGGCGAACGGAATGCGCACGCCGCCCACGATAGCGACGCGCCGCACGGCTGAGCCGACGAGCATGCACCCCTCCCGCGGGACGCGTCGCGTCCCGATCCACCCGCTAGGCTATCACGGGCCGCACGCAGCACGCCAAGCAGCCCCCGTGGTGCGCCAGAACGAGCGGACGGAGCGCTTCCGCGCGTGCGCGGCGCGCGATATCCTCAGCCGCTGTCGCACGGCGCACGCCACTCGAAGGTCGGAACATCACTATGGGCGAATTCACCACTCTCATGGCCCGCGACGGGCACCAGTTCCAAGCGTACCTCGCCGCTGCGCCGGGGACGGCCCGTGGCAGCGTGGTGGTCATTCAGGAGATTTTCGGGGTCAACCGCCATATCCGCGCCGTCACCGACGGCTTTGCGGCGGCGGGCTACACCGCCATCGCCCCATGCCTGTTCGATCGGATCCGCCGCGGCATCGAACTGGACTACACCCCTGCGGAGATCGAAGAGGGCCGTGGCTACATGCAGGAACTCAATCCGGATCAGACGCTGAAGGATCTGGCGGCCGCGATCGCCGTCGTGAAGCATTCCGGGCGGGTGGCCACCGTCGGATACTGCTGGGGCGGCGCGCAGTCCTACCGCGCCGCCTGTCTGTTGCCGGTGGACTGCGCGGTGGTCTACTACGGCAAGGCGCAGGATGCGGGCAATCCGCCGCGCTGCCCGGTGCTGTTCCACTTCGGCAGCGCGGACAAGAGCATCCCGCTCGAGGAGCTCGCCAAGATGCGCGCGCTCGATCCGGACGGCATTTTCCATATTTACGAGGGCGCCGGTCACGGCTTCAACTGCGATCTGCGCCCCTCGTACGACGCCGCCGCGGCAGCGCTCGCGCGCCGACGCACCCTGGAGTTCCTCGAGCAGCACCTGCAGGGGGATGATCGTCAGGGCCATGCGCCGGGATCCTGAGTCCCCACCAACCGGAACGCCGCGGGTCGCGTAGGGCCGAGACGTTGCCGCAGTCTCTCGTTGCGGCCGGCTGTGACGCGGTATGGTGCTCGACGATGCGCTATCAGAGTTTCCCTGATTTCCACCGGGACGCGACCGATCAAATCGGCATTCTCGCGGTCAACTTCGGTACGCCGGATTCACCTACGCCGCGCGCCGTGCGGCGCTTTCTGGCGCGCATGCTGAGTGATCCGCGGGTGGTCGAACTGCCGCGACCGCTGTGGCTGCCGATCCTCTACGGAATCATCCTGCCGCTGCGCCCGGGGCGGATCGCACCGAAATATCGCAGGATCTGGACCGCCCAGGGCTCGCCGCTGCGCGAACAATCCGACCGCCTGCGCGGCGCGCTCACCAGCATGCTGGCGCAGCGGCTGCTCGCGCCGTTCGCGGTTGAATTCGCCATGTTGTACGGGACACCGGGCGTAGCCGAGTCCCTGCAGCGCCTGCGCGCAGGGGGCGCGCGGCGCATCATCGTCCTGCCGCTGTTTCCGCAATACTGCGGCGCGACCACGGGTGCGGTCTACGACCAGGTCAACGGCGAACTTGCCGGCTGGCGCTGGCTGCCGGAGCTGCGCTTCATCTCCGAATATCACGATCAGCCGCAGTACATCGAGGCGCTGCGTGAAAGCGTTGCGCAGCATTGGCACGCTCATGGACGCACCGGCCACCTGCTCATGTCCTTTCACGGCATCCCGGAGCGCTACTTCCACCAGGGTGACCCGTATTTCTGCAAGTGCCAGAAGACCGCCCGTCTGCTCGCCGAGGCACTGGCGTTGAAGGAGGGCGAATGGACCGTCACCTTTCAGTCGCGATTCGGGCGCGCGGAGTGGCTGCGCCCGTACACCATCGAGACGCTCGCCGGCATGCCCGGCCGGGGCATCCGCGATGTCACCGTCATCTGCCCGGGCTTCGCAGTCGACTGTCTGGAAACACTCGAGGAAATCGATGTCGAGAATCGCGCGGAGTTCATGCGCGCCGGCGGCGAGCGATTCGAGTACGTGCCGGCGCTCAACGCCCGGCCCGAGCATGCCGCATTGCTCGCCGGCCAGATCGCCCGCCACTGCCAGGGCTGGACGCCTCTGGAACCGAGCGTGAGCGCAGCAGGCGGACCGCCGAACACACCGGTGTAACGGCTCCACAGCCGCCGTCTGCTGCTTTAAGCTTCGATTGTGATGCTGAGAAACACACGCACGCGATGGGGCGCGCTCTCCCAATTGCTTCACTGGCTCATCGCAGCGCTCATCGGGGTGCAAATCGGGCTGGGACTCACCGGGGCCGACCTGCCGCTCGGGATGAGTAAGCTCGCCACCCTGGCGCGGCACAAATCCTTCGGCCTGACGATCCTGGCTCTGACGCTCATCCGCCTAGTGTGGCGCGCCATGAACCCCACCCCTGCTCTGCCCGGCGCATTCAAGGCCTACGAGCGGCGCCTTGCGCTCGCAACGCATGCCTCGCTGTATGTGCTGCTCATCGCTCTGCCGATGACCGGCTGGATCATGTCCTCGGCGCGGGGCTTTCCAGTCAGCTGGTTCAACCTCGTGCAACTGCCCAACCTGGTGGCACCCAGCCCGCCGCTGTATCACGCTATGGTGCTCACCCATGGCGTGCTGGCGAGCGCCCTCGGCCTGATCCTGATCCTGCACATCGCCGCAGCAATCCGGCACCACTTCGTGCTGCACGATGAGGTTCTGCGACGGATGCTTCCCGCCCCCCGGATCCACCCTGGAGTAATGGATGACCGCCACTGACACTCTGCGACGAACCGCGCTGTGGCTCGTGCTGTGCGCCTGCACGAGGGCGTACGCCGGGACGAACGGTCCGACCTACACGCTGGTCGCGGCGCACAGCTCCCTCACCTACACGTTCAAGCAGGCCGGCGCAGCCAACGTGGGACGTTTCAAGAGGTTCTCAGTGCGCTTCGATCCCCGCGCAGGGACACTCGCGGTCGTGATCGACATGCGCTCATTCGATACCGGAGATGGGCAACGCAACGGCCTGTTGGGCGGTCACGACTTCTTCGACGTCGCGCGCTACCCGCAGGCGCGGTTCAGGGCCGCCCGGCTGCAGAAGACCTCCACCGGGTATCTGGCCACCGGCCCGCTCACGCTGCGCGGCGTCACCCACACCGTCGAGGTGCCGTTCACGTGGCGGACCGTGCAGCGCGGCGGTCGGGACGTCGGGACCCTGAAGGGCGCCACTGTGATCCGGCGGCTCGACTTCGGCGTCGGCCAGGGTCAATGGCGCGCCACCGAGTGGCTCGGCAACGCAGTCACCGTGCGATTCGCGCTGAATATGACGAGCGCGACGGGCTGACGAGCCTGAAGTCCCCCGCAGCTGTCGTGTTTGCGATGGCTGTCCCACGCAACGGCTGTACCCGCTCGCTCATTCTGCAAGACGCGCCGTGAGCGCCGCTCACGGACGGGGCGATGCGAAGTCTCTGGCGAAGTCCATCGGCCGACGCCACGACCGCACGGCATTGCCCGGGCCCACCGCGCCTCAGGAGGGTCGGCCCCGAAGCTTGGATGTGCATAGATCGTAGATCGCAGCCGTCAACACCCGCACCGTGTGACAGGTGCTGGCCTCGATCCCCTTCAACGCCGCGGCGCGCAGCGCGGCGCGCAAGCGCGCCGCGTGCTCGGATGTCAGCTCTTCTGGCACGCTGGCCGTCACGCGCAGCGGCGGAATCTCCTCCACGATCCGCCGCAGCACCTCGTACAGGCAGTTGGCCTTGGCGCGCATCAGCGATTCGTCATCGCCGAACAACGCGCCCACGGCCGCCAGATTCTCGGCCCACTCGCGGCGCGCATGCTCCCAGTCGCGATCAGGCCCCGATGTCACCTCGATGATCTCGCTCATGCGCGCCGTCCCCTCGTTCCGTGTCCACTCGCCCGTACCGACCGGCCGGACGCCCCTTTGCGGGCCGTTGTCAGCGTAGCCCCCTGGCCGCGCGTGGCACGAGGGGAGATTCGCGGCGCGAACGTGCAATTTCTCGGTCGACCCCGGCGACAACGGCACGGTGTTACCATGACGAGGCGCGCAAGCGTCCGGCAGGACACTTCCTTCACCCAACACCGGAGAGTCTGCCAATGCTGATCGTCACTACCGAGAATGTACCGGGCTACCGTGTTACCTCAGTCAAGGGTCAGGTGTATGGCCTCGTGGTGCGCAGCCGCGGCCTGGCCGGAAACCTGATGGCCGGCCTGCGCTCGCTGGCCGGCGGGGAGATCTCCGAGTACACGCAGCTGCTCGAGGAGGCGCGCCGGCACGCGGTCGACCGCATGGTCAAGAATGCTGCGCTCATGCAGGCCAATGCCGTGGTCATGATGCGTTTCGACTCATCGGAAATCGGCCAGACCATGAGCGAAATCGTGGCCTATGGCACGGCCGTCGTCATCGAGCCGGCCGCTTGAGACTGCGCACTGCGATCGTGGCGCTGGCCACGCTCGTCGCCCTGATCGGAGCGGCCACGCTGTGGGCAGGGCGCGTGCAGCCCGGTGTACAGCTGCTCGCCTGCGGCGTGCTCGCGCTCCTCGCGACCGTCTTCGAGCAGTGGCACTATCGCAAACGGCTGCCGCCGTCTGCCCGCTGGCAGCCGACCGGCGAGCGGTTCGAGGATCCCTCCACCGGCGAGCCGATGGAGGTCCTCTACGATCCGCTCACGGGCGAGCGACGCTACGTGCCGCTCAAGCAGCACCCGCATTGAACCCGCCGGGCCACCGCCTCAGCGCCGCGCGCGAGGCGCGCGCTTTGCCTTCGCCGGCCGTCGCGTGCCGACGCCGCGGCGGGCGCCACCGTAACTGACGGGCTTGCCGCTCCTGCCTGCGGCGCTCGCTCGGGCAGCGGTCGGCTTAGCTCGCGCCGAAGGTCTTCGGGCCGGGATCACTGCGGCGCGCCCGGGAGCCGCGCGGGGCTTCCCTCGCCGGGCCGCAGGCTTTGCCGCGGCGCGGCGGGCGGTGGATGAGGCCGCCTTACGGGATTTCTTCGGCGCGGTCACGCGCTTGCGCGCAGAGGGTTTCGCCTTGGGTTTGCGGGGCGGCGCCATGGACCGGGCGCGCTTGCGGGCCGAGGATTTCCGCGCAGGCCGCGGAGCCGCTTCGGACTGCGCACCCGCAGCGGCCTCCTGCACGCCGCGCAGCTGATCGAGGATGGCGGGATTCTCCAGGGTGGAGAGGTCCTGCGTGATGTCCTCCTCGCGCGCGATCGCCCGCAGCAGCCGACGCATGATCTTGCCCGAGCGGGTCTTGGGCAGATTGTCGGCGAAGCGAATGTCGTCGGGCTTGGCGATCGCGCCGAGCTGCTGGCCGACCCACTCGCGCAAGGCCTGCACCAGGTGTGCAGCATCGCCCTTGGGCCGGGCGCCGCGGCACACGACGTACGCAAACACCGACTCGCCCTTGATGTCGTGCGGCTTGCCCACCACCGCGGCCTCGGCGACCCGCGGATGGGCGACGAGCGCCGACTCGATCTCCATCGTCCCGAGTCGGTGGCCGGCCACGTTCAGCACGTCATCGATGCGCCCCATGATCCAGAAGTAGCCATCCTTGTCGCGGTGCGCGCTGTCCCCAGCCACGTAGTAGCGGCCCTGGAACTTCTCCCAGTAGGCAGCGCGGTACCGGTCATTGTTGCGCCAGATGGTGCGCAGCATCGAAGGCCAGGGCTTCTTGATCACCAGGTAGCCGCCCGCATCCGCGCGGGTCACCGGCTCGCCGTGATCGCCGACAATATCGGCCTCGATGCCCGGCAGCGGCAGCGTGCACGAGCCGGGCTTGGTCGGCGTGATGCCGGGCAGCGGTGAGATCATGATCGCGCCGGTCTCGGTCTGCCACCAGGTGTCGACGATGGGGCAGCGCCCGCCGCCGATCGTCCGGTGGTACCACATCCACGCCTCCGGGTTGATCGGCTCGCCGACGCTGCCGAGCAGACGCAGATGCGACAGATCGTAGCGGCCCGGCACCTCGTCGCCGAGCTTCATCAGCGCGCGGATGGCCGTCGGCGCGGTGTAGAAGACACTGACGCGGTGGTCCTGGCAGATCTTCCAGAAGCGCCCGGCATCCGGATAGGTCGGTGCGCCCTCGTACATCACCACCGTCGCGCCGAGCGCGAGCGGCCCGTAGGCGAGATAACTGTGCCCGGTCACCCAGCCGGCGTCAGCGGTGCACCAGAACACGTCCTCCTCGCGCAAGTCGAACACCCAGCGGGTGGTCAGTTTCGCCCCGAGCAGGTAGCCGCCGCTGGCATGCTGGATGCCTTTGGGCTTGCCGGTCGAGCCCGAGGTGTAGAGCAGATAGAGCGGATGCTCCGCATCGACCCACTGCGGCTCACAGGCCGCCGGCTGCCCCGAGAGCGCCTCGTGCCACCACAAATCCCGCCCCGGCTCCATGTCGATCGGCCGGCCGGTGCGCCGCAGGACGAGGACCTGCTTGATGCTCGGGCAACCCGCGGCGAGCGCCTTGTCCGCCGCCGCCTTCAGCTCGATGGCATGCCCGCCGCGCCAGCCGCCGTCGGCCGTGATGAGCACCTTGGCCCCCGTGTCCTCGATGCGGTCCTTCAGCGCGGGCGCGGAGAACCCGCCGAACACGACCGAATGAATCGCGCCGATGCGGTTGCACGCATGCATGGCCACGACGATCTCGGGGACCAGCGGCATGTAGATCGCGACCCGGTCGCCGCACTGCACGCCGAGCGCCTTCAACGCATTGGCGCAGCGGCACACCTCAGCGTGCAGTTCCTGGTAGCTGATGCGCTGCACATCGCCCGACTCGCCCTCGAAGATGATCGCCGGCTTGTGACCGCGATCGGCCAGATGAACGTCCAGGCAGTTGAACGAGACGTTCAGCTGCCCGTCGGCAAACCAGCGGTAATTCGGCGCATCCTTTTCATCGAGGGTCACCGTGAAGGGCTTGTGCCAGACGATCTCCTCGCGGGCCAGCTGCGCCCAGAAGCCGGTGTAATCGCTCTCGGCGTGTCGCCGCAGCGCCTCCAGGTCCGCCGCCCTCAACCCCGAGCGCGCGCTGAACTGCGCCGGCGGCGGGAATACACGCTCTTCCTGCAGGACGGACTCTATGTTCTTGCTCGCCATGGAAGCCCCCATCAATTCCCGTCTCGTCCGGCACCGGGCGCCGCCGGCGCGCGCAGCATCATGCCAGAGCCGTGCCGGCCGTCCCACCTCGTCCGCCACCGGCGGCGGCAAGCTCGGCCAGGCGTTCGCCCTGCCGACGCAGCAGCGGACCGAAACCGAGACGGTCATACAGCGCGCCGAGCGCTTCCCGGTCCGGGACGCGCGGACTGAGTTCCGCCGGCCCCGCCACCAGCGGCATGTCGCACACGATGCGCGTGAGACGGCGCGCCAGGTATACCGCGTCGCGATGTTGGCGCAACCGCTCGCGCAAGTCTCGTCCGCCGCGGAGCCCGAGCTCGGGGACGCGCCCGAGCCCCGCGTACAGCTCGTCGATCGAGCCGAAGGCGCGCATCAGGGCCGCGGCGGTCTTCGGACCGACCCCCGGCACGCCCGGAATGTTGTCCGAGGTATCACCGGTGAGGGCCAGGTAGTCGGCGAACCGCTCCGGTGCAACGCCGAACAGCCGCTCGACGTCGCGGTACCCCAGCTGCCCGCGGGCCCCGAAGTCCCAGTACAGATCGCCGTCGCGCACCAGCTGGGCGAGATCCTTGTCGCGGGTGATGAAGGCCGATCGTACGCCGTGGCCGCGCATGCGCTGCGCCAGCGTGCCGATCAGATCGTCGGCCTCGTAATAGGAGTCGACGAACACCGCCAGTCCCAGCCGCACGCACAGCTCCCGGCAGTAGTCGAACTGCGCTGCCAGATCCGGTGGAGCCGGCTCGCGATGGGCCTTGTACGGCGGGTAGATCTCGCTGCGATAGGAGCGCGAGAGACGCCGGTCGAATGCCACGGCGACGAACTGCGGCCGGGTCCGCTCGAGCAGATCGCCGATGAAGCGCGCGAACCCGAACACCGCGTGCACCGGCCGCCGCTCGGCATCGAGCATCTCGGGCAGGGGCGAGTGGTAGGCGCGAAAAACGTAAACCGAGGCGTCGATGAGATACAGCAAAGTTCGCGGTTCCGTCTTGTGCGCCCGGCGGATCTGACCCGCGCGCTCAGCTCAGCCAGCGCTGAATGCGGTCGTGCAGGGGGCTCGAGCGCGGGAAGTGCGCCAGCAGGTACTCCATCTGATCCGCGAGCACGCGCCGCCCTTTCAGAAAGATGTACTCCGCGTAGGTCGGGGCGAACGGCACCGCGACAAGCTGCATCCGCGCCTGCTCAGGGGTACGCGAGGCCTTCTGGTTGTTGCAGCGCCGGCAAGCGGTCACCACATTGGTCCAGGCGTCCAGGCCGCCCTGGCTGAAGGGCCGGACGTGATCCCGGGACAGCTCGCGGGTGGCGAAGCGCAGCCCGCAATACATGCAGATGTGTGCATCACGCCGGAACAGGGTCTGGTTATTCAACGGCGGCACGTAATCGTGGCGCGTGCTGCCGGGGTTTCCGGTATGTCCGACCGTGGCGACGATGGAATTGATCTCCAGCATCGTGCGCCGGCCACTGAGGGCGTTCACGCCGCCGACCAGCGTGTACAGGTGGGTGCCGCAGGTGTAGGCGACCTGCTCCTGGGTATAGAGGCGGGCGGCTTCCTTGTAGTCGATCCACTCGAGCGGCATTCCGGAAACGTCGGTGCGCAGCACGAGTTGTGAGAGCCCGCGCACCGCTCCCGTCGCGGCGATCCGCAGGTCATTGCTCAAGCCGGAGTCGGCCCGTTCGAAGTCTATGCCCATCATGGCGGGTTTAAGATAAGGCAAGAATGTGCTTGAGTTCAACGTGACAACGTGTAGGGTAGACTGCAAAAAGACGGGGAACCGGCGTCCGGGGCGGATGCCGCTCTGAAAGGGCGATCAATGCCAATCACAATCGGCGCGCTGCGCGAGAGTGCCGCGCGCGAGACGCGCGTCAGCCTGGTGCCCGAAGTGGCCGAGAAATTCGTCCGGGCGGGCGCCAGCATTCTGCTCGAGCGCGGCGCCGGCGAGCGCGCCCAGTTCCCCGATGCGGCCTACCGGGGAGTCGAGTGGACGGATGCCACGGGCGTGCTCGGCCGTTCGCAGGTGCTGCTCACGGTTCAGCCGCTCACCGTCGCACAGATCGATCAGCTCAAGGCCGGCACGGTGCTCGCCGGGTTCCTGCAGCCGTACGCACGGCGCGAGGAAGTGCTCGCGCTGAAGGCGCGTGGCATCACCAGCTTCGCCATGGAACTGGTGCCGCGGATCTCGCGCGCCCAGTCGATGGATGCGTTGTCCTCGCAGGCCTCGATCGCCGGCTACAAGGCGGTGCTGCTGGCCGCCAACCACCTGCAGAAGTTCCTGCCCATGCTCACCACTGCGGCGGGCACCATCCGTCCGGCGCAGGTGCTGGTCATCGGCGCCGGCGTGGCCGGGCTGCAGGCGATCGCCACGGCCAAGCGGCTCGGCGCGGTCGTGGAGGCGTACGACGTGCGCGGCGCGACGCGCGAGCAGGTCCGCTCACTCGGGGCCCGCTTCGTCGACACCGGCGTCAGCGCCGAAGGCGCGGGCGGGTACGCGCGCGAGCTCACCCCGGAGGAGAAGCAAAAGCAGCAGGAGGTGCTCGATGCGCGCATCGCCGCCGCCGATGCGGTGATCAGCACCGCGGCGGTGCCCGGCCGGCCGGCGCCAAAGATCATCCTGCGCCGGATCGTCGAGCGCATGCGGCCGGGCTCGGTCATCGTCGACATCGCCGCCGAGCAGGGCGGCAACTGCGAGCTGACCCGCGCCGGGGAAACGGTCGTCCACCAGGGCGTGCAGGTGCTCGGCCCGGTGAACCTGGCGGCCGAGCTCGCCTACAACGCCAGTGAGATGTACGCGCGCAACCTGCTGAATTTCCTCTCGCCAGCGCTCAAACAGGGCGAGTTCGCCATCGATTGGGACGACGAAGTCTTCGCCCGGGCGTGCCTGACGCACGGCGGCGAGGTCCGTCACGAACCGACACGTCAGGCAATATCGGGCTGAGACACGCGGGGAAGGGGCCATGACCGGAATCGTTGCGCTTTATATCTTCATGCTCGCGGCCTTCACCGGCTACGAAGTGATCTCCCGCGTGCCGGTGATCCTGCACACGCCGCTGATGTCGGGCTCGAATTTCGTGCACGGCATCGTGCTGGTGGGCGCCATGGTGGCACTCGGCAACGCGCACACGACGCTCGAGAAAACCATCGGTTTCATCGGTGTGCTGCTCGCGGCGGGCAATGCCGTCGGCGGCTACGTCGTCACCGAGCGCATGCTCGAGATGTTCAAATCGAGCAAGACGCGCGGCGGCGCCCGCGAGGCACGCTAGATGTCGACCGCCTCCGCAGCGCTGTGGAGCGCGAGCTCGCTGATCCAGGCGAGCTACTTCGTCACCGCCGTCCTGTTCATCACCGGGCTGAAGCGCATGAGCTCCCCGGTGAGCGCCCGCAGTGGCATCGTGTGGGCGGGCGCCGGCATGCTGGTCGCGACGCTGGTCACGTTCGCCTATCCGGGCATGAGCAATTACCCGCTGATCGGCGCGGCTCTCATGATCGGCGCGGTGCTCGCCTGGTGGAGCGGCAAGCGGGTCGCGATGACCAACATGCCGCAGATGATCGCGCTCTACAACGGCATGGGCGGCGGTGCGGCGGCCTCGATCGCGGCGGTGGAGCTGTACCGCAGCGGTGGCGGCGGAACCGTGGTGACCACGACGCTCGCGGTGGCCGGTGGGCTGATCGGCGCGGTCTCCTTCAGCGGCAGCGCCATCGCGTTCGCGAAGCTGCAGGGACTGATCAAGCGCAGCATCCGTTTCCGGGGCCAGCAGATCGTGAGCCTGCTGCTGCTGGCTGCGGCGCTGCTGCACGGGGTGCTTGAGGTGTCACACCCGGGAGGCTCGCCGGCCTACGTCACCGGGCTGCTCGTCTTCGCGCTGCTGCTCGGCCTCGCCATGACGCTGCCGATCGGCGGAGCGGACATGCCGGTGGTGATTTCGCTCTACAACGCGCTCACCGGTCTTGCGGTCGGCTTCGAGGGCTTTGCCCTGCACAACGCGGCGATGATCATCGCCGGCACCGTGGTCGGTTCCGCGGGCACGCTGCTCACGCAGCTGATGGCCAGAGCCATGAACCGCTCTCTCGGCAACGTGCTGTTCTCCGGCTTCGGCGAGAGCAGTGGGGAGGCCGCGGGCGAGGTCACCGGGAGCCTCAAGCCCATCGAGGCCTCAGACGTCGGGGTGATGCTGGCGTTCGCGCAGAAGGTCATCGTCGTGCCCGGCTACGGCATGGCGGTCGCACAGGCCCAGCACAAGATCTGGGAGCTGTGCCAGCTGCTGATCGAGCGCGGCGTCACGGTGCGCTTCGCCATTCACCCGGTCGCCGGACGCATGCCCGGACACATGAACGTGCTGCTCGCCGAGGCCGGCGTGCCCTACGACCTCATCGGGGATCTCGAGGAAATCAACGGCGAGTTCGAGACCACCGACGTCGCGCTCATCATTGGCGCCAACGACGTGGTCAATCCCGTGGCCCGCACCGACAAGTCGAGCCCCATCTACGGCATGCCGATTCTCAACGCCGACCGCGCCCGCAACGTTATCGTCATCAAGCGGGGCAAGGGCGCAGGGTTCTCCGGCATCGAGAACGCGCTGTTCTACCTCGATAACACGCGCATGCTCTATGGCGATGCGCAGAAGGCGGGCGCCGAACTGATCGCGGCCGTCAAAGCGCTCGGATAGACCGCTCGTCCTAGC
>JAJZFQ010000225.1 GCA_021805275.1 Pseudomonadota bacterium
GTCGGGAACGATTCGGCTTTTCTCCGTAGGCCGGCTCAATAACTGAGCGACCAGCAGGCGGCAGGAAAGGAAACGGTCACAGACCGGTGCCTAGGATAACCGAGTGTCCCGGCCCGACACAAGCGCCGGCCCGCTCAGCGGTAGCGGGCCAGGACCTTGTGCAGCCCGCTCGCCCCCGGTGAGAGCTGCTCGTACGGCAGGGCGTTCAGGGGTTCATCGGGCGTTCCATTCACCTGGTGGAATTCCGCGCGGGCCTGGCTGGGATCGAGGTAGATCAGGCCCGTGAGGTATTCGCCCGAGTTCATCCGGGTCTGCACCGACGCGGTCGCAGCCACCCGGTCGGTCGGATCGTAATCGGCGCCGGTTTTACGCAGCACGATGCGGCTGCCATCGTGCATCGTGACCTCGCGCGCCTCCCCGGCCGCGTAATCGACCACGATCGGGGCCTCGCGGGGCACGTAATCGGCCTGCACCGCCGGCTCGTAGTGCTCGCGCGTGTAGGCGTAGCTCTTGGTGGAGCCCTCGTGGTCATTGAACGTCACGCACGGGGAGAGCACGTCGATGAGCGCGAAGCCGCGGTGCTTCAGGCCGGCCTCGATCAGCGGAACCAGCTGGCGCTTGTCGCCGGAGAAACTGCGGGCGACGAACGTGGCGCCGAGGTCGAGGGCCAGCAACACCGGGTCGATCGGCGGCTGCAGGTTCGTCTCACCCTTCTTGGCGCGGGTCCCGATGTCCGCAGAAGCCGAGAACTGCCCCTTGGTCAGGCCGTACACGCCGTTGTTCTCGATGAGGTAGAGCATGTCGAGATTACGGCGGATCACATGGCAGAACTGCCCCAGTCCGATCGACAGCGTATCGCCGTCGCCCGAGACGCCGATGTAGCTCAGGCGGCGATTGGCGGCATTCGCGCCCGTGGCGATCGACGGCATGCGGCCGTGCACGGCGTTGAAGCCGTGCGCGCCGCTGACGAAATAAGCGGTGGTCTTGGAGGAGCAGCCGATGCCGGAGAGCTTGACCAGGTTCTGCGGTTGGATCGACAGACGCCAGCACGCCTCCACGATCGCAGCGGTGATCGAATCGTGGCCACACCCGGCGCACAGCGTCGAGAGCGCGCCCTCGTACGAGCGGCGCGTCAGTCCGAGCGCGTTGTGCGGCAGAGACGGGTGGGTAACCTTTGGTTTGGCGATGAAACTCATGTCGGCTCCTCAGGCGCCCATCGCGCTTGATTGCGTGACGACGGACCGCCCCCGCAGCTCGCCGAGCACACCCTCGACGATGAAACTCGAGCTCACCGGCAAACCGCTGTAATGCAGCAGCGAGCGCAGCTTGGCTTTCTCCACCGCCGTCTCCAGCGTCAGCAGCGAGCGCAGCTGCGCATCGCGATTCTGCTCGACGACGAATACCACGGCATGCGCGGCGAGAAACCGCTCCACCTCCTCGCCGAACGGAAAGGCGCGCACGCGCAGGTAATCCACCGCGACACCCTCGGCCGTGAGCCGCGCAAGCGCCTCGCGCACCGCGCTGTCGCCGCTGCCGATGGATACGATCCCCACCTCGCAGCCCGGTCCCTCGATGTGCGCGCGCGGCACGCGCGCCTTGGCGGTCTGCCACTTGTGCATCAGCCGGTCGAGCA
Source organism: Pseudomonadota bacterium (assembly GCA_021805275.1). Next base: position 1,634 of record JAJZFQ010000225.1, read on the forward strand.
CGACCTGATAGTCGTGCGAATCCTCGGTGTACGCACCAAGCTGAGTGTGGCCCGAGCCCCGCGTGAAATACGCGCCCTTGGGATTCACCCCGGGCAGCGTGCGCCACGGAATGCCGTCGCCGTCCGGATCGAGGTAACGATGAAATTTCGTCAATGCCTCGACCTGCTGCGCGCTCAGTACCTTGCCCCGATCGGGACGGTAGGCATCGTCCCAGCGGAACTCCGGACACATCCAGTCGTTCATGCCGATGTCCAGATCCGAAAGCACCAGGACCGGGGTCTGCAGCCGCTCGGCCAGGTCGAAGGCCTCGACGGCCAACTCGAAACACTCGGCCGGATTGGCCGGGTAGAGACACACGTGCCGGGTATCGCCGTGCGAGGCATACGCGCACGAGAGCAGGTCCCCTTGCTGGGTGCGCGTCGGCATGCCCGTGGACGGACCTACGCGCTGCACGTCGAACAGCACCGCCGGAACCTCGGCGTAGTAGGCGAGACCGAGAAACTCGTTCATCAGCGAGATGCCCGGACCGGAGGTGGCCGTGAAGGCCCGCGCGCCGTTCCAGGTCGCCCCGAGCACCATGCCGATGGCCGCCAGCTCGTCTTCCGCCTGGATGAAGGCGAAACGCTTGCGGCCACTTTCCGGATCGACCCGCAGCCGCTCGCAGAAGCCCTTGAAGGCATCCATGAGCGAGGTCGACGGGGTGATCGGATACCAAGCCGCCACCGTGGCGCCAGCGAACACGCAGCCGAGGGCGGCCGCGGTGTTGCCGTCGATCATGATGTGCCCGGCGGTGCGATCCATCGGCTCGACGGCGAGCGGCAGCGGGCAGGCATAGTGTTCGCGAACGTATTCGAAGCCCAGCTGCAGCGCCTTCATGTTGCTCTCGACGAGCTGTGGCTTCTTGGCGTAAGTCTCGCTCAGCAGCTCGCGCATGCGCGAGAGGTCCAGATTCAGCAGCGCCGCGAGCACCCCGGCGTAGCAGATGTTCTTCATCAGGATGCGGGTGCGTACCCCGTTGAAGTGCTCGTTGCACATCCGGGCGAGCGGCACGCCGATCACCGTGACGTCCGAGCGGGACAGGAGCACCGGGCGGGGCCAGGTGGAGTCGTACACGAGGAAGCCGCCCGGCGCGAGCTCACGCACGTCGCGGGCATAGGTCTCGGGGTTTAGGGCCACCATCAGCTCGACCGAGCCGGAGCGCGCCAGGTGACCGGCGTGCGACACCCGGATCTCGTACCAGGTGGGCAGGCCCTGGATGTTCGAGGGGAAGAAGTTCTTGCCCATCACCGGCACGCCGCTTCTGAAGATGGTCTTCATCAGCAGCGTGTTGGCGCTCGCCGAACCGGTGCCGTTGACCGTGGCGATCTTGAGCGTGAAATCGTTGATGCGGCTCGATGCGGGTGTAGCCATGGCTCTCGGGGGGCGTGGGACTCGAGACGGGATTCGGTCGGGTCAGGCGATCTTCGGTTCGCGCGCCGCGAGGGCGTGGGCCTCGTCGGCGGCATGCGGCCAGTGCACGTCGGATTTCTGCATGTCCCAGGCGGCCGTCGGGCAGCGCTCTGCGCACAGTCCGCAGTGCACGCACAGATCCTCGTCCTTGACCATCACTCGGCCGGTCTGCGGCAGGGCGCCCGACACGTACAGCGCCTGTGCGGTGTTATCGGCCGGGGCCTTCAGACGCGTGCGCAGATCGCTCTCCGGTCCGTTGTGGGTAATGGTCAAACAGTCGACCGGACAGATGTCGACGCAGGCGTCGCATTCAATGCACAGCTTGGCGGCAAACACGGTCTGCACGTCGCAGTTCAGGCAGCGCTGCGCCTCCTCGGCGGCCTGCTCGGCCGTGAAGCCGAGCTCGACCTCGATGTTGAGCTTCTTGAAGCGCTCCTTGAGCGAGACGTGCGGCATCAACCGACGCTCGATCGGCGCATAGTCGTTGGCGTAGGACCACTCGTGCATGCCCATCTTGCGGCTGTGCAGGGTGACGCCGGGGGCGAGGCGCTCGCCAACCGGTTCGCCCTGGCAATGCCGGTGAATCGAGATCGCAGCCTGATGGCCGTGCTCGACCGCCCAGATGATGTTCTTCGGTCCGAAGGCCGCATCGCCGCCGAAGAACACCCCCGGCCGCGTCGACTGGAAGGTCTGCGCATCGACCAGCGGCACGTCCCACTTGTCGAATTCAATGCCCAGATCGCGCTCGATCCAGGGAAAGGCGTTTTCCTGACCGATCGCGAGGATCACATCGTCCGCAGGCAGAAACTCCTCGCCCGCCATCCGCTCCACGACGATGCGGCCGCGCGCATCGAGCTCGTACTCCATGCACTCGAACTGCATGCCGACGAGCCGGCCACCCTCGGTCACGAACGCTTTGGGCGAGCGGTTGACGAGGATCTCGACCTTCTCCTCCTCCGCATCCTGCAGCTCCCAGGGCGAGGCCTTGAAGAAACCGCGCGGCTTGCGCGCAATGACCCGGACCTGCTGTGCGCCGAGCCGCAGGCTGGTGCGGCAGCAGTCCATGGCCGTATTGCCGACGCCAATGATGAGCACGCGCTCGCCGATGCGCTCGATGTGCCCGAACGCCACCGACTCGAGCCAGCTGATGCCGATGTGGACATTGGCGGCGGCCTCGTCACGGCCCGGCAGGCGCAGCTCCTTGCCCTTCGGGGCGCCCGAACCGACGAACACGGCGTCGAAGCCGCCCTCGGCGAGCAGCGCGCGCAGGCTCTCCACGGACGTGCCGAGACGCAGGTCCACCCCCATGCCGAGAATCATGCCGATTTCCTCATCGAGCACGGCCTCGGGCAGCCGGAAGGCCGGGATGTTGCTGCGCATCAGCCCGCCGGGGCGCTCGTAGCGCTCGAACATCGTCACTTCGTACCCGAGCGGCAGCAGGTCGTTGGCAACCGTGAGGGAGGCGCAGCCCGCCCCGATGCAGGCGATGCGCTTGCCGTTCTTGACCTGCGGAATCTTCGGCAGGCGCCCGGCAACGTCCTCGCGCTGATCAGCCGCGACGCGCTTGAGGCGGCAGATCGCGACCGGCTTCTGCTCGACCCGGCCGCGGCGGCATGCCGGCTCGCAAGGCCGGTCGCACACGCGGCCGAGGATGCCCGGAAACACGTTCGATTCGCGATTGACGAGGTACGCCTCGGTGAAGCGACCCTGGGCGATGAGCCGGATGTACTCCGGAACATCGGTGTGGGCCGGGCAGGCCCACTGGCAGTCAACCACTCGGTGGAAATAATTGGGGTGCGAGGTATCGGTGGCGTCCACGATGTTCGACGGCTGCACGAAGATGCACAATGATAGTGCAAGCGGGGCGCCGCCCCTAGCCGTTCACGCACTGCGACCCTGCCGATCGGCATAAAAAAGGCCGGAGGGTCTTTGACACCGTCCGGCCCCGAAGGTTTCAAGACCCCCGTACGCGGCCGGGATTGTGTGCACCGACTGCCTCAAAATGCAAATCCTGGACTCTGTCCGACGGAACTTGACAAGCGAGCGCCTGTTCGGCTAGCGCAAGCACGGGCGGGCCCGCCGGGCCGCCGAAGGATACAATGGCGGGGATTTCCCCCGGCGTCCGGCAAGATGAGCGAAGAACCTGCGACCGATTTCGGCTACGAGCGCGTGCCCTGGGAGGAGAAAGCCCGCCGCGTGCGGGGCGTTTTTGACTCGGTGGCACGCCGCTATGACCTGATGAACGATCTGATGTCCGGCGGGGCCCACCGGCTGTGGAAGCGCTTCGCGCTCTCGCTCACCGGACTGCGGCCGGGACAGGCGGCGCTGGACGTCGCCGGGGGCACCGGGGATCTGAGCGCCGCGATGGCGCGCCAGGTGGGCGAGCGCGGCCGGGTCGTCCTCAGCGACATCAACGCCGCGATGCTCGAGCGGGGCCGCGATCGGCTCGTCGACCGCGGCGTGCTCGGCAACGTCGATTACGTCCAGGCCAATGCCGAACACCTGCCGTTTCGCGACGACACCTTTGATTGCATCACCATCGGATTCGGCCTGCGCAATGTCACCGATAAGCCCGCGGCGCTCGCCTCGATGCGCCGGGTGCTGCGCCCGGGCGGACAGCTGCTGATCCTTGAATTCTCGCGGCCCGTCGCTCCGGGACTCGCCCCGCTCTACGACGCATATTCCTTCCGCATCCTGCCGGTCCTCGGCAAGTGGGTGGCGCAGGACGAGGCCAGCTATCGCTACCTGGCTGAGTCGATCCGCATGCATCCGCCGCAGGAGGAACTGCTCGGGATGATGCGCTCGGCCGGACTCGAGGGCTGCCGCTACCACAATCTCTCCGGTGGCATCGTGGCCCTGCACCGTGGCTACAAGTATTGATCCCTCGCGCATGCTGACCTCGATGCTGGAGAGCCTGCTCAACCGCGGCCTGCCGCGCTCAGTGCGCGCCCAACAGCTGTGCGCTGAGCTCGCTGGCCGGCGCTGCGCCGTGGAAGCACCGGCCGTGGCGCGCGTGGTATTCGACTCCACCGGCGCAGCGATACGCATCCGGCGCGACGAGGATCCGGCCGACGCTGCGATCGTCGGCGGCCCGCTGAGCCTGCTGATCGTCGGAGGCGGTATTTCGCGCGAACCGCTCGCGCGCGGTGCCGTCGAGATTCGCGGCGACACCGAGATCGCCGAGAAATTTCAACAGCTGATCCGACTGCTGGGCCCTGACCTGGAGGAGGAACTCGCGCAGGCCGTGGGCGACGTGCCCGCGCACCGGCTCGCCCGGCTTGCCCGCGGCGCGGTCGGCTGGAGCGGCCGCGCCGCGCTGACGCTCTGGCGCGACCTCGGCGAGTATGCGAGCCATGAGCGGCGCGACCTGGTCCCGAGGCCGGAGGGGGAGACCTTCCTGCACGGAGTCGACGCGCTGCGCGAAGAGGTCGATCGCTTCGCGGCGCGGCTGGAACAGCTCGAGCATCGAGTGCACAGCCCGTGACGCCAGTGCGCCGGTCATGAAGCTGCGGGTCATCGGACGGCTCGTGCAGATCCAGCGCGTGCTCCTGAGGCACGGCCTGGACGACTTCGTGCGCGCGACGCATCTGTACCGGCCGCTGCGCTTTCTGTTCTTTCTGTCGCCCTCGATGTGGCTGCGGCGCGACCGCCATGCGCCGCGCGGTGAGCGGCTGCGCCTGGCGCTGCAGGAGCTCGGGCCGATCTTCGTCAAGTTCGGCCAGGCAGTCTCCACGCGGCGGGATCTGCTGCCGCCGGACATCGCCGAGGAGCTGGCCAAGCTGCAGGACCGGGTGCCGCCGTTCCCGGCGGCCGTGGCGCGGGCCACCATCGAGCGCGGCCTGGGCCGTCCGGTGACGGAGGTCTTCGCCGCGTTCGAGGACGAGCCGCTGGCGGCCGCCTCCATTGCCCAGGTGCACGCCGCAACGCTGCACAGCGGGGGCGAAGTGGTGGTGAAGGTGCTGCGCCCGGGCATGAAGGCGCACATCGAGCGGGACCTCGAGGTCCTCTATACGCTCGCGGCGCTGGCGCAACGCTACTGGCGAGATGCGCGCAGGCTGCGGCCGAGCGAACTGGTTCAGGAGTACGAGAAAACCATCCTCGATGAACTCGACCTGATGCGCGAGGCGGCGAACGCCACGCAGCTGAAGCGCAACTTCGCCGGGTCGGACCTGCTGTACGTGCCGGAGGTGCACTGGGACCTCTGCCGCACCGACGTGATGGTCATGGAGCGCATCCACGGCATTCCGATCAGCGACATGGCCCGACTGCGCGCCCTTGGCACGAATTTCGAGCGGCTCGCCGAGAACGGGGTACGCATCTTCTTCACGCAGGTGTTCCGCCACAACTTCTTCCATGCGGACATGCACCCCGGCAACATCTTCGTGTTGGCCGACGATCCGCAGCGACCGCGCTACGCGGCCATTGACTTCGGCATCATGGGCACGCTCGATCCGCGCGACCAGCATTACCTGGCCGAGAACTTCCTCGCGGTGTTCGAGCGCGACTATCGTCGCGTGGCGGTGCTGCACGTCGAGTCCGGCTGGGTGCCGCCGCAAACGCGCATCGATGAGATGGAGTCGGCGATCCGCACGGTATGCGAACCGATCTTCGACCGGCCGCTCGCGGACATCTCCTTCGGACACCTGCTGCTGCGGCTGTTCGAGATCTCCCGCCGCTTCAACATGCAGATCCAGCCGCAGTTGATGCTGCTGCAGAAAACCCTGTTCAACGTCGAGGGGCTCGGCCGGGAACTGTATCCGCAGCTGGACATCTGGAGCACGGCCACGCCAATCCTGCGCGAATGGATGCGCGAGCGCGTCAGCGTCCGCCGCCTGCTGAAGAACCTCTGGCGCCAGCTGCCCGACGTGGTGGAATCGATCCAGAGCCTGCCGGGTCTGCTGAAGGAGTCGGTGCGCCGGGCGCACGAGCCGCAAGCCCACCCGGACGTGACGAGCATGAGCCAGCTGCGCGAGGCGCTGCGTGCCGCAGCGCGCCGTCGGGACGTGGTCACGGCCGCCTCCGCCGTGCTGCTCGCGGGGCTCGTCTGGCTGGCCCTGAACCCGCTCGGCTGGCCCGGCTGGGGCCTTACCGTGGGCGGCGTCGGGGCGCTCGCCGCCGCCTACCGCTGGCTTTGATCGCCGCCGGCCGCGGCAGCTCCGCAGCCGCGAAACGGGGAGAGTCCGTGAACAACGCCGGCCCGCTCGATGCCCGGACGCTGCTGTACGTCAGCGTCGCGGTGCTCACCTGGTCATCGGCGTACGCCTCGATCGCCTACGCGCTCAGCGCGTTCACGCCGGGCGAGCTCGCCTTCGGACGGCTGCTGCTCGCCTCGGGCGTGTTCCTCCTCTATCTTCGCTGGCGCCGTATCGCCCTGCCGCCACCGGCCGCCTGGCCGCCACTGCTCGGCCTCGGGGTGATCGGCCTCGGGGTGTACCACCTGTGCCTGAATCTGGCTGAGACGCGCGTTGCCAGCGGCACCGCGGCGCTGCTGATCGCTCTGCTGCCCGCGGCGACGGCAGTGACCTCGGCGCTGTGGCTGCGCGAGCGGCTCTCGGTCCGCACGCTGGTGGGGCTGGCCGTGGCGCTCGGCGGTGTCGTACTGGTGCTCGCAGCTCGCGGCGGCGTGCACTTTCAACCCCGTGCGCTGCTGGTGCTGGTGAGCGTGCTCGGCGCGGCCGTGTACTTCACGGGGCAGAAATCCTGGATGCACCGCTATGGCGCGGAAGCGGTGACCGCGGTCGCGCTGCTCGGCGGCACGCTCGGCGCAGCGCCCTTCGGACTGGCGTTGCCGCTGGCGCTCGCCGCTGCCCCGCTGCCCCGCCTGGCGGCGCTGCTGTGGCTCGCCCTGGCACCGACCTTTCTCGGCTATCTCACCTGGAACCTGGCCATCCACCGCTGCAGCGCGACCCAGGTCTCGAGCTTCATCTATTGCTCCTCACCGCTCGCCGTGCTGATCGGCTGGCTCTGGCTCGGGGAGCGCCCGGGCGGGCTCACGCTCGTCGGCGGCGCGGTGGTGATCGGCGGCGTCATCCTCGCCAACACCGGCCCCCGCGCAGCGCCGAGCGGCCTCGCCGAGCCGCAAGCCCAGTCCTGATACCAAGGCAATCCCCCATGTACACCCTATACATCGCCAACAAGAACTACTCGTCCTGGTCGCTGCGCCCCTGGGTCCTGCTGCACACTCTGGGCATCCCCTTCGAGGAGCGGCTGGCGCCCTTCGGCACAGCCGGCAGTCCGCACGACTTCCGCACGTTCTCCCCGAACGGCAAAGTACCGTGTCTGCACGACGGCGCGACGGTGGTCTGGGACTCCCTCGCCATCCTCGAGTACCTGGCGGAACGCCATGCGGGCGTGTGGCCGTCCGATCCGACGGCGCGCGCCTTCGCCCGCTCGGCGGCCGCAGAAATGCACTCGGGCTTCGGCGCGCTGCGTCAGACCTGCAGCATGACCTGCGGTCTGCGGGTGCGACTGCAGCACATCGCGCCGGCGCTGCGGGCCGACCTCGAGCGTCTGCAGGATCTGTGGCAGGAAGGCCTGGAGCGCTTCGGCGGACCCTTTCTCGCCGGCAACGCATTCAGCGCGGCCGATGCGTTCTACGCGCCGGTGGCGTTTCGCATTCAGACCTATCGGCTGCCGCTCGCTCCGGCAGCATTGGCCTACGCCGAGCGCCTGCTGGGATTGCCGGCCATGCGCAGCTGGTACGCCGCCGCGCTCGGCGAGTCTTGGCGCGACGAGGCGCACGACAGCGAGACGCTCGCCGTCGGCACCGTCCTCGAGGATCTGCGCTGCCCGCCGCCGCGTTAGGGCCGCCCGCGGCTCAGAACGCGTACACCAGATTGACCGTCTCGGTGGAGTCGAGGTGGCGGATGCCCGCCGGTGGGTGCGTGTTGTCCTGGATCTGGTAGCCGACACTCATCGCGAGGCGCGTCGAGATTTTCACCACCAATGCCAGGTTGTTCGTCACCAGCGTGTTGGCGGACCCGGCGTTCGAGAGCAGAGTGTCACTCAGCGTGGTGCTGCTCGTGAGCCTCTGCTGGTAGTTGATGCCGAGCGTGCCGATCGCGTAATCCTGGCTCGGCAGCACCGTGCGTGCCGTCACGGCACCGAGGGCACTGCGCGTGAGCGTTTCCGGCCGCGACACGGTGTAGCCGGCGCCGAGCTGGGCGCTGAGCGTGGTCGACTTGTTCTCGATCAGCTTGTAACCGAGACCCGTCGCGGCAGTCGCCTGGTACTGAAAGCCGTCGAACATGTCGTGCTCGTAACGCAATGAGCCGAACGCGAAGGTCCGGGAGCTGATCTTGCGGTCCGATTGCCACAATGCGCTCCAGCGCTCCGCGGACACGATGCCCGCGCTCTGGCCGTACAGCGCCGCGAGACTGAGCGCATGCTTCCACGGTCCGTCGACGTAGGTCAGATCGAGCGCAGCGTTGGCGGACTTGCCCTGGGCATTGCCTTGCGAAGCCACGAAGCCGGCCTGTCCCTTGCCGGAGATGCCCTGGGCAGTCTTCGTACCGTTGGCGGCGAGCGCTGCGTTCGCCGCCAGCGGCGCCCCGAGGAGCATCACGAGCACGCTGCGCATCGAGTTCATGGCTGTCCATTCCCGTTCACGTAAAGGAAATCCGATCTTATGGAATACGGTCCCGCGATGCGGCCCGTTCGCAACCGCGCCTCGCCGGACCGAGACAGTGCCGCGCGGTACGCCGAGGCGCGGAAAATGAGATGCAGTGCCGGTTTGAGGCCGCAGGATTTCACATAGTCGCAGGTCTGCGCGGCCTGAATCACTGACAATTCACCCGACCACCGCCTGCCTCGAGGCCGCGCAGTGCCGTCGTCCTTACCGTGCTGCTTTCGGACACTGACTCGCCTTGGCCACCCCGCGAAGCATCTTCGTCAGCCCGCCGCCCGCGATGGATCCGCTGCTCTGGTCGGACGCGATGGCCACGGGTATCGCCGCGATCGACGGGCAGCATCAAGTCCTGCTGGAGATCTTCAACCGGACCGCCCGGGCACAGGCGCAGGGGGCCGCGCCGCAGGAGGTGAGCGCGCTGCTCGAGGCACTGGCGCGGTACACCCACGAGCATTTCCGCGACGAAGAGCGTCTCATGCTCAGCTGGCGGGTGGATGCCGCGCACCGCGCGATGCACCTGAAGGCCCATGAGAGTTTTCGTGGATTTCTCCGCCAGGCACAGGCATTGTCCGCCGATCACCCGTTGGACGTACGCCTCGAGCTGCAGGCATTTCTCGCCGAGTGGCTGTTGCACCACATCCTGGAGATGGACCGGGCCATGGCGCTCGCGGTGCAGCAGCGCCAGAGTGCCGTCGCGCCCGAGGCGGCCGGGTTCGAGCCGGCCCCGTGCGCACGCGATCGTCTCCTGGAGTCGGTGAGCCAGCTGAGCGAGTCCCTCGGCCAGCGGACGTTCGATCTGCTGGCGCAGCGGCAGAAGCTCCTCGATCTTCAGGCGCTCTACCAGGCGTTACTGCGATGCGGCGACGTGCTGATCCAGAGCCGCGGGGAGCAGGAGATGCTCGAGAGTCTGTGCGCCAGGCTGGCGCGCGACACACCCTTTCACGCGGTGTGGATCGGGCGGCCGGGATCCGCCGGGGTGTTCGAAGTGCTGGGGCTCGCCGGGGACGGCGCCGATCAGGTCCGCGCCGCGCCGCCGCGCCTGACGGACCAGCAGACCGCGTCGATCGTCGTCAGAGCGTGGAACAAACAGGCACTGGTGGTGTGCAACGACACGCTCGGGGAGCCGACCCTGCAGCCCTGGCACGCGGGCTTCGCGGCACACCGCTGGCTGAGTCTGCTCGCGCTGCCGATCCTGCGCGGCGAGCGGATGTGGGCCATCCTCGCGCTCGCCGCGCCGCGCCGCGCCGGCTTCGATGCCGCGACCATCGAGCTGTGCACCCGCGTCGCTGGCCTGCTCGGCCGCGGCCTCGATGAGTTCGATTTGAAGGATCGCATCCGGTCGCTGCAAGCGCAGGAGGCGCGCATGGCCCGCACCGATGCGCTCACCGGACTGCCCAATCGACTCGCGCTGGAGGAGTACCTACCGCGGGCGATCGCGCGCGCGCGCCGCCGCGGAACATCGCTGGCGATCGGCGTCATCGATCTGGATGACTTCAAGCCGGTCAACGACCGCCTGGGTCACGATGCGGGAGACGAGCTGCTGCGCAACCTCGCGCGCGGTCTGCGTGACTGGCTGCGCGAGTCGGATTTCATCGCCCGCCTCGGCGGCGACGAATTCGTGGTGATCCTGGAGGACCTGGACGCGGCCCACACGCTGCCGCAGTTGAGCGCCGCCCTCGGTCACCTGCACCGGGTGGTCGAAAGCCCCTTCCCCCTGAGCGGCGGCAAGAGCGCCTCGGTGGGCATGACGATGGGTCTGGCACTGTTTCCAACGGACGGCACCGAGGCGGAGTTGCTGCTGCGCCAGGCAGACGCGGCGATGTATCAGGCCAAGCAGACCAAGCGGTCGCGGACCCAGTGGTGGCGCCTCGGCGCCGCGACGGCGCCCGAGCAGATCGCCGAAACCGCGTTCGACCCGTTCGGCCCCGAGGCTCGCGAACTCATGCAGATCCTGCAGCCACACCTCGCCGAGGTGGCCGAGCAGTTCGCCACGGCATTCTACGGCGAACTGCAGCGACGCCCCGAGACGGCCAGCATCCTCGCCTGCCTGTCCGCGCAGGAGCTGATGACGCTCACACACCGGCAGGCCGACCACCTGCGCTGGCTGCTCGATGAGCACACGACCGCGCCCCAGGCCGAGCAGACCGCCCGGCGGCTCGGCGTCATCCATGGGCTCGTTGGCCTGTGCGGCGCCTCGATGACGCTCGCCGTGGGTCTGTACCGCGACCTGCTGCACGCTCATTTCGACACGGCGCTGCTCACCACGCGCACACGGTATCGCGCGCTGCGCGCCGCCGAGGCGCGCCTGCAGCTCGACACACAATGCGAGCTGCAGGCCATGCAGTCCGTTCTGGATCAGTACCAGATGCTGCTCGCGCGCCCGCCGCACGCCCGGGCGCTCGCGGCGCCCTGGATGCACGCCGAACTCGAGGCGCTCGCGGCTCTGCCCGGCGTTCGGGCCGTGGTGCTGTTCAGGCCGGATGCCCACAACCGGCTGGTTATCGAGCACGCCGCCGGTGAAATCGCCGAACCGTTCGTGCAGGCGCATCGGGCACGCAATCTCTACCCGGTGCTCGATCCCCGCGATGCACGCGGCCGCGGACTGGTCGCGACAACCTGGATGACCGACGCTGCGCAGGAGGTCTGTGCGTACCGGTCCGACGGCCGCACCGAGCCCTGGCAGACGCTGATGCGCGAATTCGGTGTTCGCAGCAGCGCGACAGTTCCGGTGCATAACCACGGAGCGATCCACGCGGTGCTGATGATGTTCGGCGCCTACCCGCACCAGTTCACTGCCGGGTGGATGCGGACCTGGCGGCTGTCGCTGCAGAACCGCTGGGACCAGATGACCCGTACGGCCCAGAGCCGCTGGCATGCGATTGACTCCGAGCAATCGGCGCAGATCCGCTCGGCACTCTATGGCGGCGGCCTCGAGATGTTCGTGCAGCCGATCATCGACCTCGCCAACGGCGCGGTGGCCAAGGTCGAGGCGCTGGCGCGCCTGCGCACGCCACAGGGCCCGATCCTCGCCCCCGGACAGTTCCTGCCCGCACTCGGGGAAGCGGACCTGGATGCACTGTTCCGCCAGGGCCTGCAGCAGGGCCTGGCGCACCTGCGCTGCTGGCGCGAGGAGGGCCTGGACATCGGCCTGTCGATCAATCTGGCGCCGAGCTCGCTGCTGCATCCGGACTGCGCCCAGTGGGTCACCGAGGCGCTGCATCAGGCACAGATGACACCCGCGCACCTGACTTTGGAGCTGCTGGAAAGCCAGGCACTGGACGCCGGCGCGGTGGACGAGGGCATCACGCGCCTCGCAGCAACCGGCGTGAAGATTGCGATGGACGATCTCGGCTCGGGGTTCAGCAACCTCAAGCGCCTCGCCGACCTGCCATTTGACGTGATCAAGGTCGATCAGAACATCGTCAAGGACCTCGCCCGCGACCCGATCAAGGCGCTCAGCCTGATCCGCACCGTCGTGCAGATCGGCCAGGATCTCGACCGCGACGTCGTGGCCGAGGGACTGGAGGACGACGGCATCATCGAGGCTGCCGTCCAGCTGGGGTGCCGGTTCGGGCAAGGGTACGGTCTGGCCCGGCCGATGCCCGCCGCGGCGCTGGCGGGGTGGATCAGGTCCCGAGCGCCGCGCCAGCACGACGCACGCGGCGTGCACAGCTGGCTGGGCGCGCTGGCCTACCAGTGGATGGCAATGCACGACCCGATCCACCTGCGCGACCCGGGCGATCCGGCCTCCTGTCCGATCTCAGGTTTTCTGCAGGCCCAGAGCAGCGCGGACGCCGCGGCGCTGGCGATGCATGCTCAGGTCCACGAGCACCCGCTCGAGGCGACCCGGTTGGAGGCGATCCGCCAGATGATGCAGTGGCTGACGGCAAAGGTGCGCGAATCGCGCCCGGATACAGGCCTCGCGCCGTAGCGGCTTCGAGCGGCTGCGCACGATCGGCAGGGATCCCGAGGAAGTTGGCGCGCCCGACTGGATTCGAACCAGCGACCTGCAGCTTCGGAGGCTGCCACTCTATCCAACTGAGCTACGGGCGCACCGTGTCGCGGCGCGCGACTGACCTGGAACGGTCAGGACCGGGAGCCGGCCGGCCTCTCGGCCGCATGCCCCCTGCGCCAGGGCCGGGGGATGATACGCGGGTCACCGCCGGGATGCCACGCAGGTGCCCGGTAGGGCGGGAGTCTGCCCCCGAGACGCCCGCGCGATGACCGGGGCTTCAGCCAAGCGGCTCACGCGGGGTATACTGCGCTTTCCGCGTTCACGGATTCCGCAGAGAGGTCTCGTGAGCAAGCAGGATTCGCACTTCATTAACGTGTTCAGCATGGTCATCGGCCTACTGGTCGTGGTCGCCATACTGATTTTCAGCTTCGCGCGCTACGTCGGTAACCACACGCAGGAGCGGGATATCCTGTCGGATACCGAGTACATCCACCGCGTCGAGCAGCGCGTCGCTCCGTTCCAGCGGGTGGCGATCGCCGGGCAGAACAATGCCGGACTCGCCATCGCGCCGACGGCTGCCTCGGCGGGGAGCGCAAGCGCTGGGGGCATGGGCGTGCCGACCACCGGTCAGCAGCTGTTCCAGCAGACCTGCAGCGCCTGCCACGGACCGGGCGTCGCAGGGGCGCCGAAGGCCGGCGACAAGGCCGCCTGGGCGCACCACCTCGCCAAGGGGCTGGCGACGCTGTACGACCACGCGCTGCACGGCTTTCACGGTTCGACGGGCATCATGCCGCCCAAGGGCGGGCGGCCCGATGTACCGGATGCCGTCGTGCAGCGGGCGGTCAATTACATGGTGTCGCTGGTCGACCCGCAGATGGTCAAGGGCAAGCCCAAGTGAGTCGGGCCGCATCCGCGGCATCCGGCTCGCACGGATGAGCTGAGATGACCTGAGCGGGATGGGCGGATTCAGCCCCGCCACGGGCTGCCGTGACCCTTCGGGATCCGCGGTGGCCCGTGCATGCCGTGTGGCGCACGGCACCGGCCCAGGCTCGCCGGCCCTCAGCGGGGGGCCGGTCCCGACGCTTCCAGCACCTTCAGACGCCCTTCGAGTTCCGCAAGCCGCTCGCGCGTGCGCTGCAGGACCCGGGCCTGCGTGTCGAACTCCTCGCGGCTGACCAGATCGAGCTTGCTCAGGCTCGCCCGCAGTACCGCCCGGAAATTGCTCTCCAGGTCCTTTTGCACGGCGCGCAGCCCCGGCGGAACGCTCTCGAACAGCCGCCGGGCGATAGCATCGATACCCAGTTTATCCATAGTCATTGACCTCACCGCCCATGCCCCACGATGGGGCGAATCACCTCAAGGGCGGCACCAGAACGGTGCAACGGACAACCTCCGCGATGCGCAACCTGCCGGATCACCGCGGGAAATTGCCATGGCACGGTTTCTGCACCTGCCCCCGGGTCATCAGCTTACCCGCGTCCCCGCCACTCGTGCAGTCCCGTCTGCGGCATGAACGGGCGTCAGTGCGCGGGTCGCGCGAACCGCCCCGGGAGAACACATGCGCAGCGCTCCGAAGACTCTCCGAACCCGACTGACCCCGGCGGTCATCGCCCTCACCGCTCTGATCCCCTCGCTGGCCTGGGCCGGTCCGGCCGTACCGGACAAGGGTGACACCGCCTGGATGCTCACCTCCACCGCTCTGGTGCTGCTGATGTCGGTTCCGGCGCTCGGCCTGTTCTACGGCGGCCTGGTCCGCACCAAGAACATGCTCTCGGTCCTGATGCAGGTGTTCGTCAGCTTTTCCCTCATCAGCGTCCTGTGGTGCATCTATGGCTACTCGATCACCTTCACCGCGGGCAACGCATTCATCGGCGGACTGAGCCGGCTGTTCCTCGCCGGCACGTTCAACGCCGTCACCGGCGCGTTCTCGACCATCGGCACCTTCGACAAGGGCGTGGTGCTGAACGAGCTGGTGTACGTCGCATTCCAGGCCACCTTCGCCGCGATCACCTGCTGCTTGATCCTCGGCGCACTCGTCGAGCGCGTGAAGTTCTCCGGGATCCTGCTGTTCATGGTGTTCTGGTTCACGTTCTGCTACTGCCCGGTCGCCCACATGGTGTGGTACTGGCCGGGACTCGACACCGCCGCAGGGCCGAAGCCGCTCGGCGGACTGCTGTGGCAGTGGGGTGCGCTCGATTTTGCCGGCGGCACCGTCGTCCACATCAACGCCGGCGTCGCCGGCCTGGTCGGGGCGAGGATACTCGGCAAACGCATCGGTCTTGGCAGGGAGCCGATGCCGCCGCACAGCATCACGATGATGATGATCGGTGCCTCGCTCCTGTGGTTCGGCTGGTTCGGCTTCAATGCCGGCTCGGCCCTGGAGGCGAACGGGTCGGCCGCCCTTGCGTTCCTGAACACCTACCTCGCCACCGCCTGCGCAGTGCTCACCTGGATGAGCGCCGAGTGGATCGTGAAGGGCAAGCCGTCGATGCTCGGCGCCGCCTCCGGCGCGGTGGCCGGCCTGGTGGCCATCACACCCGCCGCGGGCAACGTCGGGATCCCGGGCGGCTTCGTCATCGGGCTTGCGGTCGGTCCGCTGTGCTTCTGGGGCGTAACGGGCCTGAAGAAGATGATCCGGACCGATGACGCGCTCGATGTCTTCGGCGTGCACGCGCTCGGGGGTATCTTCGGAGCCCTCGCGACCGGTATTTTCAACGATCCGCTGCTCGGCGGTCCCGGGGGTGCGGCGTACCCGGGCATCTGGGCGCAGCTGCTCATCCAGGCCAAGGCCGTCGCGGTGGTCATCGCCTGGACCGCCGTGGTGGCCACCATCGGCTTCTACCTGGTGAAATGGACCGTCGGCCTGCGGGTCTCGGAAGAAGACGAGCGCGAGGGGCTGGACGTCACGGTCCACGGCGAGCGGGCGTACGACATGTAGCCCAGCGGCCACGGTTACCCCCCGGCTGGCTTCCCCGCCCGGGGGGTTTTTCGTCAAGTGAGAGCCCAGTCTCTGGTCTGTCCGGTCCGGCTGTGCCACAGTAAAAACTACGCTGCGGGAATAATCGAGGGCCCCGCGGCGCCGGGAGGCGCACATGGCACGCACCACGATCTCATTCAGTCTGCTGGCTGCAACCGTGCTCGCGGGGGCGCTGGCGCAGGCACACGCTGATGTCTACCGCTGGGTTGATCGGCACAGCGTCGTGCATTACAGCGATCAGTGGCGCCCCGGTGCCACACGGATCGTGACCGTCACCGGCAGCCCGAACGGCGCAGCCAGCACGGGCGGCACGACCGGCATCGCCGCGGAGGACCAAGAGGCCAACCAGCAGATCCAGCAGGCCGCCGATGAGCGCGCCGTCCAGTCGGCCGAGACGAAGCTGCGCGCCAAACGATGCGAGAAGGCCAAGGCCGAATACCAGAAGCTCCTCGCCGCGCGCCGGCTCTTCACCACGGGCAAGGACGGGAAGCGTCAATACATGAGCGATGCCGAGGCCGACGCCACGCGCGTCAAGGCGCGCCAGATCATGAATCAGGAGTGCGGCTCGGGCAGCGGCAGCTGAGGGAGCGGTTCCGCTTCCGCGCCGACAGCCCTATAGTTGGAACCCTCCGGCCGCCGGGCCGGCTCCAGAGGGGCTGAGACAGCGATGCGCGTAGGATTCGTCGGACTCGGCGCCATGGGCCTGAGCATGGCCCGCAATCTACACAAGGCGGGCCTGTTGAGCGCGGTCTGGAGCCGCACGGCGCAGAAGGCCGAGGCGCTCTCGGTCGAGCTGGGCATCATCGCCTGCGCCACGCCGGCGGAACTGGCCGGGCAGGTCGACGCCGTGGTCAGCTGCGTCTCGGCGGATACCGACGTGCTGCAGGTCGCCGGTGCGCTGGCACCGGCGCTCGCGGCCGGCGCGCTGCTCATCGACTGCTCGACCATCGCCGCCGACACCGCGCGCCGCGCCGCAGACCTGCTGCGGCCCTCCGGTGCGGCTTTCCTCGACTGCCCGGTGAGCGGCGGCGTGGAGGGTGCGCGTGACGGTACGCTCGCCATCATGTGCGGCGGTGACCCGGAAGCGTTCGAGCAGGCTCGCCCGGTGCTCGAGGCGATGGGCCGCACGGTGAGACTGTTCGGCCCGGTCGGCAGCGGGCAGGCCGCCAAGGCGACCAACCAGATCATGTGCGCCGGCATCATCGAGGCGGTCGCCGAGGCGATGGCCTTCGCCCGCGCCCAGGGCCTGCCGCTCGAGAAGCTCATCGACACGCTCGGCAAGGGCGCGGGCTCGAGCTGGTATTTCGTGCACCGGGCGCCCAACATGGTCCGCGGCACTTACCCGGCGGGCTTCCGGATCCGCCTGCACGCAAAGGATCTGGCCATCTGCCGGGACATGGCGGCGCGCTTCGGCGTCTCGCTGCCGGTGGTCGAACGCATGCTCGGCGAGTACGCCGAACTCATCTCGCGCGGCCACGGAGATGAGGACATCTCGGCGACCTACCGCCTCAAGGCCGAGTTGTTCGAGCCGGCGAACGGCAAAAAGGGAGGTTGACGCGTCGCTCAGGGCGCATCCGGCTGCGCATCCGGCGCGGCCCGAGCGAAGGCCGGCAGCGACTCGAGGTGCGCCCCGATCGCGGTCAACGTCGGATACGGCGCGAGGTCGCACTCGAAGCGGCGCGCATTGAACAGCTGCGGCACGAGGCATACGTCGGCGAGCGTGACGCACCCGCCAAGCAGGTGCCGCCCGTCGCTGCTGCGGCGCGCCTCGCTCTCCAGTGCGTGAAACACCTGCGCGACCCAGTGCCGGTACCACGCGTTGACGGCGTGCTCGTCGTGCCCGAGCGGCGCGCGCAGATAATTCAACACGCGCAGATTGTTCAGCGGATGCAGGTCGCAGGCGATCGCGAGCGCGAGCGAGCGCACCCGCGCACGATCGAGTGGCGCGCTCGGCAGCAGCGGCGGCTCGGGGTGTGTTTCCTCGAGATACTCGATGATGGCCAGGGACTGGCTGAGCACCGCGGCACCGTCCTCGAGTGCCGGCACCAGGCCCTGCGGGTTCAGCGCGAGGTACTCCGGCCGGCGGTGCGCCCCCGGGCGCAGATCCACCGGCACGGCCTCATAGGCGATGCCCTTGAATTGCAGTGCGATCCGCACGCGATACGCGGCCGAACTGCGGAAGTACGTGTACAGCTTCATGCGATGCGCCCCGTCCCGGGCGTCGGTGCGCCCGAGCGCAAGGGTGCCACGCGAGCCGCTCCGGCGGAATGGCCCGAGACGGTTCGGCGGCCGAACCGGTAGAATCGCACCTCATGAGCATCTGGTTCGCCGAGCCCCCCTCGCTCGATCAACTCACCCACAGCGGATTCGCCCGACACATCGGCATCCGAGTGACGGACATCGGGCCGGATTATCTGTGCGCGGCGCTCGAGGTCACGCCACAGGTGCATCAGCCGTACGGTGTCCTGCACGGCGGGGTGTCCGCCGCCCTGGCCGAGACCGTCGGCAGCGTCGCCGCGAACCTGTGCGTCGATCCGCAGCGCTTCGTGTGCCTGGGCCAGGAGATCAACGCCAATCACCTGCGGCCGGTGAGCAGCGGCCGGGTCATCGCCACGGCCCGCCCGTTCCACATCGGACAGCGCAGCCACGTGTGGGGCATCGAAATCCGCGATGCGGGCGAGCGGCTCACCTGCATCTCGAGACTGACGATGGCGGTGCTGCCCCGTCCGGCCGCAGCGCGGCGCGCATGAGAGCCCGCCCGCTCATCATCGCCGCGGGCGTGCTGTTCGGCTGCGCCGCCTGCGGATTCAAGGGACCGTTGTATCTGCCCCGGCACACCGGCGTCGTGGTGACGCATCCGGCCGGGAGCACGCCGGTGCCACCGCCACAGGCGGCGCAGCGCAAGACCTCCCGGACCGAGGGAAACGGCAGCGGCACGCCTCCATCGTAGCCATCGCGCGGCGCCGCTGCTCTGCGGCGGCTGTGTGCCCATTGGCTATACTGGGGCATGAGCGAATCCGCAGATTTGGCCCTCGTCGACGGCTCCTCGTATCTGTACCGCGCATTCCACGCACTACCGCCGCTCACCAACGCGGCCGGCGAGCCCACCGGGGCTGTGCTCGGTGTGCTCAACATGCTCGCCAAGCTGCTGAAGGAGCATGCGCCCAGGCGGATCGCCGTCGTCTTTGACGCACCCGGGCGCACCTTCCGGGATGAGCTGTTCGCCGCTTACAAGGCACACCGGCCGTCGATGCCGCCGGAATTGCGCTCGCAGATCGCACCGCTGCTCGAGATCATCGCGGCGCAGGGTCTGCCGCTGCTGCGTATCGAGGGCGTCGAGGCCGACGACGTCATCGGCACGCTGGCCCGCCGCGCCGCGCAGGAAGGGCAACGGGTGTTGATCTCGACCGGCGACAAGGACATGGCGCAGCTGGTCGATGGCTCGATCACGCTCATCAACACGATGAACAACACCGTGCTCGACCGGGACGGAGTCAAGGCCAAGTTCGACGTCACGCCGGAGCAGATCGTGGATTACCTCGCGCTCGCTGGCGACAGCTCGGACAACATCCCCGGCATCGACAAGGTCGGACCGAAGACGGCGGCGAAGCTGCTCGGGCAATTCGGCTCGCTCGACAATCTCATCGCGCACGTGGCGGAGGTACCCGGCAAGGTCGGGCAGAACCTGCGCTCCGGCCTCGAGACGCTCGAACTGTCGCGCAAGCTCGCGACCATCCGCACCGACCTGGACTTGCCGCTCACCTCGGAGGCGCTGCAAATCGGCGCGGCGGATCTTGCCAGGCTGCGCGAGCTTTACGCGCGCTATGGGCTGCGCGCCCTGTTACGCCAGCTCGACGTCCCGGCAGAGGAGAGGCCCTCGGCCGCGCCGGCCGCCGAGCCGGCGCACGCAGACCTCGAGCCGCGCCCCGCGAGGCTGCCCGAGCCGGTTCCCCGTCACTACCACACGGTACTCACGCGTGCGGACCTGGACCAGTGGATCGAGAAGCTGCGCACGGCCGAGCTTATCGCCTTCGACACCGAGACCACGAGCCTCGATTACATGCAGGCCCGGATCGTCGGCGTCTCGTTCTGCGTCGCATCGGGCGAAGCCGCGTACGTCCCGCTGGCCCATGACTACGCCGGCGCGCCGGCGCAGCTCGAGCGCGAGGCGGCGCTCGCAGCGCTGCGCCCGGTGCTCGAGTGCGAGTCTCCGGCCAAGCTCGGTCACCATCTGAAATACGATGCGCACGTGCTCGCCAACCACGGCATCGAGCTGCTCGGCATGCGCTACGACAGCATGCTCGAATCGTACGTGTGGGACAGCGTGGCGACGCGGCACGACATGGATTCCGCGGCGCGTAAGTATCTCGGCATCGAGACCATCCACTACGAGGCTGTCGCCGGGAAGGGCGCCAAGGCCATCCCGTTCAGCCAGGTGCCGATCGAGCGCGCTGCCGAATATGCCGCCGAGGACGCCGATGTCACGCTGCAGCTGCATCGGAGCCTGTGGCCGAGAATCTGCGCCGTTCCCGCGCTGCGGCGACTGTACGAAGAGATTGAGCAGCCGCTGGTACCGGTGCTGC
This sequence comes from Pseudomonadota bacterium, assembly GCA_021805275.1. The sequence goes on from JAJZFQ010000225.1 coordinate 22,226, forward strand.
TGCGCATGGAACGGCACGGCGTCCTGATCGACCGCGAGCGACTGCACGCGCAGAGCGGCGAGCTCGCCGCACGCCTCCTCGAGCTGACCCAGCAGGCGCACGCCGAGGCCGGCGCACCGTTCAACATCGACTCCCCGAAGCAGCTGCAACAGGTGCTGTTTGAGAAGCTGGGCCTGCCGGTGCTGCGCAAAACCCCGACCGGTCAGCCGTCCACCGCCGAGGATGTGCTGGAGGAACTCTCGGCCGGCTACCCTCTGCCGCGCACCGTGCTCGAGTACCGAGCGCTCGCGAAACTCAAATCCACCTACACCGAGAGGCTTCCGGAGCTGATCAACCCCGACACGGGGCGGATCCACACCTCGTACCACCAGGCCGTCGCCCAGACCGGCCGGCTCTCCTCGACTGACCCGAATCTGCAGAACATCCCGATCCGCACACCCGAGGGCCGGCGCATCCGCCAGGCGTTCGTTGCGCCGCCCGGGCAGCTGCTGCTCGCGGCCGATTATTCGCAGATCGAACTGCGCATCATGGCGCATCTGTCCGGCGACGAGGGCCTGCTGCGTGCATTCGCCGAGGAGCAGGACGTGCACCAGGCCACGGCCGCGGAGGTGTTCGGCTCGGCGCTCGAAGCGGTGACGCCCGATCAGCGCCGCCTCGCCAAGACCATCAACTTCGGACTGATCTACGGTATGTCCGCGTTCGGTCTCGCCCGCCAGCTCGGCATCGACCGCGGCGCGGCACAACGCTACGTGGATCGCTACTTCGATCGCTATCCGGGCGTACGGCGCTTCATGGATGAAACGCGCACGCAGGCTCGGGAGCGGGGGTACGTCGAGACGGTGTTCGGCCGGCGGCTGTATCTGCCGGACATCCGCTCCGGCAACACGCAGGTTCGCCAGTATGCCGAGCGCAGCGCCATCAACGCGCCCATGCAAGGCACGGCCGCGGACATCATCAAGCGCGCCATGATCGCCGTCGACGCCTGGTGCCGCGAGCACACCGGGCAGGCGTGCCTGATCATGCAGGTGCACGACGAGCTGGTGCTGGAGGTTCCCCGCGAGCACCTCGACACGGTGCGCACGGCGGTCGAAGCGTGCATGAGTGCGGCGGCGACCCTGCGGGTGCCGCTACGGGTGGAGATCGGCGCCGGCCTCAACTGGGACGAGGCGCACTGAGCACTTGGCGGGCGGCCTGAGAAGGCTCGGCCGCCCGGTTCCGACCCCGGGCCTGGCGGCCGAGCCGTGCTCGTGCGGTGCGAGCGGTCAGTGATTCATAACCTTGCGCGCGGCAGCGACATCGGAATGCAGCCGGGCGACGCCCGCCGCCGCATTTTGGATGTACCCGTCGGCCACCTCGACCATCGAGGGGGTGGGCGCAACGAAGGCCGTGCTCACCTGCGTCGCGATCGAGGTCAACCAGGAGCGCAGCCGGCCGGGGTACACCAGGGCCCCCTCGCTCGACTGGATCCGCAGGTCTACCAGTCCGTCAATGTCATGCCGCAGTTGCTGCAGCGCCGGCCCGGCTGCCGCAGAGGGCACGCGCTTCTCGGCTATCGCCTTCTCGAGTGCGCTGCGCGCAGCGATGGCCCGGTTCAGGTTCGAATCGAGCCGGTTCAGGGCGGCATGGATGCGCATCAGCAGATCGAAGCGCTGCTCGAGCTGCGCCTGGGTCGTGTGCAGCCGCGGATCGAGCTTGACGACGAATGAGTGCCGCTGTGTCACGTTGCCGTAGGTCAGGGTCGCATAGTAGGTCCCGGGCACCACCTCCGGACCGACCGGCAGGGCGGCTGCAAAGAACGAGTTGTAGATGCCCTTCACGTCGACCGCTTCGGGATACCTCAGGTCCCACAGAAAGCGGTTCATGCCCGGCTTCACGGCCGTCGCCCGGTAGGCCTTCTGGGCGTGCGCCTTTCCAGGATTCTGCGACAGCGGCTTCGGCTTGCCGTTAGCCTTCGGGTGCAACGTGTAGCTGCGGATCATCTGGCCAGCGGCGTCGGTGAAGCTCAGCTTCGCCGGCGTCGAGCCGTTGTAGCCGACCGGCAGATGGAAGAACACCGTGATCCCCGGGGGAAGGTTCTGGCCGCCGGGACCCGGCGGGCCGAAGCTGAACAGGCGGCGCGTGACGAGCCACGCCTGCTGCGGCTTGAACAGATAGGGCGCATTGCTCGCAACGCGAGCCCCGCTCAGCTGCTCGAGGAACTGCAGGTTGTCGAGCACCCAGAAGCCGCGCCCGAAGGTCGCGAGCACGACGGCATGCTGCTGCGGCTGGATCTCCACGTCATCGACACGCACCGCGGGCAGGTTGCGTGTCAGCGGCTGCCACTGTCGGCCCCCGTTCAGACTGAAATACACCGTCGCGCTGGTGCCCGCGAACAGCAGCTCGGGTGCATTCGGGTCCTGCCGCACGCTCTCGACGTACTGCTCATGCGGCAACCCGGTGGTGATCTGCCTCCAGTGCCGGCCGAAATCGGTCGTCTTGTAGACGTAGGGATGGAAATCGTCCCAGTCATACCGGCTGGCGGACACGTAGGCGGTGCCCTCCTCGGTGTGCGACGGTTCGATGCAGGTGATCGTAGACCAGGTCGGCAGCTTCGGCGGCCGCACCCCGCTCCAGTGTCCACCGCCGTCGGTGGTGACATAGACCAGGCCGTCGTCGGAGCCCGTCCAGATGATCTTATCCGTGAGGGGCGAGAAGGCCACCGAGGACAAGGTGTCGAACATCTCCTCCCCGGTCACATCGGCGCTGATGGGGCCGCCCGGGCGCGCCTGCTTGCTCTTGTCGTTGCGGGTGAGATCGGGGCTGATTCGTGTCCAGTGGATTCCGCCGTCGGTGGTCTTGAACAGCACGTTCGCGCCGATCAGCAGTTCCTTGGGGTTGTGCGGTGCGAACACCACAGGGTGATGAATCCAGCCGTAGCGGTACTTGAGCTTCGAGCCGGCGAGTCCGAATTTGTAGGTCGGCCACGGACTGACGTTCGTGATCAGGCCCGTGCGGCGATTTTCCTTCCACTGCAGGCTGTAGTACCCGCTGCCGTAGGTGACCCAGGGACGGCCCGGTGTCGGCACCACCCAACTCATCTCCGCACCCTGAACGTTCCTCCAGACCGGCGGGATGACCCCGGTCGGCATTGCGCTCGGGGCCTCGACCGAGTTGCGATCCTGCTGCGCGCCGTAGATATGGAACGGAAACTGGTTGTCGAGATCGGCGTGGTAGAACTGGCCGGTCGGCTGATTGGTCTCCGAGCTCCATGCCTTGCCCCCGTTCTGGCTGACGGTTGCGCCGCCGTCGTTGCCCTCGATGAACAGCTGCGGGTTGTTCGGGTTGATCCAGAGCACGTGATTGTCGCCATGCGGCGGATGCAGCGCGGTGAGCTTCTTGCCGCCGTCATGCGAGACATACACTCCCACGTTGGGCAGATAGATCGTGTTCGGATCCTTCGGATCGACGTACACGGTCATGTAATAGAACGCCCGCTGGGTGATGTCCATGCTGTTGTTGATGAGCTTCCAGCTCCCGCCGGCATCATCGGAACGGAACAGGCCGCCCGCCTGTCCCTTGTAGTCCGCCTGAATCAGCGCGTAAACCACGTTGGGATCGCTCGGCGCCACCGCGACGCCCACTTTGCCGAAAATGCCGCCCGGCAGTCCCGGATGGTGCGTGATGTCGGTCCAGTGCGCCCCGCCGTCGGTCGTCTTGTACAGCCCGCTGCCCGGTCCGCCGCTCGAGAACGTCCAGTGCCGGCGCGACATCTGCCACATGGCGGCGTACAGCACATCAGGGTTGGACGGATCCATCGCCATGCTGATCGCGCCCGTATCGTCGTTCACATAGAGAATCTTCTTCCACGTCTTGCCGCCATCGGTGCTCTTGAACACCCCGCGCTGCGGATTACGGCCGAACAGGTGCCCGAGCGCTGCCACGTACACGACGTCCGGATGATGTGGATCGACGAGGATCCAGCTGATGATGTGCGTCTTGCCGAGCCCGATGTACTTCCAGCTCTTGCCGCCGTCGGTGCTCTTGTACATCCCCTCGCCGGTAAGAACGGTGTTGCGCGGGGCCGAATCACCCGTGCCGACGTAGATGATCTTCGGATCGGAAGGCGCGATGGCCATGGCGCCGATGTTTCCGGTCTTGAAGTACTTGTCGGAGATGTTCTTCCAGCTGCTGCCGTAGTCCTGGCTCTCCCAGACGCCGCCACCGGCCGTGCCCATGTAAAAGACACTCGGCTGGTCGGCGATGCCAGCCACCGCCGTCACGCGACCGCCAGTGTACGGGCCGACGCTGCGCCAGTGCAGCGCGCTTGCGAGCGCAACGGCCGGCAGGGGCGCGGCGGTCGCAATCGGAAGCCCCAGGGACAGGAACGAGAGCAGCGCAACGTAACGTGCCTTGAGCATGGCGGGTCGCCTCTTGCTGTAAGTCGGATTCATT
>JAJZFQ010000238.1 GCA_021805275.1 Pseudomonadota bacterium
TGCAGGATCTCTACAATCCGTCGATTCAGGCGCAGGTGCCGATTTCCGGTGATCCGTGCGATTACAACAGTTCCTACCGAACTGGAGCCAATGCGGCCCAGGTCGCGGCACTGTGTCAGGCGCAGGGGGTGCCGAGCGGTCTGCTCTCGTCATATTCGTACGGCGAGGCGTCTGCAAATGGTGTCTATACCGGCAACACCCAGTTGAAGCCGGAGGTGGCGGACACCTATACGTTCGGCTTCGTTCTGACGCCGCATTTCCACGGGAGCCTGGATCGTGATCTGGGTGGGTCGGTGGATTACTACCACATCAAGATCAATGGTGCGGTCGGTGCCGTGACCGGCGACCTGGTGCTGCAGAGCTGCTTCAATGCGAATGGTGCCAATCCCACCTATTCGAACAGCAACTACTTCTGCCAGCAGATCTCGCGTGATCAGACCACCGGAACGCTGGCGACTCTGAAGACGTTCGAGGAGAACATCGGTTCGTTTACCACCGATGGGGTGGATATCCAGGCGCACTGGGGCTTCCCGCTGCGCGCGCTCGGATTGTCGAACCGGTCGGGACGGGTGATGTTGCAGACGTACGTCTCGTACCTGCGCTCGCTGCGAGTGGCGGGGTTGGGTACGCCGAGTGTGAATCTGGCCGGTTCGATCGCGGATACCTATTCGGCGATCGCGGCGGACGGAGCGAGTATTTCCGACCTCTCGCATCCGAGCTGGAAGGCCAATACGATGCTCGGATATGCCAATGGTCCGCTCGGGGTGGCCCTGCACTGGCGGTTCATCTCCTCGATGACCGATCTGATGGACGGTGTGAATAGCGGTGATGCGGGTGTTCCGGCGTACAGCTACTTCGACCTGAATGCCCATTATCAGGTCACTTCGCAACTGCAGGTGAGGGCTGGAATCACGAACCTGTTCGACAAGATGGAGCCGTTCGTGGCAGGCGCGCCGTTGCTGACGGATGCGGCCACCTACGACATCTTCGGTCGGCAGTATTTCGTGGGTTTCACGGCCAACTTCGATTGATTCAGGACCATTCGGTCTGATGAATCGGCCCGGCTCCGGCTGCGACTTCAGCAGCCGGAGCCGGTGCGTATGAGAACTGCCGAGTGACGGGGTTGCGGCGTTTCCGCGGGCCGGTCACGAGGCCAGCGAATGCGCCCTCATCGGCGCGCGCGCACTCTGGCCGGTTGAGTGCCGTGGCCTCGGGCGGACGGGTGCCTCAAGTCACCGCGGTGCCGCTCGCTGCGATCTGAGGTCACGGGCAGTCTGATGTGCGGTGCGCCGTAGCGGCGCGGCGCGTCCGATCAGACGCGCAATCTCAGCGCGCGCAGCGCAGCGTCTAGCACCCGCAACCGGGCCTGCGCTCCAGGGGGAGTTCCTGCCCGATCATCCGGTGCGCTCCCGGCGCGCGGTGCGTTCCGTGAAATTATTTCTGAGCGTTCGAGCTCATGAATCCTCGAGTCTTGCGCAGAATGCGCGGCAAGAACGCGACGCACGCGAGTAAGGCCAGGGTGATCAGTCCGGTACGGATCCAGTCTCTGTGTCCCGACAGCGCGCTGCGGCCTGCGTAGCCAAGATACGTATAGGCGAGCGTCCCGGGCAACATCGCCAGATAGGACGCCAGCACATATCGGGAGAGGCGGATTCGCGTCAAACCGAGGGCGTAGTTGAGCAAGTTGAAGGGAACCAGCGGCACGAGGCGCACGAAGGCCACGAATCGCCAGTCCTCGCGCTCGACCCCGGCGATGATCTGCTCGGTGCGCGGCCCGAGCCGCCGGCGAACCCACTCGGCGGCAAGATAGCGCGAGACGAGAAACGCTCCCGTGGCGCCGAGCGTCGCGCCGGTGAGGTTGTAGAGCGTACCGGCGAGCGGTCCGAACAGCGCACCGCCGGCGAGCGTCAGAATCGTTCCGGGCAGCAGCGCGACGGTGGCCGCCGCGTAGAGGACGATGAAGGCGATCGGCCCCCAGGGACCGGCGCGGTGGATGGCGGCGCTGAGGGACTGGGTGTCGAAGTCCCCGCGGTGCGTCAAGGCCCAGGCGGCTCCCGCCACGAGCAGCACGGCGATCGCCGAGCGAATGAGGGTGGCTCGAGTCATGGGTGTTCAGTCCTGGTGCGGCGGGGGGCCACGGGGGCGTCAGCGGCAAAGGGCATCATCAACATCCCGGCCAGCCGATCGCACCGGCGTGCATCGCGCCAGCCGGTCAGTCCGATCGCCATCCGATCCTGGGGCGTGCGCGTGGCGGCACGATAGGTGCCGAGCAGGCGGTCCCACCAGGACAGGTTGAAGCCGAAATTGCGGTTCATCTCATCGGTTTCGATGGAGTGATGCACGCGGTGCATCTCGGGCGTGACCAGCAGCCAGCGCAGCATCGCCTCGAGGCGCGCCGGCAGCTTGACGTTGCCGTGCGTGAACATCGAGCTGGCATTGAGCACCACCTCGAACAGTAGCACCGCGCTGAGGCTGGCGCCGAGGAGTGCGATCGCGGCGCATTTGATCCACAGAGACAGGAGGATCTCCAGCGGATGGAAGCGCACCCCCGTGGTGACATCGAAGTCGAGGTCCGCGTGATGCACGCGGTGCAGTCGCCACAGCGCCGGAACGGCATGCAGCAGCACGTGCTGCAGGTAAATGGTCAGATCCAGCGCCGCGAGCGTCAGCAGCAGGCGCATCGGCGCCGGCAGCGCGAGCAGCCGCAGCACTCCCCAGCCGTGCTCGGCGGCGAACAGGGCGGTGGCGAGCGCCGCGCCGGGCAGCACCAGGCGCACCACCAGCGTATCGGTGGCGATGAGACTGAGGTTATTCAGCCAGCGTACCGCCTTCGGCTGATCCAGTCGGCGGCGCGGCGCGAGCCGCTCCCACAGCGCCATGAGCACGAAAACGCCAAGGAAGCCGCCGAGGCGGACGGCCGCCGGGTGCGCTGCGAGGAGTGCGCTGGGCATCGTGAAGGACACGCCGAATCGCTGGAGACGGGGTCGAGGATCATAGGCGCTTGCGCGCCGGGGGTCACCCCGCCCCCCGGGGTAGGCGACCTGTCATCGATCGGTCACACTGCGCCGGTAGCCTCGGCGCGCCCGCAGGAGTCCGGGCAGAAGCGGCGCTGGCTTCACCGGGATCCTTCACCTTCACCGAGGAACATCCGCATGCGTTCTCCCTTGAACGGTCTCCCGGCGCTGCTCGGACTCGCCCTACTCGCCGCCGCACCGGGCGTCTCGGCACACGGGCGCGAGGTGCCGGCGGGGCGTGAGGCGACCCGCACGCCGATCAAGCACCTGGTGGTGATCTTCGATGAGAACGTCTCGTTCGATCACTATTTTGCGACCTACCCGCACGCGGCCAATCCGCCCGGTGAGCCGCGCTTCACGGCCGCGCCGGGCACCCCCGCGGTGAACAACCTGCTGGGCGGGCGGCTGCTCACCCACAACCCGAACCTGAACCGGCGCAACGGCCGCGGCGCCACCAATCCCTTTCGGCTCGATCGCGCGCAGGCGGCGACCGCCGACCAGAATCACGGCTACACCGCCGAGCAGCTCGCCTATGACGGCGGGGCGGCGGACCTGTTCCCGCTGCACACCGGGCGGGGCACACCGGGTGGCGCCGGTGCGTTTGGCACGCCGGGCCAGGTCATGGGCTACTTCGACGGCAACACCGTCACGGCGCTGTGGAACTATGCGCAGCACTTCGCGATGAGCGATGACGCCTACACCGACACGTACGGACCTTCGACCCCCGGGGCGCTCGAGGTGGTCTCGGGGCAGACCGACGGGGTTCGGCTGGTGGCGAGCACCACGCACCGCTACTACATCGCCGATGGGGCGGGCGGCTACGGCCTGGTGAGCGACGTCGATCCGGCCTACGACGTGTGCTCGAGCCACGCCAACCAGGTCCGCATGCTCGGCCGGAACATTGGCGAGTTGCTCACGGCGCACGGGGTGAGCTGGGGCGGATTCATGGGAGGGTTCGACCTGGCGCGCACCAACCCCAACGGCACGCGCGGCTGTCGGCGCAGCACCTACTCGACGGTGGTCGGGCAGAAGGTGCGCGACTACATCCCGCACCACAACTGGTTCCAGTACTTCAAAGCGACCGCCAATCCGACGCATGCGCTGCCCGCCTCGATCCGCGCAGTCGGGTACACCTACGATGCCGATGGCCGGCGCGATCCGGCCAATCACGAGTACGGTCTGGGGGATTTCTTCGCCGCGCTGCACGCCGGCAATCTCCCGGCAGTCTCCTATCTGAAGGCGCCGGGCTACGAAGATGGGCATGCCGGGTACTCCGACCCGCTCGATGAGCAGGCCTGGATCGTGCGGGTGGTGAACCGCCTGGCGCGCAGCGCGGCCTGGCGCAGCACCGCGGTGATCATTACCTGGGACGATTCCGACGGCTGGTACGATCACGCCTTCGCCACGCCCACCAACCCTTCCTACGACAAGAGCGCGGATCGGCTCGACGGGCCGGGCGTGTGCGGCCACGGCGTCCCGCTCGCGGGGGTGCGGGGCAAGCCCGTCAATGGCCGCTGCGGTCCGGGCACCCGGATACCGTTCTTCGTGATCTCCCCGTATGCCAAGGTCAACTACGTGAGCCACACGCGCATCTCGCAGGCCTCCGTGGTGCGCTTCATCGAGGACAACTGGCTCGGCGGCGAGCGGCTCGGCGACGGGTCATTCGATGCGACCGCCGGCAGCATCATGAACCTGTTCGACTTCAGGCGGCGTCAGCCGGCCGCGCCGCTGCTGCTCAACGGCCGCACCGGCGAGCCCCTCGCGCCGCGCCGCGGGACTGGCGCCTGAGCGGATGCGCCCTGCGCCGAGGCGGCTCGCGGCCGCGGCGCTGCTCGGGGCGCTGCTGCCGACTCTGGGCGCCGCCCGTGGGGTGCGGATCGAGCGCGCCGCGATCCGTGCCCAGCGCCTGCTCGCCGCGGGGTTCAATCCCGACCCGGTGACACTGCGCTTACCGCCGGTGCGTCCGCTCTCGGCGGTGGCGCGGCTCGGGCGGCACCTGTTCTTCGATCCGCGCCTGTCGGGCTCCGGGCGGCTCTCGTGTGCCACCTGTCACAGCCCCGCGCAGGCCTACGGCCCGCCGGGCGTCGCCTCGGTGGCCCTCGGCGGACCGACTCTGCACACCCCGGGCGTTCGCGCCGTGCCCTCCCTGCGCTATCTGTACCGCCAGCCGCCGTTCACGATCGGTCCGGACCTGCAGAACGGCACCGACATCCCGGTGCCTCTGGGGCGCCAGGTGCGCGCTGCGGCCACCCACCGCCGGGTGCGAAAGAGTGCGGGCCAGCCGTTTGCCGCAGCCGTCAACCTCGTGCCGCAGGGCGGTCTGTTCTGGGACGGGCGGGTCAACACGCTCGAGCAGCAGGCGAACGGACCGCTCTACAACCCGGCGGAGATGGACGGCGGTAGCGCGCGAGTGGTGGCGGCCAAACTGCGCCGCGGACCCTACGCGCAGACCTTCCTGCGGCTGTTCGGACCGGCGGTGTTCGACAACGCGCACCTGGCGGTCGCCGAGGCGATGTTCGCCATCGCGCGGTTCGAGATTGAGGATCCGAGCTTCCATCCGTTCTCGAGCAAGTTCGATGCATGGCTCGAGGGCAAGGCGCGCTTCACGCCGGCCGAGCTGCGCGGCTATGAGCTGTTCAACGACCCGAACAAGGGCAACTGCGCGGCCTGCCACCTCGATCGGCCGGGACCGGATCGGCTGCCGCCGCTGCTGACGGATTTTCAGTACGAGGCGCTCGGTGTGCCGCGCAACCCGGCCATTCCGGCGAACCGCAACCCGCGCTACTACGACCTCGGGCTGTGCGGCCCGTACCGCGCGAACCTGCGCACCGAGCACCAGTACTGCGGGATGTTCCTCACCCCCTCGCTGCGCAACGTGGCGACCCGTCACGTGTTCTTTCACAACGGCGTGTTTCATACACTGCGTCAGGTCCTCGATTGGTACGTCAATCGCGACCTGCATCCGGGGCGCTTCTATCCGCGCAATGCCGCCGGGCAGGTGGTCAAGTTCAACGACCTGCCGCAGCGCTATCGCCACAACGTCGACACCACGGACGCGCCGTTCAACCGCCAAGCGGGCGAGCGAGCGGCACTCACCGGCCGGCAGATCGGCGAGGTCATCGCCTTCCTGAAGACCCTCACCGACGGCTATCGTCCGGCGCGGCTGTCGTTGCGCCCGTCGCTCAATCCTCCGGGCCCGTCCCCGCACAGCGCGACAGGCGTCCAGGGCGAGCGTGCCCGACGGTCTGATCATCCGTGCGGCCACTGCGGGTGACCTCCCGGCCGTGGCGCGGATCGACGCCCGCGATGTCCTCGACAGTACGGCCAGTTTCGAATTAACGGCGCCCGAGGTTGGGGAAATGCAGGCGCGTTTCGCGACGCTGCGCGCCGCCGGGCGGCCCTCTCGGGTCGCGCTCATCGACGCGCAGGCGGTGGGCTATGCGTATGCGGGTGCCACCCGGTCGCGGCCGGCGTATGGCGACTCGGTCGAGAACTCCGGGTCTCTCGATCGGGCCTGGCGCGGCCGTGGCATCGGCGGGGCGTTGCGGCCGTCGCTGATCGAGCGCTGCGAGGCCGGCCCGTGGCGGCAGAGGGCGGCCGTGATCGGGGACGGACACCGTCGCGTCGATGGCACTGCATCGGCGCTGCCGCGTCGAGCCGATCGGCACGCTGAAGTCGGTCGGCTACACATTCGGCCGAGGGGTCGATTCGGTGCGGATGCCGCGCGCCCTCGGCCCCGGGGATCGCACCGCGCCGCGTTGAGCGCTCAGCGAGCTCGCATGCTCGGCGCCCGGGGCGCCGAGCATGCGAGCCGCGTGCCGACCCGCACCATCGCGTCGATCACCGGAACGAGCTCCCGCCCGAGCGGCGTCAGCGCATAGGCGACCGAGGGCGGGGAGGTCGGGGAGACTTCGCGCACGATGACCCGCTTGGTCTCGAGCTCACGCAGCCGCGCGCTCAGCATCTTCGCCGAGATTCCGGCGATGTCCTTGTGCAGCGCGGTGAAACGGCGCGGGCCGCCGCTCAACTGCCAGATCAGATTCGGCGTCCAGGCCCCCCCGAGCAGCCGCATGCACGCCTCCATCGGGCAGCGCGTCGGGTCGGCCGGTACGGTGTCGGCGGGGTCAGTCACATTGATGTTCCTCGGCGCATCATACTGCTTCCGTCTAGTTACTGAAAGTAATGTGATATACAATAGTAACCTCTTGGCCGGGGTGTTCCGGCGGGTTTCGATTTTCAACGGGAGATTGGCATGAAATTGTTTTATTCCAGCGGCGCCTGCTCGCTCTCGCCGCACATCGTGGCCCAGGAGGCCGGCATCGCACTCGAGCTGCAGAGCGTCGATCTGAAGAGCAAGACGATGAAGGTCGAGGGCGACTTCCTGGCGATCAACCCCAAGGGGTATGTCCCGGTGTTGCAGCTCGACAATGGTGAGCTGCTCACCGAAGGGGCGGCGATCGTGCAGTACCTGGCCGATCTGAAGCCCGAGACGCGCCTCGCGCCGCCGCCGGCGTCCTTCGAGCGCTACCGGCTGCAGGAGATGCTCACGTTCATCAACTCCGAGCTGCACAAGAGCTACTCGCCGCTGTTCAATCCGGCGACGCCGGCGGACACCCGCGCCGAGCGCGAGGCGTATCTGCGCCGCCGCTACGCGTTCATCGAGAAGCAGCTCACCGGGCGTCAGTATCTGTTCGGGGACACGTTCACGGTCGCCGATGCGTACCTGTTCACGGTCACGAACTGGGCGCGCATGGTCAAGGTCGATCTCGGGGCGTTCCCGAACCTGCTGGCGTTCCAGGCGCGTGTGGCCGCCCGTCCGGGCGTGCAAGCCGCGATGCGCGCCGAGGGGCTCATCAAGTAAACCGAAGGCGCCGGCTGCGGGCACCGATCGGCCCGCGGCCGGCGCATCGTCGCGTCAGTAGAGCTGCGGGATGCCGCCCGCGGCGAGGTAGGCCCGCAGGGCGCGCAACGGGCGCGGTGGCAGGATCGGCTGCGGCGCCGGGTGGGCTCCGAGGCGCATGATGCGCATCGGTCCGGGGGTGAGTGCCGGCCAGTGGGCAAGTCCCGCACCGTTCGGATTACCGGTGGCGATGAAATTCACCCAGTAGTGCAGCATCTGCCGCGAGATCGCCTGGTCGAGCGGCGTGAAGTGCCGCTGCGGGGCCGCAGCGAGCGTGCCGAAGACGTAGGGAATCTCCGAGGAGTGAAACACCCGCCAGCGGTGGGAGTGCGGCCCGGGCTCGCGGTGAGTCCAGAGGTAGGCATACACCGGGGCGCGTGAGTGCGCCTGGTGCAGACGACTCCAGTGGTAGAGCGCGGCGAGCCCGACGGCGCGCCGCAGGGCGCGCAGCGCGCGAGCTCGGGCCCGAGGGCCGTGCGCCGGGAACAGGCGCGCAAAGCGCGCCGCGAGCGCACCGAAGCGCCGGTGCAGGCGGGCGCTCCAGGCGGCGCGGGTGAGTCTCTCGGGCGTGTCGCGAAAGCCGGTGTTCTCATCGGCCGTCATCCCGATCAGCACCGGGACGTGCAGGAACCGGCCGGCCGCGAGGCGCTGCTCGGGCGAGGCCGGCAGGAGCCGGCCGTCGATGCTCGGCATGATCAGCGGACTGCTCATCGGGGCTGCGCGGGTGCTCAGTGCCGTCGCCGGCAGCGCGCGCAGCGCCGCACTCGTACGCGCACCTTTGGCACGCGCAAAGCGCGCCCCGGCACGCTCGGCGGCCGCGAGCGTCGGCATGTGCATCGGGGAGTCGGGCAGACGGGAGTTCGGCAGGCCGCTCTCGGCGATCGCGCGCTCGAACAATCCGTGCGCGAGCGGTGAGGTGAGCAGATCCTGCACGGCGATGGCGCCGGCGGATTGTCCGGCGAGCGTGACCTCGTGCGGATTGCCGCCGAAGGCGCCAATATTGGTGCGCACCCACTGGAGGGCGGCAAGGATGTCCTGCAGGCCCCAGTTGCCGGGCGGCTCATGCCGCCGCAGTGCTTCGGCGGCGAGCGCCGGGTCGGTCAGGAAGCCGAACACGCCCAGCCGGTAATTGAGGGTGACCACGATGATGCCGTGCGCGGCGAGGTGTTGCCCCGCGTAGATCGGCACCGAGCCGGAGCCGGAGATGAACGCCCCGCCGGGGATCCACACCATCACGGGCAGCGCGTGCGGGGGGTGCGCCGGTGCCCATACATTCAGATACAGGCAGTTCTCGCTGAGCCTGCCGTGCACGCCGTATTCGCTCGACCACGGGCCGAAGCCCTGCGGTGAGAGCGTCTGCAGGCAGCTCGGTGCGAAGTGCCGTGCACGCCGCACCCCCCTCCAGGGGCGCAGCGGCTGCGGCGCACGCCAGCGGTTCGCGCCCACCGGCGCCGCGGCGTACGGCACGCCGAGGAATGCCACGGTGCGCCCCTCGCGCACGCCGGCGAGCATGCCCTGCGCGACGCGGACCTGCGGGGCGCCGTTCGGCGTGGCGGCCTCGCAGCGCACGCCGGATCCGAGCGCGAGAGCACCGAGCGCGATTGCGCACCAGCGCAGACCTGCCCTCGGGCGCGATCGGCTCATGGCGTCGACCCGGCGAGCCTCAGGCGGTAAATATCGATGCTGATCGGGGCGATGCGCAGCGCACCGGATCCGTTGGTGAGCCGATGCTCGCGGACCTGGACCTCAGGGGCGTGCCCGATGCGGTTCGCGGCCGCCAGTCCCGGACCGGTCATCTCCCAATAGCGCCCGTTGGCGTTCAATGTCCCCCCGTGCAGGCGCAGCGCCAGCCGCTGGGTGCGCGCGGTGGCGTTGACCACGGCAACCACCAGATGCCGGTGATCGGGTGTCAGTGCCGCCTCGACGTCAAGCGGATAGGTCGGGCTGCCGGCGCTGTGCGGCGCAATGCCGGGCACCAGCGACTGGCGCGGCGGCGGCGGCGGGGCATCGCCGCCGACCGGTACCGGCAGCAGGCCTGCGCCGAAGTGCTCACCGTAGAGTTTGAACAACAGCCCCGTGGTATTCAGCATCGCGTGCGTGCGGGTGAAGTCCATCGTCGAGACGCCCATGGTGAAGGCGGCCATGCGCAGGAAGTCGGTGTGCCTGAGCATCTCGTTGAGGACCATGGCGTAGGCGAGCGCGAGCTTCAGATTCGCCGGCGCACCCGTGTATGCGTACTCGTCGATCGACATGAAGATACCGGCCGTGCGCATGGCCGGAAAACGCCGCTCGTAGGCCTGCCATTCCTCGGCCTTCAGCCGTACGCGCTGCGCCGGAGCGCGCACCCACTGCTGGACCGATTCGTGCGCCGGGACGTAACCGGGCTCCATGTGATTCACCCGCAGGCCGGCCCGCGCCCGGGCCAAATCGAAGCGCATGCCGGCGCGAGCGTACCAATGCTCGGTGATGCCCTGGAAGTCACCCCATGAGTGTTTCAGGTACGCGCACGTCCAGTCCCCGTTCGAGCACAGTGCGATCTGGTCGCTGCGGTGACCGAGCTGACGGGCGATGCCCTCGATGGTCATCTCATCGGGCATGGCACCGGAGGCGAGCAGCACGATGTGCGGGTCGGCTCGGCGCATCGCGCGGGCGAACTCGTTGTTCTTCCACACGTAGTCCTGAAGGGAGGTGTGGCCGAGTTCCCAGGGACCGTAGGGCTCGTTACCGATGTTCCAGAACTTCACGTGGTACGGACGCGGATGTCCGTTGCGCGCGCGCAGAGCGCCGAGCCGGGTACTGGTCGGTGCGTTCAGATAGCGCACTTCGGCGGCGGCCGAGTGCGCATCGCCGAAGCCGGCGTTGACGGTGACGTACGGGGCGACATGAAGCAGATGGCACAGGGTCATGAACTCATCGAGGCCGACGTCGTTCGACTGTACCGAGTTCCAGGCATGATCGAGGTACGGGGCGCGTTTGTCGCGAGCGCCGACCGAGGCGTACCAGTTGAAGTCGGAGACGAAATTGCCGCCGGGCAGACGCCAGAAACCGGAATGCAGCTGGCGCAGCGCAGTGATGCTGTCGCGTCGAAAGCCATCGATGTTGTCGGCGGGCATGAGCGAGACGATGCCGATGTGCACGCTGCCGTGTCCCGTGGCGCGGACCGAGAAGCTCGCCGCGCGGCTGTTCGCCCCAGCGGTGAAGGCGAACGGGTAGCGGTGATAGTGTCGTGCGAGCGCTCCGATGCGCACGCTGCTGGCCGCGTGCAGACCCGCACCCCAGCGCAATCTGACCTGCACGTGCGCCGCGGGCGAGCCGCGCAATTCGATGTAGCCGGTGTAGCGCTTGCCGGCGAGGACGGCAAGCCCGTGCTGGCGGATGCCGCGCACCGCGTCACCGGCGAGCGCGATCCGCGGACTGTGCGCGCCGACGAACGGCCGGTGCGGGTCCATCGTCACCGCCGCCGGCGCGCCGATCGGGCGCCAGCGGCGCAGCACGAACACGCGTGCGAACCCGGTGGCGGGCTGCACAGGCCCCGCGTGCGCGGGCCGAATCGGCGCGAAGAACTTGCGGTCATCGAGCATCTGCGCCCAGAGGCTGCGGTAGACGAGCTGACCGAGATTCTCGATGAACATGCCGTATTCGTAACGGCTCACCGCACGGGCCGGATGGGTGATCTCGATCTGCGCGAGGATCGGTCTCGCCGCGGACGGCGCGTTGGCCGCCGCCGACCAACCGGTCGCGCCCAAGGACAGCACGGCCGCGCAGAACAGGATCGGCAGTCGGATACGCATGCGCTCCTCTCTGGCGGTGCGTCACCCGTGGGTGCGCGTGGACGCGCCGCGCTTGACAGTTCGAGATTAACTCGGACAATACCAGCAATCATAAGATAGCGCTACCATACTGGCGGGCGGGGCACGGCGCCGGCCCGGCGACAACCAACGAGGGGTCAGGATCGATCATGCCAATCAGAGTCACGTGGCGCGCCGCAGCGGCGCTGCTTTCGGCAATCATCGTGGGTACGGCTGCGAGCGCGGCGGTGAGCGGGCCGGCGGCGCCCTGGCTCAATCCGAACCTCCCGGCGCGCCAGCGCGCCCTCGATCTGGTCGGACGCATGACGTTGCGCGAGAAGGTCTCGCAGCTGGTCAACGGAGCGCGCGCCATCCCGAGTCTCGGCGTGCCGGCCTACAACTGGTGGAGCGAGGCGCTGCACGGGGTGATCGGTCACGGCACGACGGAATATCCCGAGCCGATGGGTCTGGCGGCGACGTTCGATGCGCCCGGGGTGCGCGCCATGGCCAAGGCGATCAGCATCGAGGGGCGCATCCGCTATGCCGAGGCGGCCGCCCGCGGGCAGGGCACCGGGATGTTCCACGGACTGGATTTCTGGGCGCCCAACATCAACATCTGTCGCGATCCACGCTGGGGCCGCTGCCAGGAGACGTACGGGGAGGATCCGTTTCTCACCGGGCAGTTGGCCGTGGCCTACGTGCGCGGCCTGCAGGGCTCCAATCCGCACTATTACCGCGCGATTGCGACACCGAAGCACTTCGATGCGTACAGCGGACCTGAGCCGATCCGGCACTTCGCCGATCAGGACATCAGTCGCCATGCGCTCGAGGATACGTATCTGCCCTCCTTCCGTGCCGCGATCGTGCAGGGCCATGCCGGCTCGGTGATGTGCGCCTACATCGCGATCAACGGCCAGCCGGCCTGCGCCAATCAGTTCTTGCTGCAGAAGACGCTGCGCGGGCAGTGGCATTTCCGCGGCTACGTCGTGTCGGACTGCGATGCGGTGCGCGACATCTTCAGCGGCCATCATTACCGTGCGTCGCAGCCCGAAGCCTCGGCGATCGCACTCGAGCGGGGCATGGACAACGAATGCGCGGATTTCGGCACCCCGCATGGCGATGCCGATTACAAGCCATTTCTGCAGGCGGTGCAGGCGGGCTATCTGTCGGTGAACGCGGTGAACCGCGCGCTCGTGCGGCTGTTCACGGCGCGGTTTCGCCTCGGGATGTTCGACCCGCCGGCCCTGGTGCCGTATGACCACATCAACCCCGATGAGCTGAACAGCCCGGCCCACCGCCGCCTTGCGCTGCGCCTCGCCGAGGAGTCGATGGTGCTGCTGAAGAACGACGGCGTGCTGCCGCTGCAGCGCACCGTGCGGCGGATCGCGGTCGTCGGACCGCTCGCCGATCAGACCGGCGTGCTGCTCGGCAACTACAGCGGCATGCCGAGCCGCGTCGTGACGGTGCTGCAGGGGCTGCGCGCGCAGTTCCCGCACGCGCACATCTCCTATGTCCCCGGAACGCAGTTTCTCGCGCACACGGGCACGGTGGTGCCGGCCGGCCTGTTCAGCACCGCGGGCGGCGCACCCGGTGTGCAGGTGCGGTATCAGTTCGCCGGGCAGCCGGCGCGCGCGATCACGGCCGTCGTGCCGGCGATCGACCTCGGTGGTGGGCACGGCACGGCGGCGCCGCCCGGTGTGCTGCGCCGCGCCGAGTGGCGCGGTTACTTCACTCCGCCGCGCTCCGGGTATTACCAGGTGGGCGTGCGCACCAACGGGGCGGCCAGCCTGATGCTCGGCGCCGAGCACATGATCCAGTCCTACAGCCCTGGCACCGACGTCGGGCGCATCTATCTGCACAAGGGGCGGCGGATTCTCGTGCGCATGACCTATGGCCACCGCGGTGAACACGCACCGCAGGCGGCGCTCATTTGGGAGCCGCTCAACAATCGTCCCGATCCGGCCGCGCTCGCGGCGGCACGCCGTGCCGACGTCGTCATCGCGGTGGTCGGGCTCACCAGTCGGCTCGAGGGTGAACAGATGCCCGTGCACGAACCGGGCTTCGACGGCGGGGATCGCACGAGTCTTGCGCTGCCGCGCCCCGAAGAGGCGCTGGTGCGCGAGGTGGCCAAGGCCGGCAAGCCGCTGGTGGTGGTGCTGATGAACGGCAGCGCCCTTGCGGTGCCCTGGGAGAAGCACCACGCCGATGCGATTCTCGAGGCGTGGTACAGCGGCGAGGAGGGCGGGGCGGCGATCGCCGCGACGCTGAGCGGGCGCAATGATCCGGCCGGCCGGTTGCCGCTCACGTTCTACCGCAGCGTGCATCAGCTGCCGAACTTCGAGAACTACTCGATGCGCGGGCGTACCTACCGGTACTTCCGGGGCAAGCCGCTCTGGCCGTTCGGCTTTGGTCTGAGTTACACGCATTTCGGCTACAGCCATCTGCACCTGGCCCGCACACGGCTTCGCGCCGGGGAGCCCCTGGCGGTGTCCGCCGAGGTGACCAATACCGGGCCGCGGGCCGGCGCGGAGGTCGTACAGCTCTATCTGCAGTTCCCGCACGTGGCCGGCGCGCCGCTGCGGGCGCTGCGGGGCTTCACGCGCATCTATCTCAAAAGCGGAGCGAGCCGCGTGGTGCATTTCAAGCTGTCGCGGCGGGATCTGAGCATGGTGAGCGAGCGGGGCCGGATCATCGTCGCGCCGGGTCGATACACGCTCTCGGTGGGCGGCGGACAGCCCGGGACGGGCGCTGCAGGTGTGGCCGGACACTTCCGCATTGACGGGGAGGTCACCCTTCCCGACTGAGCGAGGGCAGGGGCATGGCCGGCGCGGTGGTATCATCGAATGCCACCGCGCCCGCGCCACCGGTGGCGGCGCGTCGATCAAGGAGTCGGCCATGACCGAACAGCACTCTGCCAGCGTCACGCTCCGTCAGAACCAGGACTACCAGTTCGACATCGACTTCGCGCCGGGCATGGCGCACCTGAGGTCCGATGAGTCTCCGCCGCTCGGGGCCGGCGCCGGACCCTCGCCGGTGATGCTGCTGCTTGCTGCCGTGGGCAGTTGCATGAGCTCGAGCCTGTATTTCGCGCTCAGTAAATTCAAGAACGATCCCGGCGGCATCCGCACCACCGCCAGCGGCACCCTCGGGCGCAATGAGGCGGGACGGCTGCGGGTCGTGCACATCGATGTCGAGATCCACTTCGGTGCGCCGGCCGCGAGCCTGCAGCACCTGGAGAGGGTCCTCGGACAGTTCGAGGAGTTCTGCACGGTGGGGGCGAGTGTGCGCGCCGGGATCGCGACCGACGTTGCCGTGTTCGACGGCGCAGGAACCCGGCTCAAATGAGACCCGGCCGCGTGCCGTCGCGGCACCGCCGGTGCGGCGCATGATTGCGCTCACCACTGAGCCGCCGAGTGAGCACCAACGGCGCATCGCGGCGGCGAGCATCGCGCTCTCGCTGCTGATCTTCCTTGCGCTCGCGCCGTTTGCGAACCTGCCCGTTGGCCGCAGCGAGCTCTATCTGCCGATCTATGAGTCCTCGCTGGTCATCTGCGACCTGCTGACGTGCGTGTTCCTGTTCGGACAATTTGCGCTGACGCGCTCGACCGGCGTGCTGATCCTCGCCGCCGGGTATCTGTTCAGCGCCGCGATGGCGCTGCTGCACGAGCTGAGCTTCCCCGGCCTGTTCGCGCCGGCCGGACTGCTCTGGGCCAACGGACAGACCACCGCCTGGCTCTACTTCCTCTGGCATCTCGGCTTCCCGCTCGCCGTGTTCGGCTTCGCCCTCAGCGCCGAGCGGCCGTTGCGGGTCGCCTCGGTGGGCGCGACACGCCGGGTGGCGGCCGCGGCGGTGCTCGGTGCGCTCGGCGCTGCGGCGCTCGCGCTGCTCGTGGCGACCGCAGGAGCGCACCTGCTGCCGAAACTCATGCACGGAAACCAGGACCGGCCGGCGAAGTACGCGATCGCCTGGGTGACCTGGCTCACGATTCTCGCCGTGCTGCCGATCCTGTGGCGGCGCATCCGTTTCTCTGGTCTGCACCTGTGGGTGCTGGTGGTGACCGTCGTGTGGGCCTGCGATCTGGCGCAAGCGGCAGTGTTCAACGCCGGGCGGTTTTCCTTCGGCTGGTACACCGGACGGGCCTTCGGTCTGGTGGCTGCCTGCCTTCTGCTCGCGGTGATGATTCTTGAGAACGGCCGGCTGTATCGGCGCCTCACCGAGTCGCACGCCGCCGAGTGCGAGCAGCGTCGACTCGCCGAGCAGCGCAGCGCGCAGTTGAATCGTCTGGCCGCCTCGCTCGAGGCGCGCGTCAGTACGCGCACCGGAGAATTGCACAGCGCCAATGAGGCTCTGTGCCGAGCGCACGATGAGTTGCGCGCCGCAGCGACCCTCGGCAGCGCGGCCCGCGAATCGGAGCGTGCGCGGCTCGCGCGCGAACTGCACGATGAGCTCGGCCAGGCGCTCGTGACGTTGAAATACAAGGTCGCCGATCTCGAGACCTATTGCCGCGAGCGCGGCACGCCGATGCCCGAAGAGGCGCACAGCATGCTCGGGCTGATCGACCAGACGATCGACTCGGCACGACGCGTCGCGGCCGATCTGCGCCCGGCGGCGCTCGATGTCCTCGGTCTGTCGGCGGCCGCCGAGTGGCTGGTGAACGGCTTCCGGCAGCTGCATTCGTTCGACGTGCGGTTGCGGATCGAGCCGGAGCAGCTGCAGGTCGCCGAGCCGCGCGCCACGGTCGTGTTTCGGGTCTTGCAGGAGGCACTGACCAACATCGCGCGACACGCGCACGCCACGCAGGTCACTATCGAGATCCTCCAGAGCGCAGAGCAACTCGAGTTGCGCGTGCGCGATGATGGACGCGGGTTCGATCCCACAGTGCCGCGCCGTGCCGATGCGCTCGGAGTGCTCGGGATGCGCGAGAGGGCGCGGACGGTGGACGGTGCGCTCGATATCCACTCGACGCCCGGCGGCGGCACGACGGTGACGCTTTCGATCCCGTCTGCCGCCGCGGAGGAATCCTCTGCCGACTGATCCGCGGCGCGATGGCGTGGCGATGCGGGCGATGAGCGGATGTCGGCAGGATGCGCTCGGTTTGCGGCCTGAGCGACAGCGCGGGCGTGGGTGCACCGATCCGATGCTCACCGACGAATGCGTCCCCGTCGGTCCGCCGCGAGCACAAGCTCAGTCCTGACATGCGTGGCACGTCGATCGGCCCGCCCTCAGATCGGTCTGCGCAATCGGGCGTATACTCGTGCCATGTCGGTCTGGGTGATCACCATTTTAGTTTGCGCCCATGGGCACTCGCAGTGCCGGCGGCAGATCGACGATGCCTACTTCATTAAGCGAGCCGACTGCGAATTCGTGTTGGGGTACCTGCCGCACGCCGAGGTGCCGCGCTGTGCGGCGCGCTCGCGACGCAAAATGATTGCGCGTGGCTACGCGCCCGTGGGACGCGTACCGACGGGCTGAGCGTCCGCGCGGTCCGGTGCGCCCGGATCTGCGCGTGCGCGGCGAATCAGGGGGCTCGCGCGGCGGCGGACTCGACTCGCCGGGCGATGCTCTGCGCAATGTACTGCCACAGAGTGTTGGAGTCGGCGCCATCGGCCCTCATGCTGATCACCTGGAGCACGCGGCCGGTGCGCGCATCGTCGACCGGGATGTCGAAATAGGTGATCAGATCGCTCAGCGTGTGGACCTGCCCGATGACCGCAATGTCCGCGCCCAGGCGGTGCGCGACGGCGAGCACCCATTGCCGGCATGCCGTCGGATGCGCGTAGTGGGCGCGCACTGTGCGCAGCGCCGCCGGCGCGCTTCCAGGGGCGAGTACCTAGTGTAGTGTTGCGTTCTTACGGGAACTTAAATGACTCTCCGGGGTCCAATGTGCTATCAGCGACGGCATTGGAGAGCGAGAGTGCGCGTAGCCCCCGAGATTGTGTTGAGCGATGAGGAGCGAGCCGAATTGATGCGGCTGGTGCACTCGAGATTGACGAGCGTGCGATTGGCGCAGCGAGCGCGCATGGTGCTGCTGGCAGCCGATGGGCTGCAGAACAAGGTCATTGGGGCGCAGGTGGGGGCGGGCCGGGTGCAGGTAGCGCGCTGGCGGGAGCGTTATGCTCGGATGCGCCTGGCGGGTATTGAGCGCGATTTGCCCCGCGGGGCCCCGCCGGTGAAGGTGGATGTGGCGCGTCTGGTGCAGCTGACCACGCAGAGCGAGCCGAAGGCGGCCACGCACTGGAGCACGCGTAGCATGGCCGCCGAACTTGGGGTGAGCGCGGCGAGTGTTTCGCGGCATTGGCGCGCCCACGGCCTGAAGCCGCATCGTGTGCGCGGTTTCAAAGTCTCGCGCGACCCGCAGTTCATCGAGAAACTCGAAGATATCGTCGGCTTGTACCTCTCCCCGCCTGAACACGCCTTGGTGCTGTGCTGCGATGAGAAGAGCCAGGTGCAGGCACTCGATCGGACGCAACCGGGATCACCGATGAAGAAGGGCCGTGCCGCGACCATGACCCACGACGACAAGCGCGATGGTACGACCACGCTGTTCGCGGCTCTCAATGTGCTCGACGGGCAGGTCATTGCTCAGCGCCAGCAACGTCACCGCCACGGTGAGTGGCTGAAGTTCCTGCGCCAGATCGACCGTGAGACGCCCAAAGACAAGACATTGCATCTGATCGTCGACAACTACGCCACCCACAAGCATCCGGCCGTGCAGCGCTGGCTCGCCAAACACCCGCGCTTTCAGGTGCACTTCACGCCGACCTCGGCCTCGTGGCTGAACAGGGTGGAGCGCTTCTTCCGCGACATCACCACCGAGCGCTTGCGTCGCGGTGTCTTCACCAGCGTGCCCGAATTGGTCGCGGCAATCGACGAGTACATTGCGCATCACAACACCAATCCCAAGCCATTCATTTGGACCAAGAGCGCACGCGACATCCTGCAAAAGGTCATCCGTGCCAATGGCCGCTTAAGTTCCAAACAGAATGAAGCACTACACTAGAGTGCTCCGCACCGAAGGCTGAGCGTTCGCATGGGATCGCCATGCGCCGGGCCGCGACGCCCAGGTGAGCGGTCGCGCCCGCCGTTGGCGTTCCGCAGTGGCTTCGTCTATGTTCGCCAGTCTGGGTGCGCCGCGTCCGGCGAGGCGCGCCGCAACCGTGAGCGCGATCCGCGGCAGGCGTGCAGGGGGCTTCGATGGGCAGTGCGATTCGAATGAGGATTCCAGGGGTGTTGATGGCCGTGGCCCTCGGGGTCGCCACGGCGGCGGCGGCGCCGGCGAGCCACGCCCCGGCGCGTAGCGCGACGGGCATCCCGCTCGATGCGCCGTGGAAGGTCAAGCTCTATGCGCTCGCCCACGCACAGTTCCATCACCCGGCTTGGGGCTGGCAGCATTCCGAGCGCGACTACCGCCTGGCACTGCGGATTGCGCGTGAGGATCACTTGAGGGTCGACAAAGATGCGCTGTTCGCCGCGGCCTTCCTGCACGACATGGCGGCCTTCGAGCCGTGCGCGGATCGCAAGATGGAACACGGCGCCTGCGCGGCGCTGCAGAGTCCGGCGATCCTGAAACGGATCGGCTTTCCGATGCAAAAAATCGCGATCGTGCAGCAGGCCGAGCGCGGCCACATGTATTACAGCGATCCCGGCCGCAATCCGACCGCCATCGTGCTGCACGATGCCGATTCCCTCGATTTTCTCGGTGACATCGGCGCGGCACGCATGATCGCGCTCACGGGCGCGAAGGCGGCGAGTTTCGCCCCGGCGGTCAGGACGCTGCGCAAGTTCCTGACGGTCATCCCGCCGCGGCTGATCACGCCGAGCGCGCGCCGGATCGGGCGGCGGCGCGTGGCCCAGTTGCGAGCCTTCCTCGCCGCGCTGCGCCGCCAGACGTATGACGGGCGCGCCTTGTGAGGCGGTGGGACCGCAGAGACTGCCGGACGCAGAGGTGAGCACGCCGCTTGGCGCAGTGGTGGCCGCACTCGGTGCGCCGCTCGCCTGTGTGGATCTGGAGACCACCGGCGGGCACACCGGGTACGACCGGATCACCGAGGTGGGCGTGGTGCGGATCGACGCCGAGGGCGCGCTCGAGGAGTGGTCCTCGCTGATCGATCCGCAACGCTGGATCCCCGCGCAGATCACGGCGCTCACCGGGATCGACGCGGCGTTGCTCGAGGGCGCACCCACGTTCCGCGAGGTGCGCGAGGCGCTCTCGGCGCGGCTCGAGGGGCACATCGTGGTGGCGCACAACGCACGATTCGACGTCGGCTTTCTGAAGCAGGCCTTCCAGCGCGAAGGGGTGCGCTTTCAACCCGCGGTGCTGTGCAGCGTGAAGCTCTCTCGGGCACTGTTCCGAGGGGCGCGCGGTCACGGGCTCGATGCGCTCATGGCGCGTCTCGGGCTGAGCGGTGCCGATCGGCACCGGGCCTTGGGCGATGCGCGCGGGGTGGCGCAGTTCCTGGCCCAAATGGCCGAGACGCGCCTCGATGAACTCCTCGCCGCCTGCCGCGCGCAGGCGCGGATCCCGAGCCTGCCTGCGCAGCTGCCGGCCGAGGCCATCGAGGCGCTGCCCGAGGGGCCGGGGGTCTATCTGATCTACGGTGAGGGCGACCTGCTGCTCTACGTCGGCAAGAGCGTGCACGTGCGCCGTCGAGTGCTCGAACATTTTTCCAGCGATCATCGTGCCGCGCGCGAGATGCGCCTGGCACAGCAGGCGCGGCGGATCGAGAGCATCGAGACCGCCGGGGAGCTCGCGGCGCTGCTGCTCGAGTCCCGTCTGATCAAAGAGCGCCAACCGGTGCTGAACCGCAGACTGCGTCGCACGCGCTCGTTGTGCACCCTGGCCTGGACGTTCGGGGCCGGGCAGCCGCCAGAGGTGCTCTGCGCCGGTAGGGTGGTGCCGGGGGAGAGTTACGGGGCGTTCCGCACGGCGCGCGATGCACGTCAGGCGCTGCAACGCTTTGCGGCCGAGCGGGGACTGTGCGACATCCGGCTCGGTCTGCAGAGCGGACCGGGGCCGTGCTTCGGGCATCAACTCGAGCGCTGTCGCGGCGCGTGTGTGGGCGCGGAAAGTCCCCTGCAGCACGATCTGCGTCTCGCCGAGGCGCTGCAGGCGATTCGCATCGCGCGTTGGCCGTATGCCGGTCCGATCGGGCTGCCAGAGGGCTCCGATGCGCACGGTGTCCAGCACGTCATTGATCAGTGGATCTATCTCGGGGCTGCGCGCGACCCGCAGGACCTCGAGGAGTTGTTGCGCCAGAACCGCCCGGCGTTTGACCTGGATACCTACCGCATTCTGTTGCGGTTCATGAACGATGCGCACTCTGCGCGCGCCGTGCAGCCGCTCTGCCGTCCCGACCGTGGGCCCTGATCCGTCCCCTGGGGCCGCAGTGGACCGCGGGCGCTCGGTGGGGACGGCGCGGGCATGCGGTGGTTGCGGCCCGACGCCCCTTGAGTGCTTGCCCATGGCGTGGTGTGTGTCCTGTGTTCAACCGCCCCGGCGGCACGCCATGACGTCCGCCGTGCAGCGTGGCGCCGAGTGCGGACCGAATGGCCTGTGTGCGACCCGCGGGGTCATGTCATGAGAGGCGCACCACGTGTCATGTCGGCGTGGTGGGCCGAGGGTGTGGCCGTACTCTACATCGGACTGATCGCGGCGGTGGCCAAGGCGAGCGGTCATGCCTACGTGCTGTTCCCGGAGCTCGCGGCGCTGGGGCATGACGTGTTGAAGCGGCCCGCGGGGAGCTGGGCGAGGGCACCGCTGATGCTCGTGACGACACCGCTGCTGACGGCGGTGATTGGAACGTTGCTGGCGCGACACTTACCCTATGGGTTGCTCGCCGTGATGCTCGATGTGGGGTTCGCGGTGTTGGTGATCGCGTTGTTGAAATCCCCGATCGCTCCGGCGATCTCGGCCGGACTGCTGCCGCTGGTTCTCGGGGTGCGCAGCTGGTGGTATCCGCCCTCGCTCTTGATCGGCACAGGCCTGCTCGCGGGGATCGCGGCGCTGCGCACCCGGTTCGCGCCCCCGGCGGTGGCCCTGACCCCCGAGGACCGCGTCGACGATGAGGTGGAGTCCGCGCCGGGCAAGCTCGCCTGGCTGCCGGCCTTCGGGCTATTCCTCGGGGTCACGGCGCTGCTGAGTCAGGTCACCGGGTGGCGCTTGGTGCTGTTCCCGCCGCTCGTGGTCATTGGCTTCGAGGCCTTCGCGCATGCCGAGGTGTGTCCCTGGGCGCGACGCCCCCTGGCGCTGATGCTCGCCTGCACGCTCACGGCGACGGCCGGCTTAGCCTCGATGGCGGTGCTGGGTGCCGGGCCGCTTGGAGCGATGTGCACGCTGCTCGCCGGGGGGATCGTTCTGCGGGCGCTCGATCTGCACGTGCCGCCGGCGCTCGCCGTGGGGCTGCTGCCGTTCGTGATGCCCCATCCGAGTGCGCACTACGCGGTGGCGGTGCTGCTCGGGACGAGTGTGGAGACCGGACTGTTCCTGCTCTGGCGCCGCCTCGCGCCGGGCGTGATCGCGCGTGCCCGCTGATCAGCGGCCGGCCGTGAGCTTGTCCTGCGTGCGGGTCTCGAAGTCCTGCGCGTCGTGACGCTCGTGCAATTGACTCGAGAGCTCCCCGCTGGTCCGATTGACCATCCGTCCGCGGCGCACGGCCGGCCGCTCGAGCAGCTCCTGCGCCCAGCGCTGCACCTGGGGGTACTCGTGCACGCTGAGGAATTCCGCGGCGCCGTACAACCAGCCCATCACCAGGCCGCCATACCAGGGAAAGATCGCCATGTCCGCAATGCTGTATTCGGCGCCGGCGATGTAGCGGTGCTCGCTCAGGCGGTGCTCCAGCACGCTCAGTTGACGCTTGGTTTCCATGGCGAACCGGTCGATGGCGTACTCGATCTTCACCGGCGCATAGGCGTAAAAATGCCCGAACCCGCCGCCGAGATACGGCGCGCTGCCGACCTGCCAGAACAACCAGGAGAGGCACTCGGTGCGCGCGGCCGTCGCGCTCGGCAGGAACGCGCCGAACTTCTCCGCCAGATACACCAGGATCGAGCCGGATTCGAACACCCGGATCGGCTCCGGTCCGCTGCGATCCAGGAGCGCCGGGATCTTGGAATTGGGGTTGACGGCCACGAATCCGCTTCCGAACTGCTCGCCTTCGGCGATGCGGATCAGCCACGCATCGTACTCGGCACCGGGGTGACCGAGGGCGAGCAATTCCTCCAGCAGGATGGTGACCTTGACGCCATTCGGCGTACCGAGGGAATACAGCTGCAGCGGATGGCGCCCGACGGGCAGCGTCTTCTCGTGCGTTGGACCGGCCACCGGGCGGTTGATGTTCGCGAACTGGCCGCCGCTGGGCTTATTCCACGTCCAGACTTTCGGCGGGGTGTAGTCGAGCTCGGCCATGGGGAGTCTCCTTCGGGAATGCCAGGGACCGCTCGGACCGGTCCGGGGGGGCGATGTCGGCCGGCGCGCACTCGGCGAGCGAAGCGCTGCAGGTCTCATCCGGCGGGTCGGGAGGATTTTAGCGTGAATCGCCCGCCGGGCACCCGACGGTGCGCGGGCGGCTTACTCGAACTCCGGCGTCGGCACGCCACAGCGCCGCAGCGCGTGCGCCAACGGGCCGAGATGGGCCCGATAGTGTCGCCAGCGGTCCACCGAGGAGCGGTAGATGGGGCGACGGACCTGTGCCGCACTCTGTGTGAGGCAGATTTCGGTGTTCTGATCGACGGCCAGCGCCGAGTCGTCCCACGGCAGGCCGCACGCGCGAGCGGCCGCCGCCGCGACCTGTTGCGGTGCGCTCACCAGCTGCTCGTACTGAATCTCGTGCAGCGACTCCCCGAGTGTGCCGCGCCAGTGCTCGATCAGTCGCGCGTAGGCCGCGTAATACCGGGCGAGGTCCTGGAAGTCGTAGCTGAACTGATACGCCTCGCCAAACAGGGTGCGATACATCGCAAAGCAGCTGTCGAGCGGGGAGCGGCTGACCAGGAGGATGCGGGCCTGCGGCAAGGCGCGGCGGATTGCGCCGAGGTACAGGTAGTTCATCGGCTGCTTCTCGATGATCAGAGCGCCGCTGCCGTCGGCCCCGGCGCAGCGGGCGTAGCCTGCGGCGATCTCGCGCCAGTCGACTGCCGCGGCGCGCGCGAAGACATCGGCGCCACCGGAGGACGGGGCGCTGAGCAGGGTGCGCGCGAAATGATCCGTCTCGCCGTTCGAGCGCGTGCCTGGCAGGCCGGTCAGGATGCGCTCCAGGAGCGTCGTGCCCGAGCGGGGCAACCCGACGATGAAGACGAAGCGGCCCGAATCCACCTCGGGCGCCTCGGATGGCCGGTCCGTGTCGCGGAAAACTTCCGTGATGCGCCTGAGTTTATGCTCATCGATCGCGGCATCGTAGCTGAGGTGCCGGCGGTGAGTGCTGGCCGCGCGGGCGAAGTTCTCAAACGCCTCATCGAACCGTTCCAGGTCATCGAGCTCTTTGCCGAGCGCATAGCCCAGCAGGACTCGTGCCGCATCCGGGAGCCCCGGCCGCGTCAGTTCGCCCCGCAGCTGCTCGCAATGATGGTTCACCTCAGTCTGCACCCGCAGTTCCGCACGAAGGAGGTAACACGGGTACTGCCTCGGGTCGAGCGCGATGGCGCGATCACAGGCCTCTTCGGCCGCCTCGAGTCTGCCGAGGGTGCGTTCACAGGTGGCCAGCTGGTGCCAGTAGAGCGGCATCGCCGCATCGAGTTCGGTCGCCCGCAGATACAGGTCGCGGGCGCGTTGATACTGGCCGAGGGCGCGCGCGGTCTGCGCGAGCGCCCCGTACGCCTCGGCCGGGCCCGCCGGCAGTTGCAGGGCGGAGTCAATCACCGCCTCGGCGTCGGGAGTGCGCCCGAGCCGCAACAGGATCATGGCGAGGAGGCCATGTGCGGCGGAACAGACTCGTTGAGTGGCCACGGCGCGCTCGGCGAGCGGCAAGGCTTGCGCGGGGTGTCCGGCCCGCAGCAGATGTGCCGCTTCGGCGTCCGGCGAACGTGCTGCGGATCTCATGAGGGACCCTGGGAATGCGGTGGGGTGTTTATACCGCTGCCATCCGGTGCTGTCGAGCGCGTATCCACAGTGCCGTCCGATCGGTCCTCACGGGCCGTGGATGCAGCGGCGGATGCCGCTGCGGGGGGGGCGGGCCCCCGCAATTGACGTCGGGACTCAGGCGTGGCGCGGCGCAAGCGTGCGCGTCAACAGCGCTTCAATGCGGCCCCAGACTTTCTGCGCGGCCGCGTCGTGATACACGTCGGTGCGACTCGGCATCATGAAGCCGTGCAGGGCACCGGGATGACACTCGAGCTGATAGGCGATGCCCCGCGCCTGCAGCGCATGTTCGAGCGCCGCCATCTGTGCGGGCGTCGCATGTGCATCCTGATCGGCAATGCCGAAATACAACTCGGCGGCGATCTGATCGAGATGCCGGTGCGGTGAGCCGGGCTCCTCGGTGACCAGCCCGCCCGGATGGACCGAGGCGGCCGCGGCAACGCGTGCACCGAGGTGCTGTGCGAGCATCAGTGCGAGCCGCCCGCCCATGCAGAATCCGTACAGGCCGATGTTCGTGAGGTCGGCGGCCGGATCCGCCGCGGCGAGTGCCAGGGTTGCCTCGAGGTCGAGCGTGACCCGCGCGTCGGTGAGTGCGGCCATGGCCGCGCGGATCTGCGTCAGGGTGTCGGGTCGGGTCAGATCGAGCGGGCCCTTGAGTCCGGCGCGGTGGAACAGATCCGGGACGAGCACGCAGTAGCCCCAGCGCGCGACGCGGCGTGCGTGCTCGTACAGCTCCTCGCGCATGCCGAGGGCATCCATCAGTTCCACGACGACCGGGAAGGGGCCCGGCCCCTCGGGTCGCGTGATGAACACCTCCATGGCGCCCGGTGCGGTCTCGACTCGTTCGTTTCGCTCGATCATGGTCACTCTCCTGTATCGGCCGGCAGCGCGGGGCGGCCCGGCGCGTCATGAGGGGGGTGCAGGGGGAGCTCGGCGGCCGGCGGGTGTCGTGTGCGCGCACTCGGCCGAGCGCCATCCTCGTCGCGGTGGACGTACCGGGACCCTCGTGACCAGGATGCCGCGGCGGCAATCAGGCACGCCACGATGGCGAACGAGAACGCCGCGGTCAGTCCGGCGTGAAAGGGGGTGGCAATCAGCCGCGGAAAGAAGGCGTGTCCGGTCAGTGCGGCGCGATCGATGCTCGGCAGGCGTGCGAGGACCGCAGGACCGAGCAGGGCACGCACCGGGTTGTAGCCAAGGAATGCCGCGAACAGCACGCTGACGGGCGGCAGCGAGGCAATGTGCGCAGCGACGCCAGCAGGGACGCCGTGATCGAGCAGCCCGCGCTGCAGCGTACTCGAGAGCGTGCCGGACAGGCCCGCGATCATCAGTGAGAAGAAAATCCCGATGGACAGCACCTGGGCGGCGTTCTGGAACGTGGCGTTCATCGCCCCGCCGACGCCGCGGTCGCTCGCCGGCAGACTGTTCATCACCGCGGCGCGGTTCGGTGCGGCGAAGGCGCCCATGGAGATGCCCGAGAGCAGCAGGATTGCGGCGAAGCCGCCGTACCCGAAGTCGATCGGCAGCAGCATCAGCAGCATCAGGCTGAGCGCCGCGCCGATCATGCCGCCGGTGGCGAAGTAGCGTGCCCCGAGCCGGTCGGAGAGTATCCCGGCGAGCGGGCCGGCGATGAGGAACCCGGCGCTGAGCGGCAGCATGAAGATGCCGGCCCAGAGCGGGGTCTGCGCGAAGCTGTAGCCGTGCAGCGGCAGCCAGATGCCCTGCAGCCAGATGATCAGCATGAACATCA
>JAJZFQ010000208.1 GCA_021805275.1 Pseudomonadota bacterium
CGGCGCAATTCTGAACCTACTAGGCCAGAACTTCGGTGTCCTGCGCGCCATCGAAGGCCGTTGCGCGATGCATTTGGTGTACGGGCGCGCCCTCTCTTCGATTGAGCAGGCCGCCATCGCCGCGAACCCGTGGCAGATCTTCTCGGCTCCCCGTGCGCGGCGCGTGTACAGCGTCCCGGGTGGCACTCTCGTCACCGCGTCTCTTGCCGAGTCGGCCTCTGGTGCTGACGCCCTCTCGGCGCAGCTGGCTGCCGCGGCGTCTGTGTCGGAGAGTGGCGCCGCATCCGCGTCCCTCGTCGCAATTGCCTCGTTCGTGAGCGCCATTGCCGAAGCGGCTGCGGCGGCCGAAGTGTTCAGTTCCACCAAGGCGACGGGTGCCTCGATCTCGGACAGCGGTTCGGCCGCCTACAGCGTGACCGGCGCCGCTAGCCAAGTGGAGAATCTGGCGGAGTCCGGATCTGCCGCGGCCGCGGTGGCAGCTTCCCTGGCGGCTGTTTCCAGCCTCGCCGCCTCAGGATCTGCCGCTGATGTCGTCCAGGCGGTTCTGGCGGCGACCGCCGCGCTCGCCGAGAGTGGGACAGCGGTGGATGCACTCACCACCGCCTCTGGGATTCTGGTGTCGCTCGCGGAAGCGGGTGCCGCCGCCAATTCCCTCGCGGCTGCCGCAGTCCGCGCCGCGGGGATCTCGGAGGCCGGATCTGCGTCCGAGGCGGTGAGCGCCGCCCTAGCTGCCGTGGCCTCAATCACTGAGGCGGGCAATGCGGCGGACAACCTGTCCTGGTCCGGGAACGTGTACGCGGTGACGGTCGCGGAATCCGGCGCCGCCGCCATGGCGATTCAGGCAGCCGAGTTTGCCGTGGCGACGCTCGCCTCGAGCGCGAATGCCGCCGATACCGTGAGCGCCTTGGCGGACCTGCAGGCGGCTCTGGGTGAGGCGGGTAATGCCGTCGACCACCTGGCGGCAGTGGGCACCTTCGCCGTGGTGGTGACGGATGCCGGCAACGCCGTTGATGTCCTCAACTGGCTGTCGGGTCAGAGCGCCCAAGGCGCGGACCGGATCGTGATGCTGCCATACGGCAAGCGGATTGTGGTGATCGGCTACGGCCGGCGCGTCGGAGTAGTCCCGCAGGACACCCGGCTCGCGGTGTTGCCGACCAATCCTCAGATCAACTGAGGCGCTGTGGAGCAGTGGCAGCTCGTCGGGCTCATAACCCGAAGGTCGCAGGTTCAAGTCCTGCCAGCGCAACCAACTGAGAGGCGCCAGCGTGGCGCCTTTTTTGCATTCGGAGCCAATTTATGTTGACTCTTAAAAGCGAGCTCGAAGCCGACTTGGCTGCCGCGCAGCGCCTCGGTGCTCAGCGGATTGCCGTGCCGACCGAGAAGGCCATCGCCGCCCTCGAGCTGCTCGGGGAGAAGGAACTGCGGAACGCCGCGCACGTGATGGCGAGGGCCAAGGCGTTTCTCGAACTGGCAAAAAAGGACATCGCTGAGGTGGCGAAGGAAGGCCGCACCGCCTTGACCAACCACCTGGTGGCCCTCCGTGCCGAGGAGGAGAAGTTCTGGGAGGCATTCCACGGACAGCCTGTCCGTGGGGTGGAGATCCTGCGCGCCAAAGAGCCGGCGCCGGCCCCCAAGCCGACCGAGGAGGTCAAACCGTGAGCACCAAGCGTGGACGACTCGGTGAGTTGATCCGATCCCGCGCCGCCTCGGCGGCTAGGGTGGTGCGCCGCGCGGTGCTGGCGGAGCACCTGAGCAGCCGCCCTCATTTCGGCTTCCGGTATGAGTTCCGGTGCTTCAGCCCGGTCGATCGGCGGACGGTGGTCCTGCTGAAGGAAGCCATCGCCCGCGAGATCGCCGCCGCGCTGGCCCCAGAGTGGAGTCCCATGCGGTTGCTCGGGCTGCAGGCCGATCTCGCCGCGCAGCGGTACGAGTTGGCATGGGACGGCGCCTTCCTCAACCTCGTTCCCACCGGTGGGGCGGATGACATCCTCACCAAGTACTTCGCCGGGAGCGCCTACACGGCGGCTTGGTACATGGGGCTCGTGGATGGAGCGACCGCTCCGACTTTCGCCGCCACGGACACCATGGCGAGCCACGCGGGCTGGACCGAGAATGCCGCCTACTCCAACGCGGCGCGGCCCACCCTTTCGTTCGGGACCGCGGCCAGCCGGAGCATTGCCCTCGCCTCGGCCGCGGCCTTCAATATCGACGGCACCGCCACCATCGCCGGCGGCTTCTTCACCACGGTGTCCACGATCAGCGGGACGACCGGCATCCTCTACTCCGCCGGCGACTTCACTGGCGGGAACAAGAGCGTCGCCTCTGGGGACACTCTTTCGGTCAGCGCCACGCAGTCCGTCTAGCTTGTGAGTGCCAACGCGCCCCAGATCGAATTTCGGACGAAATTCGCCGCAGCTGCCCCGACGTACGAGATCGACGTCGGGATTGCCTCGGTCGGGGTGTGGGAGCCGAACTCGACGGTAGGGGTGGCGGAACTGCGCCGGCCGTCTACCTCCACGGAGTCGGCCGACGGCCTGGATCACAGCACGGGCTACGTCTACCAGAACGGCGCGACTGCCGGGCAGACCGGGCCGACGGAACCCGGGTGGGTGACCACCGGTACCGTTCAGGACGGCTCTTGCACCTGGTCGCCGGTGGCACCTCCGGCCAGCAGCCAATCGAAGGTCCAGTCCGCCGCGGTGACGTTGGTGAATCCGCCCGATTCGGCTCTCACCGTCGGGACAGTGACCACCGGAGAACTGACCGTGAACGTTCCAGTCTCCGGGGGCACCGCCGGTCAGTTCTACACGATTCAGATCGCCGTCACCATGACGGACGGAGAGGTGATTGTGATTGAGCTTGGGGTGACGGTCGAATGAAGGGCGCCCCGGAGCTGCAGGCGCGATTCGTTCCGCCGCAGTCGGTGGGAAAGTTCGCCTATACCTCTGCCGATGGTGGCTACATGGCAACCATCACGTTCGATGCGGCGAGCCCGGCGGTTCTCTACGCCGCAGCGGAGAAGTTCCTCGCCTTCGCGGCCGAGAAGGCTGGCGCGGTTCAGCCAGTCGGTGCCGCGGCGCTGTCGGGACTGCGCGCCTAGCCATGCCGCGCGCCAATCGGTACTACGAGTCCGATCATTGGCGCCAATTGCGGCGCGCCTGTATCGCTCGAGCCGGCGGCCGATGTGCCGTGCCTGGCTGCCAAGTGCCAGGCAAGGTGGTGGATCACATTCTGACCCGGCCACCAGTACCGTACCCGACGGAGTTCGATCGGCTCGATAACGTTCGGCTGTTGTGCCTGCCGCACGACAGCCAGGTCAAGGAGCGGCGCCGAGGCCAATCTAACAGTCGGCGCGGCGGCAAATTGGTGGCCAAGGGTTGTGGAGCGGACGGCTGGCCGAGAGGCATGAGTCCTGAGCAATTGACCTGACCAAGGGTAGATATCAGGCGTTAGGCGCCCTGGTAGCCGACGGCCCGTGGTCGAACGGCTATGAACGGCCCTGTGCGTACCCGCTCCTTTTGGCCTCGGCGTGCGGATCGCCCCACTGGCGCGATCCTGTGGACTCGATGTTAGGTTGATGGCTGCCAGCTGGGGACGAACGGCTATAAACGGCTGTGGCAGCCGTCGCAGCCACCCGCACCCGTGTGTCTAACCGCCTGCGGCTCGTCGCCCAGCCAAAGGCTGGCCCAGCCAGGATGGCGCCCTGCCAGACGGATAGGGGGTTTTTTGACGGAGCCCGATTTTCGTGGGCAAGCGCGTGGTCCCACGGCGCGCAGCGTCGCGAAATTGGCGATTATTTTCCCAAGGGCGCCCAGCGGCGCCTTGCAGTGCGACCAACCGGCATTTGTCGCAGGTGATTTGTGACCCGAAGACGAACCTCCTCAACCCCCACGGCAAGCGCCGGCGGAACGCCTCTGCAGGTGCAGATGCGCCCCGTTGAGGCACTGATCCCATACGCGCGGAACTCGCGCACTCATTCGGACGAGCAGGTGGCGCAGCTCGCCGCGCTCATTCGGGAATTTGGGTGGACGAACCCGATCCTGGTGGACGGGGAGAACGGCATCATCGCCGGCCACGGCCGGCTTGCTGCCGCCCGCAAGCTGGGGCTCACCGAGGTGCCGGTCATCGAGCTGGCTCACCTCACGGCGGCTCAGAAGCGGGCCTACATCATCGCGGACAACAAGGCCGCGATGAACGCAGGCTGGGATCTCCCCATGCTGCGTGAGGAGATTCACGAACTCGACGCGGCGAATTTCGATCTGACGCTGACCGCGTTCACCGAGAAGGAGATCGAGAACCTCATGGTCGACGGGCTCGGCGGCGGTGACGAAGGGCACGGCGAAGGCGAGGGGAGCGTCAAGGAACAGTGGCACGTTCTGATCGAGTGCAGCGGTGAGCGCGAGCAAGCTCAGGTGCTCGAGCGCATGACTCACGAAGGATACCGCTGTAAGGCTCTGGTCGCATGAAGGCCCACATCGTTCGCCAGGTGGACGTCAGACAGACGCCCCGAGTGCTGCAGCTCGGCGGCCTGTTCGACGTGCCAGTGACCGAGAAGGCGCGCCTTGAGTGGAACGTTGATCTGCCCCTGGACGAGAAGCCATGGCAAGTGGGACTGATCGTAGGGCCCTCAGGCTGCGGTAAGTCGACGGTAGCGCGGGAATTGTTCCCTGACGCCTACGTCCGGGGATTCGAGTGGGACGAGGGACGATCGGTGCTCGACGGATTCCCGAGTGGGATGAGCATCAAGGAAATCACGCTTCTTCTTTCCTCCGTCGGGTTCAGCTCCCCGCCGTCCTGGCTTCGCCCCTATCAGGTTCTGAGCAACGGGGAGCAGTTCCGCACCATGATTGCCAGGGCGCTCTGCGAGTACCCGGAACTCTGCGTGATCGACGAGTTCACCTCGGTGGTGGATCGGACGGTTGCGCAGATTGGCTCATCGGCGATCGCCAAGACGGTGCGCCGGCGCGGCGGCAAATTCATCGCGGTAACTTGCCATTACGACGTCGAGGCGTGGCTGGATCCGGACTGGGTCTTCGAGCCGGCGACGGGCAAGTTCCACTGGAGGTCCCTTCAAGGTCGTCCAGAGATTGCGCTCACGATCTACCGAGTCCACCACAGCGAGTGGCGCCGGTTTGCTCCGTATCACTATCTGACCGCAGATCTGAACAAGGCGGCGAAGTGCTACGTGGCCGAGTATGAGGGGCGCCCGGTGGCGTTCCACTCGTATCTGCCCTTCTTCGGCCGGCTGCGCGACAAGCGCAAAGCGGTCCGGGGGCACCGCAGTGTCACACTGCCGGACTTCCAGGGTGTCGGGATTGCCGGCGCCATGATCTCGCACCTTGCTGCGGCTTATACGGCCCTTGGCTATCGGGTGTTCCGCAACACGGGCCATCCCGCCGAGATCGCCTCGGCGCGCCGCTCGCGGTCCTGGCGCATGATCCGGGCGCCATCGCGGACCGGGCGCGACACACGCCGGGCCGTGAAGCACGCCACGACGCGCCTGACCGCCAGCTTCGAGTTCTGCGGACAGCCGCTGCCGGTGCGCGAGGCAGAGCGCCAGGTCAACCAGGTGCGGCCATGACGTTCACTGTCCGCCACGCGGGGGAGCTCTACCGCATCGACAAGTACGTCGACTACCAGCGCGAGGACGGCAACTGGCTGCTCCTGGGCGCTGGTAGCGGACTCATGATGTCGATAATGGACATGGAGCCGCGCCATCGGTACTGCATCGACACGGACATTCTGACGCCCGAGGAGTGGGCCCGGATGCCGGACTGGCTGGTGCTCATGGAGAGTTGCTGCGATCGAATCAACGCCTGCGGTTGGTTCTCGCGGTATGAGAACGGGCTACGACTGCTCGAGCTGCTACGCGGGCTAAAACGGCGCCCGACCGTATACTTCGGCGCTTACGAGCGCCCTGATTTACTCGAGCCCTTCGATGCCGCCGGGGACGTGGACGATTTTCTCATTCGCCTACGAGGGCCGACGCCGCCGGGAATGGAACTCTGGGCGCGCGCGCGAGGCGCCTTACAGGCGCCAGATTCCGAGCTTGCCGTTCATGGCAATGGGGCGAGAAAGCGGGCGAACGTCGCGGAGAAGAAAGTGCCACGAGTCAGGGCATCCCCACGCGCCCAGTCGTGAATTCGGTAGTTGAATGCAGTCGAAGAGTTCAGCGACGGCGACGAGGGCGCCGCGGGTGAAGTTCGACTCGTCGGGGTAAGAGATCCCGACATGACTGAGTCGACGAGTGAGCGACTCGCGATCGTCCCGCTTCACTCCGCCGCAGCCGGAGTGGATGTAGATCAGTCCGCGAAATTTCGTCGGCCACGAGCGGTTTTCGATTCTCTTCGTCGCATGCGCGACGGCCCAGGCCCAACAGGGGTGAAGCGTGATGGCGCGGTCTGGTTGCATTTCGATCTCTCTCGCGGTTCCAGAAGTTGGTGTTGGCAAACTCAATACTACGGACCGCGAGAGGGCTTGCAAGAGAAAAGCCTGCTCCCGATGAGGGACGTTCTCATCCAGGGCACGATTTATGCGTAGATGAGGGGCATTCTCATTTAGGAACCTGATTTTTAGCGTAGATGCGGGCCGTCCGCATTCAGAACCAATGCGCGGACGAAAGCCAAAACCAACATTTCTCAAGCTGATCACGGGGAATCCCGGTAAGCGACCACTCAATGAGAACGAACCTCGGCCGCGCCTCGCGCTGCCGTCAGTTCCGCCGCATCTAACAGATGAGGCGAAGGTGGAGTGGGGGCGCGTCGCCAACGAGTTGTACGACCTCGGGATGCTGACGCATCTGGATCGCGCGGTGTTAGCGTCGTACTGCCAGTATTACGCGAGCTGGTGCAAATACACCGAGGCGTCTGAGCGCGCTCCGCTGGTCAAAGGCTCGAAGGGACAACCGGCGCTGTCGCCGTACGTGAAATTGGCCAATCAGGCCTACCAGAACATGCTAAAGGCGGCTGTTGAGTTGGGCATCACGCCGTCTGCCAGGAGTCGAGTGAGTGCCATCCCGCCCCAAGACAAGCAAGACCCAGCGACGAAGTACTTCTAGGAAGAAGGCGCCACCTGATCCCGTGCTCGCGTATGCGAGCAATGTTCTGGCGGGGAAGATGGTTGCCGGGCCGCACGTGCGCAACGCCTGCAGGCGGCATCTGGACGACCTGCAGCGCGGTGGCGAGCGTGGGCTGACCTGGGACCTCGAGGCGGCGCACAGAGCAATCGACTTTTTTCCCGATGTGCTTCGTCTGGCGCAGGGCAAGTTCGAGGGGATGCCTTTCGAGCTCGAGCCGGCGCAGCAGTTCATCATCGGGTCGATCTTCGGCTGGAAGCGCGCGGACGGCTTCAGGCGCTTTCGCCGGGCCTACATAGAAATGGCGAAAGGGGGGGGCAAGGCGCTCGCGCTCGACACGGCGATCCCTACGCCTGGCGGTTGGACGACGATGGGTGAATTGCGCGCAGGCGACGAGGTATTGGACGATGCAGGGCGCCCGTGTCGCGTACTGCAGGCCCACCCAGTCCAGTCTGGACGTCCGTGCTATCGAGTTGAATTCGACGACGGCGCCATCATCGTCGCTGACGCCGAACACTTATGGATGACGGAGCAGCGCCGCTCCGATACTC
Organism: Pseudomonadota bacterium; assembly: GCA_021805275.1. The sequence goes on from JAJZFQ010000208.1 coordinate 7,627, forward strand.
CCAAGGGGCGCTCGGCGCTCTCTGGCGTACCGAGGAGCGGCCAGGGGGCGTGGCGGCAAGGGGTGCGCAGCACTAGGAAGATAGCCGAGACGCTTCGCTATTCCAATGGCCGGTACCGGTCGGCGAATCACAGCATTCGGCTTGCCGCTCCCTTGGATCTGCCGCCCGCCGCGCTCCCAATCGAGCCTTATACCCTCGGGGTCTGGCTCGGCGATGGGGACAGCGACTGCGCGCGAGTGACGGTAGGCGACGCCGACGTTGAGATCCTGGAGCATTTGCGAACTGCGGGGACGACCGTCGGCGGGCGCCAGGGTGGCGATCGCCCTGGACGCTATCTGCTCGGCGGTCGCCCACCTGGATGTGTACGCGGACATGCACCGGAAGAGCGTATCGGTCAGAAATGCAGAGCCTGTGAGCGGGAATGCGACCGCGCGCGGCGCAGGGGCGTTGCGGCGCCGCCGCGCACGCGGGAAACCGCGCTCCGGGAAAAGCTGCGAGTCGCCGGTCTTCTTGGCAACAAGCACATTCCGGCCTTGTACCTGCGCGCCAGCGCCGCACAGCGCCTCGCACTGCTCCAGGGCATCATGGACACTGATGGCCACGTTAGCGGCAGGGGGTGCTGCGAACTTGATCTGACATGCCGCCCTCTCGCGGAAGGGGCGCGGGAACTCGCCATGAGCCTCGGGCTGAAGGTGAATTGGCAAGAGGGTCGCGCGACCCTATACGGTAGGGACGTCGGGCCGCGATATCGGATCCAATTTAATGCACCGGACGCGATGAGAGTATTTCGGCTTTCGCGCAAAGACGCGCGGCAACGGGTGCCTCATGCGCGACGTCGTCTAAGTGCTGACCGGCGCGTCGTTGCGTGTGATCCAGTGGAATCCGTCTCGGTGCGATGCATCAGCGTGGATTCCCCCACGCAGATGTATCTCGCAGGCCGCGAGTTTATTCCGACACACAATAGCCCCATGGCCGGAGGCGTAGGCATGTACTGCCTCCTCGCCGACGGTGAGGCTCAGGCGGAGGTGTATGCCGGCGCCTCGATGAAGTCTCAGGCGATGGTGATATTCAGGGCCGCCGTCATGATGTGGCGGCAGTCTCCGGCGCTGGGTCAGCGCCTGGTGCCTTCGGGCGGCAACCCGATCTGGCAGCTGTCTGATATGAAGCGCGGAGGCTTCTTCCGACCGATCTCGACCGAGGAGGCACACTCTGGGCCTATGCCGAGCTGCGCGCTCCTGGATGAGATCCACGAGCACCGCGACAGCAACATGGTCGAAATGCTCGAGCGCGGCTTCAAGTCGCGCCGGCAGCCGCTTCTGGTGATGATCACTAATAGCGGCAGCGATCGGCAGAGTGTGTGTTGGCAGGAGCATCTCTGGGCGGTGCGCGTCGCGGCCGGCACGATGGTGCCGGATGACGAATATACCTATGTGGGGGACGTCCTGGACGGCGGGGACGCCACCTTCAGTTATGTGTGCGCCCTAGATAAGGGAGACGATCCTCTCGAGGACGAGCGGTGCTGGATCAAGGCAAATCCGCTCCTCGGCATAACGATGCCGGCGGCTGAGATCCGCTCCGCAGTGTCGCAAGCGCGAGCCATCCCCGGGAAGCTGAACAACATTCTGCGCCTGCACTTCTGTGTGTGGACGGAGTCGGATACGGCCTGGATGGGACGCAAGGCGCTGGAGCGAGTGTTGTCGGACTTCGATCCGCGCGCCTATACCGGGATGGGTGTTCACATCGGGCTGGATCTTTCCGGGTCGCAGGACCTGACCGCAGCAGCGTTCGTGGTGGAGACCGGCGTCAAGGAGGTGGAGCGCGACGGTAAGACCGTGGCACTTCCAACCTTCGACGCATGGGTTGAGGCGTGGACCCCGGCCGACACGATGACGGAGCGGGCTCTGCGGGATCAGGCGCCATACCATGAGTGGGTGCGCGCCGGCTGGCTGCATTCCGTTCCCGGGAAAATCATTCGCCTCGGGTTCCTCGCGGCCCGACTGGCTGAGATCAACAGGGAGTACCAAATTCGCCTCGTAGCGTATGACCGGTATTCCTACCGGAAGCTCGAGGAGGAGATGGATGATATTGGGCTAACTCTGCCTCAGGCGGAGCACCCGCAGGGCGGCGTTCGGCGAGCCAAGCCCACTCAGGACCAGATCGACGAGGCGAAGCTGCAGGGTGACGATCCGCCGCTCGGTCTTTGGATGCCTGGCTCCGTGCTCGCTCTCGAGGAGCTGATTCTCGAGGAGCGCATCCGCCTTCTGAACTCGCCCCTCCTGGTGTGGGCGTGTATGTCCGCCGCGATGGAGACCGACGCCTTCAACAATCGGTGGTTTTCCAAGAAGCGCGCGGTGAACAGAATTGACCCTCTCGTGGCCCTGGCCATGGGGGTTGGATCCGCCACGTCCCGGGCGTCCAAGGTGACGCAGGCTGGCCCTAGTTACGAGGGCCGCGGCCTGCTGTTTCTGTGAGGTCGTAATCGAACATGGGCATCCGAGATCGACTTGTCCGCATGCTGGGCGGCGAAGTGCGTTCCAGCGCCGGAGTTCCTTCCTACGGGATGATTCCGCCTCTTGGCTCTATACAGTCGGCCTCTGGGATGCTCGTTTCGCAGGCCACTGCGATGGCGGTGAGTGCGGTCAACCGGGCGGTTTCGATTCGTGCTCAGGATGTGGCGCGCGCTGCGGCTTCGGTGGTGAGGTCCGACGCAAACGGGACTCAGACGAAGTTGGGGCGCAGCCAGCATCCGGTGGCAAACCTGCTGGTTCGGCCTAACCGGGTGCAAACCTGGTACGAGTACATGCGCGACATGATGGTCGCGTATCTGCTGCGCGGGAACGCCTACTCGGCGGTCCTCCGCAACAAGCGGGGAGATCCGACGGAACTCATTTGGATCAATCCCGACGCAGTGATGGTGCTCGAGGCGTCCGACGGCAGCTGGTTCTACAACGTCAACCGCATCGGCCTCTTTCAGATGGCCATGCTGCGGGATTTTCCCGTTGCCATCCCGGCCGAGGACATCCTCCACATCCGCGGAATCAGCTTCAACATGCTGATCGCCGCCTCGACTATTGGCATGGCGCGAGACGCCATCGGGCTCGCGATGGGGCAAGGTCTGCAGGCGTCTCGCTGGGTGAACAATGGGGCGCGTCCCTCCGGAGTACTGCAGACCGACCGTCGGCTGAGCCAGGACACCGCCGACAGACTGAAGAAGCAGTGGGAAGAATTTCAGGCCGGCGTCCAGAACACCGGCCGCACTGCGGTCCTGGAAGAGGGACTGAAGTGGGAGCAGCTGCAGCTGAGCGCGGTGGATATCCAGTTCATCGATCAGCAGCAGCTCAGCATCCAGGAGATTGCGCGCTTTTTCGGGGTTCCCCCCGCGAAGCTGTTTCAGCCAGGTAAGGAGCAGCGCGGGAACGCCATCATTCAGGAGGACCAGGCGTACATCAACGAAACCGTGGCGCCCGATCTGACCATGCTGGAGCAGCGCTTCAACCGCTACTTCAAGCTGGAGGATGAGGGGCTGTCGCTCCTGCTTGATCCCGGAACGCTCATGCGCGCTGATCCGCAGACCAGATACAACCTCGGCCGGATCGGCGTTCTCTCCGGCCTGATTGCGACCAACGAGTGGCGCAAGTCGGAGAATCTGCAGCCGGTGCCAGGTGGCGACGAAGTACGCGCCCCCGTAAATCTCGCTGCTCTCGGCAGCGATATGACGGGCACCTCACCCGATGGGGCCGGGAGGCCTCCCGAGGGGAGTGAACCCGACCCTGCGGTTCCAAACCAATCCACAAAAGGTGATCGAGGCGTGATTCCGCTCCGGTCCATCGGCAAGGTGACACGCTCCATGAAAGTAAACGAGATGATGCGTTCCGTGGCGCATGTACGCGTTGTGGAAGGTGAGGTGGATGACATCACGAAGGTAACCGCCTCCACCAACGAGATTGCCCGGGACGGATGGGTGGTTGAGCCGGCCAATCTCAAAACGGCAAATTTCTTGCGCAGCTCCGCCGTGTGCTTCAACCACGACTATGAGCACCCGGTCGCGACGCCGGTTTCGACTGCCTTGATTGACAACGGCGACAAACTCGAGATCTCCGTTCGCTGGCCGCCGCCCGGGACGTCCCCGAAATCCGACGAGGTGAGACGCCTCGTAAAGGCGGAGGTCATTCGCGCCGTCTCGATCGGCTTCATCCCGCTCGAGATGGAGCCGCTGAATCCGAAGGAGCCGTGGGGCGGCCAGCGAGTGCTAGCCGCAGATTTGTTAGAAGTTAGTTTTGTCGCGGTACCGGCCGATACTGGTGCCGTTGTCACTCAGCGTTCCCCGGAGACCAACATGACGCAACGCGCCGCCGAATCGGCTGACTGGAAGTGCGGAGTCTCCCGCACCCTGCCCATTGACGACTCCGACGGGTGGGACGGCCCTGCGGCGGAGAAGTCTGTGTTTGAGTGGGCCGGTGGCAAGGAATTCGATCCGGCGAAAGCCCGAAAGGCGTTCCTGGCGTACGACGCGGCTAACCCGAAGGAGCGCGGCTCCTACAAGCTGCCGATCGCGCACGTCGTAGAAGGTCGTTTGCGCGTGCCGAAGGGTGCTATTCGCGCCGCGGCGTCCCGTCTTCCCGACACTCAGATCCCTGCCGAAATCAAGACAGAGGCCCGTAAGGTCCTCGATCACTATGAGGAGAAAGCCGAAATGGGCAAAGAAAACGACGGCGACCGCTCGGTCGCTGGCCGAGTGCGCCGACTGACCAAGGCGGCAAAGGAATCCTTGGCCGCGGCGCTGCGCCATCACGAGCGCGCCGCCACTCACCACAAGACGCTCGGCGAGCACCACGATCGGATCGCCGATCACCTCGAGGAAGCTCGGAGCGCACACGAGAAGGCGCGCGCGGCGCACGACAGTCTGGGCGAGGCGCTCGATTCCGTGCGTGGCGATCCGGAGCGGTCCGCGGAACATCTGGAGCGCGCCATGAAGCTGCACGGTACGGTGGAGAAGCACCACCGGTCCGTACGAGAGGCTCACAACGATGTGGCTGGCGCGCACGAGGATGCCGAAAGCGCTCACGACGACCTGGGGCGCTCGATGCGCGACGCACAGGCTTCGGTGAAGGGTGCCGCTGGGGACGACAACGTTCCTGGTGACGTGGACACGGCAACCGGCAAGGACGGCGATACGGATGCCGTCCAGGTGTCGAACGGCACCCAGCAGGAGGCAGGTGCCACGGGAGACCGCAGCATGGATGCCCTCCGGCGCCGGGTTCGGCTTCTCAAGATCGCCTGACCTGACCATCTACTGACTCCCGACCCCGCTCAAGGCGGGGTTTTTCTTTTCTGGCTCCGGTTGGGGCCGGGAACGCCCCTCTTTCGCCCTTGGGCAAGGCTCCGCGCGCCTCGCGGCGCCCTCCTGGAGTTTCACCATGAATGTTTCCGAGCTTCGGAAGAAGCGAGCGACCGCCATCGAAAAGCTGGAGGCGCTCGTTGCCAAGGATTCCCTCACCGTCGAGGAGAAGCTCTCCTTCGATGCGCTCGAGCGCAAGGTGAAGGAGTGCGACACAGAGATTCCCCGCCTCGAGGAGGTGCAGCGCACGGCCGCTGCTGGTGCGCTGCCGGTGGGCGGCCAGGACGTCCACGCCTCACGCGCCACGCAGGTTCAGGCGGTCGCGGATGCGTATACGGACGACGCATTCGCCAAAAAGAGAGGCTTCGGCACCTCGGCGGGACTGACCGTAGGCGGCATGGTTCGCCTCTGCGCCCTCGCCGGCGGCAACCTCTACCAGGCGCGGCAGATCGCCGGGGAGACGCTGGGGGAACAGCACCCGGTAACCCGGGCACTCATCACGTCGGTGGGCGCCAGCGGTGGCTTCATCGTGCCTCCGGACTACATGAACGAGATCATCGAGCTCCTGCGCCCGGCGGCCGTCGTACGCGCCTCGGGGCCGCGTGTGATTCCGATGCCCCGCGGCACCATGACGCTCCCGGCGCAGACGGCGCCGGCGACCGCCACCTACGGTACGGAGACCTCGGCGATCGGTTCCAGCCAGCCGACCGTGGGACAGATCGTCGCCACGTTCAAGAAGCTGACGGCCCTCGTGCCGGTGTCGAACGACATGATGCGTTATGCGGATCCTGCCGCCGACGCATTCGTGCGCGACGACCTCGTCAAGATCATGGCGCTGCGCCAGGACTTGGCGTTTCTGCTCGGCGACGGAACGCAGGCGGCTCCGATGGGCTTCACCGGATTTGCCAATCGGAACGCCGTTAACTCCGGCGGGTCTGCCGGCGTCTGGAGTGCGACTGCGGACTCCACGGCCGCGGTTGGGGGTCAGTTTCTCACCTCCAACGAAACCTATACGCTCAGCACCGCAGCGCAGGAAATGGCCGGTCTCGCCAATCTGCTGGATACGGCGAACGTTACGGAAACCAAGCGCGTGTGGTTCTCGCATCCCCGCACCTTCAACTACCTGTACAACGTCCAGAACAGTCTCGGCGTGTACGTGTACCGCGAGGAGATGGCGGCCGGAAAGCTGCTGGGCTATCCCTACAAGAAGACGACTCAGATCCCGACCAATCTGTGGGATGCCACGGGTGCCAATAAGGACTGCTCGTTCCTCCTGCTTGCCGAGATGGACGCGGCAATGATCTTCGACAGCATGACGATGGAGCTGGCCGTGTCGCGGGAAGGAAGCTACGTGAACGCGCGCGGCACCACCGTCTCGGCGTTCTCGAACGATCAGACTCTGGTTCGGGCCATCGCGGAGCACGACTTCCAGATCCGCCACGACCAGGCGGTTGCGGTTCTGCAGTTCGTCCGCTGGGCGCCGGCCATTTCCTGATCCACGGGTAACTGACGGCTGACGGCGCACCCAAGGGGGTGCGCCTCGGCCCCAGCCCACACCATTTCACGCAGGAGTTTCTTCAATGAATGTCGCAACCCAGCGCAACATCGGCGCCTTCGTCGCCGTCGCGACCAGCGTGCAGCCGCAGGCGGCCAGCGCCGCGGTCAACGGCGGGTCAATCGATCGCGTCTCTCACAGCATGGCCCAGTCGTGTGTGCTTCACACGGCCGTGGGAGCCGAATCGGGTGCCCCGAGCGCCATCTCGGTCAGCTCCGTTCTGCAGCACTCCCCGGATGACACCACCTGGACGAACTACCTGCCGGATGGAGTGACAACGGCACAGTCCGCTGCCCTCACGGCGGCCAATACCGAGAACGGCCTCGCGGTGGACCTCACGGCCGCCTACCGGTACATCCGGGTCGTCACTACCCCCGTCCTGACCGGAGGCACTTCGCCCACGGTTGAGGTCGTGGCGGACGTGATTCTCGGCGGCGAGAACACTCTGCCGGCGGAGTGAGCGGGTGACGGCGCCCTCCTGGGCGCCGTCTCTCTGAGGACTTTATGGCACTGACCACCGTGACACTCACCCGGGACATGCGTCCCTGGCGCAAAGGCGATGACATCCACGTGGCGACCATTCTGGCTGAACATCTGGTGAAGACGGGTGAGGCGCAGAATCCGCGTCCCTTCGTCGAGCCGAATTCATCGAGCACGCTCGGCACTCCAGCAGTTCCGGTGAGACCCAAAACCGCCCCGGTGCGCCCCATCCTGCATCTAGGCCGAAAGGCTAGGAGATAGCCATGCCTGACCGATACGCCGGGTCCGGCGACGACCTTCTGTCGCCAGCCTCTCTGGCCGCCGCGGTTACTCCGAGCAACACGGTGGCGCTCCCAATTGCCTCCAAGCGGCTTTGGGTGGGTGGTGCGGGGAACGTCTCGCTCGTTACCACCGGCGGGGCGGCCGTGACGTACGTTGGGGTTCCCGCGGGGACCTACCTGAATGTGCGCGCTGCGCAGGTGAACGCCACGGGCACGACCGCAACGAACATCATCGCGGAGTACTGATCCTTGTCCGTCGAGGCGATCACCTCCGTCCTGGTTCCCGCGACGGCTGCGCTCGGTGCAGGTCCATACGATCTCACCACTTTGGCAGTCGCAAAGAGCGAGCTCTCGATCCAGGCCTCCGACACCTCGAAGGATGCGTTCCTGAGTCGCGCTATCACGCAGGCGTCGAGTGTGATCGCCAGTTACTGCGACCGGGTCTTTCAGGCTGAAGTGGTTCAGGACGAATTCTTCATCGATCAATATCCTTACCCCTGGCAGCTTCCGGGAGGCGTGCGCGAGATCTCCCTGTCGCGCTGGCCGCTGCCAAATCCGGGGGTTGTCACGTTCACCGGCAACGGGAACGCGAGCCGCATCATTACGATGGTCTCGAGCACCGCCGGCGTCTCCAACGGGATGCCAGTATTCGCCTCTGACGGCAGCGCGCCGCCCGGCACCACCGTAATCGGAACAACACCCTCCTCGGTGCAGCTGAGCGGGCCCACGACGTCTCGGGCGAGCGGGCTCACCTTCACCGCTGGCATGCAGGTGGTCCAAACCCTTTCCGCAACCACGAGCCAGACGCTGGCCTACGGTTCGGAATTCACCGTGGATGCCAAGAAGGGATGGCTGATCCGGCTCGATTCCTGGACGGGTCAGAAGGTGTTGTGGGAGGCCCGTCCCACGACGGTCCAGTACCTCGGCGGCTACCAGACCATCCCGGACGACCTGGTGGAAGCGTGTCTGCGTCTGGTCACGATGAGATATGCGCTTCGAGGGCGCGACCCAACTCTGGTTGAGCGCACGCAGGGGAACCTGGTGGGTAGCGAGCGCTACTGGGTCGGGCCTGTCTCCGGACAGAAATCGAGCCTGCCGCCGGAAATCGCTCTTCTGGTCGACCACTACCGGACGCCGGTGACCGGATGAGTGACATTCAGGTCAGGATGCGCGTTGTAATGGAACGCGAACTGATTGCCAAATTCAGCGCTATTCCGTGGCGGACGCGCAGGATTCTGCGACGTCGTATTAAAACGTTCGTGCGGACGTTGCGTGGAAACGTCCAAGGCACCATTCCGGTGCGCCAGAGCCCCCGGTGGCCGAGCAGTCTTCCGGCGCTCGCGCAGTTCATCAAGTCCAAGGTGTATTCGGACAATCCGAAACGGGTGGCCGGATACGTGTCGGTGTTTGCTCCTGGGGACCCTGCCGAGTACCCAAAGGCGGCGACGCTCGAGTACGGCAGCAATCGCTCCCGCGCGGTGAAGGATCTCAAGAGCGGCGTCTGGCGCCGCCTGCGCGGCAGCAGTCGGCGCATCAAGGCGAGGATGAGCAAACCAGCTCACATTCGCGCCTATCGGTACCTGCGTGGCCCCTTTGACGAGATGGAGGCACAGGCGGTTGCCATCCTCGAGGAAGGCATCGCCGAGATGGTCGCGCAGGAGGAAGGATGAGTCGGGCGCCGCGCGAGACCATCCTGACTACGCTTCTGGCGTGGATCCAGGGCGTCTTTTCGGCGTCATTCACGGCCACACTTGTCAAGGGCTCTCAGACACTCCTCAACCCGAGTTCCACGGTAGGACTTTTCGTCGGCTTCCCTCTCTCTGGGAACGGCATTCCTGAGGGAAGCACTCTCACGTCTCTGGCGCCCCTCACCATGAGTCAGGCCGCTACCTCGAACGGTGCGGCCGTTGCAGTGCAGACCGGTTTCGCCCTGGTGGATAGACGCACGGATTTTGGCGACAACGTGCCGGCGCCGGCACTTTTTCTGCGCTGTCTGGATGAGGAATACCAGTGGCAGGAGAACCTGCAGGTTCTGATCCTGAAGCCGGAGATCTGCATCGTTTCCAAGGTTGGCGCGGATCCGGACGCAGTTCCTGAAAGCGCTCTCAATACGTACATGGACGCCCTGGATGCGGCGTTCGCGCCCGACGACCCACAGCGTCAACGCTTCACCCTGGGAGGCATCGTTTTCTGGTGCCGCCTGAACGGGAAGGTGGAGAAGGCCACCGGCGACCTCGGCCCCCAATCCCAAGTCTGGGCCGACGTCGAGATCATCGTTCCGTAGTCCACACCGCCTCTAGGTGCGTAGGAGGGCGCTTCGGCGCCCTTTTTCGTTCCCGGGTTTAACACTGGAGCTTTCCCACATGCCCAACACCAACACGGTGCCGCAGGCCCTCTTTGGCCCCGGCATCGCCGTCCTGACGCGCAACGACGGCGGTGATGAGACGCCGTTCAACGTCGGCTACACCAACGAACTGTCGATCGACATCTCCTTCGAGACGAAGGAACTCTACGGCCAGAACCAGTTTCCTCTGGTGGTGGCGCGCGGAACCGCCAAGACCACGGGCAAGATCAAGGCGGCGACCCTGTCCGGGCGCGCTCTGAACACCGTGCTTTACGGTGGCACGTGGACGACCGGTACCCAGTACTTCATGGGTCAGAGCCCGGTCACCGCGATTCCGGCGACGCCGTTCACCATTACCCCGACAATCCCGAACACCGGCACCTTCGATGCGGACCTCGGCGTCACGAACTCCGCCACCGGCGAGCCGATGACCCTGGTGACGAGCAGCCCCACCGCTGGTGAGTACTCTCAGGCCGCCGGCGTCTACACGTTCTCCTCGGCGGACCAAGGCTCCGGCGTGTCCGTGGTGATCAACTTTGCCTACAAGGTGACGACCGGTCAGCCTGGCCAGTTCCAGATCATTCAGAACAACCTGATCGGGACGACCCCGACGTTCCAGCTGGATTACTCCACCACCCTCTACGGCTCGACCTACTACGTCCGGCTGTACCGGTGCGTGGGCAGCAAGGTGCAGATGCAGCACAAGACCACCGACTATGCGATGCCGGAGTACGACTTCTCGTTCTTCGCGAACGCGTCCCAGCAGATCGGCATGGTGAGCCTCGCCAGTACCGCCTGATCCTGCAGTTCCCTCCGACCCTGAATCCGGCCCGGCAGCCGGACTCGTCCACCTCTTTGGGGCGTCGATCTTAGATCGACGGGCGAGCGGCATGCCGGTGCCGCTCGCTTACCCCTCCAGAGGATTTTATGAAGTCCATCACCATCGCCCTTGGCGAGCGAACGTTTGAAATCAGAGAGCTCACGATCGGCCAGGTGGAGCAGATCCACGATCTCCTGCAGCAGGCTGGAGCGTCGAATCACCGGCGGGCCGCGACCAATCGGGAACTCATTGCCGCCGCGCTCAGCGAGGACCACAAGGACGTCACCGCAGAGAACTTGAAGGGGGTGCGCATCCCCGATATCCAGCAGCTCTCCGGGGCTGCCGACCAGATTCTCCAATTCGGCGGCTGGGTGCTTCCCGAGAAAGGAGCCTCCGGTTCAGCCGCCGTGGACGCCCAGCGGGGGGAAGCGCCAGCGGGCTGAGGGAACTCATCGTCCGGCTCGCCTCGGGGCTAAAGAAGCTCCCGAGCGAGGTGCGGACGATGAGGATGGCCGACGTCCGCGCCGTCATCACTTTCTGGCGCCAAGTACCCCCAGAGGCCGAGACGCTAGCGCTCCTGGCGTCCGTCTACACGACCTGGCGCCCTGAGGGTCAGGAACTCACCGAGGAGCAGGTCGTCGCGGCACATCGGCGTTCCCTCGAGGAGAGGTGGCGCGCCGGGGCGATGAACGCCAAGCAGTTCTTCGAGGCTACCGGCGGTCGCATGTCGATCGATCCGATGCCTCGGAACGCCTGAGCAAAGAGAACACAATGGCCGGCAATACCCTTGCAGTCGACATCGTCGCCAAGACCGACGGCCTCACCGCGGGGCTAGCCCGGGCCACGGGACAGCTGGATGCCTTCAGCGCCTCTGTGAGCCACGCATCCACCACCCAGGCGGCCGCCAGCGGGGAGCAGTCCCTGCAGGCGCAGGCGCTGACCACGGCCCAGGTGTGGGTGGCCTCCCGGCGGGCAATGATCGACGCTGAAACGCACGCCAATACGGTTCTGAGGGCGGGCAGGAAGGCGGACGCCGCATCCCTGGGGGATGCCCTCGCCACGATGGAGCAGCGCCGGGACGGCTATCTGGCGGCGACCCGGGCCTATTACGGCAGCCTGGGCGCGCAGCAGCAGGCGGCCTTCGCAACCCAGGAGGCTGCGGCCAACAAGGAGATCGAGGCCGAGTACCAGCGCCTGGCGGCCAGACTCGACGACGCCACGGCGATCCAGTCCGAGACCGCGGCCCTCGATGAGAACACCGCGGCCACGGTGGTGAATGGCAGCACGGCCCGGGAAGCTACCTACATGCTGGACGAGATCGCCTCGGGGCGGTTTCGGCGCCTCGGCGGCTCCTCGGTGGTGCTGGCGAACCGCATGGGGCTTCTCTCCAAGATCTTCACCCCCATGGGGCTCGCGATCAGCGGCACCGCGGTGGCGGCTGGCGTTCTGACGGCGGCCTTCATCGAGGGAGAGCGGCAGTCGGATGCCTTTGACCGGGCCGTCCTCTCGACGAACGACGCCATGGGTGTCACCCAGGGACGCTTCGAGTCCATGGCGGCGGCGATCGCCGGCGGCGATATCACGGTCGGCGCGGCGCGTAGCGCCCTCCTGACGCTCGCTCAGTCCGGCCGCTTTACGGGGGCGACCCTGCAAGAGGCCGGCATGGCGGCGGTCGATTTCGCGGACCTCACGGACCAGTCGATGAAGCAGGCGGCCTCTGCGGTCGAGCAACTGGCCGGGCGCCCTCTGCAGGCGGCAGTGAAGCTGAACGACGAATACCACTTCCTCACCGCCGCCGAGTATCAGCACATCGCGGCCCTCGCGCAGGAAGGGAATGCCGCCAGCGCGGCGAAAGCGGCGATCGACGCCTTCGGCGCGGCGATGCACGCGCGCGCGGAACAGTCCATGCAGGACGAGGGGTACGTTGTACGCGGCTGGGAGGACATCAAGCAGGGAATCATGGGGGCTTGGAACGCCCTGGAGAGTTTTGGCCGCACTGACACGGTACAACGGCAGATCGCGGGCATCGAAAACCAGCTGCAGGTGCTGAAGGCTAGCGACCCGTACGACGCGAGCGGCGCGCAGGCGACCCTCGAGGCGCGGCTGCGCACTCTCCAGGCTCAGGAGCGCCAGAACGCCGCAGTCGCGAAGGCAAAGTCCGAGCAGGATCAGATGAACGCCGCCGGCGTGCGTGCGGCGGCCTACCTGGACAAGCAGGTGGCGAGCCTCAAGACCGTCAACGCCGAGCTCGCCCACGAGCAGCAGATCACCACGGCGATAGAGGCACTCCATCGGTCTGATCCCAGCTCGAAGCTCCTGCAGGGCGATCAGTTCAACGCGCAAGGGCATCTCACCAAGGGAAACGCCACATACGATCAGCTGATTGGGAACATCCAGCGCAAGTTCGACTCCCACCCGGTGCACATCCGGTTCGCGGGTGTGACCGCCGGGAGTGAGTCCACCAGCGGCGTCGAGCACATGCTCACGGCGGACCGGACCATCTTGGAGGCCGCCCAGCGCAGCGCCGACCAGCAGGAGCGCACCGCCGAGCAGGTGAACTCGATCGAGGAGGCGGCGGCGAGTCGACACTCGCAGGCGATGCTGCAAATCAAGATCCAGCAGCTGCGCACCGAAGAGGCGGAAGGCCAGATCACGCACGCGCAGGAACTCTCCGACGAGCAGGCCCTCTACCGCCAGGAATACGCCGCGCAGCTCGTCGCGTACCAGAAGGAACTGGCCCTCGAGAAGGGCAAGCCGGCCGTCATCGCGCGGATCAACGCCGAGATTGAGGCACTTCAGGATCAGCACGCCACGAAGATGGCGACCGCAGCCGAGAAGAGTGCGCAGAAGCAGGAGCAGGCGTACCAGAAGATGCTGCAGCCAATAACCTCGGCGTTCACCACTTCGATCAACGGCATCATCCAGGGGACGCAAACCCTGCAGATGGCCACAGACCGAATTCTGAGTTCCATCCTGCTCAAGTACATCGATGTTGCCATCCAGCGCACCATTCAGTGGGTTGCCGGCGAAGCACAGATGACGATGGCCACCATCACGGGTACAACGACGCGCACGGCAGTCGTTACCGCTGCTCACACCGCCGAGAAGGCGAGTGCGAGCGTGCTCAACATGGCAACCATCCGAGCCGACGCCGCAAAGGCCGCGGCGGGCGCCTATAGCGCGGTCGTTGGCATACCGTACGTTGGGCCCGTACTTGCGCCGATCGCTGCCGCAACTGCATTTGCGGCCGTCGGAGCATACGAGGCGATGGCGTCCTTCGACGTCGGCGCGTGGAGCGTCCCGCACGACATGCCAGCGATGGTACACAGCGGCGAGGCAATCCTGCCGCGCCCCTTCGCCGACGACTTCCGCTCGGCTATCGGCGGCCGCGGATCCGGTGGGGAAGGCGGTTCTGTGGAGCACCACTACCACATTCACGCCAACGACGCCGGCTCCTTCCTCGATATGGTTCAGCGCAACCCCGAGGGGCTGGCCGCCGGGATGCAGCACGTGGTTCGGATCGGCGCGTTTCCGTGAACGTCTTTCCCTCCGTCACCGGCTATGTGTGGCCTCCCACGCTGGCTCCCGTGTGGAACTCACAACTCCAAAAGACGCAAACCGGTCGCGTCGTTGCGGCCACCTACCAGCAGTACCCGCTCTACAAGTTTACGCTCCAGTTCGAGGTGCTGACGCAGGCCCTGTATCAGACGCTGCTTGCGTTCTTCAACCAGCAACAGGGGAACGTGATCCCGTTTCTGTTCGACGCTGGGCCAGGGCAAGACAGCGTGACCGCTCAGGCCATCGGGAGCGGCAACGGGACCACCACGCAGTTTCAGCTCCTGCGCTCCTACGGGGGATTCGCCGAGCCGGTGGCGGCCAGTTCCGGAAGCCCCACGGCGTATGTCAACGGCACCGCTGCCACCGCGACCTTCAACAGCCCGTCGAATGGCTACGTGACCTTCGCGACGGCGCCAGCGTCCGGATCGGCTCTGACGTGGACGGGGACCTACTACTTTCAGTGCCGCTTCTCGAAGGGAACGGCGGAGTTTGAGCAGTTCATGTCCCAGCTCTACAAGACGAAGTCCGTCAGCTTGGAGACCTACTGGTGAACAAGTTTCTGACATTTCTGCGGTCCTTCCAGACCAACCCTCTTTTCACCACACTCGCCATTCACGCGTGGCTCGCAGCGTGGCTGGTAACCGCATTTGGGGTTGCCTTCCCGGCGCATCGCATCGCGATCTTGGTAAGCGGGGTCGCCGTGGCCTCGTTGAAAGAGTTTTGGATTGACCACCGCTACGAGGTACCACCGCAGCCCTACAAAAATGCCGCTCAGGATTTTGCGGGCTACATCCTGGGCGGCTTGCTCGGCGTTGTCACTTGGCTTCTGATCTGAGATGCGCTCCATCAGCAGCGCCCTGCAGGCGGTCCTCGCCACCGGCGGCCCATTTGTGCTGGCAGACCTGTTCACTATCACACTCACCAATGGGACAGTGCTGCGGTGGACCACAAACAAGACGCCGATCACCATCGGTGCCAATACCTTCGTGGTCGGCCCTCCGGTGGAGCGCGACAAGGCAAAGTGGTCGATGGGTCTCAATGTTGACCAGCTCAACATGACGATTCTCGATGATGGATCCCAGACCATCAACGGACAGGCGTTGGTGACTGCGGCATGGCAAAAGTTCTTCGACTACGCGCAGATCGAGATTGACCGATTCATCTCAGACTCGTGGAGCAATACTGCCGTCGGCTCCGTGTCGTGGTTCATCGGCTATGCCGGGCAGATCACACTGCAGGGAAAGACAATCAAGATCACGGTGGAATCGCCGCTAGCGATGCTGAAGGCGACATTCCCGCGCACGTATGTTTTGCCCTCTTGCGCCAATACCTTGTACGACGGCGTGTGCGGGATTCTGGCCTCTAGCTTCACGTACGCCGGAACGGTCGGATCGGCTCCGAGCGCTACCTCGTTTCCGCTCACCCTGAGCGGCGGCAATCTCGCGGACGGCTCTTTCCAGGGCGGCATCGTGACCTTCACTGGCGGAGTGAACGACGGCCAGACGCGCACGGTGAAGTCGTATGTCGGGGGCGTTCTCACGCTGGTGTATCCGCTGTATGCAGTGCCCGCAGTTGGCGACGGTGTGAGTGCCATCTTCGGCTGCGACAAGACGCGCGCGACCTGCACGGCGCGGTTCAATAACCTCGTGCATTACCGCGGCTTCCCGTACGTGCCGGACCCGTCGACGCAGTACGCCGGCGTAGCTGCGAACGCGCCAGGGACTGCCGGCAGCAACTCAAATTCGATCCAGACCAATATCGGTCCTCGAGGGCGCAATGGCGGCATCAGCCAGTTCTGAGCTGCGCGCCGCGGTGATCGCGCAGGCGTTGGGATGGATTGGAACTCCCTACCATCACGGCCAGGCCGTCAAAGGCCGCGGCGTGGACTGCGCGATGTCGCTGATTGAATGGTTCGCGGGCGCCGGTGTGATCGAGCGTTTCGACCCGCGTCCCTACCCCGCGAGCTGGTTTCTGCACCGTGACGAGGAACGCTTTCTCGACACGCTCGGTCGGTACGCACAAAAGCTGCCGGATGGTGAGCGAGTGCTGCCGGCCGATCTCGCACTCTACCGCTTTGGGCGCTGTACCGCGCACGGTGCGCTCGTCCTCGATGACACCTTCGTGGTGCATGCCTGCGCTATTGCGCGCTGCGTCGAACGGCGGGAACGCTCTGCCTTGGTGGATCGCCTCGCCGGTTACTGGCGCGTGAGGGCGTGGCTGTGAGCAACTTCATGGGCGCCAGCAGTGGGCAGCCGGTAGCGACGCAGGCCACGCGTTACAACGGCATGCAGGTCCAGGGCAGCCAGTACGGCATGGGACTGCCTATCGTCTACGGGCAGCAGCGCCTCGCCGGCACGCTGATCTGGTACGGGGACTTCCAGTCAGTCGAGCACAAGCAGTCCGTCGGCAAAGGCGGGGGCGGCGTCAGCACCAGCTACACGTACTCCTCGAGCTTTCAGCTCGCCATCTGCGAGGGCCCGATTGCCGGCATCCCCACGATTTGGAAAGACTCCGGCACGACGAGCTTCTCAGATGTAAACGGCACATTCTCGGTCGGCACCGCATCGCAAGCGCCATGGTCGCACCTCTCCGGTGCCGATGCGCTCAACTACCCTTACACAGCATGGGTGGGGTGCCTCAACCTGGCGCTCGGCAGCTCGCCGAACGTCCCGAATTTCAATTTTGAGATTGCAGGCCTCTTCCAGTTCGCGCCGACGGCGTCCCCGGCCATCATCGACGCCGACCCCTCGGTGATATTCTCGGATCTCTTGAGTTCAACGACGCACGGGCTTTCATTCGGCGCGTTTCTCGGCGATCTGACGCTCTATCACAACTACTGCCTCGCCAACAATATTTTTCTCTCCCTCGTGGTCGATCAGCAGACGACCATGAACGAGATTCTGACGCGGCTGCTGCAGATCACGAACAGCAACACCGCGTGGTCTAACGGCAAGTTGATTGTCATTCCGTACGGTGATGAGAGCGCCACGGCGAACGGCGTGACCTACACGCCGCCGACCACGGTGCAGAAGTCGTTCCAGGACTCCGATTACATCAAGCCCGTGCGGGTTGATCAGAAGCCGCTCTCCGACCTGTACAACGTGATCCGCGTTGAGTACGTCAACCGCGCGAACAATTACAATACGTCGGTCGCGGAAGCCAAGGACCAGGCCGATATTGACAACGCCTTCGGCATCCGCCAGCAGGAGATGATCCAAGGGCACGCGATAACCAACGGCACCCTCGGCCAGTGGGTCGCGCAGACCATCCTGCAGCGCGCACTCTACATCCGCAACACCTACACGTTCACCACGACGATGGAGAACGTGGTATTCGAGCCGGGGGATGTGATCGCGCTCACCGATTCGCAGGCTGGACTCGTGAACGAGCCGGTGCGGATCAAGTCGATCAGCGAGCAGGGCGCCCTCGAGCTGCAATTCACCTGCGAGGAGTTCCCGGCAGGGGTGGCGAGCGGCGCGACTCAGACGGTCGAGCCAGCGGCCGGGTACGTCCCGAGTGTGAACGGCGCGCCGGATGCGACGCAGCCGCCGGTCATTTTTCGTGCCCCCCAGTTTCTCACCAATGGCGTCCCGGAGGTGTGGATCGGCGTTGGGGGGGCGGGCCCCAATTGGGGCGGCGCGAATGTGCTGGTGTCGCTCGATAATGTCTCCTACACCAAGATTGGCACCGCTGCGCCTGGGTGCAGATACGGCGCGCTCACGGCTGCACTCGCCATAGGAACGGACCCGGATACGGTCAACTCGTTCACGGTAGCGCTGGATGCTGGCGGGACGCTCTCCGGTGGCACCCAGGCTGAGGCCGATAACCTAGCGACGCTAATGCTCGTGGACCAGGAACTGCTGTCCTACGAGACCACGGTTCTCAACGGAAACGGCACCTACACCCTCGGCAACGGCTACTTGCGCCGCGGCTGCTACCAGACGGCCATCGCGGCCCACGCCGTCGGGGCGCCCTGGCTGCGCGTGGACGACGGTATGTTCCGCTGGCAGGTTGACCCGTCATGGGTCGGTCAGACGGTCTATCTGAAGTTTCAGCCTTGGAACCTTTATGGCGGCGGCTTGGTCAGCGAGTCGTCCCTTACGCCGGTCACCTACGTGATTGGCACCGCCGAGGAAATTCCGGACACCCCCCCAACGCCCACCAACCTTGTGGCTGTGGGAACGGCAAACGGTATCAATCTCTCCTGGACCGTCCCGAACCCGGTAGCCGCTGCAATCACGTCCGTCGAGTTCGCCACGGCAAGCGCCGGCCCATGGACTGTGCTCGGCCAGGTCAAGGGTACCCACTACGCACACAATTTCACCGGTCCATCCACCTACTACTACCGCGCGCGCTCCCTCAGTCCGGCCTTCGCGTGGTCTTCATACGCCGCAACGGTCTCGGCGACTGGCGGTACCGCGG
>JAJZFQ010000230.1:0-50513 GCA_021805275.1 Pseudomonadota bacterium
CATCAGCGGGAAATACGAGAAGAACGCTGCCACGGCAAAGGCGAATGCGAACCACGACAGGAGGAAGCGGCCGAAGGGCGTGTCGAGCGCCCCGCGCAGGCCGCGCAGGCCGCGCAGGCCGCGCAGGCCGCGCAGGCCGCGCAGGTCCATCCAATCGACGTGCAGCCCGATGCCCGAGGGCCGGCTGAGCCGCGGAAAGCGCGCCAGCGCCCGGATGTCGAGCCGGGCGTGAACCGGCCGGTGGCGGTTCCCGGCAGGCCGGACGGATCCGGCGGTGCGGGCAGGCAGGCCGATGCCGCCCAGCGCCGCGGCGACGGCGATGAGTGCCACCGATCCCCACAGCGCCGCCGCAAACCCCCCGCTCGAGACCGCCGCGGCTGCGATCAGTCCGAAGACCTCGCCCGCGGCATTGAAGCTCTGCAGCCAGCCGATGCGCGCCTCCCATTGCGCCTGCGGCGCAAAGTCGACGACGAACAGCGTGGCGAGCGTCGCAGCGCCGCCCGAGCCGGCGCCTGCGGCGAACGCGCCCGCCAGCCACAGCGGGAGCGCCGTGAACAGCAGCAGCACTGTGATGCCGGCGCCGGTGAGCAGGAAGCTGCCGACGAACAGCCGGTGATGCGCCTGGGTGCGCTCGGCGCTCATGCCCCACAGAGGTGAGCTCAGCAGTCCGAAATTGTACGCGCCGAGCACATAGGCGACCGCCGCGAGGCTGTGGGACTGTGCCTCGACGGCGAGCGGCAGCAGCACCGGCAGGAGGCCCGCAGTCACCATGCCGAGCAGCAGGTACGCCAGGTACCACGGGCGGATGAAGCGGCGCGGCGCGCTCAGTGCGCCCAGCACCAGCTCCAGAGGGTCGCCGTGTCGCGTCCGTTCAGTCTGCGGAGTCGTCAATCGTGGTGATGCCTTCCGAGCCGCCGGGAACAGATATTATAAGTATCGACGCCCGGCCGATCCACCCGCGGCGGTCTGTGCGCACGGCCCGGGGACGGCAGCCGTTCTGCGCCGCCGCGTGGCCGGGACCCCAATCGAAACAATGTTCCGCGCCCGCTGCCGGACAATGCTGCGCTCCAACAGGGCGATCCCGAGGGCGAGACGTGAGCAGCAGGGCCGAGGCATTCGAACATTGGATCCGCACCGCGTTCGTCGACATCAACACCGAGCTCGAAGAGCGCTACTTCGCCGGGACCGACCGCTCGCAGGTGACGGGCGTGGGTGAGTCCTTGAAGCAGGCACTGCAGGCAGAGGGTCACGCGCACGTTCTCGCTCTGCTCCAGGAAGGCAACACCGGCGAGGGGTTCCAGAGCGGCTTTGGGGTCCTCGGCAGCGTCGGCATGTATCTGGCCGCGCTGCGTCGACACGAGCTGACCAACCCGGCGCGCGAAGAGCGCTCGCCGTTCCCGGAGGCCTCCGCGCTCGCGCTGCACGTCGGCGCCTCGCTCGGCATGGCGCCGCGGTTCACCACCAGCCACCTGGCGACGCACAACCGCGCACGCGCCGGCGTGCGCAAGAGCTTCACGCGGCTGCGCGACGAATTTCTCTTCATCGACGAGAACACCCGCGGCATCCTCTCGCTGCAGCTCGCCGCCGATGCCCTGAGCGCCATCGTGCACCTGGGCGTGTCCAGTCCGGTCGCCGATGTGATGTTCACGGCAGCCAGGCGCTCGCTTGAGGAGGTGCTGCGGATCAATGCGCGTCTGATGGAGCGGCTGGACGTCGAGCGGTTCTTCTATTCCGTGCGGCCCTACTACAAGCCGTATCGCGTCGGCCGGCAGGAGTACCGCGGCGCCAACGCGGGGGATTTCTCAGGCATCAACGAGCTCGATCTGCTGCTCGGGGTGTGCCGCGCCAACGACCCGTACTACGCGCAGCTGCTGGTGGACAAAATGCTGTTCATGCTCCCGGCGGACCAGGCCCGCTTGCGCGAGTGCATGACCTACAAGAGCCTGCTCGATGAGCTACTCGAGCTGCTGCCCGCGCACCGGCACGCGGACTGGTTCCGGCACAACGCGCAGGCCTACCTCGAGGTGTGCGACCTGTTCGGCCGCTACGCCGCTCAGCACCACGACGGCCTGGTCAGCCGCTTCATCGCCGCACCCGCCGCGACTCTCGAGGCGCGGAGCCTCGAGGGCATCACCGCCAGCGGCCCGCCGCTGCCGGTGCTGCTGCGGGCGCTGGAAGTGCTGCGCGACCTGCGCCTCGGTGCCGCGCGGCGGGACATCCCGACGCGTCACGAGGATCTGGCCCGCCTGCGCGAGGCGATCACCGGCTGAGGGCGCGCAGCCACCGTCCACCTATGGCGTCCACCGCGGGGCGATCAGGCGGCGTTTGCCGTCGGCCGACCGCGCGATGCCGGGCTCGTCCAGGCGCTCGCGGTCCCACAGCTCGCAGGTCACCTCGCGGTGCCGCTGGTCGAGCGCCTCGCAGTAGTTGGTGTACAGGCACAGGCGCACCTCGGCGCCGCGGCCTGAGCGCACTTTGACGAACCAGTC
Organism: Pseudomonadota bacterium; assembly: GCA_021805275.1. The sequence goes on from JAJZFQ010000230.1 coordinate 2,490, forward strand.
CGGGTCGGCCAGAGCCTGGCGCGCAAAGCCCACCGCGTCTGCGGTCCCGTCGGCGAGGATCGCCTCGGCCTGCTCGAAGTTGTGGATGCCGCCGGCGACCACCAGCGGTGTGGCGTGACCCTCGGCGCGGATCGCCCGGCGGATGTACGCCGCCGGCTCGAGATTGCGGCCGAACGGGCCGCGCGCGTCGGAGTAATACGAGGGCATGCACTCGTAACCGCTGCGGCCGGTGTAGGGATAGGCGGCCTCGCCGACCTTCGGCTGGGCGGCGTCGTCGAACTTTCCGCCGCGCGAGAGGGACAGGAAGTCCATGCCGGCGCGAGCGAACGCGCAGCCGAACGCCGCGGCGTCCTCCAGAGGTGTGCCGCCCGGAATGCACTCCTCGGCCAGGAAGCGGCAGCCGACCGCGAAATTCACGCCGACCTCGGCGCGCACGCGCCGGTAGACCTCGAGCGCCAGGCGCAACCGTCCGTCGATCCCCCCGCCGTAGCCGTCGCTGCGGGTGTTGAGTCTGGAGAGAAACGACGCCAGGGTGTAGGCGTGGGCGTAATGCAGCTCCACGCCGTCGAATCCGGCAGATCGTGCCCGCCGTGCGGCGTCGGCAAACAGTGCGGGGAGTTGCCGGGGCAGCTCCGCGATGTGAGGCAGGTCCAGGTCGGTGACGCGTTCGCGCTGACCGAACTGGAGCGCTTCGAGCTCGTGCGGCGTGAGGATGTCGGCTAACTCTGCGTGCGGGCGCTGGGACAACCACGCGCGCACCTCGGAGTCGGATGCCGACGGCACGCCGAAGGCCGCACGGTGCCGCTCAGTGATCTGCAGAAATTCCTGCAGGAAGCGCGTCGGATCCGGCCGGCGGCGAATGGCCAGAAAGTCGATCAACTGGATGAACAGACGCGTCTGCCCGCCGCTCGCAGCGCGCACCCGCCCAACCAGTTCGCGCAGTCCCGCGATGAATCGATCGTCCCCGATGCGCAGCAGCGGGCCGCTCGGCACCTCGCGGATGCCGGTCGCCTCGAGCACGATCGCGCCGGGGCGGCCGCGCGCGAAGCGCTCGTACCACTCGATGACGTTCGCCGTGACGAATCCATCGCTGCTGGCGCGCCAGGGCACCATCGCCGGCACCCAGGTGCGCTGCGCGAGGCGGGTGGGTCCGAGGGCTATCGGCGAGAACAGCCGCGAGGCGGCGGCCTCGGCCGGCGTCGGCCACCGGCCGCCGCCGCAGGCATGGCGGATTCGCTCGGGCGGTCGCCACGTGCTCATGGGTGCTCGGGCGTGCGTATTCGTGCCGCGGGGTTAGGGCAGCACCGCCGTGGCCTCGATCTCCACCTTGGCCCGCTCTTCGACGAGCGCGGCGACCCCGACGGCGGTCATTGCCGGGAAGTGCCGGCCCATCACGTCCCGGTAGGCCGCCCCGATCTCCTTCAGCTCCGCGAGGTATTCGGCGCGGCTGGTGAGATACCAGGTCATGCGCACGATGTGCTCGGGGCCGGCGCCGGCGCAAGCGAGCACCGCCACCACGTTGCGCAGCGCCTGTCCGGTCTGCTCGGCCAGCCCGTCGCTCGCGAACTGGCCGCTGCGCGGGTCCCAGCCGACCTGGCCGGCGACGAAGACCTGCCGTCCCGTGGCAAGCACGCCATTGCTGTAGCCCGAGGGGCGCTCCCAGCCAGGTGGCTGCAGGATCTCGAACAGGTCCAACTCAGCTTCCTCGCGACGGACGCAGCAGTTCGCGGCCGATGATCAGTTTCTGCACCTCGGTTGCTCCTTCGTAAATGCGCAATGCCCGGATGTCGCGATACAGACGCTCCACCCGCTCCCCGCGCGTCACGCCGCGCCCGCCGAACAGCTGTACGGCCCGATCGATGACGCGCTGCGCGGTCTCGGTCGCGGTCATCTTCGCCATCGCCACCTCTTTCACTGCGGACTCGCCGCGATCGCGCAGCCACGCGGCGCGGTAGGTCAGCAGCCGCGCCGCGTCGAGTTCGCTCGCCATGTCGGCGAGGGCGGCCTGCGTCAACTGGAAGTCCGCCAGCCTCCGGCCGAACATCTGCCGCTGGGTGACCTGCGCCAGCGACGCATCGAACGCGCTCTGGGCTAGGCCGAGCGCGGCGCCGGCCACGGTGGTCCGGAACACATCGAGCGTGCGCATCGCGAGCTTGAAGCCCTCGCCGTGCGCGCCGAGCTGCTGGGCACTGGCCACGCGGCAGTCCGTGAAGCGCAGCCGCGCCAGCGGGTGCGGCGAGATCGGCTCGATCCGCTCGGCCACCTCCAGTCCCGGTGTGTCGGCATCCACCACGAAGGCGCTGATGCCCTCCGCGCTCACCGATCCGTCCGCGCGGCGCTGCGGCTCGCTCGTGCGGGCGAACACACAGTAGAAATCCGCGATGCCGCCGTTGGAGATCCAGGTCTTCTCCCCATCGAGCCGGTACCCGTCGCGGGTGCGCTGCGCCCGGCACTCGAGCGCGGCGACATCCGAGCCCGCGTTCGGTTCCGACAGCGCGAAAGCGGCGATCGCTTCGCCGCTGGCCACCTTCGGCAGGTAGCGCGCACGCAGCTCGGGCGAACCGGCGAGCGAGATCGGACCGCTGCCAAGACCCTGCATGGCGAACACGAAGTCCGCCAGCGCGTCGTGCCGCGCCAGCGTCTCGCGGATCAGCGCCAGAGTCCGCACGTCGAAGCGCGCGCCGAGCGAGTCGGCCGGTGCGCCGGGATCGGCGATCGAGTGACGGGTCCAGCCTGCCTCCCCCATCGCGCGGGCGAGCGCGCGGCACGAAGCGCCGAGCGCGGTGGCGTTCTCGGTGGCCGGCGGAACCGCCAAGTGCTGCGCGGCCCACGCCTCCAGCCGCTCGGCGAGCTCGCGGTGCTCGGGCGCGAAGAAAGGCCAGGCGAGCGGATGGGCGGCGTCCATGACGCTCAGTCTCCCTCGAACTGCGGCTTCTGTTTGGCCACGAACGCCTGGTACGCGCGGTGAAAATCGCGCGTCTGCATGCACTGGGCCTGCGCCTCAGCCTCCGCCTCGATGGCCGCATCGAGCGGCAGATGCCATTCGGCGTGCAGCATCCGCTTGGTCATGGCATGGGCGGCGCTGGGACCGTGGGCCATCTCCCCGGCGAGGCCGCACGCCGCCGCGAGCAGGCGTTCGCCCGGCTCGAGCCGGTTGAAGAAGCCCCAGGCGAGCCCTTCCTCGGCCGACATCGCCCGCCCCGTGTAGAGCAGCTCCGCTGCGCGCCCCTGACCGATGATGCGGGGCAGGATGGCGCAGGCGCCCATGTCGCACCCGGCCAGTCCCACGCGAGTGAATAGAAACGCGGTGCGGGCGTTAGGCGTGCCGAGCCTGAAGTCCGAGGCCATGGCGAGGATCGCTCCGGCACCGGCGCACACGCCGTCGACGGCCGCGACGATGGGTTGCGGGCAGGCACGCATCGCCTTGACCAGCTCGCCGGTCATGCGCGTGAAGGCCAACAGGCCCTGCGCATCCATGCGGGTCAGCGGCCCGATGATCTCGTGCACGTCACCCCCGGAGCAAAAATTCCCGCCCGCACCGGTGATGACCAGCGCGCGGATGGCGGGCGCCGCGACCAGCGCGCGGAACAGGTCGCGCAGCTCGGCGTACGAGTCGAACGTCAGAGGATTCTTGCGCTCGGGCCGATCGAGGGTGATCACCCCGACGTGCTCCTCGGCGTGCCAGCGGAAATGCCGCGGTTGAAAGCGATCGATGTCGAAGGAGGTCGTGCCGTTCATGAACAGGCCGTCAATGCGGGGAGGAGGACTGCACGAGCTGCTTCACCAGGCCGAGCAACTCCATCAGTTCGCGCTTCTGCCGGGCCGAGAGTCCCCCGAACAGGTCGATCACCCATTGCTCGTGCTCGCTTGCCATGCGCGCGAACTGTCGTCGGCCCTCGGCAGTCAGCTTTACGCGGAACGCCCGCCGGTCGGCGGCGTCCACTTCGCGCACCACGAGCCGTTCCTTCTCCAGTCCGTCGGTGATACCCGTGACGTTGCCGCCGGTGACCATCATGCGCTGCGACAGCGCGCTCATCTTCAGCCCCTCGGGCGCCCGCTCGAGCTGAGCCATCAGGTCGAAGCGCGGCAGGGTAGTGCCGAAGCGCGTCTGGAGGCTCTGGCGGATGCGCGCTTCGACCTGGTTGGTGCACGACAGCAGCCGCAGCCACAGGCGCAGCGAGATGTGGTGATCGTCGTGCAGGCGCGTTTCGGCATCGATCGGCGCTGCGCTCGTCTTGTCCCGGCTGTCATGGCCACGTGCCATCAGTACACCTCGCCGCCGGCGATGGGCAGGCTCTGGCCGGTCACGCTCTCGGTGCCCGGGCGGACCAGCCAGCGCATCGCGTGAGCCACCTCCGCCGGTTGGATCAACCGCCGCTGCGGGTTCGACGCGAGCAGCGACTCGAGGGCTGCCTCGGGCGTGCGTCCGGTCTTGCGCACGATGTTCGCCACCGCATCCCGCACTATGTCCGTATCGGTAAATCCCGGGCACAGGGCATTGACAGTGATCGAGCGCGTGGCGTACTCGATCGCGAGGGAGCGCGTCAGGCCGATCACCCCGTGCTTCGCCGCCGCGTAGGCGGCGATGTACGCGCCGCCGCGCAGACCGGCGACGCTGGCGATGTTCACGATGCGCCCGAAGCTCTGCGCGAGCATGTCCGGCACGGCCTCGCGGCAGCAGAGGTAGGTGCCGGTGAGATTGACCGCGAGCAGCCCGTGCCAGAGCGATGGATCGGTGTCGGTGAACTTGGCGCTGGCGGCCTGACCGGCGTTGTTGATCAGGATGTGCACCGGTCCGAAGCCGCCGCGGGCGGCCGCGAACGCCCGGGCGACGGCCGCCGGCTCGGCGACATCGGTGGTGATCGGCTGCGCATGCTCCGGACCGCCGAGCCGCGCCGCGATCTGCTCGAGCCGGAGCCGGTCGCGGCCGAGCAGAGAAACGCGCGCTCCATCGGCGGCGAGCGCACTCGCGCAGGCCGCGCCGATGCCGCGCCCGGCGCCGGTCACGACCGCGTGCCGCCCGGCGAGCGGCTGCTGCGATGCGGCCTGTTTGGCCGGCATCAGTGGGCCGCTCCCGTCTCGGCGGCGCGCTGCCGGGTGCGCTCGAGCTGCGTCTTGCCCGAGAGATAGGGCTTCGGCCACCACTGATCGGCATAGTCGAGGCGGGCCGCAGCCTCGAGCGTCCAGGCGGGGTTGGCGAGGTGCGGCCGGGCGATCGCACACAGGTCGGCGCGGCCCGCCGCGATGATGGTGTTGACGTGGTCTGGCTCGTAGATGTTGCCGACCGCCATCGCCGCAATGCCGATCTCGTTGCGCACCTCGTCGGCAAACGGCGTCTGCCACATCCGACCGTATACGGGCTGCTGCCACGGCACGGTCTGACCGCTCGAGACGTCGATCAGGTCGGCATCCGCTTGCTTCAGTGCGCGGGCAATGGCGAGCAGATCCGCATCCGACAACCCGCCGTGCGCCCAGTCCGTCGCCGAGATGCGTACCGCGATCGGCCGCTCGGCCGGCCACACGGCCCGCACGGCGCCCAACACCTCGAGCGGAAAACGCAGCCGTCCGGCGACCTCTCCGCCGTATTCGTCACCGCGGTGGTTGGTGAGCGGAGAGAGAAAGGATGCGAGCAGGTAGCCGTGGGCCATGTGCAGCTCGAGCATGTCGAAGCCGGCTTCAGCCCCAAGACCTGCCGCGCGCACGAACTGCTCGCGTACGGCATCCATATCGGCACGGGTCATCGTCTTCGGCGTGGCGCTGACCCCGGGCAGGTACGGCAGCGCCGATGGGGCGAGCAGGGGCCAGTTGCCCTGCGGCAGCGGATGGTCCATCTGCTCCCATCCCAACTGCGTCGAGCCCTTGCGCCCGGAGTGTCCGAGCTGCAGGCACATCTTGGCGGGTGTCTGCGCGTGAACGAACTGCACGATCCGCCGCCATGCCTCGCGCTGGGTCTCGTTCCACAGGCCGGTGCAGCCCGGCGTGATGCGTCCCTCGGGCGAGACGCAGGTCATCTCCGTGTACACCAGGCCCGCGCCCCCGAGCGCGCGGTGCCCGTAGTGCACCAGGTGCCACTCGCCGGGCACCCCGTCGGTGGCACGGTACTGCGCCATGGGGGAGACGACCACGCGATTGGTCAGTTCCAGGCCCCGCAGCCGCAGCGGCAGGAACATCGGCGGGCGTCGCTCGCGCACCCCGGACCGGCCGGCCAGCCACTGCTCGAACTCGCTGACGAACTGCGGATCTCGGCTCCTGAGGTTCTCATGCCCGATCCGCTGGCTGCCGGTGAGCAGGCTGTAGGCGAACTGCTCAGGCTCCAGGTGCGCATAGCGCGCGACGTTCTCGAACCACTCCATGCGGTTGCGCGCGGCGCTCTGCAGCTTCAGGACCTCCAGGCTGCGCTCCTGCTGGTAGGCGCTCAACGCCTCGGCGAGCGGCGCGCCCGAGGTGAGGTGGTGCGCGAGGGAGATCGCATCCTCCATCGCGAGCTTCGTGCCCGATCCGATCGAGAAGTGTGCCGTGTGTGCTGCATCGCCGATCAGGACGCGCTTGCCGTGCGACCAGTGACGGCAATTGACCCGCAGGAAGTTCAGCCACGCCGAGCCGCGCAGGTGAGTGGCGTTGCTCTGCAGGCGGTGGCCGTCGAGGTAGCGCGCGAACAGCCGCTCGCAGAATGCGATGGACATGGCTGCGTCGCAGCGATCGAGACCGTGCGCCTGCCAGGTCTCCTCGCGGGTCTCGACGATCACGGTCGAGAGCTCGGCGCTGAACTGGTAGGCGTGGATCTGGAACCAGCCGTGCTCGGTCTGCTCGAACGCAAACGTGAACGCCGCGAAGCGGCGTGTGGTGCCGAGCCAGATGTAGCGGCACTTGCGCCGGTCGAGCTCTGGAGCGAACGCGTCCGCGAAGCGGGTGCGCATCCTGCTGTTGACGCCGTCGGCGCCGACGATCAGGTCGGCATCCTCGAATTCACCGTCGCCATCGATCTCGTGTTGAAAATGCTGCACCACGCCGAGTTCGTGGGCGCGCGCCTGCAGCAGTCCCAGCAGCCGCTTGCGCCCGAGCCCGCAGAAGCCGTGCCCGCCGCTGACCAGGCGCCGGCCCCGGAAGTGGATGTCAATGTCGTCCCAATGGTGGAACTCGGCGATGATCGCCGCATGCGATGGCGGGTCGGCGCGGCGGAAGTTCTCGATCGTTCGGTCGGAGAAGACCACGCCCCAGCCGAACGTGTCATCCGGGCGGTTGCGCTCGTGCACCTCCACCCGGGTCCGCGGTAGCGCGGTGCGCAACAGGATGGCGGTGTACAACCCCGCCGGGCCGCCGCCTACGCAGACGATCCGCTTCACGGCGGCCTATCTCCCGTCCCAAGCCGGTATCGCAATCATGATGGGCGTGTGTTATATTCTCAAATGCTTGAGGTGTCAAATATAATACCCATGGCCCCCGGTCGCACAGGTGGAGACGCATGACATGAGTGCATCAGCCAAAGCCCCGCAAGCGCACATCCTCGCTCAGCTGGTCAGCGCCCTCGCCGGGGGTGGCATCCGCGTCGTCGATCTCACTGTGCCGCTCGAGCCGGCCACCGCCACGATCCAGCTGCCGCCGCAGTTCGCGCCCTCGAAACCGTTCGCGCTCGAGGAGATCTCCCGCTACGACGAGCGCGGGCCGGCCTGGTACTGGAACAACATCTCCTGCGGCGAGCACACTGGGACGCATTTCGACGCCCCCATTCACTGGGTCACGGGTAAGGACTACCCGCTGAACGCGACCCACAATATCCCGGTCGAGCGATTCATCGGCCCGGCCTGCCTCATCGACGTGTCCGAGCATGTGCGTAGCCATGACGATTTCCTGCTCACCCGCGACATGGTGGAAGCCTGGGAGGCGCGTCACGGGCGGATTCCGGCCGGCGCCTGGGTCCTGGTCCGTACCGACTGGTCGAAGCGCACCGCGGCCAAGGCGTTCCTCAACATCGGTGCCGACGGGGCGCACACTCCGGGCTTCCATCCTCAATGCGTGCCGTTCCTGGCCCGGGAACGCGATATCCTCGGGGTGGGGGTCGAGACGGTCGGAACCGACGCCGGCCAGGCCCCGACGTTCGAGCCCATGTTTCCCTGCCACACCATCATGCACGGATCAAACCGCTTCGGGCTGGCGAGCCTCACCAACCTCGATCAGCTGCCCGCGACTGGGGCGGTCGTGATCGCGCCGCCGCTGAAGATCGTCAACGGCTCGGGCAGCCCCTTGCGGGTGCTCGCGCTGGTGCCCGCGACCTAGGAGCGGCGCGGTCATGGCCGAACGCTCCTTCGCCAAGCAGGTCGACTCGTTGCGCCTCGGCGCGGGGGCGGAGTTTCGCGGCGAAGGCATCCTGGCGGTGACCAAGGCGCTGCTGCAGTCCGGCGTCGCCTACGTGGGCGGCTATCAGGGCGCGCCGATCTCGCATCTGATGGACGTGCTCGCCGACGCCGAGGAGGTTCTCGCCGAGCTCGGGGTGTACTTCGAGGCGAGCGCCTCCGAGGCGACCGCCGCGGCGATGCTTGCCGCGTCGATCAACTATCCGCTGCGCGGCGCGGTGACCTGGAAGTCGACCGTCGGCACGAACGTTGCTTCCGATGCACTCGCCAACCTCGCCTCCGCGGGCGTCAAGGGCGGGGCGCTGATCATTCTCGGGGAGGACTACGGCGAGGGCGCGAGCATCATGCAGGAGCGCACCCATGCCTTCGCCATGAAGTCGCAGATGTGGCTGCTCGATCCGCGGCCGCATCTGCCCGAGATCGTGCGGGCAGTGGAGCAGGGCTTCGAGCTGTCCGAGGCCAGCCACACCCCGGTGATGCTCATGCTGCGCATCCGCGCCTGCCACGTGTATGGCCGCTTCATCGCCTCGGACAATCGGCCCCCGCCGTTCTCGCGTGCCGAGGCGCTCGCCGCCCCGCAGCGCGATTACGGGCGCATCATCCTGCCGCCCTCGACCTACGCTCAGGAGCGCGAGAAGATCGAGCAGCGCTTCCCGGCCGCCGAGCGGTTCGTGGCCGAGCGGCGGCTGAACGAAATCATCGACGGCGAAGCCGGCGAGATCGGCATCGTGCTGCAGGGCGGGTTGTACAACAGCGTGCTGCGCGCGCTCGAGCTGCTCGGCTGTGCCGACCCATTCGGCTCGAGCCGCGTGCCGCTCTACGTGCTCAACGTCACCTACCCGCTGGTACCGGAGGAATGGGTGCGGTTCTGCACCGGTAAGCGCGCCGTGCTCGTGGTGGAGGAAGGTCAGCCGGAGTTCATCGAGCAGGCCGCGAACCAGATCCTGCGCCGGCACGAAGTCAGCGCGCGCCTGCTCGGCAAGGAGCTGCTGCCGATGAGCGGCGAGTACACCGTCGAGGTCCTGCGCAAGGGGATCGGCGCGCTGCTCGAGCGCTGGGCGCCCGGGCTCGGCGTGGCGACGGCGTCCCGCAGGCCGCTGCCCGCCGAGCGCCTCGCGGCGCTTGTCCCGCCGCGGCCCTCGGGCCTGTGCACCGGGTGCCCAGAGCGGCCGCTGTTCGCGGCAATGAAGCTGTTGCAGCGTCAGACCGGCCCGTGGCACATCAGCGCCGACATTGGCTGCCATTCGTTCGCCACTCTGCCGCCGTTCAACATGGGCAACAGCATCATGGGCTACGGCCTAGGCCCGGCGGGCGCCTCGGCGCTGAGCTCGGCCGGCCCCCGCCGTGCGCTCGCGGTGATGGGCGACGGCGGGTTCTGGCACAACGGACTTACCAGCGGCATCGGCAATGCCGTGTTCAATCGCCACGATGACGTCACGATCATCGTGGACAACAATTATTCCGCGGCGACCGGCGGTCAGGACATCCCCTCGTCCCGTGGCGCGGGCGTCAGGCGGCAGGGCAACAATTCGATCGTCGCGGCGGTGCGCGGCGTGGGCGTGCGGTGGGTGCGGCGGACGCGCACCTACGACATGCGAGGTACCCTGGCGGTGTTGCGCGAGGCGCTGAGCACCAAGGACGCCGGCCCGAAAGTGATCGTGGCGGAAGGGGAGTGCCAGCTGAATCGCCAGCGGCGCATTCGCCCGCTGACGCGCCAGGCTATCCAAAAGGGCGAGCGCGTGGTGCAGGAGCGCTTCGGCGTCGACCCCGACGCCTGTACCGGCGATCACTCCTGCATCCGGCTCTCCGGCTGTCCCTCGCTCACCATACGGCCCAACCCCGATCCGCTGCGCACTGATCCGGTCGCGCACGTCGACCACAGCTGCGTGGGATGCGGGGTGTGCGGTGAGGTGGCGCACGCGGCCGTGCTCTGCCCCTCGTTCTACCGCGCCGAGCTGCTGTTCAACCCGACCCGCCGGGACCGGCTGCTGGCGCGGCTGCGCCGCACGGTCATCGGCTTTCTGCAACGGCGGCGGGCGCGGCGGCTGCTGCGCTACGCGGTATAGGAGCGGGCGGCCCATGGCGCAGAGCACCGTTCTGCCGGTCCGCCCCATCACCCTGACGATCGCCGCGCTCGGCGGCCAGGGCGGCGGCGTTCTGGCGGACTGGCTGGTCGAGATCGCCGAAGCCGAGGGCTACCTCGCGCAATCGACTTCCGTGCCGGGCGTGGCGCAGCGCACCGGTGCGACCGTCTATTATCTGGAATTCTTCCCGCAGGCCGCGGCGCAGGCGGCTGGCCGTGAGCCCGTCATGGCGCTGATGCCGGTGCCGGGCGATGTGGATTGCGTCGTGGCCTCCGAGCTCGTCGAAGCCGGCCGGGCGCTGCAGCGCGGTCTGATCGATCCGGCGCGTACGACGGTGATCGCCTCGACGCACCGCGCCTACTCGATTGCCGAGAAGAGCGCGCTGGGGCAGGGGGCGACCGATCCGGCCGCACTCACCCAGCTGCTGCGCGAGCAGTCGAAGCGCCTCGTGCTGTTCGACATGGAGGCGCTCGCGGAACGGCACCGCAGCGTCATCAGTTCGGTGATTCTCGGTGCGCTCTGCGGCAGCGGGGTGCTGCCGTTCCGCAAGCACGCCTTCGCGGCCGCCGTGAGCGCGAGCGGCATCGCGGTCGAGACCAATCTCGCGGCGTTCGAGGACGCCTGCCAGGTGGCCGCGCGCGGCGGTTCCGTACCCGAGGCCGCAGCGGCCCCGGGGCAGCCCGAACTGCCGCCGGTGCCTGAGCGCGCCGTCGCGCAGCGCCTGCAGCCGCTGCTCGAGGCGGTGCGTCGCCTGCCGCCGCCGGTGCAGCCGCTCGCCTTGGCAGGGGTGCGGCGCATGATCGATTACCAGGACCCGGACTATGCCGGACTGTACCTACGGCGGCTCGAGCGGATCGTCGCCTTGGAAGGTGTGCACCGGGACGAAGCCTGGGCCCTGAGCGAGCATGTCGCCCGGGCGCTGGCATTATGGATGACGTTCGAGGACACCATCCGCGTGGCGGACCTGAAAACCCGCGCCGCGCGCCTCGAGCGGGTGCGCACCGACGTGCGGGCCGCCCCGCAGCAGATTGTCGGCATCACGGAATTCCTCAGTCCACGCGCCCAGGAGATCGCGGACACGCTGCCCGCCGCGCTCGGTGGCTGGCTGCAACGCTCAGCCCGAGTGGCGGGCCGGCTTGCGCGCCTCGCCGGCGGGCGGCGGATCCGCTCGGACCGGCTCGGCGGTTTCCTGCTGCTGTACACGCTGGCGGGACTGCGCCGCTGGCGGCGCGGAACGCTGCGCTACCGACAGGAGAACGCACGCATCGAGGCGTGGCTGCAGGCGCTGCAGGGGCTCGCGCCACAGAACCGCCCGCTCGCCATCGAGCTGGCGCGCGCGCAGCGGCTGATCAAGGGCTACGGTGACACGCACGAGCGCGGCTGGCGCCACTTCAGCGCGCTGTTCGCCCAGATCGAGCGGCTCGGTGCCCGGCCGGACGGCGCGGCGCTGATGGCGCGCCTGCACACGGCGGCGCTCGCCGACGAGGAGGGAGCCGCACTGGCGCGGGAACTCGCGGCGCTGCCGGCAGCGTCCTCCTGAGCCGGCCGGCACCGATCGGTCGGGACTCCGTTCGGCGATGACCCTGTCACGGTGGAGCTCATGGCGGGCGATGGCGGGATCCGGTTCCGCCGGCGGTGGCGCCGATCGCCTGCCGGCGTCCGGGTGACTTGACTTTTGCTTCAGGTGTCAATTAACTCTGGGCCGAGCGGATGTGTCCATCGGGGGGTGGCGCAGTTCGGGCAGCCTGCCGCCCGCCGGCGGGCCGAGAGGGGGCGCAGTCCGTTAACCTGCAGAGCAGACGGCCATGGCCACGCGATCGACGCAACAGCGCATTCTCAGCGCCGCCCTTGAGCTGTTCAACGCGGAGGGGACCGCAGCGGTTTCCGCGAGCCGTATCGCGGAGCGCTGTGGCATCAGCAAGGGTAACCTGCAGTACCATTTTCCCGGCAAGCGCGACGTCATCTGCGCACTCTTCCAGAGCGCGATCGACGAGATGAACGCCGGTTGGTACCGGGATCACCTGGCGCCGACACTCGAGCACATGGCGGCGATGTTCGTGCGGCAGCTGCAGCTGATCGTCAAGTACCGCTTCTTCTACCGCGAGCTCGCCGGCCTGCTGCGCCAGGACCCGGAGCTGCGCCGCCGCTACGCGGAGAACCGCGAGCGTCGGCTGCAGGTCATCGAACGCTTCATGCGGGCGCTCGCCCAACAGGGGCTGATGAGTCTGCCGGCGGACTCCCGGCGCCTGCGCTCGATCATCGAGGTGACCTGGATCGTCTCGGAGAATTGGGTCAACTACACCGAGTACCAGAACCGCGAGCTGTGTGCCGCGACGATCCGCGAGGGCTATCACGGCATCCTGGAGGTGCTGCGTCCCTGCCTGTGCACCGATCCTCAGCGGATCAGCGAGGAGTCGAGTGGCACGATCGAACGCCTGGTGCCGCTGAGCGCGCCGGGCGAGTGGCACATGAGCGCCTGAGGGCGCTTCGCGCAACAGCCGTGCCGATTAGGCCCCCCAGCCTAAAGCCCCGCTGTACAAGCACCGGACTGTTGAGGACAGTAGCGACGCCATGAGCGCTCCCCTGGTCGTTCAGCCGAAACCGTATCTGGTCGCCCTCGAGGGCGGCAGAACGTACTTCTGGTGCGCGTGCGGGCGTTCAAAAAAGCAACCGTTCTGCGACGGCTCGCACGCCGGCACCGGCATCGAGCCGCGCCGCTGCGTCGCTGCGCGCAGCGAAGAGGTGCTGCTCTGCGGTTGCAAACACACGCGTGAGCCGCCGTTTTGCGACGGTACTCATAACGGTCTGCCCGGAGGGTGCCCGCTCGACGATCCGGACAGTCCCGCCAACCGCGCCATCGCCTGGGTCACCGAAACGGATGGCTCGCGGCGGTGGCTGGATGGCCGGTGCCACGTCATCTGCGCCGATCTGACCGTGCATGAGCGCCGGGGAAGCCTGCGCTACTGCCGCATCGTCGGGCCTGAGTCCGGCGCGGTGCACCAGGCCCAATTTCTGCTCGAGGCCGAAGGCGAGTGCACGCCCGCCGTCTCGGTCGGATCGAGCGACGCCATCCTGTTCGTGACCTCCGGCAGTGGCGAGGCCGTCATCTGCGGGCGGCGCTTTCCGGTGCAAGCCACCGACGGGGTCTATGTGCGAGCGGGTGAGGTGCTGCAGCTCGCGCCGCGCAGCGGCGAGACACTCAAGGTGTTCCTGCTGGCCTCGCCGCCCGCGGAGCTCGAGTGGCCTACCCGGGTGCCCAGCAATTTCGCCGACCAGCACCCCCAGCGCGTGGTCGCGGTGGATGCGGCCGAGCGGACCGCGATGGGTCCGCGCTACTTCCAGCTGCTGGTCGACAAACGGATCGGCTCGCAGGCGGTGACCCAGTTCATCGGGCACATCCCGCAGTCCAAGGCCGCCGCGCACCGCCACCTCTACGAGGAGACGCTCATCGTGCTCGCCGGTCGCGGCTGCATGTGGACCGAAACGCGCCGGACGTCGGTGGGTCCGGGCGAGGTGATTTTCCTGCCACGCAAGCAACTGCACTCCCTGCAGGCCACCGAGGCCGACGGACTGTTCGTCGTCGGTGTGATCTGTCCAGGCGACAATCCCAGCATCAATTATTACGACTGAACGGGACCGTGCCTCGCGCGGGCCCGCATACAAAATACGTTACGGGGGATCCATCGTGTCCAACTCTGCCCGCACTCCGGTCTCGCTGCTGGTCTCCTCCATCCTCACTGTGGCGGCCCTCGCGGCACCTCCTGCGCTCGCCGCCCCGCCAGGGGCCCACTCGAACAAGGCTGCACGCGCCTCGGCCGGCAGCTCGGTGATCCGAACCGGCGCACTGCGGGAGGTCGTTGTCACGGCAACCAAGCTCGGCGCGGCCGACTTGATCAACGTGCCTGCCTCGATCCAGGCGATCACCGGCGCCTCGCTGCAGCGGGAGGACGCATCGGGAATCATGAGCATCGCTGGGCAGATTCCGGGGCTGGCCGTTCAGACCCTCGGACCCGGTGACCGCCGCTACATCATCCGCGGCATCAACTCGACGGGCGCCTCGACGGTCGGGGTCTACTACGGCGAGGCGGTAGTCACCCAGGGCAACAGCGACGACGGCGGTGGCTTCCAACCGGACATCCGCGTCTACGACATGAACCGCATCGAGGTGCTGCGCGGCCCGCAGGGAACCCTCTACGGCGCAAGCTCGATGAGCGGCACGATCCGGTTCATTCCGAATGAGCCGGTGCTCGACCGCACCAAGGGCTACGTGACCCTCGAGGACTCCACCACGCAGCATGCCGGCAACAACTACAACGTGAACGGCATGCTGAACCTGCCGATCATCAACGACGTCCTCGCGCTGCGCATCGTCGGTTGGAAACTCTATGACAGCGGCTACGTGAACCAGATCCGCGTCGGCGCCGGTGTCACCTCGCTCGTCAACGGCGTATCGGTCCCGGTCGCGCCGCTCGGTTTCCTGAAAGGGGTCAATTACGACGAGGTCGGCGGCGGACGGGCGATCCTGCGCTATCGGCCGAGTGAAAATCTGACCATCGACTTCAATTACACGGCGCAGAGCGAGCATTCGGGCGGCTCATCGCGCTGGACGCCACCCGGCGTGCAGGCGTTCGCCGGGGGCACCATACCGCCAGTGACCGGTTGCGACCTGTGCAATACCGATGTGACGCAGAGTCCGTGGTCGGACAACATCAAGGTCTACGGCATGACCCTGAAGTGGCGCACGAAGCTCGGCAAGCTCACCTTCACCGACAATCAGTTCAACCGCAAGACCGGGTTTACGTTCGACTCCACGCCGATTCTCGTCTCGTTCGCCGTGCCGATTCCGGCGGAGACACTTGAGCCGCGCGACCGTAAGTCGAATTCGAGCGAGGTGCGCTTCGCGACCACGCTCGACTCACCCGTCAACTTCGTCGTCGGCGCGTTCCGGCAGCAGACCAGCACGAACCTCGCCGTGGACGTGCTCACGACCGATGCGATGGGGCTCGTGACCGGTCCATTCAGCAGCGCGAATAGTGCCGACGCGCTCAACTATCCCGGTGTCGGCGACACATTCTTCGGTCGCACCGATCACCGCGAGACCCAGCAGTGGGCGGGTTTCGGACAGGCGACATGGAAGATCACCGATCGATGGACGGCCGAGGCCGGTGCGCGCTATTTCACGGAGAACCTCAGCGGCTACCAGGTCCAGACGCATCCGTTCGGCGGCTTCCCGCCGGGGACCCCGAGCGACGTGCCGATCTATGACCCCAACGAGAGTTTCAACAAGGTCACCTGGATGGGCAACCTCAGTTACCGGCTCGGACCCCAGGCGCTGCTCTACGCAACGGTGGCGACGGGATTCCGCGGCGGTGGCCTGAACAGCCTGAGCGAGCCGTTCGAGCCGGTGCCGAAGGCCTATGCCCCGGATTCGCTGACCAATTACGAGCTCGGCGTCAAAGGGAGCCTGCTCAGCGGCTACCTGCAGTACCAGCTCGATGGATATCTGATTCACTGGAACAACATTCAAGTGCAGCTGACCACGCCGGACGGCGCGTTCGTCTACCAGGGCAACGCCGGCCAGGCGGAGGTGAAGGGCGCGGAATTCCAGCTCAAGGCCCGCCCGGTCCGCTACCTGACCGCGACGCTCGCCGGCTCCTACCAGGATGCCTATCTCACTCAGGGCGCGAGTGTGCTGCAGAAACAGCTCAATCCCACCCTCGGGGTCAGCGGGGATAAGATTCCGAACGTGCCGGACTTGCAGTTCAACGCGCAGCTCGATTACACCCGCCCCCTGGTCGGAAGCTGGATCGGCAGCATCGGCACGAGCGTGACGTACCGCGGGGGGGTGAACTCCTACTTTGCCTCCAATCCGTTCAACCTGGCGTTGAAGTCCTACGCGCTGTGGAACCTGCGCGCCGGGGCGATCTACCGCCACTGGTCCGTGACCCTGTTCGCGCACAACCTCAGCAACGAGCGTGCGCAGGTATCGGCGATCAACTCGACGCAGGATCCACATGCGCTGCTGACGGTTCAGCCGCGGACGATCGGCATTACCGTCACCCGGCGCTTCTGAGGTTCTGTGGAGAGTTCAGAACAGGGGGTTCCAGCGCAGCGTGAAAGCGGACTGCACCGCAGCCTGAGCAAGGCGCAGGTGGTGATGATCGGCCTCGGTGGCGCCATTGGAACCGGGCTGTTCATGGGCAGCGGGCTGGCGGTGGGGTATGCCGGCCCAGCGGTGATCGTGAGCTACATCCTCGCCGGGTTCGTCGCGCTGGTCATGGTCTTCAGCCTCTCGGAGATGGCGGTCGTGCACCCGACCGCCGGCTCCTTCGGCATCTACGCCGAGACATACCTCAATCCCTGGGCGGGATTCGTCGTGCGCTACACGTACTGGATTTCCCAGGTCATCGCCATCGGCGGGGAGGCGGTGGCCGCGGGTCTGTACATGCGCTACTGGTTCCCCGGCATGCCCGTGTGGGTCTGGGCACTCAGCTTCTGCCTGGTCATGCTGTACTTCAATTCCCGCTCGGTCGGGAACTTCGGAACGGTGGAGTCCTGGTTCGCCCTGATCAAGGTCGTCGCGATCGTGCTGTTCATCGTACTCGGGATCGTCAGCATCCTCGGGATCGGCCGGCCGGCCGTCGGCTTGCATAACCTCACGGGCCTGCCCGGTGGCTTCCTGCCGAAGGGGCTGGCGGGATTGTGGATGGCGGTCACCGTGGGCATATTCTCCTTCAACGGCATCGAAGTCATCGCCGTCACCTCCGGGGAGACGAAGAACCCCCGGGTCGCCATTCCCGCGGCTCTGCGCAGCATGGTGCTGCGCCTGTTTCTGTTCTACGTCCTGGCTATCGTGGTCATTGTGACGACCATCCCGTGGACGGATACCGGCGTTGCGGTCGTCTCGCAGAGTCCGTTCGTCACGGTATTCCAGTATTCCGGCATTCGCGACGCCGCTGGCATCATGAACTTCGTGGTCATCAGCGCCGCGCTGTCCAGTATGAACACCAACGTCTACCTGTGCGCGCGCATGCTCTTCTCGCTGTCCCGCGGTGGTTATGCTCCACGCCGACTGGGAGAGCTGTCCGGGCACGGCAGCCCGGTCGCCGCCATCGTCGTGTCGGGAGTCGGCGTGCTGATCTCGGCGACGGTCTCGATGTTCACGCCGAACGCGTACGCGGATCTGTTCGGGGTTGCGCTCTTCGCGGCCATCCTGGTGTGGATGTTCATTCTCGTGTGCCATCTGAGCTTCCGTCGCCGCAATCGCACGACCGACCTGCCGGTGCGCATGCCATTCTTCCCGTGGATGCAGTACGCCGGGCTCGCGATGCTCGCGGCGATCCTCGTCACCATGGGCTTCACTCCGGCACTCAACCTCTCGTGGGTCTACGGCGTCCCTTGGGTTTTGACGATTTCCATAGCCTATTTCGTGTGGCGTGCCCGCAGTCGCGCGCGCGCGGCACGTGCGGCGCAGGCGCCGGCCTGAGTGACGATCGCGCTAGGATTGAATGCCGAGACGAGACCGAAGATGATGAAGACCAACTTCGCAGCCCTGCGCCGCCGGTTTCCGGTTCTGGCGCACAAGACTTACCTCAACAGCGGATCGTACTGCGCGCTCGCCGATACCGTGCGCGAAGCGATCGGGGCCTACATGGACGATCGCCTTGCCGTCGGAGCCAACTGGGACGTCTGGATCACCAAGAACGAGTCCGTCCGATCGCTGATGGCGCAGCTGCTCGGCGTCACCCCGGATGAGATCGCCGTGACTGCTTCGGCCTCGGCGGGCATCAACGCGCTCGCCAGCGCATGCGAATTCAGCGGACCGCGACGCAAGGTCATCATCAGCGATTTCGAGTTTCCGACCAATGCCCAGATCTGGCATGCCCAGGAGAGCAAAGGGGCGCAGGTGGTGCACGTCCCGCGCGCGGCCGACGGCTACATTCCCCTCGAGCATTTCGAGCGCGTGATCGACGAGCACACGCAGCTCGTTGCGGTGACGCACGTCTGCTTCCGCAACGGCGCGCGCCTCGATATCCCGGGAATCGTGAAACTCGCGCATGCCCGCGGCGCCCGCGTGCTGCTCGACACCTACCAGGCGATCGGCGCCCTGCAGCTCGATGCCAGGAGCCTCGGCGTCGACTTCATCGTCGGGGGCATGCTCAAGTACCTGCTCGGCACCGCGGGCATCGGCTTCCTGTACGTGCGCAAGGAACTGGTCGAGTCCCTGACTCCGACGAACTCCGGTTGGTTTGCCCAGCAGGACATCGCGGCCATGGATATCAGCGCCAACCGGCCTTCGCCGACCGCCCGCCGGTTCGAGGCTGGAACGCCCGCCGTGGTGAACTGCTACGCAGCGGAGGCGGGTCTGAAGATCGTTCTGGAAGCGGACCCGGCGCAGATCGAGACGCGGGTGCGGGCGCTGACCGCGCGCTGTCTGCAGCGGCTGGTCGAGATCGGCTGGCCGGCAGTGACGCCCCTCGACGATGCCCGGCGAGGTCCCATGGTGGCCGTGCCGACACGCGATCCGGCCGGACTGTTTGCCCACTTGATGGAGCAGGAAATCGTGACCTCCTTCCGCGACAACAACATCCGCGCCACCTGTCATTTCTACAATACGGACGAGGACATCGACCGCTTCGTTGCGGTGCTCGCCGGCCAGCGCGCGCGCTTCGCCCCGGCAGCGTGACCGGCGACCGCTCGCATTAGGGCAGCCGGCCTAAAAGTCGCCCGTGGCGTGTGTGGCGTGCGCCTAAGATGATTCACCGCCAGCGCGCGGCGGCCGACAGCTGAGATTTAAACCCATGGCCATCGATCCGATTCGGCACGAGACGTTTCCGGTGGAGGCGCTGCGCGCGGAATTTCCTGCCCTGCAGAACGCACCGTCAACGGTGTTCTTCGACAACGCCGCCGGTGCACAGGTGCCGGGGCGGGTCCTGGATGCGGTCAATCGACACCTGCTCGAGCACAACGTGCAGCGTGGTGGTCGATATCCCCAAAGTCTCGCGGTGGACGCGACGATCGCTCGCGCACGCGTGCACGTCGCGGCATTCCTCAACGCTCGGCGGCCCGAGGAGATCGCGTTCGGTATGAACGCCACGTCGTTCATCCGCACCGTGAGCCTGGCAATCGGTCAGATGCTCGGTAAGCGCGACGAGATCATAGTGACGGATCTGGATCACGAAGCGAACGTGGCGACCTGGCTGGCGCTGCAGGGCACGGGGGCGCAGATCCGCTGGTGGCGCATGCGCGAGGACGGACGGCTGCATCCCGATGATCTGCGTCCACTGCTGGGTGCGAGGACGCGCCTCGTGGCCTGCACTTTGGCGTCGAATGCATTGGGCAGCCTCGTCGAGGTGCGTACCGTCGCTGAACTGGCCCACGCAGCGGGCGCAGAGCTGTTCGTTGACGCGGTGCATTACGGACCACACGGTCCGATCGACGTGCAGGCCCTCGGGTGCGATTATCTGGTCTGTTCCGGGTACAAGATCTTCGCGCCCCACATGGGCTTCCTGTGGGGCCGCTACGCCGCGCTCGTGGCATTGCCGACCTTCCGCGAGGATTTCATACCCGATGAGCCGCCCGGGAAAATCGAGGCAGGAACCTTCATTTACGAGAATGTCGCGGGCATGGCCGCCGCAGTGGACTATCTGGGGGCGCTCGGCCGGCGGCTCGCGGGACAACCGGGCGATCCGGAGCCGGACGGTCTGCAGAAGGATTGCCGCCTCGCCATGCAGGGCATTCAGGCGTACGAACGGACGCTATCGAGCGCGTTGCTCGACATGCTGCATGCACGCAGAGCGGTGATCTATGGCATTGCCGATGCCTCGCGGGTGAACGAGCGTGTGCCCACGGTTTGCTTCAACCTCCCGGGCAGATCGCCCGCCGAGGTGGTGACGGCGGCAGCCGATGCGGGCATCGGCATCCGCGACGGACACATGTACGCTCCGCGGCTCATGCGGCGGCTCGGCCTGGCGCTCGAGACCGGCGCGGTGCGCGTCTCCCTCTCGCATTACAACACGCTCGAGGAAATCGACCGACTCGATGCCGTTCTCGAGCGGCTGACCGCCGGCTGAGGCCGGACGATGCCTGTCCCGTCAGCCGAGAACGCCGTCGGGCCCGCGGCGCAGCCGGTGCGCGTGGGTCGGCAGCGGGGCGCCGGACTGCTCGGCGAGTGAGACGCCATGCGGCCATTCGGGCGGTGCGATCGCGACGTAGCGGGCAAATCCGCCCGTGCCGCCGGCGAACTTCGCAAAGCCGATGGTGATCAGCGCACCGCTCTCGGGCACCTGGTCGAGGTGCGCGACCCCCTCGGCCTGGGCAAAGTTGTGTTCCAGGAGCCACTTCTCCCCGACGAAGCGCGGCGCGGTGTTGTCGGTGTCGAGCGGCTCGTGGCCGTGCATCAGGATGCGCCGCTTCAAATGCAGGTATTTGAGGGTGTCGAGCGCCACGCCGGGAAACGGCTGGCGCGTGAATCGCTGCGGATCATGCCAGTGCTTGTACCAATCCGAACGGAACATGACCACCGAGCCTGCAGGAACCGCGCCGTGGCGCCGTTCCCACTCCTGTACGTCGGCCACCTTGGCTTGGTAGCCCGGGTCGCTCGCGACCTGCGGTGCGACGTTGATCGACACCAGCGGACGCAGCGCGACCGTCGGCGGAACGTCGCTGATCATCGCGCCGTGATCGTTCATGTGTGCCGGCGGTCCGTATTGAGTGCCGATGTGATCCATGGGCAGGTTGTACGCTGTGATCGCAACGCCTTCGCGGGCGTAGGTGAACGGATCGCCCGCGTGGATCATGCCCGGGATCGACACACCGGCCACTGCGGCGGCGACGGTAAAGTCCTTGAAGCCCTCGCCGATGGGACCGCCAGGGGCCATGGCGTGGGTCAGGTCGATGTATTTGCAGTGCTTCAGAACCGTCGCGTAGAAGCCCCAGAGCGAACTGCCCGGCGCATCCCGTTGCGCGCCGCGCGCCTCCGGCAGGCCTGCCAGCAGCAATGTCGAATTCAACAGGTGGCGTCTGGAAATCGTGCGCGACGGGTCCGACATGATGGCAGGAACTCCGTGTTGGATTGGAGAAGCATGAGAGCGTAACAGCAGCGCCAGGCCGGCGTCACATATTTTCACGGCGCCGTCACCGCACGCAGGACAGCGCCAACGGGTGCATTGTGGCCAATCATGCCTGCCGACAGATTGTTGCCCATGATCGCGGCTGCTCGCTACAATCGTGCCGGTCCGGCGTCACCGCAGGGGAGGGTGCCCCGGCGAGAGCTCACATTCTCTGGAGGCGGAACGCGGCGTCCGAACACACTATGGTCACTGCTATGATCCTGATCAACGTCGAACCGTCGCGGACCGCCGCGGTGGCACAGACTCTGAGCGAATCACCCGGCGTCTCGGAGGTTTACTCCGTGGCGGGAAAATTCGATTTGGTTGCGGTGGTGCGCGTGCGGGAGAACGAGCAGTTGGCCGATCTCGTTGCGCAGACGGTTCGCGGCATCGAGGGAGTGACCCGTACGGAGACTCTCATCGCCTTTCGCGCGTACTCCCGCTACGATCTGGTGAGTCTGTTCAGCCTCGACTGAAGCGGACCTCCGGCAGACAGTGCGCCCGCAACGGCGCCGCCGCTCGTTGCGGTCCCAGATGGCGACGGGAGCGGCGCCCATCCGTCAAGCCCTCGAGACGCCCCGAGGCAGTTTCGGGCCGCACTCCTCGCCCGATACAGCGCCTGCTCGGCATCTTCGAGCAGCAGCCGCGCACGGCAGCGCGGATGCCCCGCCTGGCGCGTGACGACGCCGACGCTGATCGTCAGGTTGCGCTGGCTCCACCGAGTCCTTTCGACTTGGCCGCGGGTCCGCGCCGCGAGTGCCAATGCTCCCCGGCGTTCGCGCCCGGAAGCACCACGAGGAATTCCCCGCCGCCGTAGCGGGCAACGGCGGGCGCCTCGCGCGCGGTTTCACGGATGATCGTGGCGGAGCGGCGGCGCCGACGCGCAGTTCGGCGCGGTGCGATCCGTGCGGATCGGGCAGCATCGCGCTCGGGCGGGACGGCGTCATGTGGCATGAGTCGAAAGAGACGCCCACGATGTGGTTGGAGTCGAATTGCGGCAGGCGGCTGCGAATCTCGCCGGCCTTCTGGCGCATCAGCGCACGCGCCGCATCATTGAGGTAGACGATTCAGCCATGGGGAACGACCATCATGACGGGGCTGTCGGTCTGATCGAGTGCCGCGCGGGTGCGCTGGGCATCGATGGGCTGCGGGGTGACGTCGAGCGCGAG
Organism: Pseudomonadota bacterium; assembly: GCA_021805275.1. Next base: position 25,205 of record JAJZFQ010000230.1, read on the forward strand.
CTTCACGATGCGGCACGGCTTGCCCGTGCTGTCGAGCACAGGATTGTACGTGGCCTGCGAGCACACTTTGCGGCCTGTCTTGGCGATGCGCTTGAACAGGCCGGAGCGGAACTCTCCGCGGCGCAGTCCAGCCCAGAATTCGTGGTACTCGACGCTGTCGCGGTGAGCCGCTCGAGCAGCAGTGCGTGAGGTCGGCCCAGCAACTCGTGCAGGCCATAGCCGAGGGCTTGCAGGAAAATATCGTTGGCGGCGAGTACCTGCCCGTCGAGAGAGAATTCGATGGCGGCCTGGGAGCGCTCAATGGCGCTCATCGCGGCGGCCGCCGCGCGCTGCGCGGCCAGGCGGCGCAGCGGATGGCGCCAGGAGTGCTTCTTTGCAGTGTCATCGAGGTGACTCATGTCAGGGGCCGCTCGAGACGGTTGTGGTGCGAGCCCAGGCCGGGCGTGCCAGTCGGGCACTGGTGGCCGCAAGATCTACGCCGGGGCGGTTCAAGAGATGTGCGCGCAGCTGCAAATCCAGTGCGCCGGGGCTCGCGGGCCGGCTGAACAGGAATCCCTGGTATTGGTCACAGCCCAGCGCGGCGAGGGCATCGAGCTGCGCCTGGGTTTCGACACCCTCGGCGGTCACCTTCATCCGCAGGTTGTGCGCGAGGGAAATGATCGCCTGCACGATCAGGGTGCTCTGCGGATCGTCGGTGATCTCGGCGACGAAGCTGGTATCGATCTTCAGGCGATCGATGGGAAAGTGCCGCAGGTAGCTCATGTTCGAGTAACCGGTGCCGAAATCATCGACCGAGACGACCACGTTCATGCGGCTCAGCAGTTCCAGGATCGCGACCGAAGCCTCCGCATCCGTCATGACCGCGCTCTCGGTGATCTCCAGCTCGAGTAGCTGTGGGGGCACCTGGTGCGCGCGCAATGCGGAGGAGATCACCTGCAACAGATCGGGCTGACGAAACTGCACGGCCGAGAGATTGACGGCCACGCGCAGCGGCATTCCGGCCTGCTGCCAACGACGGGCTTGACGGCAGGCCTCCCCGAGCACCCATGCGCCGATCGGCAGGATCAGGCCCGTCTCCTCGGCAATCGGGATGAAGGTCAGCGGCGAGACGTATCCGCGCGTCGGGTGCCGCCAGCGGATCAGGGCCTCCACGCTGCTGACACGTCCGGTCGCGACGTCGACGCGTGGCTGGTAGTGCAGCTCGAACTGCTTGAGAGACAGCGCGCGATGCAGTTCACCCTCGAGACGCAACCGCTCGGCCGCGAAGCCGCTCATCTGCGGCGTGAAGCACTGGAAGGTTCGCCCGCCCTGGCGCTTGGCACTGTAGAGCGCCTCGTCGGCGTGCAGGAGCAGCGCATCGGCGCTGTCTCCGTTGGCTGGATACAGGCTGATGCCGACACTGGAGGAGACCAGCACGTCGAGCGAACCGAGCCTCAGAGGCTTGCCGAGGATCTCGATGACGTGATCGGCGAGCTGCCCGGCCTCCGCGGCGCGCGATACTCCGAGCGCCAGCACGAGAAACTCATCACCTCCCATGCGCGCGACTCTGTCTGCGGCGCGCACCGCGGCGCGCAGCCGCGTGGCCACCTCGCAGAGCAGCCGGTCGCCCGCGCCATGCCCGAGCGAATCGTTGATCAGCTTGAAGCGGTCGAGGTCGAGGGCGAGAACCGCGAAGCCGGCGCCTCCGGCGCGCGCCGCATGCAATGCGCCGTTGAGTTGCTCGAAGAAGGCGTCGCGGTTCGGCAACCCGGTCAGCCGGTCGTGGCGCGTCTGATGACGCAATTGCGCGTTGATCTGCTGCAGGCGCACCGCGTGAGCCCGCGAACGCGCGGCAAGCTCGGCCGTGTAAATGTCGGTGACCAGTGTGAGGCCGAGCGTGCTCGCCGCGACGAGCGCTGTCGCGAGGGCGAACCATGTGCCGTCGAGCGCAATGCCACCGCTGCCATGGGCGCCCGGCGCGAACTGCACCGCGGCCATGCCGATATAGTGCGTGCCGCTGATGGCGACGCCCATCAGCACCGCGGCGGCGAGCCGCGTGATCGGCAGGCGCGCAAACCTGCGTCCCGGCTGGAATGCCAGCCACAGGCCACCCCAGGCCGCCCCGATGGCCACGACGAACGAGGCGGCTACCCAGGCTGGCTGGTAGTGGATGGCCGGTGTGATATCGATGGCCGCCATGCCGAGGTAGTGCACCGCGCCGATGCCCCCGCCCATCACCAGTCCTCCGAGCGCCAGGCGGCCGCGGCCGAGGGCCGTGGTGGCGACGATTTGGATGGCGGCCCATGAGCTGGCGATGGCAACCAGCAGCGACACGACCGTGAGCCACAGGCTGTAGTGCAGCGAGGTGCGCATGGACATCGCGAGCATGCCGATGAAGTGCATCGACCAGATGCCGATACCCATCGCGGCAGCTCCGCCCAGCATGCTGTAACGGCGCATGGGTCGGCGCGCATCGGTGACCCGTGCGGCGAGGCGAAAGGCGGTATAGGAGACGAATACCGCCACCGCGACCGAGAGCGCGACGAGCCAGTAATTGTAGGTCGTGGGCATGCCGGATGATTCCTGTGCGCACATGTTATCGATGACATCCGGGTGCGTCGTGACCCGCGTCGCATGCTCGCGCCCTTTCCGATCGGCTGCACTGCGCGATCCGAGATGTCACGAAAGACCGGGTTTTCTGAGATATTTGGCAATTTCCGATGCGCCCGGGGCGGTGCGCATGGGTACAAGTACGGATGCGCCGCCGCCCCTCGCGGCTGGCGCTGCGCGCAAGGCCGAGCTTTACGCGTCCCGCGGTGCCAGCGCGCCGAGGGGTGTCCGGCGAGCAGCCCTAGGACATTTACATGCGGTTGCGCAAGTCTTGTTGAGCCGGGGGCGATTGCGCATAGTGCAGGCTCCTCGGCCTGATCGGTCCATACCGCTGATGTCCTCCATAGAATCCCGAATCGCCGCGGAGCTCGCGGCACACCTGTCCCAGGTTCTCGCGGCCGTCGCTCTGCTCGATGGCGGCGCTACCGTGCCGTTCATCGCGCGCTACCGCAAGGAGGCAACCGGGGGGCTGGATGATGCGCAGCTGCGCACGCTGCAGGAACGGCTGATCTACCTGCGCGAACTCGAGGAGCGGCGCGAAACCGTTCTGAAGAGCATCGAGGAGCAAGGCAAATTGACGCCCGAGCTACGCGCAAGCCTCGCGAGCGCCGACACGAAGCAGCGCCTGGAGGACCTGTACCTGCCGTACAAGCCCAAGCGGCGCACAAAGGCACAGATCGCGCGCGAGGCGGGGCTCGATGCCCTGGCCGCGGCGCTGCTCGCCGATCCGGGCCGGGATCCGGAGCGCGAAGCGGCGAATTATCTGCGACCGCCGTTCACCACCGAGCACGGCGATAACGCGGGGGTGCCCGACGTCAAGGCGGCGCTCGAGGGGGCCCGCCAGGTTCTGATGGAGCAATTTGCCGAGGACGCCACACTGGTCGGCGCACTGCGCGAGCATCTGCGCGAGAACGCCTGGCTGGTCGCGCGGATCGAGCCCGGCAAGGAGGAGGCCGGCGCGAAGTTCCGGGACTACTTCGACTACCGCGAGCCGCTGCGCAACATTCCCTCGCACCGGGCGCTGGCGCTGTTCCGCGGCCGCAAGGAGGAGTTTCTGCAGCTCGCGCTGAAGCTGCCCGAGGCGCTGGAGGAGGCCGAGCTGGCGCGTGCCGCGACCGGCTTCAATGCCTGCGAGCGCAAGATTGCCGCGCGCTTCGAGGTGGCCGAGCGCGGCCGGCCGGCCGACGCCTGGCTGGCGCAGGCGGTGCGCTGGTGCTGGCAGGTGAAGCTCGCCTGGCAGCTCGAGGGCGAGCTCCTCGCGGAGCTGCGCGAGCGCGCCGAGGCGGAGGCGATCGGTGTATTTGCCCGCAACCTGCACGACCTGCTGCTCGCCGCCCCGGCGGGGCCGCGGGCGACGCTGGGGCTCGATCCGGGTCTGCGGACCGGGGTGAAAGTGGCGGTCGTGGACCGCACAGGCAAAGTGCTCGAAACCGCGACGATCTACCCGCACGTGCCGCGCAACGACTGGGATGCGTCGCTGCACACTCTCGTGGCGATCGCGCGCAGGCATGGTGTCGATCTGATCAGCATCGGCAACGGTACGGCGTCGCGGGAAACCGACCGGCTGGCCGCCGAGCTCATCAAGGGACATCCGGAGCTGAAACTCACCAAGATAGTGGTGTCCGAAGCGGGGGCCTCGGTGTACTCGGCGTCCGAGCTCGCCTCACACGAGCTGCCGGCGCTCGACGTCAGCCTGCGCGGTGCGGTGTCGATCGCCCGCCGACTGCAGGATCCGCTCGCCGAGCTGGTAAAGATCGATCCGAAATCGATCGGCGTGGGACAGTATCAGCACGACGTCAATCAGGGCAGGCTCGCGCGCTCGCTGGACGCGGTGGTGGAGGACTGCGTGAACGCGGTGGGCGTCGATGTGAATACGGCCTCCCCGGCGCTCCTGGCGCGCATCTCGGGTCTGTCGGCCGCGCTCGCCGAGGCGATCGTGCGTTATCGCGACGAGCACGGCGCATTTGCAAGCCGCGAGTCCCTGCGTGCCGTGCCGCGCCTCGGTGCCAAGACCTTCGAGCAGGCGGCTGGGTTTCTGCGCATCGGCGCCGGAACGAATCCCCTCGACCGCTCGGCGGTGCATCCGGAGGCCTATCCGCTGGTCGAGCGCATTCTGGCCGACCTCGACCGGCCGCTCGCGGCGGTCATGGGCGACGCGCAGGCCCTGCAGCGACTCGATCCGGCGCGCTACACGGACGAGCGGTTCGGACTGCCCACGGTGCGCGACATCCTGCGTGAGTTGGAAAAGCCGGGCCGCGATCCGCGCCCCGAGTTCAAGGCGGCGGTGTTTCACGAAGGTGTCGAGGAGCTGAAGGACCTCGTGCCCGGCATGCTGCTCGAGGGCGTCGTCACCAACGTCACCAATTTCGGCGCGTTCGTCGATGTCGGCGTGCACCAGGACGGCCTGGTGCACATCTCGATGTTGGCGCATCGCTTTGTGAAGGATCCGCGCGAGCTGGTCAAGGCTGGCGACGTCGTCAAGGTGAAGGTGCTGGAGGTCGATCTGCAGCGCCGGCGCGTCGCGCTCACCATGAAGCTCGACGCGCCGCCGCCGCGGGAGCGCACCGGGGCCGGGCCATCGCGCGGCGCGGAGCGCGGCCCGCCGCGCCGCAGCGCGCCCTCGGGATCGCGCCCGGTACGCGCGCCCGAGGCCGGCGGTAACGGCGTGATGGCCGAGGCGCTGGCGCGCGCGTTGAAGCGCTGAGTCGGCCGGCCGGATGCGGGCGTGTCAGCCCGGAGCGCGCGCGGGGCTGCCGCCTTTCAGCCGGCTGAAGTAATACTTGCGGAAGCGAAGCGTGGCTGCGTCGGTGCGCACGGAGCGCTCGGCGCTCGCCGGCGGAATCTCCGGCGGGTCGGACGATTCGACGATCGCCCGGTCCTCCTCGGCGATGCGGCGGTTGACCCGGTTGAAGAACACGTCGAAGGCTGCGGCGCGCGCGAAGTTTCTCGCCGCGACGAGCAGCAGGCGGGTGTGCCGCTCGTCGATCGGCACGCAGGCCACGGCGAGCGTGAGGCGGCGGCGCGCCATGGGGATGTGCAGATTCATCTGATTGGGCCGGCGGAAATCGAGCATGCCGGGCCGTGGGCTGCCGCGGTGAGCCGTGCGCACTCGCCATCCCCACGGGTGATCCTCGATCAGGGTGTCGAGGCGTTCCCCGAGCAGCGGGACGAGCGTCCTGCCGATGCTCGCGCGGTGCACGAAGGGCAGGTGCGGCCAGTCGAGCATGTTCTCCATGGCGCGCGTCCAGTGCGTATCCCAGATCATCTCGATGCCCGTGATTCGCGTCTGCGCTGCGAGCAGCGAGTTGTGCACGGTCGGCACGGTCGGCGCGTGCGTACCGAGCGACGTGTGGATCCAGAGCTGTCCGGCGAGTTCGTAGGCGGGGATGGCCACTGCCCCGAGGTGTTCGCGCCGCGCCTCGGGGTTCCATGGGACATGCACGCACCGGCCGGCGTGGTCGAAGCGCCAGCCGTGAAACGGACACTGCAAGGCCCCCTGGGTGACCGTGCCGAGCGACAGCGCCACGCCGCGGTGTGGACACCGATCGAGCACGGCGGCGGGCGCGCCTTGGGCATCGCGGAACAGTGCGACCGCGGTGCCAGCCACGCTCACCCGCAACGCTCGATCGGCACGCAACTGCCCACTGAAGGCCACCGGGGTCCAGACATCGGCAAAGTCCTGGAACATGCGACTTCAGCGTGCAGCCATTCGTGAAGCGTCGTGCGGATCTCGATAGGCACCGAGCAGACCTTGGATCTGCTCCAGCCGCCCGATGAAGCGCACGCCATCCACCGCGTGGTGCATGCGTTCCCACAACGCGCCGCCCGCCCAGACCTCGATCGCCGCCGGCAGCCGCGCGCGCAGATCCTGCAGCATCGCCAGCGCGACCTTCGGTCTGAGCGCCTGGCTGAACGACAGTCCGACGACATTTGCGCCACGCTGGCGGGCCGCCTCGACAATGTCCCATGCGGGTGTCTGCACACCCAGCGACACGCAGTGGACCCCCTCGGCCGCGAGGCAAGCCTGCGCCATCAGCAGGCCCAGCTGGTGCTCCTCGCCGGGGAGCGTCGTCAGAAGTACGCTCGGGGCACGCTCGCCCGGATAGATCGCGCCAATGCCGTAGCGCAGCTGCTGCTGCATCTGCTCGCTGTAAAGGTGCTCCTGGCTGATGGTGATTCGGCCGCGAGCCCAAGCCTCCCCGACCTGCACGCTCAATGGCGCGGCGAAATCGGTGACGAAGCGCTGCAGGCCGAGTCGTTGCAGTGCGAGCGACAGATGCGAACGCAATCCCGATTCATCGTAGCGCCGCAGCATCTCGAACGTCGGCTCCCATGGCGCGCACTCCGGTGCCGACCCCGCCGGCGCCTGTGCGCCGGCGTCCTCTGAACGTGCGATGAGCGCCTCGAGCGGCAACCCCACCAGCTCGCGCGGTCGCAGGCCAATATCGAGCAGCCGGCCGATCAGGCGTAGTTGCTCGATCTGGTCGGCCGGATACAGCCGCTCTCCCTTCGCATCGCGCGACGGGCGCGGAAAGCCGTAGCGACGCTCCCATATCCGGAGCGTGTCCTTGGACAGTCCGGTCTCGCGCTCCACGATGCTGATAGAGGCGGCGGCTCGATCGGGGCTCGGCATAATTGTCTTAGACAAAAACTTGACATTAGCGTATTTCGTCGATATTTTGAGCTAGCAGACTATATTTGTCCAGGACAAAATTATCTTTTGAGGACCTCATGAACGCCGTCCCCCGCTCCGTTCTTGCCGACATCCAGGCCCGTGCCGACACGCGGAACATCCGCATCAACCGGGTCGGGGTGAAGGGGCTGCGCGCCCTGGTGCGCGTGCGCCAGGCGGACGGTGGCGAGCAGCCCACCGTGGCGCGTCTTACCATGTCCGTCGGTCTGCCCGGTCACCTCAAGGGCACACACATGTCCCGCTTCGTCGAGGCGGTGGAGTCGCACGCGCAGGCACTCGATCTGTCCGAGCTGCAGCGCCTGCTCGAGCAGATGCTGGTGCGCCTGGGCGCCGATCGGGGTGAGATCGAAGTGGCGTTCACGTACTTCATACGCAAGGCCGCGCCGGTCTCGGGCGTGCAGAGCGCCCTCGACCACGAAGTCACGCTGCGGGCCGCTCGAACGGCCGGCTCGGGGACGCGTCTGACGCTGCAGGTGTGCGTGCCGGTGACGAGCCTGTGTCCGTGCTCGAAGGAGATCTCCGCCTACGGCGCACACAACCAGCGCTCGCACATCACGATCGCCGCCGACCTGAGCGCGCCGATGTGCATAGAGGAGTTGGTGCGCATCGCCGAGGAGGAGGCCTCCTGCGAGTTGTACGGCTTGCTGAAGCGTCCGGATGAGAAGTTCGTCACCGAGCGTGCGTACGAGAATCCTAAGTTCGCCGAGGATCTGGTGCGCGATATCGCCGTGCGGCTCAATGCCGAGCCGCGCATCGCCGGCTACCGGCTCACGGCAGAGAACTTCGAATCCATCCACAATCATTCCGCATTCGCCGAGATCGAGCACGACCCCGAGGACGATCCGCTGGGCAGCGCCCGTCCTGCGGCCTACGACTGAGCGGCTCGCGGCGCCAGCGCCGTGCAGGAGTTCGTGTCGCCGGAGACACTTGAACTGACCTGAGAGCCTCGGCCACCATGGCCTGGGATGCAGCGGCGGAACGGGCGTGATCGCGTACGCGATTTCCCACTCACGCGGTCAATGGGTCGGCCAGGGGACGCGGCAGGTTCGATTCGCTCGAGGCTCATGGCTGTTGCCGCGCCGAGATCCTCCTCAGTGCCCGGAGGATCCGGGTTGGCGGCAGCTCTCTGCGCGTATCGCAGCATGGTGATGCGCTTGCGCGGCGAGCGGACGCCCATCGACCCACGATAGAATTCAGCGCTGGTGGCGCTGCGCGTGTTCGCGGCTGCGTGTGCTCGGGTGCAGTTTCATCTGCCGAAGACCCTGGCGATGGCCCTGTGTGTCGAGGCGGCGGAGCTGCTGGAACAGTTCCAGTGGCTGGCGCAGGCCGCGTCCGCCACCCGGACACCGATCAAGCGCCTACAGGTCGGAGAGGAGATGGCGGACGTGCTGTCGTACCGGATCCGCCTGGCTGGTCGCCTGGAGATCGACCTCGCCGACGCCGCCCGCCGCACGGTGCGCATCGACGCGCGCCGCGACCCGATCGCGAAAGTCCGCGGCAGCCGCCGAAAATATACCGACTTGTAGGGCGCCGCTGGCGCGGCAACGGGGCGAAGCGTAAGGTAATGCAGCGCGATGGCGCGAGCGTGCCTCCTGGGGGCGCAAACGCGCACGGGAGGGCGTCTCGTGCGTCTCGCTCCCGGTCCGCGGATGTCGGCCGGGTGAGTTCGGCCGGCGCAAAGCCGGGGCTGCCGCTGCGATTGCGACTGACCGGAGCGGGGAGGCTATGCGCTGGTCCACGGAACGCAAGATGCAGGCAGGCTTTGCGTGCGCACTCGCCTGCGTGGCACTGATAGCGGCCGTCTCATTGGCGAGCCTGGGGCGCCTGACGAACGACGCCGCCGGCGTCAGACACGCAATCACGGTGTTGGGCGGACTGCGGCGTCTTGAGAGCGGAATACAGACCGCGGAATCAGATGCGCGCGACTTCCTCGTCACCGGCAGTGCAGTCGACTTGAGCGGGTTCCGCGGCTCCGTGCGCCTCATTGAGCGCTCGTACGGCGCGCTGAAGCGCCAGACAGCCGGCAACACGTTCACACAGGCTCAGCTCGAGCAGCTCGGGCCTCTGCTCGATGCCCGCCTTGCCGGGCTCGCCCGCTTGATCCAGCTACGCCGTATGCGCGGATTTCGCAGCGCGCAGAGCGAGGATCTCCAGGCGCGCCTGCACCGCAGTACGGCCGATGAGATCGTGCGGCTCGTCACGCGCATGCGGACCGCCGAGCGGGATCTGCTCACCCGCCGCGAGGCTGCCGCCGCGCACCGCACGACCGTCACCGAACAAACCGTGGCCGCCGGCGGCGCCATCGCCTTCATCGTGGTGGGGTTCGCGCTGTTCGCACTGCGACGGGATTTCGCCGGACGCCGCCGCGCCGAAGCAGCGTTGCGGCAGCTGAACGCCGATCTGGAAAGCCGCGTCCTGGAGCGCACCGCCTCGCTGCACGCCAGCGAGCGCCGCCTGCGCGCGTTCATCGAGACGACCTCCGATGTCGTGTACGAGATCAACCCGGACTGGAGCGAGTTGCATGCTCCCCAGAAGGCCGATTCGCGGGCCGTCATGCCCGCGCTGCGCCAGGACTGGCTGGAGCAGCACATCCCGCCGCAGGATCGGCAGAACGTGCGCGCCGCCATCGAGCAGGCCATTGCCGGCGGCACGCTGTTCGAGCTCGAGCACCGGATCCGCCGCGCCGACGGCAGCATCGGCTGGGTGGTGTCCCGGGCGGTGCCGCTGAAGGACGACTCCGGTCGCATCGTCGAGTGGTTCGGTGCGGCGAGCGATGTGACCGATCGGAAGGAAGCGGGCATGCGGCTCGAGGCGCAACTCGCCCGGCTAGGCCTGCTCAGCGCGATCACGCGAGCGATGGGCGAACGCCAGGACGTGCGCAGCATCTTTCAGGTCGTCATCCGTACGTTGGAGAGGCATCTGTCGCTCGATTTCTGCTCGATCAGCACCTACGAGGAGGCCGAGAAACGCATCACCATCGTGCGCGTGGGCGCGCAGAGCGAGCCGCTGGCACCGGCGCTGGCGATGAGTGAAGGGGCGCGGATCCCCATCGATCAGAACGGTCTGGCGCGCTGCGTGAGCGGGGAGCTCGTTTACGAGCCGGATCTCGCCGCGATCCCCTTCCCATTCGCGCGGCGGCTTGCCGCAGGCGGTCTCGGCGCGATGGTCGCCGCGCCGCTGCGCTTCGAGAGTCAGGTGTTTGGTGTGTTGCTCGCCGCCCGGCGTACCACTGACAGCTTCAGCAGCGGTGAGTGCGAGTTCCTCCTGCAGCTGAGCGAGCACGTCGCGCTCGCTGCCCGGCACGCCGACCTGTATCAGGCTCTGCAGCGGGCCTACGACGACTTGCGCCAGACGCAACAGGCGGTACTGCAGCATGGACGGCTGATGGCCCTCGGCACCATGGCGAGCGGCATCGCTCACGACATCAACAATGCAATCTCGCCCATCATGTTGTACACGGACATGCTGCTCGAGGAGCGCGAGTTGCCGGCGCGTGTGAAGAGTTCCCTGCAGGTGATCCAGCGCGCCGTCGAGCAGGTCGCGCACACCGTGGGGCGTATGCGCGAGTTCTACCGCGCGCGCGAGCCGCAGCAGGCGCTGTTGCCGATCGATCTGAACCAGCTGGTCGGGCAGGTGATCGATCTGACGCGCGCCCGCTGGAGCGACATGCCGCAGCAGCGCGGCGTGCTGATCGAGGTGCAGATCGAGCTCTCCCCAGGGTTGCCGCCGGTTCCGGGCGTGGCGACGGAGCTGCGCGACGCGCTGACCAATCTCGTGTTCAACGCCGTCGATGCCATGCCGCAGGGCGGCCGGCTGTCGCTGCGGACCCGCGTGCTCGAATCACGCTCGAGCGCCGGCGCGGGCGGCCGCGGCGTGCAGATCGAGGTCGCCGATACCGGTCTCGGCATGGATGCCGAGACACGCAACCGCTGCCTCGAGCCGTTCTTCACCACCAAGGGAACGCAGGGCACGGGCCTCGGTCTGCCGATGGTCTACGGCACCATGCAGCGTCACGGCGGGGAGGTCGAGGTCGTGAGCGCCCCCGGTGAGGGCACGCACGTGATACTGACGTTCCCGGAGACGCTGACGGCGGGCGGGGATGCGACCGGCGTGCGGGCGGCGGTGGTGGTCGCGCCGCGGAAAATCCTGCTGGTGGACGACGATCCGATCGTGATCCAGTCGACCCGCGAGACGTTGACCGGCGACGGCCATTCGGTGGCGGTCGCCGATGGCGGCAAGGCGGGCATTGCCGCGTTTCAGGCCGCCGTCGTGGCCGGGCAGTGCTACGACGTGGTGATCACGGATCTGGGCATGCCGCAGGTCGATGGACGCCAGGTCGCATCGGCCGTCAAGGCCGCGCGCCCCGACACGTTGGTTCTGTTGCTGACCGGTTGGGGTCGGCGTCTCGTGGACGACGGAGAGGTGCCGCCCTACGTCGACCGCGTGCTCACCAAGCCGGCGCGGTTGCACGACCTGCGCGACGCGCTCGCGCGCGGCGCGGAGCGACCGCAGAGCGGATCGACCCCTACAGCGTGAGGGAAGGGCGGCCGAACAGCTCGCCTTGCAGCAGATCGACGCCGAGGCGGTGTGCGGTCGTCGCCTCGGCGTCGGTCTCGATGCCCTCGAGCACCACGCGGCTGTCGCTCGCCTGGGCAAAGCGACTCAACAGCTCGACCAGGCGCTGCTTGCGCTCCTCGCGGTCGATGTGGCGCACGATGCCCATGTCCACCTTCAGGAATGGCGGTTGCAACTCAGCCAGCACCGCCGGCGAATTGTCACCGGAGCCGAGATCGTCGATGGCGATGCGAAAGCCCGCCTCCGTCAGCCAGACGATGGCATCCGGCCAGTCGGTCCGCTCGAGCACACCGCTGCGCTCGGTGATTTCGATGACCAGGCGACTCGCCGAGTCGAGCGGCGGGGCGAGGCGCTGTCGTACGGCAGGTAGGTCGGCCAATTCGTCCGGATGGGCGTTGATGAACAGCATGAGCGGTGCCGGGAGTTGCGCCAGCCAACCGGCGGCGGCCTCCCCGACGCGATCGGCCCGACGATCGAGCAGCCCGTGTTGCTCGGCCGCGCCCATCACCCGCAGCGGCGAGTCAAGGCTCGGATGGCGGCTGCGCAGCAGCGCCGCGTAGCCCCGGACGGCGCCCGTTCCGGCTTCGGCGAGGGGTTGCAGCGCGAGCTGGAGGAGGCAGCCGCTGAAGCACGACTCCAGATCACACCGCTCCCGCAGCAGAATGTCCGCGCCGGTTCGGGTGTAGACCTGCTCCAGCCGGGCGCGCTCGGCGAGCGCCTCGTCGAGCGCTGCGAACAGCGTCCCGAGATGGAATGGCTTGGCGATCAGCCGCGTGACTTCGCCGCGGTTCACCGCGTTCATGACCACGGGCAGATCGAGTGCGCCGGACATCAGCACGCGCAGGGAGCGCCGCTGGAGGGCAAGCAGCTGACGCAGAACTTCCAGGCCGTCCGGCGGTGGCAGTCGCAGACCGTGAAGGAGGTCGCGCCGGGATTATGTCCGCATCGGTCCGCCCGGCTCAGGCGGTCGTGGACATGAACATGCCGGATCTGCGGTTGTAGTGGGCAGTCAGGAGTACGGCCCGGACGAGGAAGGCGTCGTCGCTCGGTTGGACCTTGATCACGTGCGCAATGACATCCATTCCCACTGCCTCGATGCGGATGTTGCGGCCGGTGGTCACGGGGGCGCCGACGAACAGGCTCACACCGGTCACCGACAGGTCACGCAGCACCGCCGAGAGCGGGGGCGCATCGGGCGCCGCATGCACGGTGACCCGCGTGTCCTTCGGGACCCGCGGCGCGGAGCGCCGGCCGAAGGGCTCCCCGCTGGCGCCGACCGTGAAGGCGACCGGCGCCAGCGGGCTGGCGCAGCGCCGGCAGCGCGTGTCCGGGTCGATCCGCGCCGGTACGGCCAGTCCGCAGAACGGACAGACGCTCGCCGCGGCGGGCGGTTTGCGGGGGGGCGTGCCGTCCGTCGGCCGCGTCCGCGCGGACACGGGACGACGCCGACTGTCGTCGTAAGCCTTGCGCTTGGCCGGGTCCCGCAGGATCTGGTAGGCCTGATTGATGCGCGCGGCCGTCTCGGGGTCGCCGCCGAGGTCCGGATGGGCGCGCAGCCGACTCATGAGGCAACGGTACGCGGCCGTGATCACTTCCGGCGGTGCCTCGGGCTGCACGTACAGAATTCGGTACAGATTGCGTCGTTCTTGCGTCATGCGCGGATCAGCAGGCTGCAGACCGGCGGACTTTAGCATGCGGCGGGCCCCACCGAGCGGACCGTGCCGAGACCGGCCGGTGGGGGGGCCGTTGCGCAGACTCACCTCGCCCCGGGGTGGGGTGTCGCGGGCGCGCCGATCGCATATCCTGTGCGTACGGTCGGGCTCAATCCTGGCGCGGCGCTGGCGGCATGCGCGCCGGGGCCGGGCCGCTGCACGCGGACGGAGGCATCATGGGCACAGGCGCGACGAGCCGTTTTCGCGACAAGGTCGTGCTGATCACCGGGGCCTCCTCCGGCATCGGCGAGGAGTTGGCGGTGCAGCTTGCGCGCGCCGGCGCCCGGCTGGCGCTGGCGGCGCGCCGCAGTGATCGGCTCGCGCAGGTGCGCGAGCGAATCGTCGCCGCCGGGGGCGCCGATCCGCTGATCGTGGTCTGCGACGTGACCCTGGATGCCGACCCGCCGCGCGCTGTGGCCGAGACGCTCGCGCACTGGAGCCGGCTGGACGTGGTGATCGCCAATGCCGGCTTCGGCGTGGTGGGGGCATTCGCAAAACTGTCGCTCGGGGACTATCGCCGACAGTTCGAGACCAACGTGTTCGGTGTCCTGCGCACGCTGCAGGCGGCGCTGCCCGCCGTGGTCGCATCGCAAGGCCAACTGGTCATACTCGGCAGCGTGGCGGGCTGGACGGCCTCGCCGGGCGCCTCGCCCTATGCCATGAGCAAGTTCGCGGTACGGGCGCTCGCGAACTCGATCACCCCGGAGCTGGCGCTGGAGGGCGTGCGCGTCACGCTGATCAGCCCCGGGTTCGTCGAGAGCGACATCCGGCGCGTCGATAACCAGGGGCGCCTGCACGCCGAGGCGGCCGAGCCCATTCCGCGCTGGCTCGTGCTGGGGCGCGACCGGGCCGTGGCGCAAATGCTGCGGGCCATCGCTCGCGGGCAGCGGGAAGTGGTGATCACCGGCCACGGCAAGTTGTTCGTCGCGCTCGAGCGCTTCTTTCCGTGGGTGCTGCGGGCGGCGGCACGCCGAATGGCCGCGACGCGCGGCGGCTATCGGACCGAGCCGACCTCCAAGTGAGCCGCACCGCCCGGCTGTTCCAACTGCTCGATGCGCTGCGCGCGCGGCGCCGGCCGGTGACCGCCGCCCGACTGGCCGAGACACTATCGGTGTCGGCGCGCACGGTCTATCGGGATGTCCAGACACTCATCGGCCTCGGCGCGCCGATCGACGGCGGTGCCGGCATCGGTTATGTGTTGCGCACGGGATTTTTTCTGCCGCCGCTGATGTTCGGGGCGGAGGAGCTCGAGGCCCTCGTGCTCGGCGCCCGCTGGGTGAGCGCGCAGGGGGATGCGCCGCTCGCGCGCGCTGCGGACTCGGCGCTCGGCAAAATCGCCACCGCCTCGCCGCGGGACCTGCGCGAGTCGCTTGCCGAGACCGGATTGTGGGCGCCGCGGGTGACGGGTGAGCCCGCGAGTTTCGTTCCCCTGCAGGCACTGCGCGCGGCGATCCGTCGCGAGCACAAGCTGCGGATCCACTACACCGACGCCGCCGGTGAGGCGAGCGAGCGGCTGATCTGGCCCATTGCGCTCGCCTTCTTCGAAGGGGCGCGAGTGCTGGCCGCGTGGTGCGAGTTGCGCGGGGATTTTCGCCACTTCCGCGCCGACCGCATTGCAAGCCTGGAGAGCCCGGAACAGCGCTATCCGCGCCCGCGGCGCGAACTGGTCGCTCGCTGGCGCGAGCAGCTCGCCTGCCGACCGCGGTCGCCCGCCACCCGCTGCTGACAGAAACTGTCACGCCGGCGCGGCAGGATGGTGCCTCGTTCGCCATCCCACGGGAGAGTCCTCATGCGCCTGTACCATCACCCGCTATCGTTCAATTCGCGGCGCGCCGTCATGTGCGCCCTGCAGCTCGGCGTGACCGTCGAGCTCGTGCCCGTCGATCTGCGTGGCGGCGCGCAACGCGAGCCGGATTTCCTGCGCCTCAATCCCAACCACCGCGTGCCCGTTCTCGAGGACGGGCCGTTCGTACTCTGGGAGTCGCATGCCATCATGCAGTACCTGGCCGAGACGACGCCGGGCCAGCGGCTTTATCCAAGCGGGCCGCGTGAGCGCGCCGACGTCAATCGTTGGCTTTTCTGGTCTGCGTACCACCTCTCGCCGGCGGTCCGCGACCTCTACTGGGAGCGCGTGATCAAGGCCATGCTGGGGCGCGGCGCGGCCGACCGAGAGGTGATCGCGCGCGCCGCGGAGCAGGTGCGCGAACTGTCCGGGGTGCTCGAGCGCCAGTTGCACGGGCGCGAGTGGATCTGCGGGCTGGCGCTGACGCTGGCGGACCTGGCGATCGCCGCGCCGTTCGGTGTCTGGGAGTCGGCGCAATTGCCGATTGCGCGCGATTCGCACCTCGGGGCGTGGTTTGCCCGAATGCGAGCGCTCGAAGCCTGGCGCCGCACCGAGGAATCCTGAGATGGGTGATCTCCCAGAGCGGCGCCGTTTCAGTCCGCACCGCTAGACGTGCAGCGTGGTCTCGTCGTACGGCGAGGCGAGGAAGGCCGGTTGCGCCTCGGCCCACTGCCAGAGCGCCTCCAGGCGCGGATAGCGCGCAGCCTCAGCGGTGCCGGGCAGCTTCTGCTGCGTGAATCGCCAGGCAACCGCCGCGGCAATGGTCGAGGCGTCGAGCGCCGGCGACACGGGCCGCGCGGCGAGATCGGCCTCGAGCGCCGCATAGGCGGCATGCAGCTGTTCGGTCACCCGCCGTAACCAGGGGTCGTGTTGCTTTTCGGGCGGCCGCAGCTCTCGCTCGTACACGATCTGCACGCTCTTCTCGCAGGCGGCGAGCGCGAGCCCCACGGCACGCAGCATCCTGGTGCGTGCCGCGGGTGCGGCGGGCAGCAGCGTGCGCGGCCGCGCCAGCATCTCGGCGTAGTCGAGGATCAGAGTCGAGTCCATCAGCACGGTGCCGTCGTCGCACACGAGCGTCGGGGCCTTCACCACCGGGTTGATCGCCCGGAACTGCTCGTAGGTGCGGAATACCGATATGCAACGCTGCGCGAACGGCAAGTCGAGTACGCGCAACGACACGGCAACGCGCCGGACGTAGGGAGAGTCGAGCATGCCGATCAGCTGCATGGTCATCTCGGTGCGCGGCAGCGCGCCGGCTTGGAGGAGGAATTGGTACGATAGCACGGCTCGGGCGGCCAGAGCGCGCGGCCGTCGTGCCCGGTGGGGCGAGGCATGATCGGAGGGAACAGCATGCAGCAGATCAGCATTCGGACGCGCGGCGGACAGTGTCGCAGCTTCGTCTTCCGGCCGGCCGGGACCGGCCCCTGGCCCGCGGTGCTGGTCTACATGGATGGGCTTGCGATCCGCCCGGCGATGCTCGAGATCGGCGAGCGTCTGGCCGCGAACGGTTACTTCACGTTGCTGCCGGACCTGTTCTATCGCTCCGGGCCGTACGAGCCGATGGATCCGAAGCGGGTGTTCGCCGACCCCGAGCAGCGCAAGATCCTGATGGAGAAATTCATGGCGCCGGCCACCCCCGCACACGTCATGTCGGACACCGCGGCATTCCTTGAATTCATCGCTGCGCAGCCGGACGTCGAACCCGGCCCGATCGGCACCACCGGCTACTGCATGGGTGGGCTGATGTCACTGACGGCGGCCGGCACCTATCCACAGCGCATCGCGGCGGCCGCTTCCTACCACGGCGGTCGACTCGCTACCGAAGCGCCCGACAGCCCGCACCGGCTGGCCGGCAAGATGCAGGCGCGCGTCTATGTGGCCGGCGCAACCGAGGATGCCTCGTTCCCCCCGGAGATGAAGGCGCGCCTGGAGGAGGCCCTCAGGCAGGCCGGCGTCACGCACCAGGTCGAGACCTATCCGGCCCGTCACGGCTGGGTATTCCGCGACACGCCGGTGTACGACGCGGCGGCCGCGGAGCGGCACTGGCAGACGCTGCTCGCGCTGTTCGCCTCGACCCTGTCGCGCTCCTCGGATCCGGCCGCGCAGCGGCTCATTTGAGCGGGACGACGCGAAATCCGGAGATCTGGTGGTCGTGATCGAAGAACACGGCGAGGCCGATCGTCTGGTGTTGGAACATCGTGTGCACGATGACCATGGGCTGACCCTTGTAGGTCATCGTGTCGCCGCCGTCGGTCTTGGTGTACGGGCCGAACTGCTTCTCGATGAACTGCCACAGGTCCTTCAGTTTCCCCGGAGTGGCGTGCTTGCGCATGCTGGCGTTGAAATGGGTCTCGGCCTGCGCGAACCGGCCGGCCGCCAGATCCTGGACGAAGGCGGTGGCCTCGGCGCGGCTGCCCGCCGGCGCGGTGGCCTGCGCCGCCGGGAGCGCGAGCGGGGCGAGCAGCGCGAGGGCGCAGCCGGCCCGCAGGGCGTTGAAGCGTCGATAAAAGCGGATCATGCAATCTCCCCTGCCATGCTGTTGGATCAAACCCGGCGTTGCCGGCGAAATCGCTGGTAGGCCTCGAGCACCGCCCGGTCGAGCTGCTCCGGGCGAGCGGTGAGGGCTGCCGCCCCGAGCGCGCGCAGCGCCCGCACGTTGCCTTCCAGGCTGCGATGGTACTCGGCGGCGGCCAGCGCGCGAAAGGGATCCAGCGCATCGTCCGCCGGGGCGGCCGGTAGGGCGGTAATGCGGGGGTTCTCCAGGCCGCAGATCAGCGTGAAATGCTTCGGGCCGAGCAGTTTGACCGCCTCCGCCAGCTCTTCGATCGGCGCGTCGAGCAGGTCCGTGAGCATGACCACGAGCATCCGTCTGGGGCTCGAGGCGCGGATACGCGCTGCGGCGAGCGCAGGATTGGCCTGTCCGGGGCGGACCGTGCATTCGCTCAGCGCCGCGCGGATCCGTGCGACGGCGGGTGTGCCCCGGGCGGGCGCGAGCGCCGATACGGGCCGCTCGGCGAACAGCAGCAGTCCGACGGCGTCATCCAACTCCGCCGCCCGCTGCGCCAGGCGGGCCGCGACATTGACATAAAGTCCTAGCCGATCGATATCCCCGGCGGCGATCCCAGCCGCGCGCCCGACGTCGACGGCGATGAGGATCTCCAGATGCCGCTCTTCGGCGAGATCGCGGCTGATGAGCCGACCACGCCGAGCGCTCGCCTTCCAGTCAATCACGCGCAGTGGATCCCCGTACCGGTACTCGCGCAGCTGCAGAGCTTCCGTGCCACCGCCGCCGGCTCCGGCGGTGGACCCCGCGGCGTGCGTTTCGCCCGCCGCGCGGTTCGGGTGCCCGAGCAGGTCGGGAATCACCCTCGCCGTGTAGGCGATGTCCGCCTGGGTCGGCCACCAGGCCAGATGCAGCGGCCCGGACAGCCGCAGCCGCGGGGCGGGCCACAAATAGTGCCCCAGCCGGCGCGGGCGGGCTCGCAGCGGCACGGCGACGTCGCGGCCGCGGGGCAGGCGCAGGGCGGCGAGCGCAGTCTGGGCAGCAAACGGCTCCGGTGCCGTGAGAGCCGATTCGACGCAGATGCTGGCCCGATGGTCCTGGCGGAACACGAGCTGCAGGCTGCGCTCGCGGCCGAGCGGCCAGCGCTCTGGGCCGGACAGGCGCGCCTGCACGCGCCAGCGCCGCACGCTGGCCCGCTCGTACGCGAGGCCGGCGAGCAGCAGCGCCGCAGGCAGGCACCACAGGCGCCCGATCGAGGCATCCCACTGTCCGAGAATGCCGAGCAGCCCGGTGAGCAGGATGATCAGCAGGGCGTTACGCTGCAGGCTCACCGGCGAGTCCGGCGTCTCAGCGGGGCACCGGTACCCGCTCGAGCAGGGCGCCGACGAGGTTGCGGCTGTCCAGGCCTTCGAGCAGCGCCTCGGGCGTCAGCGTCAGCCGGTGCGCCATCACCCAGGGCGCCATCCGCTTGACGTCGTCCGGCGTGGTGAACTCGGCGCCGCGCATTGCGGCGGCGACGCGTGCGGCGCGCAGCAGCGCCAGTGCCCCGCGCGTCGAGAGGCCGAGGGCGATCTGCGCGTGCTCGCGGGAGGCCTGCGCGATCGCCAGTACGTAATCATGCAGCTCCGCGGCTACATGGACCGCGTCGGCGCACGCGCGGGCCGCGGCGAGCGACTCTGCGCTCCCCGCCGGACCGTCCTCGCTTGCCGGGGCAGCGTTCGCCGCCCGGACGGTGCCGTAGCGCTGCAACACGAGTCGCTCGTCGGACGCCGACGGGTAACTCACATCGATGCGCATCATGAACCGGTCGAGCTGCGACTCCGGCAGAGGAAACGTGCCTTCGAATTCGTGCGGGTTCTGGGTGGCGATGAGCAGGAACTCCGCGGGCAGGCGGTAGGTCTGGCGGTCGATGCTGACTTGACGTTCTTCCATCGCCTGCAGCAATGCCGACTGGGTCTTTGGGCCGGCGCGATTGATCTCATCGATCAGCAGCACCTCGGTGAAGATCGGTCCGGGATGCAGGGTGAATTTCCGCGTCGGCTCGTCGAACACGTGCACGCCCGTGATGTCTGCGGGCATGAGGTCCGCCGTGCCCTGGATGCGGCTGAAGCGCCCGGCCAGCGCACGCGCAAGACTCTTGCCGAGCAGCGTCTTGCCGAGGCCGGGGGGGCCTTCGATCAGCACGTGCCCGCGGGCGACCACGGCAATCACGACCGCGCCGATCAGCTCACTCAGGCCGATGACAGTGCCGCCGATTCGCTGTCGAATCCGGTCGGCGAGTTCCTCGAGCGCATTCATGTCAGGTGGTCCCTTCGTAATCGAGCCAGGAGAGTCTGAAGCTTTATCAGGTCGATGCTCGCGCCGGATCGGGTGCGGGCGTGAAACCGCTCGAGCGCACGGCAGGCGCGCTCGGGAGCGCCGCTCGCCGAGCGCAACCAGTCCCAGGGGTCGGTGCGCGGCGCACGGCGTCGTATCTCGGCAATGAACTCCTCGATCAACCGCTGTCCGATGTCCTCGGGCCGCACCACCGCGGCGAGGTAGCGTGCGCTGGCTTCGATGTAGGCGCTTTCGTCCACCGGTTGCCAGGGTGCGCGCACGGCGCGCATGCGCTGTATCCCGAACACGAACGCCAGCCACAGCACCACCAGCCAGCCGAGCGAGCGGTGCAGCCGCGGATCGGCAAAGAATGCGGCCGCGTCGTAGAAAGCCGTGAGTCCTTCATGTGCGTCGTCAAATACGACCGTGCCCCCGGGGCCGACCGACCAGCTCACGACATTGGCGAGGAAGCGGGCGTTGTCGGCGAGCAGCAGGCCGGCGTTCGACACCGGGCTGGCGGCCGCACAGAGAATGATTTGGCCGGCCCCGCGGGACTGTAGCCAGAGTGTCGGGGTGCCCAGGTTCCGGCGCGTGGCGAGCGTCAGCGGCACGGAGGCCTCGGGTAACGGCCGTTCCGACCAGTTGCTTGCCGGCAGTGCCGCAACGGGTTGCAGCCGGGAGACGCCGGCGAGCAGCGGTTGAGCATCGACGCCGAGGAACTCGAGTTGCTGCCCGCGCAGCAGCGAGGTGGACGTGGACGTGAACTGCAGTCCGGTCAGCCGCCGCAAGTCCGTCAGCGCAAGCGCACCGTCGGCTCCGAAACTCCAGAGCGGCGTGTCGTCGAGCGCGGCGACGATCAATACCGTGTTGCCCTGGTCGATCCAGCGCCGCAGCGCGTCGAGCTCGTCGGCCTGCATCGGCACGCGCTGCGGCAGCGTGAGCAGCAGCAGGTTTCCCGTCGGACGGTGCAGCAGTGTGGGCAGACGATCGTAGCGGTAACGCAGGCTGAGGCGGCGGATGTGCTGTGCGCCGAGCCAGCGCCAGGTGGCCAGGTACCCGTCCGCGCGGCCGTCGATCGACAGCGGCAGACCTTCGGGCGACGCGGCCGGTTGCGGCTTCGGCACGAACAGCAGATAGAACAGCAGCAGCGCCCCGAGCGCCAGCAGCACCGTCGGCAGCCGCTCTCTCATGGGTCTTCGGTCCCGGCGGCGCGCGGCGGAGCGCGCAGCTCCCCATGCAGCGTCTGGGCCCGGCTCCAGGCGCCCTCGGGGATCTCCTCCGTCCCGGTCGGGCCGTAGATCTGCCGCTCCGCCAGTACCGCGATGCCCCTGAACTCTGCACGCTGCGCCTCGGAGTCGAAACGTGCGCGGCGCGCGAGCTCCCGGTAGGTGAGCGCCGCCTGCGCGTCCAGTCGGTGGCTGCGGGTCAGGGCCTCGACCAGCGCACGCAGCCAGGCGGCCGGGTGGCGCGCGAGCGTCGACCAGTCCGGACCCGGGTCCGCGGCGGGCGCGACGGGTTCCTCGCGGCTGGCGGACTTCGGCCTGAGGCCCAAGGGCGGCAGCTTGTGCGCGAGGCGCAGCGCCAGCGCCGCGAGCGCCAGGAGCACGAGGGCGGCGAGTGCGTAGATCAGGTCGCGCGTGAGAGCCGGCTGGCTGCGCTTCGGTGACAGGGAGCCGAACCACCTTCGCACCCGGTGCAGCAGTACTCTGCCGCGATCGCGCAGCCACTTCATCCAGCGGCTCCAGCGGCTCGGTCCCGGTTTCGGGGGCTGCAGCGCACGGGCAATATCGCGCAGCGGGGCCGGGGCGAGCGAGCGCGGCGGCGAACCGGCGTAGCGCTGCGTCAGGCGCGCCAGTGCGCCCAGGTCGCTCGCCGTCAGCGTCTTGCGCCATCCCGGGGGCAGCCGCGCCGTCAGATGAAGCTGCTGCAGCGCCTGCTGGAGGTCCGGACAGGCGGCGCTCAATGCCGCCAGCCCGACCCGGTGCGCGGACTGCGCCGCGCACCGCGCCAGCACGGTGGGGGCCGGCGGCGCACTTTGGGCGCGCGCGCTCGAGGCGAGCGCAACAAGCGCCACAGTCGCGGTTCGCCGCGCCCGCATGATTCAGCCGCTGCTCAACGCCTCCGCGCGGGCGGCGAGGTCAGCGCCTTCCCGCCGCAGCTTCAAATCGTGATAGATCGCAAGCCATGCTGCAGTCAACAACGGCATGCTGAGGACGCGGGCCAGAGCGGCCACCGCGGCGATCACGCGCAGGTGCGACACCGCCCCGAGTGCCCCGCTGGTGACCGTGAACCAGCTGGCGAGCGCCCCGGCGATCACACCCACCGCAAGTCCGAGTATCCAGATGACGATGCCGGCGACGAACATGATGCCGGTGGTATGCCACCAGTGATCCTTCACCAAGCGCCAGCTGCGGCCGATCGCCGACGCCCCGCCGCAGTCGGCATCGAACAGTGCGACCAGCCAGAACTGCACGCGTACGGAGACGTAGAGGATCAGCACCACCAGCGCGAGGATGAGCAGACCGATTCCCGCCGCGAGCGCAGGTGAGCGATACAGCGGTATCAGGACCAGGCTGGAGAACCCGATGACGCCACCGAGTCCTCCCTCGATGAGCACGAGCAGCACGATGCCGAGCAGCATCTGCGGCAGCCGGCTGAGGCTCGCGCTCAGCGCGGCGCCGACTGCTCCAGGCTGTCCTCCGCGCACCACCGTCAGTTGCTGGACGACGAGCGCTCCATACAGCACGAGCAGCAACAACCAGAACACCAGGTCGGTCAGGAAGACATCGGGTGCGCGGTAGGCCGTGCCGAGCTGCGCGAAGTAATGCTCGAGCGACTGGCTGGAGGCCGGTAGGCGGGGAATCAGGCGGAATTCCTGATAGGCGTTGGCCAGGGCAGCGATCAGCGCCAGGACCCAGCAACTGCGGAACGATTCCCGGAACAGCCGCAGCCAGTCGTCGAGAATCCCGCCGATGCTCTGCGGTGCGCCAGGTGCCAGGTATGACATGATTGCTCCCCGGTTGCGCTCGGGCGATAGGGCGGCCGCCCGGTCGGCTTCTTGCCGCCGCTGCTCAGAATAGCTAAGCTCGATCTTGACCGGCAACTTTTTTTTCGCAGCCAATGACCGAGGAAGTGCTCAACGTCAGGGGGCTGACAGGCGTCGATCTGACGCTGCGGATCGCCGGTCCCGGCACGCGCAGCTATGCGTTTCTCATCGACTGGCAGATTCGTCTGCTTGGCGCGCTGACCTGGCTGCTCATCGCGCTGCTGCTGCGCCGACTGCCCGCGCTGTCCTCTGCGGCAGCCGCGCGCGATGTGATGCGCGCCGGTTGGGTCCTGGCGCTGCTGACGTACTTTCTCTATCACCCGGTGCTCGAAGTGCTCATGCACGGCAGCACGCCGGGCAAGCGTAAGGCGGGTGCGCGCATCGTGACGCTCGAGGGGGCGACCCCGGGAATCGGCGCGCTGCTCATCCGCAATGTGTTTCGACTGATCGACTGCCTGCCGCTGGTGTACCTGGTCGGTCTCGTGAGCTGCATCGTGACCTCCAGGCGCGTGCGGCTCGGTGACCTCGCGGCCGGCACGGTACTGGTCGTCGACGAGCGTTCCGCGGGCGAATCGCTCGCGCGTCTCGGGGAGCAGATGGAGCGCACCGGCCTGTCGGCCGAGGCGCTGCAGCTGATCGGCGATCTGCTCGAGCGATGGGAGGTGCTGTCGGACGCGCAGCGCACGCGTCTGGCGCAGGAGTTGCTCGCGAAACTCGACCCGCAGCGCGCCGTGGGTGCTGCGGCGCCCGGTGGCGCCGCGCTGCGTGGGCGCCTGGAGGCACTGCTTGAGCGCCGAACCCGGACCTGAGGAGCGCATCTGGATCCGCCGCCAGGCGCCGCAGTGGCGGGCGGTGGCCGCCGAGAGCGCCGCGGCGCCGGGGCGGTCCCGGGCGACGGTGGAGGAGGCACTGCGTACATTGCGGGCCTACCGCGCCTTGAGTCGTCACCTGGCCAGCGCGCGGCAGATCGTGCCGGGCAGCGTGTTGGTCGCTGTCCTGACGCAAACCAGCGCTGCGCTGCATGCGGCGGTGAGTCGCCCGCCGCGCCTGACGCGAGCCCGGTGGGCGCGGCTGTTCTGGGATGACATCCCGGCCGCCGCGCGCTCCGTCGCACTCCCGGCGCTGTGGCTCGCAGCGCTGCTGATCGCGAGTGCACTGGCCGGCTGGTGGTTGATCGAGACGTACCCGGAGCTCGTCAGTCTCATTGCCAGCCCGCAGATGATCGACGGCGTCGAGCGTGGTCACCTGTGGACCTACCAGGTGCTCAACATCGCCCCGCCCGCGCTGCTGTCGGCCCGGATCTTCTCCAACAACGCGGTGGTGACGGTCGGTGCCTTCTGCTTCGGCATCCTGTTCGGCCTCGGCGCGTTCTACATGATCGCGATCAACGGCCTGATGCTCGGCGGCTTGCTCGCGTTCACCCATCAGCATGGTCTCGGTCTGGGCCTGCTGAAATTCACGCTCGCGCACGGGCCGGTGGAACTCTCGACGATGTGCCTGGCGGCCGCCGCCGGCACCGCGCTCGCAGAGGCGCTCATCCGGCCCGGAGCGTTGAGCCGCAGCGATGCGTTGCGGCGCCGTACCGCCGAGCTCAGCCCGCTGCTGCTTGCCTGCGCGCTGCTCCTGCTCGGCTCGGGTCTGATCGAAGGGTTCCTCTCACCGCGTCCCGCGATCTCGATACCCGTGCGGCTCGTCGTGGGACTCGGCTACTGGGCGCTCACGATGCTGTGGCTGTCCGGCCGGCTGGTTCGGCGCCCCGCGCGCCTGTCCCACGCTGAGTCCGCGAACCGCTGAGACTATGCTTGCGATCAACGTCAAAGAACGCGGCGAGCGCGTCGCGCCTCGAGGAGAGAGCATCATGAAGCGCCTCGGCATGATTCTGATGGCAACCGGGGTATTCGGCGGCGCGGCGAGCGCCGGCCCGTTCGCCATCTCATGCGTGCCGAGCTCGCCCTGAAGCAGGCCACGTCCTGGCACGTGACCGAGCAGCTGCCCGGCGGCAAGACATTCGATAGGGATGACTCGGCGCCGA
>JAJZFQ010000230.1:50613-106323 GCA_021805275.1 Pseudomonadota bacterium
CGCGGCGAGCGCCGGCCCGTTCGCCATCTCATGCGTGCCGAGCTCGCCCTGAAGCAGGCCACGTCCTGGCACGTGACCGAGCAGCTGCCCGGCGGCAAGACATTCGATAGGGATGACTCGGCGCCGAACCGCTGGCGCGTCGAGCCGGCGCCGAACATCACCGAGGTGATCATCGGCAGCAACGTTTACAGGGTGAGGGCGGGTCATGTGATGCAGCTGCCGCCGAGCGACGCGGCTCGCGCGCACGGTTTACATCCACCTGTTCGATGCCGCCGCTCGCGCTGCCCTGCGCAGCACGCGGCGCGATCTCGGGACGCAGACTCTTGCGGGCAAGCCGGGGCACGGTTATCGCCACGCGCTTCGTGGGATCACGCAGACCTGGTGCATCGGTGCCGGGCACCTGCCGGTGCAGGCGATTCTCAGCAGCCGCAGGGGCAGGGAAGTCCTCCAGTATTCACGCTTCGGCGTGCCGGTCCGCATCGAGCCGCCGCACGGCTGAGCGCCGCGCCGGATCAGACCAGTACGCGCTCGATGCCGCCGCGGTTGGCGCGCGCGACGTAGTCCGCGAGCCAGTTCTCCCCGAGGATGTGTCGCGCGATCTCGACAACGATGTAATCGGCGTCGAGATCCGCATCTTCGTTGTACCGCTTCAGACCCTGCAGGCACGACGGGCAGGCCGTCAGGATCTTGATGCGCTGGGCGCCGGCGGCGCGCAGCGTGTCCGCGTCGGCGCGGATCTCCTCTTCCTTGCGGAAGCGCACCTGGGTCGAGACGTCCGGCCGGGTGAGGGCGAGCGTGCCGGACTCGCCGCAGCACCGATCGCTCTTCGTGATCCGGCCGTTGTGCTCGACGTTCATCAGTGAGTTCACCACCGTCAGCGGATCATGGTGCTGCATCGGCGAGTGACACGGATCGTGGTACAGGTAGCGCGTGCCGGTCACTCCGTGCAGCTGCACGCCTTTTTCCAGCAGATATTCGTGAATGTCAATGATGCGCGAGCCCGGGAAGATCTCCTCGAACTTGTAGCTCTGCAGCTGGTCGTAGCACGTTCCGCAGCTGACGACGACGGTGCGGATGTCGAGATAATTGAGCGTATTGGCGACGCGGTGGAATAAGACGCGATTGTCGGTGGTGATTTTCTCCGCCCGGTCGAACTGGCCGGCGCCCCGCTGCGGATAGCCGCAGCACAGATACCCGGGTGGCAGCACGGTCTGCACGCCTGCGTGCCAGAGCATGGCCTGGGTGGCGAGTCCGACCTGTGAGAACAGCCGCTCCGAGCCGCAGCCGGGAAAGTAAAACACGGCCTCGGTATCCGATGTGGTCGCGGCGGGGTCGCGAATCACCGGCACGTAGGCGGCGTTCTCGATGTCGAGGAGTGCCCGGGCCGTTTTCTTCGGCAGCCCGCTCGGCATCTTTTTGTTGACGAAATGCACCACCTGCTCGCGCAGCGCCGGGCGGCCGGTGCTCGCCGGCGGGCGCCGGGTCTGCGCGAGGGCCAGTCCCTTCAGCAGCTGGTTGCCCGCGCGCTGTGCCCGGTAGCCCCACTGAATCATGACCTTGCGCGCCAGACGAATGGTCTCCGGCGAGGTGGCATTGAGAAAGAACATCGAGGCGGCGGTGCCCGGATTGAAGCGCCGCTTGCCCATGCGCCGCAGCAGGTCGCGCATCGCCATGGAGACGTCTCCAAAATCGATGTCGACGGGACACGGCGAGAGGCACTTGTGGCATACCGTGCAATGCTCCCCGACGTCGGCGAATTCGTCCCAGTGGCGCAGGCTCACGCCGCGGCGGGTCTGCTCCTCGTAGAGGAAGGCCTCGATCAACAGCGAGGTCGCGAGGATCTTGTTGCGCGGACTGTAAAGCAGGTTGGCGCGCGGCACGTGCGTGGCGCAGACCGGCTTGCACTTGCCGCAGCGCAGGCAGTCCTTGATCGAATCGGCGATCGTGTTGATCGCGGACTGCTGCATGATGAGCGATTCGTGGCCGAGCAGATTGAAGCTCGGGGTGTAGGCGTTCGCCAGGTCCGCCCCGGGCAGGAGCTTGCCGCGGTTGAAGCGCCCCTGGGGATCGATCCGCTCCTTGTAGGCGCGGAACTCCCGTGTCTCCTCCTCGTGTAGGAATTCCAGCTTGGTGATGCCGATGCCGTGTTCGCCGGAGATGACCCCGTCCAGCCGCCGTGCGATGGCCATGATGCGTGCCACTGCCGCGCTGGCGGCCTGCAGCATCTGGTAGTCGTCCGAGTTTACCGGGATGTTGGTGTGCACGTTGCCGTCCCCGGCGTGCATGTGCAGCGCGACGAATATACGCCCGCGCAGCACGCGCCTGTGCGCCTCCTCGCAGGCCGCGAGGATCGGCGCGAACACCCCGCCGCCACCGAAGATCTGCCGCAGCGGCGCGCGCAGCTCGCGCTTCCAGGAGATGCGGACGGCGCGTTCCTGCAGCAGATCGAACATGCGCGCCTGCGGCTCCCGTGCGGCGCGTGCGCGTAGCTGCTCGGGTGGCATGTCTGTGCCGAGCTGCGCCAGCTCCTCGACGCCGTCGCCGAGCCGCGTGTCCATGTTTCCAGCGAGCCAGCCCCAGCGCTCGCGCGTCTTGTCGACGAGCTGGCGCGCCTGGGCGGCGCGCTCGCCGACCAGTTCCTCGTAGGTCAGCCTGTCGACCTCGGGATCGTCGGCGCGTGCGAGCGGCAATTGACCGGCGAGCAGCCGTTGCAGCTCCTCAATCAGCTCCAGCTTGTTGGCGATGGAGAATTCGATGTTGATGCGTTCGATTTCATCCGTGTACTCGCCCATGCGTTCGAGCGGCAGCACCACGTCCTCGTTGATCTTGAAGGCGTTGGTGTGCCGGGCGATCGCGGCGGTGCGAGCGCGATCCAGCCAGAACGTCCGCCGGGCATCGGCACTGACCGCGACGAACCCCTCGCCGCTGCGCGCGTTGGCGATGCGCACCACGGCCGAGGCGGCCGCCGCGACCTCGGCTTCCTCCTCCCCGACGATGTCGCCGAACAACGCCATCTTCGGCAGCGAACCGCGCTTGGACTTGGTGGTGTAGCCCACGGCGCGCAGATATCGCTCATCGAGGTGCTCAAGGCCTGCCAGCCGCACGCCGTGCGGACTCAGGCCGTCCAGGTGCCGCTTGATTTCGACGATGGCCGGAATCGCTTCGCGAGCCTGCCCGAAGAACTCCAGGCACACGGTGCGCGTGTACGCGGGACTGCGGTGCAGTACCCAGCGGGCACACGTGATGATGCCGTCGCAGCCTTCTTTCTGCACGCCCGGCAGGCCGCCCAGAAACTTGTCCGTGACATCCTTGCCAAGGCCGACCTTGCGGAACCGGCGCCCCGGGATGGTGAGCCGCTGGCGCCGCAGCTCGGGGGCCCGCTCCGCGGGGTGGCGGCCGTCCTTCCACAGCAGCTCGAATTCCGCGGTCTCGACATCGTGGATCTTGCCGCGGTTGTGCGCAAGGCGGCTGACCTCGAGCCAGTTGCCCTCGCAGTCGACCATGCGCCACCAGGCGAGATTGTCGACGGCCGTTCCCCATAGCACGGCCTTCTTCCCGCCAGCATTCATCGCGATGTTGCCGCCGATGCAGCAGGCGTCGGCCGAAGTCGGGTCGACGGCGAACACCAGGCCGTTCCGTGCGGCGGCGTCCGCTACGCGCCGCGTCACGACGCCGCACTCAGTGACGATCGTGGGCACTGGTACATCGAGGTCCGGCAGTACCAGCGTGTCGATGCCGCCGAGGCGCTCGAGCTTCTCGGTGTTGATCACTGCCGACCGCGGAGTCAGTGGAACCGCCCCGCCCGTGTAGCCGGTGCCGCCGCCTCGCGGAATGATGGTGAGCCCGAGCTCGATGCAGGTGCGCACGAGCGAGGGGATCTCCGTCTCAGTGTCGGGCATGAGCACCACGAACGGGTACTCAACGCGCCAGTCGGTCGCATCCGTGACGTGCGTGACGCGGGCGTAGGGATCGAAGCGGATATTGTCGGCACGGGTATGGCGGCGCAGCGCGCGCAACGCGCGTCGCCTGAGCTCGATCCATTCGGCGAAGTCTTGCTCGAAGCGGCTGACCGCCCCGCGCGTCGCAGCGAGCAGCATCCCGACGAGCTCGAAGCGCTCCCCGTCGAGCGCGTCGCGCCGGCGGTCGATAGCTGCTAGGCGGTGATGCAACGCCTCGAGCAGCAGGCGCCGGCGGCGGGCATTCGCGATCAGGTCGTCCTGCAGGTAGGGGTTGCGGCGCACGACCCAGATGTCCCCGAGGACCTCGTAGAGCATGCGCGCGGAGCGGCCCGTGCGCCGCTCGGCCCGCAGCTCGCCGATGATCGCCCAGTACTGTGGCCCGAGCAGCCGCAGGACGATCTCGCGATCGGAGAATGACGTGTAGTTGTAGGGAATCTCGCGCAGTCGCGGCGGCTCACCGGTTTCTGCGGGCATCCCTGGGGGCGGTACGGTGCGGGCTGCAGCGTTCATACGGGCGGTCCCCGCGGTCCGCGCGGACCTCAGGGCAGATCGGTGCTGCCCATGAGATACCGGTCGCACTCGCGCGCCGCGCCCCGTCCTTCCTCGATCGCCCAGACCACCAGACTCTGTCCGCGCCGGCAGTCGCCGGCGGCGAAGATGCCCGGGACAGTGGTCGCGAAGCGGCCATGTGCCGCCTCGATGTTGGAGCGCTGATCGGTCGCGACGCCGAGATCGGCGAGCAGTGACTGCTCAGGACCGGTGAATCCGAGTGCGAGCAGCACCAGATCGGCTGGAACCTCCGTCTCGCTGCCCGGCACCTCGGCTGGCACCTGCCGGCCGTTCCCGTCGCGCTGCCACGTGGTGCGCACCGTGGTGAGGGAGTGCACGCCCTGCTCGGCGTCGCCGTTGAACTGCTTGACCGTCGTGACGTAGGTGCGCGGATCGGCGCCGAACAGTGCGGCCGCCTCCTCCTGGCCGTAATCGAGGCGGTACACTTTCGGCCACTCGGGCCAGGGGTTGTCCGCTGCGCGATCCATCGGCGGCTGGGGCATGATTTCCAGTTGCGTCAGACTCTTGCAGCCCTGGCGCATGGCTGTGGCGACGCAGTCGGTGCCCGTGTCGCCGCCTCCGATGACCACTACGTGCTTGCCGCCGCCGTGAACCGAGCTGCGCTGCGGGCCGCCGTCGAGCAGTGCCTTGGTGCTTGCGGTCAGGTATTCCATCGCGAAGTGCACGCCCTTGAGCTTGCGGTTCGGAACCGCCAAATCGCGTGGCTGGGTCGCTCCCGTGCACACCACGATGGCATCGAAGTCTTTACGCAGGAGCTGCGCCTCGACGTTTTCCCCGACGTGGGCGTTGCAGACGAATTTGACTCCCTCCTTCTCCATCAGCTCGATGCGCCGCAGTACGACGTCCTGCTTGTCGAGCTTCATGTTGGGAATGCCGTACATCAGCAGTCCGCCCGGGCGGCTCTCGCGCTCGAGCACGGTGACACTGTGTCCGGCGGCGTTCAGCTGCGCGGCGGCCGCGAGGCCGGCGGGACCGGAGCCGATGAGCACCACGCGCTTGCCGGTGCGGCTCGCCGGGGGCTCCGGTGCGATCCAGCCCTGTTCCCAGCCTTCGTCGGCGAGCGCGGCCTCGATGGTCTTGATGGCAACCGGCGGGCTGTTGATGCCGAGCACGCACGATCCCTCGCACGGTGCCGGGCAGACCCTACCGGTGAACTCCGGGAAATTGTTGGTCTTCTGCAGTCTCTCCAGTGCTTCACGCCACAGACCGCGGTACACCAGATCGTTCCACTCGGGAATCAGGTTGTGGATCGGGCAGCCTGAGGCCATGCCCGAGACCAGCGTCCCGGTGTGGCAGAACGGCACGCCGCAGTCCATGCAGCGCGCCGCCTGATTGCGCAGACGCTTCGGGTCCATGTGGTGATGGAATTCCCGCCAGTCGCGCACGCGCTCGAGCGGCGCGCGGTCCACCGGAAGTTCGCGCAGGTATTCGATAAATCCAGTCGGCTTGCCCATCGGGTACTCGGTGTCTGTGTCAATTTCCGCCGACGCGCGCCAGGTCGCGTGCGTTTTCCTCAAAGGCGACCATGACGGCCTCCTCGCCGGCCAGTCCCTGGCTGTGCGCGCGGCGCAGCGAGGCGACGGCGCGCTTGTAGTCCTTGGGCGTCACGACGATGATCCGGGCCGCGAGTTCGGTCCAGTTCTCGAGCACGTGACGGGCGCGGGCGCTGCCGGTGTACTCGGCGTGGCGCTCGATCATGGCGCGTACGCGCGCGGTCTGCTCGGGATCGGCGAGCGGTTCGAGTCCCACCATCTGGGTGTTGATGTGTCCGGGGAGCCCACCGGTCTCGTCGAGAACGTAGGCGACGCCGCCAGACATGCCCGCGGCGAAGTTGCGGCCGGTGGGGCCGAGCACCACGACGTTGCCGCCCGTCATGTACTCGCAGCCATGATCGCCGACGGCCTCGACGACCGCGTCCGCGCCGCTGTTGCGCACGGCGAAGCGCTCGCCGGCCATGCCGCTCACGTACACCTCTCCGGCGGTCGCCCCATAGAGACCTACGTTGCCGATGATGATGTTCGCCTCCGGCGCGAACCGCGAGCCGGCTGGCGGGAACACGATGATCCGTCCGCCGGAGAGGCCCTTGCCGACGTGATCGTTGGCATCGCCTTCGAGCAGGAAGGTCATGCCTGGCGGCATGAAGGCGCCGAAGCTCTGGCCGGCGGTTCCCTTGAAGTGAATGCGGATCGTGTCGGGCGGCAGGCCCGCCGGTCCGTGCCGGCGTGTCAGCTCGCTGCCGGTGATGGTGCCGACCACGCGGTTGACGTTGCGGATCGGCAGTTCGGCGCGCACCCGCTCGCCACGCTCGATCGCCGGCTGGCACAGCGGCAGCAGTCGGGTCACGTCGAGGGACTTCTCCAGTCCGTGATCCTGGGCGATCTGATGGAAGCGCCCCACCTCCTCCCCGACGTCGGGCTGATAGAGGATGTTGCTGAAATCGAAGCCCTTCGCCTTCCAGTGCTCGATGGCCTTCTTCGGGCGCAGCCGGTCGACCCGCCCGATCATCTCCTCGACGCTCCGGAAGCCGAGCTCCGCCATGATCTCGCGCATGTCCTGGGCGATGAAGCGCATGAAGTTCACCACGTGCTCGGGCTTTCCGGCGAACTTCTCGCGCAGCCGCGGATCCTGCGTCGCGACCCCCGCCGGGCAGGTGTTCAGGTGGCAGACTCGCATCATGATGCAGCCCAGTGCCACCAGCGGGGCGGTGGCGAAGCCGAATTCCTCCGCGCCGAGCAGCGCGGCAATCACCACGTCGCGGCCGGTCTTGAGCTGCCCATCGGCCTCGATGGTGATGCGGCTGCGCAGGTTGTTCAGCACGAGCGTCTGATGCGCCTCGGCGACACCGAGTTCCCACGGCAGACCGGCATGGGTGATCGAAGTCTGCGGTGAGGCGCCGGTCCCGCCGTCATGGCCGCTGATCAGCACCACGTCGGCATGCGCCTTGGCCACGCCCGCGGCAATCGTGCCGACACCGACTTCGGAGACCAGCTTGACGCTGATGCGTGCCTCGCGATTGGCGTTCTTCAGATCGTGGATCAGCTCGGCGAGGTCCTCGATCGAGTAGATATCGTGATGTGGAGGCGGGGAGATGAGTCCGACGCCGGCGGTGGTGTGTCGCGTCTTGGCGATCCAGGGGTACACCTTGGTCCCCGGGAGCTGTCCGCCCTCGCCGGGCTTGGCGCCCTGGGCCATCTTGATCTGCAGCTCCTTGGCATTGACCAGGTACTGGCTGGTCACCCCGAAGCGTCCCGAGGCGACCTGCTTGATGGCGCTCGCCTTGGAGTCCCCGTTCGCCAGTGGCTCGTAGCGCGCCGGATCCTCGCCGCCCTCGCCGGTGTTGCTCTTGCCGCCGATGCGGTTCATGGCGATGGCCAGGGTCTCGTGCGCCTCCTGGCTGATCGAGCCGTACGACATCGCGCCGGTCTTGAAGCGCTGCAGGATGGACTCGACCGGCTCGACTTCCTCGATCGGTACCGGCTCGAACGGCACGAACTCGAGCAGGCCGCGCAGGGTGGCCAGTTGCTTGGACTGATCGTCGATCAACCCGGCATAGGACTTGTACGTCGCATAGCTGCCGGTGCGCACCGCCTTTTGCAGCCGGTGGATGGACTCCGGGTTGAACAGGTGAAACTCCCCGCCGGCGCGCCACTGGTACTGGCCGCCGGTCTCGAGGGTGTGGTCGTGCTCGTGTGCCGGGAAGGCCGAGCGATGGCGCATCAGCACTTCCTGGGCGATGGTCTCCATGCC
Source organism: Pseudomonadota bacterium (assembly GCA_021805275.1). The sequence continues at coordinate 58,890 of JAJZFQ010000230.1, forward strand.
GATGCCTCCGATGCGCGAGGCGGTCCACGTGAAGTACTGATCGATGACGTCCTGGCGCAGGCCCACGGCCTCGAAAACCTGGGCGCCGTGGTAGCTCTGGATCGCCGAGATGCCCATCTTGGACATCACCTTGACCACGCCCTTGGTCGCTGCCTTGACGAAGTTCTTGCACGCCAAGGTGATGTCGACGTTGGTGATCAAGCTCTCGCGGATCATGTGCTCGAGCGTCTCGAACGCCAGGTACGGGTTGATCACCGAGCAGCCGTAGCCGATGAGCAGCGCGAAGTGATGCACTTCGCGCGCCTCGCCCGTCTCGAGCGCGATGCTCACGCGCGTGCGCAGTCCTTCGCGAATCAGGTAGTGATGCAGGCCGCTCACGGCGAGCAGCGCCGGCACCGCCGCGAAGTCCCGCGACACGCCCCGGTCGCTGAGCACCAGGACATTGACCTCCTCGTCCTCGATCATGCGCCGTGCCGCCAGGCACAGCTCTTCCATCGATTTGATCAGGCCCTTCTCGCCGCGGGTGGCGCGGAACAGGATCGACAGGGAGCCGACCTTCAGACCGGGCAGCGCCATGCGCCGCACCTTGGCGAACTCCTCGTTGGTGAGGATCGGACCGCTCAACTCGAGCCGACGGCAGTCGGCCGGCTGCGGGCGCAGCAGGTTGCCCTCGGATCCCAGCCAGACCTCCGAGGCGGTGATGAGCTCCTCGCGGATGCAGTCGATGGGCGGGTTGGTGACCTGGGCGAACAGCTGCTTGAAGTAGTCGTAGAGCAGCCGCGGGCGCCCCGAGAGCGCCGCGAGCGGCGTGTCGTTGCCCATCGAGCCGACTGCCTCGACGCCGTTGCGGGCCATCGGCTCGAGCAGCAGGCGCTGGTCCTCATAGGTGTAGCCGAAGGCGATCTGGCGCTGCAGGAGCGTTTCCGAATCCGACTGCGGTACTTCCAAAACCGGCGGCAGGTCCTTCAGGTACACCAGGTGCTGCGTGAGCCATTGCCGGTAGGGGTGGCGCGTCGCCACTGCGCGCTTGATCTCGTCGTCGTCGATGATCCGGCCCTGCTCGGTGTCGACCAGGAACATGCGGCCGGGCTGCAGTCGGCCCTTCTGCACGATGTCCTCGGGCGGCACCTCGAGCACGCCGGCCTCGGAGGCCATGATGACCAGGTCCTCGCGCGTGACGTAGTAGCGTGACGGGCGCAGTCCGTTGCGGTCGAGCACCGCGCCGATCTGCTTGCCGTCGGTGAAGGCGATCGAGGCCGGACCGTCCCACGGCTCGATCAGACTGGAGTGGTACTGGTAGAAGGCCCGGCGGTCCTCGTCCATGCTCGGGTGGTTCGACCACGGCTCGGGAATCAGCATCATGATCGCGTGCGCCAGGGGTCGGCCGGAGAGCACCAGCAGCTCGAGGGTGTTGTCGAGCATGGCCGAGTCGCTGCCGTTCGGGTTGACCACCGGCAGGATCTTCGGGGTGTCCTCGCCGAACAGGTCCGAGTCGAACAGCGCCTCGCGCGCCTGCATCCAGGCGAAGTTGCCGCGCAGCGTGTTGATTTCCCCGTTGTGCGCGAGGTAGCGGTAGGGGTGGGCGCGATCCCAGCTGGGGAACGTATTGGTGCTGAAGCGCGAGTGCACCAGCGCGAGAGCGGTCTCGACCGCCGGGTCGGTCAGGTCCGGATAGTAGCGGGCCAGCTGTTCGGTGAGCAGCATGCCCTTGTAGACGATGGTCTTGTGCGACAGGCTGCACAGGTACCAGTGCTCGGCGCCGTCGATCGTCGAGGCGCGAATCTCGCTGTAGGCGCGCTTGCGGATGATGAACAGCTTGCGCTCGAACTCGGCCTCGTCGCGCACCTGCGGTCCGCGGCCGATGAAAACCTGCCGGATGAACGGCTCGAACGACTTGGCGGTCTCCCCGAGCATGGAATTGTTCGTCGGCACGGTCCGCCAGCCGAGCATGATCTGCCCCTCGGACTGCACGATGTGCTCGAAGAACTCGACGATGCGTCGGCGCAGCGTGGGGTTGCGCGGCAGGAAGATCAGGCCGCTGCCGTACTCCCCGGGGGCTGGCAGACTCAGGTGATTGCGCCGGGCGATCTCGCGCAGGAACGCGTGCGGCATCTGGATGAGTACACCGGCGCCGTCACCGGTGTTGGTCTCGCAGCCGCAGGCGCCACGGTGCTCGAGGTTGCGCAGCAGTTGGATGCCCTGCTGCAGGATGCGGTGCGATTTACGTCCCTTGATGTCGACCACGAAACCGACGCCGCAGGCGTCGTGCTCATACCACGGATCGTATAGCCCCTGCTTGCCGGGGGCACCCTGGGGGCGGCGCGTCGACCCGGGAGCGGCCCGGGGCGGGCGCGGCGCAGCGCTGCGGCGCTGATGTCGCATGATCGGCCTCATTGGTTGGTAGATCCGGCCAAGCCCGCCCGAGGCGGTCTTACACCGGAGTGTCCCATCGCTCGCCCCGTCGGCAGGACGCCCGTGCAGTCGGCCGAGGCCGCCGCGCCGGCCGCCCGCCGGCACGGCGAGCTGCGGGACAACGTTCGCGGGAGCGCGCTCCGTCGCACCGGTTGCAGCCTCCGTGAACCGGAGGACGTGCGACGCCGGTGGCTCCCGCATGTCTCAAGATGAATGAGGCGGATCGCGCCACGCCCCGTCGCTCTCACGCACTGAGAGCCGAGGAGCGGCAGCGGTCTTGGCCGCCAATATAATCCGATCATATCCGTCTACGCCGACGGGTCAATGCCGGCGAGGCGGTTTTCGGGGGTTTCAGAAGAATTTATTTGGCCGGCGGGCCGCTAGCCATCGGTCCGGGACGCCGCTGGGCGCGTCGGTCCGGCCCGCTCCATGAGCAGCCGCTGGGTGGGGTAGGCGAATTCGATCCCCCGGTGGCCGAACTCCCGATGCAGCTTCAGGTGGATCTCCTGCTGGATGTCCATGTGCCGCGTGTAGTCCGCGGTCAGCACGTGGTAGACGACCTCGAAATCCAGCGAGGCCGCATTGTGGCAGGCGAAGTGGCAGCGGTCGAAGCGGGTATCGGCGAGCCCCTGGATGATCTCGCGGACGAGGGCCGGAATCTGCTCGAGCTGCTCGAGCGGCGTCTCGTAGGTCACCCCGATGGTGAACAGCACCCGCCGCTCGACCATGCGGCCGTAATTGCGCAGTCGGCTCTTGAGCAGATCGGCATTGGAGATGACGATCTGTTCCCCGGAGATGCTCTGCACGCGCGTGCTCTTGATGCCGATGTGCTCGACGGTGCCCGAGAAGGCGTCCACCGTGATCGAGTCGCCGACGAAGAACGGCTGGTCGAACGTGATCGACAGCGAGGCGAACAGGTCGCCGAGAATGTTCTGCAGCGCGAGCGCGACCGCGACGCCACCCACGCCGAGACCGGCCACCAGGGTGGTGATGTTGACCCCCAGGTTCTCGAGCGCCATCAGCACGACCATCACCCAGACGAGTGCCTTGGCGATGAAGGCGATGACCGCGAGCGAGCTCGCCGCGACGCGATCCTCGGCATGGTGAATCTGGCGGTTTCGCTCGAGCCACCAGCTCACCGCCACGCTGGCCCACACCCCGATCTGCCAGAAGGTCACGACGGTGAGCGCGGAGTCGACCAACTCGCGGCCGCGCGGCGGCAGATGCACGAACTGCAGGCCCGCGACAGCGGCCATGGCCACGAGGAACAGCGAATTGGTGCGGCTGACGAGCTCGAAGGGCAGCTCGAACAGGTCGGTGCGGCCGGCGGCATGCGCGCGCCGGTAGTAATGGCCGGCGATGCGCCGCGCGAGCAGCGTCGCGCCGAGCAGCACGAGCATGGTGCCCGCGGCCTGAAGCAGATCGAGCGGTGCGCTGCGCAGGATCGGCAGCAGGATGAACAGGTGCAGGTGTTTCACGGCACAAGATTAACGCAATTGAGAATTCTGGCAACGGGCCGGCTCGTCGCCAGGGGCTGTTGGATCAGGCTTCCTGGTTGCGGCCGAGCGCGCCGTCGCGTGGCGCCCGGCAGGCGGGGCGCGAACGTGTTGGTGTGGGCATTGAGGCCGCGAGGTTCCTGCGCGGCCGCTGCGACGCCGGAAATCACGGGGTTTTCTCGCCGACGATCGAGCGATTTTCCCGCGTGGGAGGCACTGTGAGGATAACACGTCGGGTTGCGCGAGCGCGCCTGGATTTATATCCTCACAGGTCCGGGCCAGCGCATGGCCCCTCGCTGGGCGGTCGAGCGGAATGGCCGTCGCGTACCCTAACATCGAGCGGCGCCGGCGCCGCTCGATCGGTCCTTCAGGAGGCCCGCATGCAGCCCTACGCCACGCTCAACGCGTCGCAGACGAACTTCGACAACAGCTACGATCGGCCGGATCGGCGCGGGTACTTCTCGGTGCTCGGCGCGCTCGATGACATGATTGCGGATGTCGCCGAGCCCCTCATCCGGCAGATTCTGCGGGCACGTCAGATGCGCAGCGGACGCCCGCCGACGGTGCTCGAGGTGGGTTGCTCCTACGGCATAAGCGCGGTGGTGCACCGCTTTGCGCTGAGGTTTCCCGATCTGCCCCTGCGCTATGCCAATTCCGAGATGGCGGGGGTCGATCCCGAGGCGCTCGCGCAGTTCGATCGTCAGTACTACGGCAGCTGGCCGCACATCGGCGCCGCACGCGTCGTCGGTCTCGAGGTCTCGGCGCCCGCCGTGCGCTATACGGCCTCGGTCGGGCTGCTCGATGCGGGGATGATCGCCAACTTCGAAACCGATGCGCCCCGTCCCGAGGGTCGCTGCGCGCTGCGCGAGGCTGCTGTCGTGCTGTCCACCGGGTGCATCGGCTCGGTGACCGACGGGCCGTTCGCGGCCATCCTGGACTCGACGGATCGGCCGCCGTGGGTCGTCTCGTTCGGGCTGCGCAGGTTGCCGCATGAGGCGATCGGCGCGATGTTCGCCGAGCGCGGCCTGGTGACTGAGAGGCGCGCCGCTGCGACCTTCGTGCAGCGCCGATTTCTCGACCTGACCGAGCGCAGCAACTGCTGGCGACGCTCGGGAAGCTCGGTCTGGATACCGCGGGACTCGAGGCCGAGGGGCGCTTCCAGGCGGAGTTGTCCGTCTCGCACCCACGCGAGGACGTCGTGGCCGCGCCGCTCGGCAGGCTGCTGAGGGTGGTCAGCGGCCGTGATCGCACCGTGGGGACCGGCTTCGTTCGGGTCGGGCGCGGCGCGGCGGCGCAGGTGCTGCGCGTGCCATCGTGATCGCGCTCGAGAGTGTCTCGAAGAGCTTCGATGGCGGTGCGACCCACGCCATCCGGGACATTACTCTCGAGGTGACGACCGGGACCTTCCTCGCCGTGGTGGGGGACTCCGGCTCCGGCAAGACGACGCTGCTGAAGACGATCAACCGCCTGATTGAACCCGATGCCGGCCAAATCTTGATCGACGGCGAGCCGGCGCGGACGGTGCCCGCGCATCACCTGCGCCGACGCATCGGCTACGTGTTCCAGGGTATCGGGCTGTTTCCGCACATGAGCATTGCCGAGAACATCGGCATTACGCCGCGGCTGTGCGGCTGGCCGACGGCGGCGATCCGCGCGCGAGTCGAGGAGTTGATCGACCTGGTGTCGCTGCCGCGGACTTACCTCGCGCGGCTGCCCACGGAGCTATCCGGCGGGCAGCGCCAGCGTGTTGGTCTTGCGCGCGCACTGGCGGCCCGGCCCGGCATCCTGCTCATGGACGAGCCTTTCGGCGCCCTCGATCCGATTACCCGCGATGCGCTCGGCACCTCCTGCCGCCAGCTGCACGAGCGCCTGCAGCTGACCACCATCATGGTGACGCACGACGTTCTCGAGGCGGTGCTGCTGGCCGATCGGATCGTCGTGATGCGCCAGGGGCGCATCGTCGCCGATGGTGAGCCGCATGCGCTGTTTACCGGTCATCCCGATCCGGCCGTGCGCACCCTGATGGACATGCCCCGCCGCCAGGCGGCGCGCGTGCGCGCGCTGCTCGATGAGCGCGGCCCATGAATGCCGATCTGCGCTCGGCGCTGCACGTGCTGCCGGAGTATCTGGGGCAGCACGTGCTGCTCAGCGCCGCGGCGCTCGCGCTCGGCGTGGCCGTCAGCCTGCCGCTGCTCATCGCTGCGCGCCGCAGCGCGCGCGTGCGCTGGCCGGTGCTGGCGCTGGCGAGCCTCATCCAGACGGTTCCCAGCCTGGCGCTGCTCGCGCTGTTCTATCCGCTGCTGCTCGGCCTCTCGGGGCTGCTGCACCGGCTGGTGGGTTGGAGCTTCTCCCCGCTCGGCTTCCTGCCCTCGCTGCTGGCGCTGACGCTCTACTCGATCCTGCCGATTCTGCGCAACGGCATCACCGCCATCCTCAATCTCGATCCGGCGATCGTGCAGGCCGCGCTCGGTGTCGGCATGACGAGCTACCAGCGCCTGCTGCGCGTGGAGCTGCCGCTCACCGCGCCGATGCTGATGGCCGGCGTGCGCACGGCGGCGGTCTGGGTGATCGGCACCGCCACCCTGGCGACGCCGGTCGGGCAGACCAGCCTCGGCAACTACATCTTCACCGGACTGCAGATGGAGAACTGGGTCTGGGTACTGTTCGGGTGCGGCACCGCGGTGGCACTGGCGCTCGTCACCGACCAGCTGCTGGCGCTGGTGGGCTTCGGGCTGACGCGGCGCCGTCCGGCGCTCGCGTGGCTCGGTCTGGCCGTGCTGCTCGCCGGCGTTGCGGCGGCGGGCGGTCTGCAGCTGCGCACGGCGCGTCAGGGCGGCTATGTCGTGGGGGCGAAGAATTTCCCCGAACAGTACATCCTCGCCGCGCTCATCGCGCAGCGCGTGCGCGCCACGGGTCACCCGGTGAGCGAGCGCACCGGGCTCGGCTCGAGTCTCGCCTTCCAGGCTCTCGCCGCCAACGAGCTCGACGTGTACGTCGATTACAGCGGTACGCTCTGGAACGATGTCCTGCATCGCACTGATGCGGTCTCGCGCGGTGTGATGCTGAGCGATCTGCGCACCGCGCTGCGGCGCCGCTACGGCGTGGAGCTGCTGGGTGCGCTGGGCTTCCAGAACGCCTACGTGCTTGCGATGCGCAGTGGCGAGGCACGGCGGCTCGGGGTCCGCACCATCGCGGACCTCGCCCGCGTCGCACCGCAGCTGCGCCTCGGCGGGGACTTGGAGTTCTTCGCGCGGCCGGCGTGGCAGGATCTCGAGCGGCGCTATGGGCTGCATTTTCGCGCACTGCGCCAGTATGAGCCGACGTTCATGTATCGGGCATTGCTCAGCCACCAGGTGGATGTGATCTCGGCCTTCTCGAGCGACGGGCGGATCGCGGCCGATCACCTCACGGTGCTGAGCGATCCGTTGCACGTCATTCCGCCCTACGACGCGGTGATCCTGCTCTCGCCCCGGCGGGCGCACGATCCGGTGCTGCGCGCGGCGCTCGAGCCGCTGCTCGGCGCGATCCCCATCGGACTGATGCGCCGGGCCAACGACATGGCCGATCGCGCCCGAGACAAGCGCACCGCGAGTGAGGCCGCCCACTGGCTCGCGAAGGCGGCGCACCTGCGCTAGGGCGCCATGGCACCGGGGGTCATTCTTCGGTGCTCGCCCCGACCGCGACCCAGGCCAGATCGCGGGGTGAGACCGAGTCGAGCTTGAACGCGCGTGCCGCGGCCGCCATGCGGGTGAGCGCCTGGCCGATGGGCATCGCCGGGGCGGCCTGCGCCTTGCGCGGCTTCACCCAGCGTACCGGGTTGATCCGCGCCACCACGTAGTTGCGCAGGTACGGGGAGCGCAAGCCACGCTCCTGCAGCCCTGCGACGATGCGCTTGACCTGCGTGTCGATGCCGAGCAGCCGCGCGGCGTAGTTCTGCCGCTCGCGCAGGCTCGCCGCGAGGGTCCGGTCGCTGAATCGGTCCACCTTGCGCAGGAAGGCGCTGTAGGCGCCGCCAGCGAACCGGCCGGAGGTCTCGTACAGCAGCCCCAGCGTCAGCAGCTCCGGTGCCTCGAACTGCTCGGCCCAGGTGCGCTCGCTGTCGCGTCCGTGCTCGCGCGCGAGGCTGCGTGCCATGCGGATGACCTCCAGACTCCGATCGCGCAGGTTGTGCGCCTTCTCGGTGTTCAGGGCGAGGATCCGGTAGGCGAGGGTGCTCTGCGGGCTGATCAGCGCGGTGACCTGGCGCAACCCGAGCACCTTGGCGGCGGCCAGCCGGTGCCGCCCGTTCGGCGTCCACAGCTGCCCATCCTCCCCGCGCACGACGATCAGCGGATCGAGAAATGCGCCCGTCTCCCCGATCCGCTGCGCCAGGCGCTGCGTGTGGGTCGGGGACAGATCGCGCTGGAAGGGTGTCGGCTGCAGCGCCGCGAGCGGCACGGTGGCGAGCAGCAGAGGGCCGCCGTTCAAGGGCTCGCGGTATGCACCGAGCGGTGCGCCGCCGGCGGCGCGCACCTGCGCGGCCAGCTCCGCCACCGCGGCGCTGTCGAGACTGAGGGGGGTCTGCGCGCCGGTCAGGCCGCGGGCGGTCTTGCCGGGGGCGAGCGTGCCGCGAGCGCGCCGGGCCGGACGTCTCACGCCGCGCGCTGCCCGAGCGCTCGCCGGGGTCTTTTTTCGAGTGGCCATGAACCGATACGGTGCACCGCACGGCCCGTTCCGTAAAGAGTGTTATGCGAGAATGTGCGGCCATTCCCCGAGCCGCCGTATGGACATCGCCCCCGCCCTCACCCGCAGCCTGCCGGCGCAACGCCTCGACGTCGACGGACGCGCGCACATCGATCTGCGCGCGATCTGGGCGCTCGCCCTGCCGCTGATGGCCAACAGTGCCGTGCAGGTCGTGCTCAATCTCACCGACATGTGGTTCATCGGGCACATCTCGACCGATGCGCTCGCAGCCGTCGGCGCAGTGCAGTGGCTGATCCTCGGGGTGCTGTTCGTGCTCGGTGGCTGCAGCATGGCAGTGCAGACGCTCGCCGCGCACGCCCACGGGGCACGCCGGTTCCGGCGTGCCGCCCAGGCGACGTGGACGGCGCTGTGGGTGACACTGTTGATCGCACCGGTCTGCATCGCGCTGGGCCTCGCCGGGCGGTGGATCCTGGCGCCGTTCGGATTCGCGCCGCAGATCGAGCAGCTGGCCGAGCAATTCTGGCTGCCACGCATCGGCGGGGCGTCCTTCGCGGTGGCAGCCTGGGCGATGATCGGCTTCTTCAACGGCATCGGGCATACGCGCGTCAGCTTCATGGTGGCCGCCGCGGCGGCGCTCACCAACGGGCTGTTCAACGAGCTGTTCATCTTCCATTTCGGGTGGGGCGTGGCCGGGTCCGCCTGGGCGAGCAACGTGGCCCAGGCGGTCGGCTTCCTGCTCGGCTTCATCATCTTTTTGCGCGCACCGATCCGTGCCGCCTTCAATTCGCATCTGACCTGGCGTCCGCTGTGGCGCAACGTGCGCCGGCAGCTGAGTCTCGGATTTCCCCTGGGGCTCATGCCGGCGGCGGACGTGCTCGGCTTTTCAGTGTTCCAGATGATGCAGGTGCGTTACAGCACGGTGGCCGGGGCAGCGACGCAGATGGTCACGGTGCTGACTTCCATCGCCTACCTGCCCGGGGTCGGCATCGCCACGGCCGCCGCCACCCTGGTCGGCCAGTCGATCGGTGCGGGCGATCGGGCCTGGGCGCTGCGCCTCGGCTCGCGCGTCATCCTCCTCGCCGCGATGGTCATGGGCGGGATCGGCCTTGCGCTCGCGCTGGCCGGCCCCTGGCTGTTGCCGCTGTTCGCCGGCACCCAGACTCACAGCGCCACGGCGTCCATTCAGCTCGGCATCGAGCTGTTGTGGCTCGCGGCCGCCTATCAGTTCTTCGACGGGCTGAATCTCGGCAGCAGCATGTGTCTGCGCGGCGCCGGGGACGTCCGGGTGCCGGTCGCGCTGGTCTTCCCGGTGTGCTGGCTGATCTTCCTGCCGCTTGCGCACGCCTTCACGTTCGCCCCGGGGCAGGGGTGGGTGCATTTTCTGCCCCAGTTCGGCTGGGGCGCCCGGGGCGGCTGGGCCGCCGTCATTCTCTACGTGGTGTTGCTCGGGACCACGCTGTTTCTGCGCTGGCGCTCGCGTGCCTGGCAGCACATCCGCATCTAGTGGCGTCCCTGCGCGAGGGGCAGGCGCGCGCTACACGATCTTCGAGTAACGCGGTGCGGCCGCCGGCGCGCGCGCGGCCTGCAGGTAGCGGTCGAAACACATCGCGATCAATCGCAGCAGCAGCCGGCCGCGCTCGGTGGCTTCGATCCTCTGCCGGTCGAGCTCGACCAACCCGTCGGCCTCGAGCGCGCGCAGCGCCGTGAGCGCCTCGGCGAAGTATTCCGCGAAGGAAATGCCGTGCTGCGCCTCGATGGGTGCGATCTCGAGCCGGCCCTGGCACATCAGGCGTTGAATGACGTCGGCCCGCAGTACGTCGTCGGCATCGAGCGCCAGCCCCCGCCACACCGCCAGTCGCCCGGCATCGATGGCAACCTCCCAGCCGGGCAGGTCGCGGTGGTTCTGGCTGAAGCTCGCCCCGATGTGGCTGATGGCACTCACGCCGAGGCCGAGCAAGTCGCAATCGGCGTGGGTGGTGTAGCCCATGAAGTTGCGCTGCAGCCCGCCGGCGGCGCGGGCCTGCGCCAGATCGTCCTGCGGCAGCGCGAAGTGATCCATGCCGATGTATTCGTAGCCCGCCGCGGTCAGCTGTTCGATGGCCAGCCGCAGCAGCGTGATGCGCGTCTCGGGATGTGGCAGGAACGTCGTATCGAGCTGGCGCTGCGGCTTGAACAGCTCCGGCAGATGGGCGTATCCGTACACGGCGAGACGGTCCGCTCGGGCATCCACCACGGTGCGCAGCGTGCGCGAGAAGCCCTCCGGAGTCTGCAGCGGCAGGCCGTAGATCAGGTCGACGTTGACCGAGCGGAAGCCGCTGGCGCGGCACGCCTCGATGACCGCGAGGGTCTCCTCGATGCTCTGGATTCGGTTGACCGCGCGCTGCACCTGCGGATCGAAGTCCTGCACTCCGAGACTGGCGCGGTTAAATCCGAGCGCGGCGAGCGCGGCGATGTCGGCAGGGCGCACGAAGCGCGGGTCGAGCTCGATGGAGAAATCCCGCTCCGGCCGCGTACTCAGCTGGAAGCGACCCGCGAGCGCCTCGAGCAGCCGCGCGATCTGCGCTGGCGTAAAGAAATTAGGCGTGCCGCCGCCCAAGTGCACCTGCAGCACTTCGCGCTGCGGATCGAACAGCGGCGCCACCGTCTCGATTTCCCTCAGCAGACGCTCCAGATACTGCGCCGCGCGCGCCACGTCACGCGTGATCACGCGGTTGCAGCCACAGTAGAAGCAGGGACTGGCGCAGAACGGCATGTGCGCGTAGATCGATAACCCCTGAGCGAGGGCATTGCTGCGCTCGATGTGTTCGCGCAGCTGCGCCGCGCCGAAGGAGGGGATGAACTGCGGCGCGGTCGGGTAGGAGGTATATCGCGGTCCGGGCCGGTCGTAGCGGCGCAGCAGCTCGGGATCGAAGGTCAGTGGGCTCGTCATGCCGTCCGTCCGTCGGCCGCTTCGGCGGCCCACTGCATCATGGCTCAAGGGCTCGGCTGCGGGCCATACGTAGTAAGAGTCCTGCCGCCACGCTCACGGTTGCCGGCGGGATGTGCCGTGGGACGCGACGGCATTATGCGATCATCGGGCCATGCGTGAGGGAGACGCCAGCGCCCCGGCCCCCCCAGCGAGGGCGGCGGCGAGCGAACCGGACATCGAGGTCTATCGTTCGCGGGGTCGCCGCGAGTGCGAGGAGCGGGCATTCGTGCTCGGCGCGGTGGGCATCGCGAGCGAGGTGGTGAGCTTCCGGGGCGGATGGGTGCTGCAAGTCGCCGCGGGGGATCTCGCCGCCGCGGCCGCACACCTGCAGCAGTACGAGCGGGAAAACCCGCCGCGCCGACCCATCCCGCCGCCCCCGCCCCTGAGACTCTTCCCACGCGCGTGGGCCGGCTGCCTTGGCTATGCCGCATGGCTGCTCGGCGTCGCCTACGTGCTGTCCAACGGCCTGGTGCGCCTCGATGCCTTCGAGCGCGGCGATCTTTACGGCGCGGCGCTGCGCCGCGGCCAGTGGTGGCGCGCCTGGACTTGCCTGACGCTGCACATGAGCGGCGCGCATCTGGCCGGCAACCTGCTGGCGGGCGTGTGGTTCGGCTACCTGGCGGGCCGCCAGTTCGGGGCGGGGACGGCCTGGCTGCTCGTCGTCCTCGGCGCCGGGCTCGCCAACCTGCTCGAAGGGCTGCTCGGACCGCCTGGATACCGCTCGGTCGGGGCCTCCACCGCCGTGTTCACCGCGCTCGGCATGATGGCCGCGCACACCTGGTGGCAGCGCCGCTCGCTGGGCCGCAGCTGGTTGCGCCGCTGGATTCCGCTGGGGGCGGGCGTGGTGCTGCTGGGGTGGCTCGGCACCGCCGGCCGGCACACGGACATCATGGCGCACCTGCTGGGGTTCAGCTTTGGCGTCCTGCTTGGCTGGGCGGTTGCCGTGCCGTGGATCGACCGGCGGCTGGAGCGGGTGCCCCAGTGGCTGCCCGGGCTCGCGGCCATGCTGATCATGGCCGTCGCGTGGGCCTGCGCGCTCGCCTAGGGGAGGCTCAGTCGCTGGTGGGCAGCAGGGCCGGGGCTACCGCGTGCGGCGTGCGCCGATAGCGTCGAATGAGGCGCACCTCGATGCCGTGACCGCTCATGTGCAGGGTCATCACCAGCTGCCCGTGCGGGCTGAGCGCAAAGCGCTCGGTCAGCTGTGGACCGATCAGGGGGACCAGCCGGACCACGAAGCTCTGCTCGTCCCAGCCGCAGGTCTGAACCGCGCCGCCGTCGCCGAAAGCGATCGCCGTCTGGATGCCGAGCGTGCACTCCTGAATTCCACCGGCGCTGCGCAGTGTGAACTGGCCGGGCGTGAGGCGCACTCCGAGGTAGCCGCCCACGGGTACGTGCCCGATGAATTCCCGGACCCACGCCGCTCCGAACATCGGCGCGCTGACCTCCACGCCGGGCTCCTGCAGAGCGTTCGAGCCGCCGGCCTGGGGGCCGGCCCGACGCTCGTCCCGGCCGTGCTCACCGGGCTCGCGCGCGGGCTGCGACCCCGCGGCGGGCTGCTCTTGGCGTTCCGCGGCCTGACGGGCCTGCTCAGCCTTGAGCATCCGGCGGTGCAGCTGGCTCTGCAGGCTCGTCACGGCGGCGCTGAGGTGCTCGCTCCTGGCCGCATCGAGCGTCCAGTTGCCGGCCAGGTGCGGCGCGTGCGACGGTGGGGCAGCTTTCAGCCGATCGGCCGCGCAGCCGCTCAGGGTGGCCGCGAGCGTCGCGACGCACAGGCACAGCACGCACGGAGAAGCGGTGGGCATAGAGGAAGTGACGGTGACGCTGCCGGTTCGACCGCGCCGGCGCCCCTTAAGTTCTCCCGGCCGCCTGGGCCGCGAGTGCCTCGATCCGCGCCCAGTCGCGGGCTGCGAGCGCCTCGGGCGGCGAGAGCCACGAGCCGCCCGCGCACAGCACGTTCGGCAGCGCGAGATACGTTCCGACGGTCTCCTGCGTAATACCACCCGTGGGGCAGAACCGAGCCTGGGGGAACGGCCCGGCGAAGGATTTCAGCAGGGCGGTTCCGCCGGCGGCACCGGCCGGAAAGAACTTGAAGCAGTGATAGCCGCGCGAGAGGCCCTGCATGAGCTCGGAGGCGGTCGCGACCGCCGGCAGATAGGGAATGGGCGCATGGACGCCGGCCTCGAGCAGGGCCGGGGTCGCGCCGGGGGAAATCGCGAACGTCGCGCCCGCATCGGCCGCGGCGCGCAGATCCTCGACCGACAGCACCGTGCCCGCCCCCACGGCGATACCCGGCACCTCGCGCGCGATCGCCTCGATGGCGCGCAGCGCCGCGGGGGTCCGCAGCGTGACCTCGATGGTCCGCAGGCCGCCGGCGAGCAGCGCGCGGGCCAGGTCCGGGGCGATCGCCGGCTCGTCGATGACCACGACCGGCATGACCGGGGAGAGTCGCAGGATTCGCTCGATGTCGGCCAGCGAGGGCATGGATTGGGCTCGATGGATTGGGGGAGGCAGGCCCTTATCGTGCAGCAATCCGCACGTTTGCGATAGAGAGCGGCCGCCCCTTATGCGGCGGCCCCCTGGAGGAATGTCAATGTCTGCGCCGTGGCATCCAGCCGGACGCGCACACCGAGGGGAACCGGCTCGTTGCGCGCGCCGTGACCGATCGGGAAGCCCGCCGCGCACGGCAGCCCGGTCTCGGCGGCGAGCTCTCGCAGGACATCGCCGCTCGAGTACGCCGCATCACGCTCCTCGCAGCCGGTGAACGAGCCGAGCACGATGCCGCGGATCTGGCGGAAGACTCCGGCCAGCGCCAGGTGCGTCCACATCCGGTCCAGCCGGTAGGGACGCTCCCCGACGTCCTCGAGCAGCAGGATGGCGCCCTCGAGCGGCGGCAGGAACGCCGTCCCGAGCAGGCGTGAGAGGACCGCCAGCGTGCCGCCGAGCAGGGGGCCCTCGGCGACACCGGGCACATAGGTTTCGCTACCCCGCAGCGGCGCGGCCGGCGCATCACTCTCGAGCAGGGTGAACAGCCGTTCATGGGCAGGGCTGTCAAGCAGCGCGAGTTGCGTCAGAACCGGCCCGTGGATGCTGATGCGGCCCGTGCGCTGCAGCCACGCGTGCAGCGCGGTGATGTCAGAGAAGCCGATGAGCGGCTTGCGACCGGGGTCGAGCGGTTCCAGTCCGCCGAGCAGCCGCAGCGCCCCGTAGCCACCGCGAGCGCAGAAGACGGCCTTGATCTGGGGATCGCCCAGCGCGGCGGCGATCTCGGCCCGCCGGCGCGCATCGTCGCCGGCGAGGTAACGCTCGGCGCAGAAGATGCCGGGTTCGTAGCGGACGTCGTAGCGCGCTGCGATGACCGCCAGCCCCGCGGCGAACTTCGGCCGCTCGAACGGTCCGGCCGGCGCCACCGCCGCGACGCGGTCACCAGGGCGAAGACGGGGAAAGGGCCGAAAGGCGATGTCGGGCATGCGGCAGGCACTTCGCAGCGGCCACGGGGCGCACATTGTCCACCACGAGCCGCAGCGGAACCAGCGGAAATTACTCACGCAGCGCTCACCGCCTTGGATCTAGCGTACCTCTCCTCACGCCCGCGCAGCGGACTGGATGGAGCCTCACATGGCGGACCTGGCATTTCTGCTGATCCTGGCCGGACTGTACGGCCTGACGCACCTGATGGTGTGGGCGATCGCGCGACTCGGAGCCCTCGAATGAACCCCGGTTACCTGCTCGGTGGATTGCTGACGCTCGCACTCGCGGGCTACCTGCTGTATGCGCTGTTCAAGCCGGAGAAGTTCTGATGACCGCACAGTCGTGGGGCCTGCTCGCCCTGTTCCTCGCCGCGACGCTGTTGTGCGTCAAGCCGCTCGGCCTGTACCTGGCGCGCGTGATGGAGGGCGAGCCGATTCTCGCCTTGCGGGTCGGCGGGCGCCTGGAGCGGCTGATCTACCGGCTGTGCGGGGTCGAGCCCGGCGCGGAGATGGGCTGGATGCGCTATGCCATTGCACTGCTGCTGTTCAACACCCTCGGCGTGCTGCTGCTCTACGCCCTGCAGCGCCTGCAGTACTGGCTGCCGCTCAATCCCCAGCACTTTGCCGCGCCATCCCCGGACTCGGCGTTCAATACCGCGGTCAGCTTCGTAACCAACACGAACTGGCAGAGCTACATCCCCGAGACGACGATGAGCGACCTGACGCAGATGGCCGGTCTCGCCGTGCAGAATTTCCTCTCCGCGGCCACTGGCATCGTCGTCGCGGTCGCGCTCATCCGCGGACTGGCGCGGCACAGCGTGCGTGCGATCGGCAACTTCTGGGTCGACATCACCCGCGCGACGCTCTATGTGCTGCTGCCACTCGCGGTCGTGATCGCACTGGCGCTGCTCAGCCAGGGCGTCATTCAGAACTTCAGCGCGTACCGGCAGGCCACGCTGGTGCAGCCGGTGACCTACTCGCGCCAGGCGACCGATGCGGCGGGCAATCCGCTCATCGGCAGCCCCGGCAATCCAGTCATGAGCACGGTGCGCATGACCACCCAGACGCTGCCGATGGGGCCCGTGGCCTCGCAGGAGGCGATCAAGGAGCTCGGCACCAATGGCGGAGGCTTCTTCAATGCCAACTCGGCCCATCCCTACGAGAATCCGACGGCGCTGTCGAACTTCATCGAGATGCTCGCCATCGTCCTGGTTCCCGCGGCGCTGACCTACACCTTCGGTCATCTGGTCGGCGATACGCGCCAGGGCTGGGCGGTGCTGGCGGCGATGCTCATCCTGTTCGTGCCGCTCTATGCGCTGTGCAATCACAGCGAGCAGATCGGCAATCCGCGTCTCTCCGCGCTCGGGGTGGACCAGGCCGCGAGCGCCCTGCAGAGCGGGGGCAACATGGAGGGCAAGGAGGTGCGCTTCGGCATCGCCGGCTCGACGCTGTTCGCCACGGCAACCACGGTCACCTCGACCGGCGCGGTCGATTCCATGCACGACTCCTACACGCCGCTTGGCGGCTTGGTGCCGCTGTTCGACATGATGCTCGGCGAGGTGGTGCTCGGCGGTATCGGCACGGGACTGTATTCCATGCTGGTCTTTGCCATCGTCGGGGTGTTTATCGCCGGACTGATGATCGGGCGCACCCCGGAGTACATCGGCAAGAAGATCGAGGCGTTCGAGATGAAGATGAGCGCGATCGTCATTCTCGTCATGCCGTTCATCGTGCTCACCGGGGCCGCGGTCGCGGTGAGTGTGGCGGCGGGGCGGGCCGGAGCGGACAATCCCGGGGCGCACGGCTTCAGTGAGATTCTCTACGCATTCACCTCCGCGGGGAACAACAACGGCAGCGCCTTTGCCGGCATCAACGCGAACACGCCCTTCTACAACACCAGCCTCGCGCTCGTCATGTGGCTGGGCCGCTTCTGGCCGATTGTCGCGGTGCTCGCCATTGCCGGCTCGCTAGCCGCCAAGAAGCGCATTCCCGTCTCGGCCGGCACCATGCCCACCCACGGGCCGACGTTCATCGCGCTGCTCATCGGCACGGTCCTGCTGGTGGGAGCCCTGACTTTCGTTCCGGCGCTCGCGCTCGGGCCCATCGTCGAGCACCTGATGCTCTGGAGCCATTGATCATGCGCCGCAAGCTCTCCATGTTCGATCGCGCACTGCTCGGTCCGGCCATTCTTGATGCGTTGCGCAAGCTCGATCCGCGCGTGCAGTGGCGCAACCCGGTGATGTTCGTGGTCTACCTGGGCAGCCTGCTCACGACCGGGTTGTGGTTCGATGCGCTCGCCGGTCGCACCGCGGCGCCGCCGTGGTTCATCCTCAGCGTCGCGGTCTGGTTGTGGTTCACCGTCCTGTTTGCCAATTTCGCCGAGGCGCTCGCCGAGGGACGCAGCAAGGCGCAGGCGGCGAGCCTGAAGGGCCTGAAGCAGACGGTGGAGGCGAAACGACTGGCGAATCCGGCTGACCGCACCAGTGTGAGCCGCGTGCGCGGCGAGCAGCTGCGTAAGGGCGAGGTCGTGCTGGTGGAGGCCGGGGACTTCGTGCCGGGCGACGGCGAGGTGATCGAAGGGGCCGCCTCGGTCGATGAGAGCGCCATTACCGGGGAGTCCGCGCCCGTCATCCGCGAGTCCGGCGGGGACTTCTCCTCGGTGACCGGCGGAACCCGAGTGTTGTCGGACTGGATCGTGGTGCGCGTCCTCGCCAATCCCGGCGAGACCTTCATCGATCGCATGATCGCGATGGTCGAGAGCGCCAAGCGGCAGAAGACCCCGAACGAGATCGCCCTCACCATCCTGCTCGTGGCGCTCACCCTCGTGTTCCTGTTCGCCACCGCGACGCTCCTGCCGTACTCGATTTACAGCGTGACCGTGACCGGACTCGGCAAGCCGATCACCCTGACGGCGCTCATCGCGCTGCTCGTGTGTCTCATCCCGACGACCATCGGCGGATTGCTCTCGGCCATCGGAGTCGCGGGCATGAGCCGCATGATGCAGGCCAACGTGATTGCAACCTCGGGACGGGCGGTGGAGGCCGCCGGCGACGTCGATGTGCTGCTGCTCGACAAGACCGGCACCATCACGCTCGGCAACCGCCAGGCGGCAGCGTTCGTTCCGGCTGCGGGGGTGAGCGAGGAGGAACTCGCCGATGCCGCGCAGCTTGCCTCGCTCGCTGATGAGACTCCCGAAGGCCGCAGCATCGTGGTGCTTGCCAAACAGCGCTTTCGGCTGCGCGAGCGGGATCTGTCCTCTCTGCACGGGACGTTCGTGCCGTTCTCGGCCCACACGCGCATGAGCGGGGTCGATCTGGGCAGCCGGCAGATCCGCAAGGGTGCCGTCGATGCCATCCGCCGGCACGCCGAGGGGTTCGGGGAGGCCTTCCCCAAAGCGGTGCTCGCCACAGTGCAGGAGGTCGCGCGGCGCGGCAGCACGCCGCTGCTGGTGAGCGACGGTGGGCGGGTGCTCGGGGTGATCGAGCTGAAGGACATCGTCAAGGGTGGCATCAAGGAGCGCTTCGGCGAGCTGCGCCGGATGGGAATCAAGACCATCATGATCACCGGCGACAATGCCCTCACGGCCGCCGCCATCGCCGCCGAGGCGGGGGTCGATGACTTTCTCGCCGAGGCGACGCCGGAGGCGAAGCTAAATCTCATCCGCGCTCACCAGGCCGAGGGCCGGCTGGTGGCGATGACCGGGGACGGCAGCAACGACGCGCCGGCGCTGGCGCAGGCGGATGTCGCGGTGGCGATGAATACCGGCACCCAGGCCGCCAAGGAAGCCGGCAACATGGTGGATCTGGATTCCAACCCGACCAAGCTCATCGAGGTGGTCGAGACGGGCAAGCAGATGCTCATGACGCGCGGCTCGCTCACCACCTTCAGCATCGCCAATGACGTGGCCAAGTACTTCGCGATCATTCCGGCGGCGTTTGCGAGCACCTACCCGCAGCTCGATGCACTCAACATCATGCACCTGAGCAGTCCCTTCTCGGCGATCCTCTCGGCCGTGATTTTCAATGCGCTCATCATCATTGCGCTCGTCCCGCTCGCCCTCACGGGCGTGCGCTACCGCCCGCTCGGCGCGGCGCGGCTGTTGCGGCGCAATCTGCTGATCTACGGCATCGGGGGTATCCTGGTGCCGTTCGCCGGCATCAAGGTGATCGACATGGCGCTCACGCTGCTGCATCTGACCTGAGTGAAGTGCGCCATGAAGAACATGCTTCGTTCCGCGATGACGCTGCTTGCCGCCATGGTGGTGCTCCTCGGGGTCGCCTATCCTCTGCTCATCACCGGCGTGGCGCGGGTCGTCTTCCCCACCCAGGCCGCCGGGAGCCTGATCGTGCGCCACGGCCGTCTGATCGGCTCGCGGCTCATCGGCCAGCCGTTCAGCGAGCGGCGCTATTTCTGGAGCCGTCCCTCGGCAACCGCCCCGCAGCCCTACAACGGTCTTGATTCCGGCGGCTCGAACCTCGGTCCGCTGAACCCCGCGCTGCTGGCGCAGGTGCAGGCGCGCATCGCCGCCCTGCGGGCGGCCGATCCGGGCAATACGGCGCCCGTGCCGGTCGATCTGGTGACGGCCTCGGCAAGCGGACTCGACCCCGACATCAGTCTTGCGGCGGCCTATTACCAGGCCGGCCGCGTGGCGCGGGTCCGCGGCCTGCGCGTCGCCGAGGTCCGCGCCCTCATTGCTGCGCATGCCCGCGGTGGTTCGTTGGGTGTCCTCGGTGACCCGCGGGTCAACGTTCTGGAGTTGAATCTCGCGCTCGACGCTATGAAATAATCTGCCCATGAACCGGCCCACCCCGACGGTCGAGCAGCGCCCGGACCCCGAGACGCTCCTGGCTCGGGTACAGGCCGAGGAGGCGCGGGCGGGGCGCGGGCGACTGCGCATTTTCTTCGGCGCCTCAGCCGGGGTCGGTAAGACCTACTCGATGCTGCAGGCCGCGCGCAGCGCGCAGGCGGCCGGTACCGACGTGGTGATCGGCTATCTGGAGCCGCACGGCCGGGTCGAGACCGAGCAACTCGCCGAGGGGCTCGAACACCTGCCGACACTCGCGGTCAGCTACCGGGGCATCGTGCGCCAGGAGTTCGATCTCGACCGCGCGCTCGCGCGCCGGCCGCAGATCCTGCTGGTCGATGAGCTGGCGCATTCCAATCTGATCAGCGGCGTGCCGCAGCCGCGCCATCCGAAGCGCTGGCAGGACATCGAGGAGGTGCTCGCGGCGGGCATCAGCGTCTGGACCACCGTCAACGTCCAGCACCTGGAGAGCCTCAACGACCTCGTCTACCAGACCACCGGTGTGCGCCAGAGCGAGACGCTGCCCGATCGGGTGTTCGACGAGGCGGACGACATCGAGCTGATCGATCTGCCGGCCGACGATCTGCTGGCGCGGCTGCACGCCGGCAAGGTGTACGTCTCCGACGCGGTGGCTACCGCCGCGGAGCGCTTCTTCCGCAAGACCAACCTGATGGCGCTGCGCGAGATCGCGCTACGGCGGGTCGCCGAGCGCGTGGAGGCCGCCTCGCGCGCGTTGCAGCCGGAGCGCGCCAGCGGGAGGATCGCCGGGGAACGCGTGCTGGTGGCGGTCGGACCGGATGCCCAGGCCGAGCAGCTGGTTCGCACCGGCAAGCGCATGGCGGACGCCCTCGCGGCGAGCTGGACTGTCGTGTACGTCGAGACGCCGGCGCTGCTGCGGCTTTCCGAGACCGACCGAAATCGGCGCATCAGCGTGCTGTGCCTGGCGGAGTCCCTGGGCGCGGAGGCCGTCACGCTGGACGGTCCGTCGGCCGCCGCGGCCCTGTTGGAATATGCGCAGACGCGGCGGGCGACGCGCCTGATCGTCGGGGCTCCCAAGCGGCGCGGTTGGCGCGCGTGGACGCGGGCATCCACATCGACCACGCTGGTCAGGCAGGCGCGGGGCTTCGACGTGCTGGTGATTGCGCCCACCGGCGCCTCCGGGTCGCGGCCCGCGCTCGCGCCACCGACCTCCGCAGGGAGCGCCGCAGAGATCCGCTGGGACCGCTACGGGTGGGCGGTCGGCGTGAGCGCGCTGTGCACGCTGCTCGCGTTTTTCATGTACCCGCACTTCGAGCTGTCGAATCTCGCCATGGTCTACCTGCTCGGCGTGACCGTCGCGGGTCTGCGGCTCGGCCGGGGACCCTCGGCGCTCACCGCCGTGCTCAACGTGCTGGTGTTCGATTACTGCTTCGTGCCGCCGCGCTTCACCTTCGCGGTCTCGGACGTGCAATACCTCGTGACCTTCGGGGCGATGATCACCATCGGCCTGGTAATCGCCACGCTAACCGCGAACGTTCGCCAGCAGACCCGCGTGGCGGGGGCCCGGGAGCGGCGCACCGCGGCGCTCTATGCCATGAGCCGCGAGCTCGCCATCACGCGTGGCATCGAGAACATGGCCGCGGTGGCGGTGCGGCACGTGACCGAAGTGTTCGGCTGCCGCGCGGTGGTGCTGCTGCCGGATGCGGAGGGCAAGCTGCGTCGACCCGCCGGGGCGCCCACCGAGCGCTCGTTGCGCGGCGCCGATCTGGCCATTGCCCAATGGGTGAATGATCACGGGCGGCGCGCAGGGCTCGGATCGGACACGCTGCCGGCAACCCCGGCGCTGTACGTACCGCTCGGCGACGAGGCGCACGCCACCGGCGTGCTGGCCGTGCTGCCCGCGAACGCTCGGCGCGTGCTGTTGCCGGAGCAGAGCCAGCTGCTCGACACCTTTGCCGGGCAGATCGGACTGGCGCTCGAGCGCGCGCGCTTCGCCGATGCCGCCCAGGCCTCGAGCCTCGCCGCGGAGCGCGAGAGCCTGCGCAATACGCTGCTCGCCTCCATCTCGCACGACCTGCGCACACCGCTCGCGGTGATGCTTGGCGCCTCGAGCACGCTCGCCGGCCGCGGCGAGGCGCTGGGGGCCGCGCAGCGCCAGCAGCTCGCCGCATCCATCGAGCTGAAGGCCCGCGAGATGTCCGAGCTGGTCTCGAACGTGCTCGACCTCATGCGCTTTCAGTCCGGACAGGTGCCGCTGCGGCGCGACTGGCAGAGCGTGGAGGACTTGGCGGGCGCTGCGCTGCAGCAGATCGAGGAGCGCCTCGGCGAGCATCCGGTCGAGCTGCGGCTGCCGCCCGAGCTGCCGCCGGTACACGTGGACGGCAGCCTCGTCGTGCAGCTGTTCGGCAACCTGTTCGACAACCTCGTCAAGTACACCCCGCCTGGCACGCACGCCTGGGTCTCGGCCGGCAATGAAGGTGCTTGCGTGCGCGTGGTGCTCGAGGATGACGGTCCGGGACTGCCGCCGGGCGATGCGCAGCAGTTGTTCGAGAAGTTCCAGCGCGGCAGCGGCGAGGGCACCGTATCGGGCGCCGGACTGGGACTGGCGATCTGTCGGGCGATCGTCAAGGCTCACGGCGGGGAGATCTGCGCCCGCCAACGCGCCGGCGGCGGCGCGCGCTTCGAGTTCACCCTGCCGGCACGCGAGCCGCCCGCATGACCGAGGCGATGCACCAGGTGCTGGTGATCGAGGACGAGCCGGCCATTCGCGGTGTGCTGAAGGTGCTGCTCGAGGCGGAGCACTACCGGGTCATTGAGGCCGACAGCGCGCTGCGTGCCGAGATTGAGAGCCGCAGCCACAAGCCCGACCTGCTGCTGCTCGACCTGGGGCTGCCCGACGGGGATGGCCTGGCGATCATCCGCCGGATCCGGGCCTGGTCGCCGGTGCCGATCATCGTGCTCTCGGCGCGTACCCAGGAGGAGCAGAAGATCGCCGCGCTGGATGCGGGCGCGGACGATTACGTGGCCAAGCCGTTCAGCGCGGCGGAGCTGACGGCCCGGGTGCGTGCGGCACTGCGGCGCAATGTGCGCGGTACGGAGCAGACCGGCATGCTTAAACTCGGCGCGGTCCGCATCGATCTGCAGAAGCGAGCCGCGAGCGGCATGGCCGGGGAGATCCACCTGACGCCGCTCGAGTACCGCGTGCTCGAGTCCCTGGCGAGGCACCTCGGCGCCATCGTCACGCAGCAGCAGCTCATCCGCGAAGTCTGGGGACCGGACCGCCTCGGCGACACGCGCGGGCTGCGCGTGTGCATCCTGAGCCTGCGCGGCAAGGTGGAGGCCGATCCGCACAAGCCGCGCTACCTGGTTACCGAGGCCGGGCTCGGCTACCGCCTGCGCGCCGACGACTAGGTGCGCCGGGGCGGGACTAGGTCAGCGACACGACGAGCTTGGCGGAGTGGCTGCGCCAGTGAATCGGGATGACGAAGGCGCGCGCGCCGGGCTGTTGCGGAATCTGCGGCTTGTCGCCGGCGAACACGCTCGGCACTGAAATCACGAAGTCATGGCCGAAATCGCGGCGGGCGTTGCCGGAGATCGTGTTGGCCACCTCGCCGACCAGGTCGCGCATGCTGTCGTGACTGAAGTCGCTCTCCTGCATTTTCATCAGCAGCACGGTCAGCATGGCACGCGGCGCGGTGAAATACACCACGCCCTCGCGCTTGCCGGAGATGTTGATGATGCCGGTGTAGTCATGCATCGCCGGCTCGCCCTCGAGCAGGTACGGCGAGCCGATGGTGGCCGGCTGCTGCGCGGCCACCTCGAAGTAACGGGTGGTCCCGTCAACGAAGGTTTTCAGTTCCTCTTCCCGCAGCATGTCTGTGCTCTGTGTGCCTGTGGGGCCGCGGTCAGTACATGAGCTCGGCGATGGCTTCATTCAGCTGCCGGTCGGTGAACGGCTTATTGAGGAAGCCGTTCGCGCCGCGCTCCATGGCTTCCACCGCAGTTGCCTTGTCGGCGAGTGCCGAGATCACGAGGATCCGCACCGCGGGTTTCAGCCGCACCAGCTGGGTGATGCACTCGATGCCGTCCATCTGCGGCATGGTCAGGTCCATGGTGACCAGGTCCGGGTCCGTCCGGCGCGCCAGCTCGAGCGCCTCGAAGCCGTTGGCGGCGGTGCCGACCACCTGGAGGTCGTCGAACTGCTGCGAGCGCTCGATACGGCGCCGGACGATGTTCGAATCATCCACGATCAGCAGTCTGACGGGGCGTCGCGCGACACTGTCCGGAGCGTTGTTCATGCGTTCTCGTGCGCGCCGTCACGCCACCGCGGTCTCGCTGATCGCGGGCAGAGCGATCTTGAAGCGCGTGAAGCGCCCCGGATGGGTGCTGACGCCGATTTTGCCGCCGAGGCCATAGACCGCCTTCGCCACGACATCCATGCCGGCGCCGCGTCCGGCATCCATCGTCACTTGCTCGCTGGTGGAGAACCCGGGCTTGAAAATCAATCCGAGCGCCGAGCGGTCATCGAGCGAGGCGGCCTGCTCTGGGCTGAGGATGCCCTTGTGCACGGCCGCCGCCTTCAGGGTCTGCGGCAGGAGGCCCGCGCCGTCGTCTTCGAACAGCAGTTCGTAGCCGTTCGGCAGACGGCGGAATTCCACCCGGACCTGGCCCGCCCCCGCCTTGGCGCCGGCGCGGCGCACGCCGTCCGTCTCGATGCCGTGCACGGCGGCATTGCGCAGCATCTGAATAAGGCAGTCCTTGAGCGTGGGCAGATAGGCCGATGGACACTCGGTGAGCCCGTTCAGCGTCAGCTGGAAGTCCTTGCCGTGATCGTGTGCCAGCTTGCGCGCCAGGGAGTGCAGCGCGGTCCCGAGTTCACCCGAGCCGACTGTGCCCGCCGCTGACGGGGCGGGAGCGTGCGCGGGCTCGGCGGCCGATGAGCCTTCCTTCAATGCGGTCAGGCGCAGCGTCATCTCGCGCACGCCGCGCAGGTGGGCGAGCAGCTCGTCGAGCTTCAGCACCAGCGGCAGGAAATCGTTGCCCGTCAGTTCGCTGCGGCTCGTCAGCTCCGCCACCATGTCCTCCAGGTGATGAACCCGCTGCGCGATGCTCATGAGGTTCAGCGCCGACGCCTCACCCTTCAGCGCATGCAGCTCGCGCGTCAGCCCGCCGAGCTTCTTGCTGAACTCGCCATGATGCCGTGCCGGCTCCTTGAGAATCGCGTTCACGTGCTTGAGGCTGGCCGCGGCGCCGTCGAGAAACGCTCCGAGCTGCAGCGGGTCGGAGTGCAGCATGCCGAGCATCATGTCGACCTGGGAGTGGGCATTTTCCTGGGCTTCGTGCAGCTCGCGCGTCAGCAGCACGCTCGAGGTGATGTCCCCGACCGAGCACAGCACGTGCTTGACCCCGCCGGGTCCCATCACGCGGTGAAAATCGAACTGCAGGTAGCGTGTCTCCTTGCCGCCGCGCCCGTTGTCCATGCTCACTTCGAGCTGTCCGAGCGGGTTGATGCTCTTCATCAGGTTCTCGTGCGCGCGGTCGCCCCAGAGCAGCTTGATGAATTTCATGGCCGTGTTGAGTGTCTCGGGGCTCACCTTGTCCCGCAACAGCTCCTCGAACGATAGGCCCGCGTAATCAGTGCGGCCGAACAGGTGCGTCAGCGCCTGCGACCAGACGGCGCCGATGCGGTAGTCGGCATCCAACAGAAAGAACCCCTCGCGCACCGTGGCGAGGATGTCGCGGGTCTGCTCCTCGGCCGCGCGCGCGGCGCGTTCTCCGCGGGATCGCGCCAGCTGCAGGTACGCAGCGGCAAGACCGAGCAGCAGCACCGCGAGCACGCCGACCGATAGCAGCAGCCGCAGGCGGGCGGCCGCGGCGGCCGTCTGCCTCTGCAGCGCGCCGCTCACCGCGGCCAGTTCTCGGTGCAGTGCGGGCGAATGCCCTGCCGCAAACAGCTCCGCGCGCCGTACGTGTGCGTAGAAGACCCGGCCGCTGCGCGACAGGGCGCTGCTGGTCGCGGTATCCGAGTAGGGCTCACCGTGGTAGGCGAGCACCGGGGTGAGCACCGGGGCATAACTGCGCCACAGCCGGGTTGCGGCGCGCATCGCCGCTGGGTCGAGTGCCCGCTGGTGCTCGAGCGCGCCGAAGTCCCGGTTGAGGCCGCTCACGCTGGCGGCGAGCTCGGCATGCACGCGCCCGGTGTACTCGAGCGTGTCGAGCCGTTGGCGCAGCGCCGTGAGCTGCTCGGCCACCACCGCGGGGTACGTCTCCAGCTCGCTGGCCTGCTGCAGCATCGCGACGCCGGCGCGGATCTGCGTGGCGAGCCGGAAGCCGATGATCAGCACCAGGCTCATCACCGCCGCCAGCACGAGGCCGGCAGCCGCGGTGAGCAGCTGGCGATTTCGGTCAATGCCCGACAGTTGCATGCGATTGTCCTGGTCAGTTCGGCAGTTCGAAACGGATCATGGTGCGCACCGGCACATCGACTGGCTGGCCGCGGAACGTCGGCGGGGAGTACCGCCACTGGCCGATCGCATCGAGTGCGGCGCCATTGAAGACACCCTGGGGTCGCGCGACGACGACCCGCAGGTCGCGTGTCCGGCCCGATTTGTCCACGACGTATTGGACGGTGACCTCACCGGAAACCCGGTCGGCCAGCGCCTGCTGCGGATACGCGGGCATCACGTAATGCGTGCGGTGCAGCTGCTCGGCCACCTGCGCGAGCTCGGCAGCGGTCGGTGCGGCCGGGGTGGCGGCAAGCTTCACCGCGGTCTGCAGCGCCGATGCGCTGGCGCCCCAGTGGCGCGCAGCGGCAAGATCCTCGACGGCCGCGGCGTGCTGTCCGGCCTGGGTGGCCACCTCGGCCCGCCTGACCAGTGCGCTCGCGAGCTCGCTGCGCAGGCGATCGGCGACCTGTGCAACGTGCGGGCCAGGATGAGCTGCGGCGATTTCGGTCAGGTAATGCGCGGCGCTGTCGCCGGCCGGGCGCAGCAGCGCGCCGCTCTGCAGGCGCGCAGTCGCCGTGGCGAGCAGCTGCTCGAGTCGGCTGTGCGTGGCGTTCGCCAGATCGAGGGTGACCTGCTGCCGTACCGCGGCAACCGCTTGCGCGCTCGCTCCGGCCGTGCCGGCGGCGCTCAGCCACTGGTCCTCCGCAGCGCTCTGAGCGGCGAGGCCCGCCCGGCGGGCCTCGCGCAGCAGCACCGCACTCAAGGTCTGCTCGGCGCTCTGGGTCACCGCGGCGGTCGGCGCCAGGGCCTGCAGCCGAGCGAGGGCCGATGCGGCGCTCGAGGGGCCGGTGAGCCGGTGGGCGGCGATGCGGTGGGTGATCTGTTGCGCGATTTTCTGCAGCTGCTGCTGATTCTGCAGGCTCGCGAGCTGGCTCTGCCAGAGGGCAATCTGCGCCGCGGGCACGCCGCGCTGCGCAGCCTGGGCGATCAGGGCGGGCAGCGTGCTCAGTTGCGCGCCGCTGAGCGCCTGCTTCACCTGAGCGCTCGAGAGCGCGATTGCGAACGGTCGCAGATGCTCGTCGGCGGGTTCTGCCAGAGCGAGCGTGGCGAGGGCGAGCGCGGCGCGGTTCAAATGCTGCTGGTCAACGTCGTTCTGAAATCTCGAAACCAACACGTTGCCGACGCGCCGCAGCCCATCGCGCGCCTCGCCGTTGGTCGGATCGACGGCGAGGACCGAGCGGTAATAGACCAGCGCGTTGTCGCCCCGGGGCGCTGTGAAATGCCGGGCGAACATCGCGCGGCTGGCCTTCTCGAGCAGCTCGTCGAGGCGTCCCTGCACGATCGAGGTATCGAGCTGCGGGGTCGGCAACGGCGCGGACCGGGGTTGCGGGGCGCCCGGGGCCGGCGTGGCGGGGCGGTGCGCCGCCGCGAGCGGTGCGGCGGCAGGTTCCCGGCGCATCAGCAGCATCGCCGCGCCGGCGAGCACGGCGAGTACGCCGACGCCGATCGCCGGGACGAGGAGCTTGCGTCGGCCGCTCGCGGGCACGTCGCTCCTTGAGGGCTCCTCGGCGGCGGGCTCGGCCCGCCTCAGCGGTGCCGTGTGGCGCTGCGGCCGGGTGGCCGGCTGTGGCGGCGCGCTGCGCGTGAGTGCGTCCGACAGCGCGGCATCCAGCACCGCGCAGGCCTTGGCGGACTCCATCGGCAGCGACAGTACGGCGAAGACCGGGGTGCCTTTGACGGCCGCTGCCAGTGACTTCTCCGCGCCAGCTTCAGTAAACAGCAGAATCACGGCGTGGGGAGCCTGCTCGCCGGCGCGCTGCACGTCGGCGCGGATCTCGCCGTTGCCGCGCGCATCGATCGCCAGGATCTGTCCGCCCCGTCCGGCGCCGAGCTGCTGCACGGCGACATCGATCGAGTCGGCCGGATGCACGCTCGCCCGACCGTCGAGCAGCTCGCCGAGCTCGAGCAGGAAATCATCATGGGCGGTGAGCGCGGTCAGTTCGACCGCGGGCCGCGCAGCGGCTGTCCCGGCACTGACGGCTTCGCCGATGGCATCGCGAGACTCACTCGCAGCTGGATGGGCCACAACCCGTCTCCCTCATTATTATGAGCGGAATCAACGGCACAGGACCGTTCCCCTGCCGGCCCCGGCCCCGGCGCAGGTTGGAGCGCGGCGCAGGGGCCCGGGTGCGGCGGCATTCAGAGAGCATGAAACCCGCAGCCCGCCGCTGGCGCAGTGTCGCCGTTCACACTATTCGCGCGATGTGCGTCGATCCGCGCCTATCGCGGCCGCAAGCGGATGGGAAATGCGCCCCCCGCGGGCTGCGGTCCGTCCCCGGGGCCGGTCCGGAACGAATTGCCACGGCCGCCGTCATAACGGGTACAGGGCAGCGGGATCGCGAGTCCAGCCGCAATCGCACAGCGCGAGGCGCCCCGTCCGGTCTGCGCAGCGGGCGCATCAGCAGCCGCTCACGGCCGCCACTGCCGTTGCAAACGGGAGGTCATGGCGATGCGCTCACATCCCAACCATCCGCAACAGGCTCCGCACGGCGCCTGCATCGCTCACGACGCGTTCATCGAATCGCTCACCTCTTTCAGCCGCACGCATCGCGCGCAGCGCTGGGAGGGGACCTTCGGGCAGTTTCTCGCCGACCTCCTGCCGGCGCATCCGGCCGCCATGGTGCGTACCAGCCATGAGTACGTCTGGGACATGCTGTGCTGGCACGGTCGCGCCACGCCGCACGGCGAGGAGCGTGCAGCGCGCGAGGGCTCTGAGGACAGCGCACAGGCGGAGCGGCCCGGTGAGTTGTTCCGGCGCGAGCTGTTCGGCATCGACGGGCCGCTCTCGCGCCTCGCCGAGTACTTCAAGGCCGCCGCCGGCGGCTCCGAGGTCGGGCGACGGCTGCTGCTGCTGCTCGGACCGCCCTCCGGCGGCAAATCGACGCTCGCCATCCTCCTGAAGCGCGGACTTGAGGAGTACAGCCGCACCGAGGAGGGC
The DNA here is from genome assembly GCA_021805275.1 of Pseudomonadota bacterium. The sequence continues at coordinate 88,143 of JAJZFQ010000230.1, forward strand.
GCCGTCTACGCGATCAAGGGCTCGCCGCTGCACGAGAACCCGCTGAATCTCGTTCCGGCGAGCCTGCGCGCCGAGTTCCGCGAGCGCTACGGGGTCAGCGTTCCGGGCGAGCTGTCGCCGTGGGCGCGCGACGGGCTCGAGCGGCAGTTCGAGGGCGAGTTTCTCAGCGTACCGGTCGAGCGCGTCTTCTTCTCCGAGGCGGCGCGCCTGGGCATCGGCACCTATGGGCCGCACGACCCGACCACCGCCGACATCGCCGATCTGGTCGGCTCGGTCGATCTGGCCAAGGTCGCGCAGGTCGGCGACGAGGGCGATCCACGCGCCTGGTCCTGGTCGGGCGCGGTCTACGCCGCGAGCCGCGGCCTGCTCGAGATGATCGAGATCCTCAAGGTCAAGCGCGAGTTCCTGTATCTGCTGCTCACCCTCACACAGGAGAAGAACGTCAAGGTCTCGCGCTTCCCGCTCATCCACCTCGACGAGACGGTGCTCGCGCACACCAATCTCGCGGAGTTTCATCGGTTCCTGCAGGAGAAGGAGAACGAGGCTCTGCTCGACCGTATGGTGATCATCAAGGTGCCGTATGCACTGTCCTACAAGGACGAGGCGCGCATCTATCACAAGCTGGTGTGTGCGGCTGCGGCGTTCCGCGCCGTACATCTCGACCCGCACGTGCTCGACCTGGCGGCCGTATTCGCGATCCTGACGCGCCTCGTTCGCCCCGAGCGCGAGGGGCTCGATCTGCCGAAGAAGCTGCGGTTGTACGCCGGCGAGGCCATCGAGGGGGTGTCCGAGGGCGAGGCGACGCGCCTGCATGCCGAGGCGCCCGACGAGGGAATGGCAGGCGTCAGTCCCCGCTTCGTCATCAATGCGGTGTCCACGGCCATCACGCGCGGCACGAGCCACAGCCTCACCAGCATGGATCTGCTGCTCGCACTGAAGGACGCCATCGACAGCGACGCGCGGTTGGAGGCCAGGCACAAGAAGGCCTGGATCGATCACCTGGTGACCGCGCGCAAGGAGTTCTACAACCGCTGGGTCAAGCAGGACGTCCATCGGGCCATGTTCGCCTCGTTCGAGGAAGAGGCGCAGCAACTGCTCGAGAAGTACCTCGATGAGGTCGAGGCCTCGCTCGATCACCGCCAGGTGGCCGATCCGATCAGCGGTGAGAGCCGCCCGGCGGATGAGCGCTTCCTGCGCTCGGTCGAGGAGAAGATCAAGGTATCGGACTCGGGCAAGCTCTCGTTCCGCCAGGAAGTCGTGCGCAAGGCGATGGTCGCCTTCAAGGCCGGTGAGAAATTCAAACTCATGAGTCATGCGCGCATGCGCGAGGCAATCGAGCAATACCTGTTCGACGAACGGCGCGACGTGCTGCGGTTGGTCACCTCGGCGGCCCGGCCGGACGAGCAGGCGCGCCAGAAGATCTCCGTGGTGCAGCAGCGGCTGATCCGCGAGTACGGGTACGACGAGCACAGTGCCAAGGAAGCGCTGAGCTACGTCACCACGCTGCTGGCGCAGGAGTAGCCGCGCCCATGAGTGGCGATCTCAGTCGCGAGCCTCCGACCAGCGCCGCCAAGTGGTATGAGCTGTTCTCGCGTGGAGCGCGCGACTGGCTGCGTCACGACGCCAAAGTGCGCGCGGCGGTGCGCGCGCACCTGCCGGAGATGATCGCCGGGGGCGAGTTGATCGGCGATGTCACGCGCACGGTGCGAGTGCCGGTGAGGCTGCTCGAGCACTACCGCTTCCGACTGCGCCGCGGCGAGGAGCGGCGCGGCGCCGGCCAGGGACAGGTCAAGCCGGGGGACGTGTTCATCGATCCGGCGCAGGGCGGCTCGCCGGGCAGCCGGGGTCCGGGCGGCGAGGCACCCGGCGAGGTGCAGGTGCTCCTGGAGTTCAGGATCGAGGACATCATCGAGTGGGTCTGGGAGGAGATGCACCTGCCGAACCTCGCCCCGCGCGCCGGCCCGAGCGATGATCCGGAATGGGTCCGCGCCGGCTGGGACCGCCGTGGCGTGCGCTCACGGCTCGATCGGCGCCGCTCGCTCCGGGAGCTGGTGAAGCGCCGTGGCGCAACGGCCTTCACCGACGAGGACCTGCGCTTCCGTCAGCTGGCGCGGCGGCGCCGGCCCGCGGTGCGCGCCGTGGCGTTGTTCCTCCTCGACGTCTCGGGCAGCATGTCCGAGCGGGACCGCCGGCTCGCCAAGACGTTCTTCTTCTGGAGCGTGCAGGGCTTGCGGCGCCAGTACGGTGCCCTCGAGACCGTGTTCCTCGCGCACACGAGCGAGGCCTGGGAGTTCGACGAAGCGGAGTTCTTCCAGGTCAGCGGTTCGGGAGGCACCGTGGCCTCGAGCGGCTTCGCGAAGGCGCTCCAGATCATCCATGAGCGCTTCGATCCAGGGCGCTACAACGTGTACCTGTTCTACGCCTCCGACGGTGACAACGCGGCGAGCGACGCCGGTGCGGCTCGCGCGGCGCTGATGTCACTCGCCGCCGAGGCGTCTTTCTGCGGTTACATCGAGGTTGCCGCCGGCGTGTCGACCCGCCGCGAGAGCGAGACCGGGAGACTCTTTGCGGAGCTGGCGGCGGCGGGAGGCGCCGCAGACAGCTGCGCGCTGGTGCAGTTCGAGGACGTCTGGGACGCGATCCGCCGCTTTTTCGGCCCGCGCTCGCCGGCGGGGGCGCTGCCGTGAGCGGCCTGAGCTGGCAGAGCTACGTGCCGCGCCTGGAGCGGCTCGCGCACGATCTGGGGCTGCGATTCCAACCGGTCGAATTCGAGGCCGTGCCGGAATCGTTCATGATGGAGATTGCCGTGTACGGCCTGCCGGTGCGCATGCCGCACTGGTCCTTTGGCGTGCGCTACATCTATCAGCTCGTCCAGCGGCACATGGGTCACTCGCGTCTGTTCGAAGTGGTGTTTTCCGGCAATCCCGGCCACGCCTATCTCTCAGCCGGGAACGGTCTGGCGGAGAACATACTCGTCAGCGCCCATGTGCTCGGACACGCGGACTTCTCCAGCAACAACCTGCTGTTCCGGCGCTGTCAGGCCGAGGTGAGCGAGCGGATCGTCGAGCACGCTGCGCAGCACGCGCGTCAGATCCAGCAGGCCATCGACACGCACGGGCTCGAGCGTGTCGAGGCGGTGCTCGATGCGGCGCTGGCGCTCGAGCAGCACGTTGATGTCGACCAGCCACTGCGCCGGCCGCGCTATCCGCAGTATGCCGATCCGCCGAAACCGCCCGCCGATGACGCGTTCCGTCGGCGTTTCGCTGCACTCGATCCGCCAGGCGCCGAGGCCGGTGCTGCGCCGCGGCGCCGCTCGCCGGTTCCGCCGCATCCGGAGCGTGATCTGCTTTGGTTTGTGGCGCAGTACGCGCCGGAGTTGGATAGCTGGGAGCGGGACATCTTCCTCGCGGTTCGCGAGGAGTCGTTTTATTTCTACCCGGTGTTCGCCACGCAGATCATGAACGAAGGGTGGGCATCGTACTGGCATGCCCGCCTGCTGCGTGAGGCGGATTTCATCGGGCAGCAAGCCTATCTGGATGCGGTCAGATGTCATTCGGACGTGGTGCGCCCGGCGGCCGCCGGCGAGCAGATCGCGCTCACCCTCAATCCCTATCACCTTGGCTTCGCGCTGTGGGAGCGGATCGTGGCTGAACGGGGACTGGATGCGGCCTTCGCCATCCGCGCCGAAGAGGATGATTTCGCCTTCATCCGCAATAGCCTGACGCGGGACCTTGCCGAGGAGCTCGGACTGTTCCGCTATCGTGCCCGTGACGGAAGAGTCACTGTGATCGAGCCTGATCTGGAGGCGCTGCACGAGGCGATCCTCGCGCCGAAATACAACTTCGGTGCGCCCACCGTGTTGGTCGAGAGCGTGCGCGCCGACGGCACGCTCGATCTGCGGCACGATCATGCACTCGACGGCCGCGGGCTCGACCTCGACCGCAGCGGTAAGGTGCTCGAGTACGTTCAGCGGGTGTGGCGCCGGCCGGTGCGTCTCGGGACCGCCGACCCGGACGGCGTGCCGGTGCAGCTGTCCGCGCCGTGAGGCCCTTGAGCGTCGCCCTTTTTGCGCCGCGCCGGAGGCCGGAGTAGGCTGCCAACTTCCTCGTTGATGCGCCGGGGGTGAGGCATGGACCACACGGGCATTCGCAATCTCGCTCTTGCCGGGGCTGCCGGCGCGGGCAAGACGCTGCTCGCGGAGGCTCTGGCGCTCGAGGCAGGTGTGATTCGGACCAAGGGGAGCATCGCGCGCGGCTCGACGGTCTCGGACTTCGATCCACAGGAACGCGCCCTCGGTCATTCGCTCGAACCGGCGGTGCTCACCTTCGAGCACCGCGGCGCTCGTATTCATCTGCTCGACACGCCCGGCTACGCGGACTTCCTCGCCCGTACGTTCGCGGTGCTCGAGGCCGTGGAGGCGGTCGGTATTGTGGTGAGCGCCGTGAACGGACTGGACGCGGTGACGCACCGATTAATGTCCTTCGCGCGCGAGCGCGGCTTGTGCCGGCTGCTCATCGTCAATCGGATCGATGCCCGCGAGGCGGACTGCGCCGCGGTGCTGGACCAGTTGCGTGCCGCGTTCGGACCGGAATGCTTGCCGATCAATCTGCCTGCGGCGCGCGGCACCACGGTGCGAGACTGCTTCTTCACCCCCGAGGCCGGTCAGGTCGATTTCTCGGCCGTGGAGGCGGCGCACACCGCGATCGTCGATCAGGTGGTCGAACTGGACGAGCGACTGATGGCGCTGTACCTGGAACAGGGCGAGGCGCTCTCCCCCGAGCAGTTGCATGCGCCGTTCGAGCAGGCGCTGCGCGAGGGACACCTCGTACCGGTATGCTTCACGTCGGCCGAGAGCGGCGCCGGAGTCGGTGCGCTGCTTGAGATCATCGAGCGGCTGATGCCCAATCCCGCCGAGGGCAACCGGCCACCGTTTTCCGTCGGTTCAGGCGATGCGGTCCGGCGCGTCGAGGTGCTGCCCGACCCGGCGCGACACGTGGTGGCGCACGTGTTCCGCATCACGATCGATCCGTACGTTGGCAAGCTCGCGACGCTGCGGATTCATCAGGGCACCGTGCGCCCCGGCAGCCAGCTGTACGTCGGTGCGGCGCGCAAGCCCTTCAAGGTGACGCACCTGTACCGCCTCGTCGGCAAGGAGACCGTGGAGATTCCCGCGGCGGTCCCGGGGGACATCTGCGCGATTACCAAGGTCGAGGAGCTTCGGCGCGACGACGTCCTGCACGATTCTCACGAGGAGGACCACTACCGACTCCTGCCGGTCGTCCTGCCGCCCTCGATGATGGGACTCGCCATCGAGCCGCAGCGGCGCGGGGACGAGCAGCGCCTGGCCGATGCGCTGCACAAGCTGACCGCCGAGGACCCGGGTGTGCGCATCGAGCAGCACGCGGCGCTCAACGAAACGGTGCTCTACGGGAGCGGCGAGCTGCACCTGCGCGTGCTGCTCGAGCGCATGAGCCAGCGCTACGGGGTCGAGGTCAGCACGCATCCGCCCAGCATTCCCTATCGGGAAACGATCACGCGTTCGGCCGACGGACACAGCCGTCACAAGAAGCAGACCGGCGGGGCCGGACAGTTCGGCGAGGTGTTCCTGCGGATCGAGGCGCTCGAGCGGGGCGCGGGCTTCGAATTCGTCGATGAGGTTACCGGCGGGACGATTCCCGGGCAGTTCATTCCTGCCGTGGAGAGAGGCGTCCGCCAGGTGCTCACCGAAGGGGCCCTGGCCGGCTTCCCGCTGCAGGACCTACGCGTGACCGTCTATGACGGCAAACACCATCCGGTCGACTCCAAGGAGGTGGCCTTCGTGTCGGCCGGGCGCAAGGCCTTTCTGGATGCTCTCGGCCGGGCCAACCCTATCGTGCTCGAGCCCATCGTGCATCTGCAGATCAGCGCGCCGGCGAGCGCCATCGGGGACATCACCGGGGATCTGGCCACCAAGCGGGCACGCATCAACGGCAGCCAGGCGCTGCCGGGGGCGCTCGCCAGCGTCTCTGCCCTGGTGCCGTTGGCCGAGATCGCAGACTACCAGTCGCGCCTGAAGGCCCTCACCGGCGGGCAGGGCAGTTACGTCGTGGCCCTGAGCCACTACGATCCGGTGCCGTCGCGGCGCCAGCAGGAGCTGGTGCACGCCTACCGTCCGCGGGGCGAACCGGACTAGCGGGCCGCGGCGCGACGCCGAACTAATGCAGGGCGACCTGGCCCCGCTCGTCGAACGGCAACTCGCGCAGCAGGCCGTGGGCGAGTTCCACGCGGCCGCGCAACCGGTAGTGCAACATGCGGTGCCGGCCGTTGCCGAAGACCGTGAGCAGGGCGCCGGCCATGTTGGCCGTGACCTCGGTGTCGAATTCCGCGCTGCCGTGGGCCGGCACCGTGAAGCCTTGTGCCGAGCGGCCGTCGGCCACCCGCTGGCCGTTCACCCTGAGGGCGTAGCTCAGTGCCGCCACCGGCAGGCGGATCGCATTGGGATTGGTGACCCGCAGGCGCACCACCAGTTGCTGTTGCCAGAAGTCAGCGCGGCGCACGTGTACGCCGATCACGGCGATGCGCGGCACCTGCAGGTTCGGCCGCAACAAGGCGCACCCGCCGAGGAGCGCAAGTGCCAGAACCGGCACGAACCAGCGCGCGCGGTGCGCAGTCGCGCTGTCAACTTGCATAGGATCGGCGCATCACGCCGCCGTGCTCCGGGCTGCCGCCGCCGGTGGCGATTGGTTGGGAGAGACTCTCGGGTGCCGTGCGGCCGAGCCGCTCGTACAGCCGGCCGAGCTGGCGCCGGTACAGGCTGTCGAATTGCGTGACCGCTTCCGCCGGGTTGTAGTCGCCGAACCACCAGAACCAGTCGGAGCTCTCGCACAGCGCCAGCTGCCGTTCTGCAGCGCGGATTGCGGCCGCATCGAGCGAGCCGCTCGCGACCGTCGCGTCGAAGGCGAGCTTCGCGTCGCAGAGCAGATCCCAGGCGCGGTTCTTGGCCGCATCGCCCATCCACGTCGTGAGCGTGCCGTGCACCCAGCTGCCGGCCATCAGCTGCGGCAGCGTGATCGGCGTCAGGCCGCGTGCCACGCACGCTCCGAGCGTCGTCAGCTCGAGCTGCGGATGGGACGCGAGCAGCGTGTACAGCGCGCGCAAGAAGTAGTAGCCGTTGAAGGGATAGTGTTCCCAGGCGTTCTCCCCGTCGAGCGCGATGAGCACGACGTGACCTGGCGTGGAGGTGTATTGACGTGCGAGCTGCGCGAGGGCATCGACCAGGTTGTGGGCCGCGTCGTCGCCGTGCCAGCTCGCATAGGTGAACCCGATCAGGTCCGAGAGCGTGTCCTCGCGGAAGAACTGCACCAGCGAGCTGCCGGCCAGCCGGTAGGGCCGGTTGAATACCTGGGCATCGAGGGTCGGCGGCTGCGGGACCTGTGCGGCGGTGCGCTGCAACGAGCCGTGCAGCACGTTGGCACTGCTCGCGACCCACTTGAAGCCCGCCTGCTCGAGCAGCTCGAGCGTGGCGCGGCTCACCGCACCCTCGGATGGCCAACAGCCGACCGGGCGGGTGCCGAAGGCCTGCGTGAACAGGCGCAGCCCCTCGCGGATGTGCCATTCGGCCCGCTCGCGCCCGCCGGGGTAGGCCGGCAGCTTCGGCAGCGGTAGGTTGGGCATCGCCTCGCGTGCGGATTGGAAGTCGAGCAGCAGCGGCACGATCGGATGTCCGTACGGGGTAACCGACAGCTCGCACTGACCTTGTTCGCTCAGCCTGCGGTAGCGTGGCACGAGGTTCGTGAGCAGTGTCCCGATCAGCTTCAGCAGATCACGCCGCTGCTCGGTCGTGAAGCCGCGACCCTGTTCGGTAAGGCGGCTGACGAGCGGATCGGTGCGTCGCACGGTCTCGCCCATCCAGGCGAGGTGGTACCAGACCGCGAGATCGTGGATGAACTGGTCGGAGGCATAGCTCACGCGTTCAGGCGTGGCGAGCGTGTCGGCGATGGACGCGAGCTCGAGGTACGGCCCAAACCGTTCGATCATCTGCTTGCGCTGGGCGCGCAGACAGGCCCGCAGGCTCTCCAGGCGCGATGCCGGCTCGGTCGGCACCGGATCGGGTCCGAGCAGGGCGAGCACCGGGTCGGGCAGCGGCTTGCCTTCGTTCAGATGATCGGCAAGCGAATGCGACAGCGCCTCGATCTGCTCGAGCAGCACCGGTGAGAAATTGACGATCGCGCGCGCCTCCGGAATCGCTTCCAGGTGCGCCGCCATGTCCGTGTAGTCCTTGATGGAATGCAGGTACGTCCACGGCAGCACGTAGCGCCCCGTGAGGGCATCGCGGTACTGGGGCTGGTGCATGTGCCAGAGCAGAACGACGGGCAGGCGGGCGGCGGCCATGGGCGGCTCAGGCGCCGATCCGGCGCAACATCTCGGCGGTCACCAGCACGACGCCCTTGTCGGTGACCAGGAAGCGCTGCGCGTCGGCCTCGAGGTCGACGCCGATGCTCATGCCGTCCGGCACCTCGCTGCCCTCATCGAGGATGGCTCCGCGGATGATGCAGCCGGTGCCGATGCGGGTGTTCGGCAGGATGACGGCCCGCTCGATGGTGCTGCGCTCCTCGACGCGCACGTTGGAAAAGAGCAGCGATTCGCGCACGTGCGCTCCCGATATGACGCAGCCGGCCGATACCATGGAGTTGATGGCGAGTCCCCGTCGGCCGTCCTCGTCGAGGATGAACTTCGCCGGCGGCTGGTGCACTTGGTAGGTCCAGATCGGCCAGTCCTCGTCGTAGATGTTGAGTTCCGGCTCGACGTGCACCAGTTCGAGGTTCGCCTCGTAATAGGCGTCCAGCGTGCCGACATCGCGCCAGTAGCTCTGTGCGCGCGTCTTGACGTCCTGAAACGGATAGGCGAACACCTGCAGCGACCCGTCGATCGCCTTGGGCAGGATGTCCTTGCCGAAGTCGTGCGAGGAGACCTCGTTCGCCGCGTCCTCGCGCAGCAACATCTCGAGCAGCCGGGTGTTGAAGACATAGATGCCCATCGAGGCGAGGATGGCATCGGGTCGACCGGGCAGGGTGTCGGGAACCTGCGGCTTCTCGCTGAATTTGGTGACCCGGTTCCACTCCGTCGCGGTGAGCACGCCGAAATGGCGGGATTCGCTCGCAGCCACCTCCACCACACCCATGGTGACGTCCGCTCCCTTCTCGACGTGATAGGCGATCATCGGACCGTAGTCCATCTTGTAGATGTGATCGCCGGCGAGCACCAGGACGTGCTTGGGACGATGCGAGAGGATCAGCTCCATGTTCTGATAGACCGCATCCGCCGTCCCCTGGTACCAGTTCGCGCCAGTCTGCTGCTGCGCGGGCACGACCTCGACGAACTCGCCGAACTCGCCCCGCAGATAGCTCCAGCCGTGCTGGACATGCGCGATGAGCGACTGCGCCTTGTACTGCGTCAGAATCGAGATCTGGCGGATACCGGAGTTGAGACAGTTCGAGAGCACGAAATCCACGATGCGGAATTTACCGCCGAAGGGCGTGGCCGGTTTGCAGCGGTTTGCCGTGAGGTCCCGCAGCCGCTCCCCTCGCCCGCCGGCCATGATGACCGCGAGCGTGCTGCCGGTGAGGCGGCTGACGTAGCGTCCGGAGGAGGCACGCGCTGGTTGTCGCATCATGAGCCCGGGCTCTCCCGTAGGGGTGGTTTCTATCCTAGCAGTCCGCAGGGAACATCAAAGCCATTTCATCAGGCCCATGCCGTGCGCGTGGCTGAGCAGCTCGTGCCACGGATACATGCGGATCTCGGTGGCGAACTGGCCGCAGCCGGGCGGTTCGGCCTCGAGGGCGAAGACCGCCGCGCCGTCGGTCCACTCACCGGTCGGCCGCAGCGGCGCGCGCCAGTGGCCCGGGCTGTCCGAAGCGCCGAACGAGCACAGCGGCGGCGGCTGGGTGATGGTCTGCGGCAGCAGCCGCCGCGCGTGAAACTCGATGCGCACATCGCCGGGCTGCAGGCCGCGCAGGTGTGCGGCGACCTTCAGGCGCACCTTCTGCTCGTGGGTGATTTCCGCCGAGGTGTCCTCGATCAGCCGCAGGTCGACGCGGCTCCAGGACTCGCCGATACGCTGCTTCCACTCCGCCAGCTGCCGCGCCCCGGCGTACTCGTTCGCCGCGAGCCGCTCGTAATGCTCCGCGGCAGGACGATAGAGCTTGTCCGAGTAGTCGCGCAGCATCCGGTCCATGTTGAACCGCGGGATCACCGTCATCATGGCTTGCTTGGCGCGACGTACCCACGCGCGCGAGCAGCTGCCGGTCTCGCGCTGATAGTAGAGCGGGATCACCTCTTCCTGCAGCGTGCGCAGAATGAGCTCGGATTCGATCGAGTCGCGCCGGTCCCAGTCCTGCACCGCCGAGGGCGGAATGCCCCAGCCGTTCTCGCCCATGCAGCCCTCGGCCCACCAGCCGTCGAGAATGCTCAGGTTCAGCCGGCCGTTGATTGCCGCCTTGATCCCGGAGGTGCCACTGGCCTCGAGCGGCGAGATCGGGGTGTTGAGCCATACATCGACGCCCGAGACCAGTGAGCGGGCGAGCTGCAGATCGTAGTCCTCGAGGAAGATGATTCGCCCGATGAACTCCGGGGAAGTCATGAGCTGGCGGATCTCGCGCAGCAGCTGCTTGCCGGGCTCGTCCGCCGGATGGGCCTTGCCGGCGAACAGCAACACCACCGGCCGCTCCGGGTCGTTGAGCAGGCGGGCGAGCCGCGCCCGGTCGCGCAGCAGCAACGTGGCGCGCTTGTACGTGGCGAAGCGGCGAGCAAAGCCGATGGTCAGAACATCGGGGCGGGTCGGGTCGAGCTGGCGGGTGATGCGCCCGAGCTGTGCGCGGCTCAAGCCCTTGCGGATGTATTCACGCTCGAGCCGCTGGCGCACGGCCTCGAGCATCTTGGCCTTCACGGCCTGCGCGGTCGCCCAGAAGCGCTCCTCGGGCACCGCTTCGAGGCGGGCCCAGAATGTCGTGTCGCTCAAGCGCTCGGACCATTCCGCTCCGAGTTCCGCATCGAAGAACGAGCCCCACAGCTTGTGCAGGAACGTCGGCACGTGCACCCCATTGGTGACGAAGCCGACCGGGTTCTCCTCGGGGCGGATCTCCGGCCACTGATCGATGCACAGCTGCGCCGAAACCCCACCGTGAATGCGGCTGACGCCGTTGACGTGCCGCGCACCGTTCAGCGCCAGGCGCGTCATGTTGAACAGCCCCGGGGCGGACGGCACGCTGCCGAGGTCGAGGAAGCGCTCGACCGGCAGACCCAGGTCGTTGATGAAATCCTGGAAGTGCTCGAGGATCAGACCGTGTCCGAAGGCGTCGTGCCCCGCGGCGACCGGCGTGTGGGTGGTGAAGACGCACGCCGCGGCGGTGGCCTCGACGGCGGCCTCGAGCGGCAAACCCTTGACCATGTGCTCGCGCATCAGCTCGAGGATGAGGAACGCCGCGTGGCCCTCGTTCAGATGCCAGGCCCCCGGGGCCAGTCCTAGTGCGCGCAGCGCCCGGACGCCGCCGATGCCGAGGATCATCTCCTGGCGCACGCGGGTCGATTCGTCCCCGCCGTAGAGGCGCCGGGTGATGTCCCGATCCGAAGGCGCGTTCACTGCGGTATTGGTGTCGAGCAGGTAGACCGGCACGCGACCGGCCTGCGCCTTCCAGATCCGCGCGACCACATCGTGCCCGCCGATGCGTACCGAGACCGTGACCCACTGCCCCGCCGCATTGCGCACCGGCTCGACGGGCAGGTCCCGGGGATCGTGCGCCTTGTACTCGGCGTGCTGCACACCGTCGTCATCGACGGTCTGGGTGAAATAGCCCTGCTCGTAGAGCAGCCCGACCGCCACGAAATGCGCCCCGGCGTCGCTCGCGGCCTTGCAGTAATCCCCGGCCAGCACGCCGAGGCCGCCGGAGTAGATCGGAAAGCTCTCATGAAAGCCGTACTCGGCGCAGAAATACGCCACCAGCGGGGCGCCCTCGCGCGGCGCAGCGGCCAGGTAGGCGTCGAGCAGCTGCAGCGCCGCGGCATAGCGCCCGAGGTACTGCGGGTCGGCGGCCGCCTGATCGAGCGCAGACTGGCGCACGCAGCGCAGCATCAAGCGAAGATTTCCGCCGCATTGGTTCCACAGCTCCGGGTCCAGATCCTCGAACAGGGCGCGGATCGGCCGGTGCCAGCTGAAGAAGAGGTTGCTGGCCAGCTCGGGCAGGCGTTCGAGGGCCTGGGGAACGACCGGCGTGATTTCAAGTAGCGTATTGCGCATGGCACCTGGATTGGAAACGATTGTCACCGGTGAATTCTAGCGGCTTCGGCGGCGCTGCGCCCAGACCGAAGAGCGGCAAGTTTCGTGCACGGGCTGCCGGCCGTGTGCCGCCTGTGCGACAATTGTGACGCATCACGCGGAGGGGCGGGTCGTGATAAAAACGCTGAGCAGACTGCGGGGCCCGGCGGCCCTGCTCGTGGTCGGGGTGCTCGCCTGGCTTGTGCCTGCCTCCGGTCGCGGGCAGTCGATGCCGCTTGAGAATCTCGATCACTTCCCGAAAGCCAGTCTTACCATCCAGTCGCAGCTTCATGTCTGGCACTTCACCGTGTGGGTGGCCGACACGCCCTCGCGCCAGGTGCAGGGGTTGATGTTCGTGCGCGATCTGCCAGCACATCAGGGCATGATCTTTCCAATGCGGCCGGCGCGCATTGCGCAGTTCTGGATGGCCAACACGTACATCCCGCTCGATATGCTGTTCGTGGCCCCGGACGGGCGGATCGAGAAGATTGCCGCCAATGCCACTCCGTTCTCGCTGAAGACGATCAGCTCCGGGTCGCCCGTGGAGGCGGTGATCGAGATCCAGGGCGGGCTGGCGCGCAAGCTCGGCGTGGAAGTGGGCGCGCGCGTATCGTGGAACAAGCCGTCCCGCGTCACGGCGGGCTAGTGTGCAGGCCGCTTGGTGCTCGCCCGACACGGCCGAGCAGCGCGCAACCGCGCCGCTCAGCCCGGGTGCGATCGCCTGCTTGCCGTGAGCGCTGCAGCACCTCCGGTCAATTGCCGTTGGCGGATTGAAAATTTGGATTCTGATTCAGCAGCTGGCGCTCGCGGCGTGCCTGCAGCATTGCAAAGCGCAGGCTCTCGGCATTGATGCAGCGCACCACGGGTAGCATCGAGCCTGTGGGAATCTCTTTGTGGCAGTAGATCGTTTTGCCGTCGCGAGTGACCGGCTGGTAGCCCGCGTCCCGGGCCATGCTGAGAAGCTGCTGATGCGTGAGCGTCGCCGTCTGGGCATTTGCCGGTCCTTGCACCGTTGTGCCTTTGACAGGCTGTTGGGCGCAACCGGTGCATAGGGCGAGCATAGCCGTACCGGCGATGCCCACAAGGAACGAAGACGTGCTCATGATGCAAACCCTCTGTTTTGGCGGTAGTGCTGCGAGTGGCCGTTGCACACTCGTGTAAGATAGTATTCTTTTTGTGAACTTCCTGCGGTGAATGCACCTGCGGACACCAAAGTCTGGCGGGGCGCGGGAAGGGGTAATGGCAGCAGGTCCTCAATACGCAATGAAAACATTCATTTGTCCGGCGCGGCTGCTCGCTATGACCTGCGCATTTGCTATGGCGGTGCTGTGTGGGCCGGCGGCAAGGGCAACAGCCCAGACGGCGGATGGACTGCTCGGCAAGATGCTCGCCTGCCGTGCCGTTCCGCTCGCCAAGGCTCGGCTGAGCTGCTTTGATCGGGCTGCGGCCCTGCTGGCGCGGCAAGGCGTGGCACCCGTGCGGCCGGCGATGAAGGTGGCAAGTCCGCAGCAGACATTTGGGTTGACGCCTGCAGCCATCTTGGCGCGCGAGGTGTCCGCCGGTAAACAGCCCAAGCCGCTTGCGAAGATCAGTTCGACACTCGCAAGCCTGAACGCGGACGCAGATGGACGCATGATTTATCACTTGGCAAACGGCCAAAGCTGGCGGGAGCTGCAGAACGATGGAGATGCTCCTCCGGTGCATGTCGGGGAGCGGCTGGAGATTTACCGCGGCTGGCTGGGTTCGTACTGGATGCAGACTGCGTCTGGGCGCGGTTGCAAGGTCGAGCGAATCCGCTAACCATCGAACAACCGGCGCGTCCATGCGGCGTTGCGGTCGGAAATCTCAGGGTCAGTGGATAGCGCTGCTCGTCTGGTAGGCGCGCGCGCGGAATGCCGGGTTGTTGCCCTGCCGCGCGCCGGCAACGAACAGGGCATGCTGCGGAAAATCGAAACCCAGTGCCCTGACGGTGCCGAGGACATCCATGCCGAGGATGATCGCGGGTCGTTTCTGCAGGCCCCATACCTTGAAGATATGGAAATTCCCGAAAATCATCGCTGCGCCGAGCACGCGCAGCGGTCCGACCGCGATCGGCGGACTCGTCATCAATTGGCCTATTTCGACCTGACGGGTTGCCCCGTAGACAAAGGTGATGGGTTCGGGCGTGCCGGGCGCGTGTCGCATGTGCAGCATGTTGCGCAGTGCCTCATTGCCGAGCGTGCGCTCCGAGCCGGTGTCGATGATGGCCACTGCCTTGACATCGCCGACATACGATTCGATCGCCATCAGCCCGCCCGAGACCACCTCGGTGTGGACTCGTGAATAGTCGAAGCGGACATCAGGCTCCAGAAATCGGGCGATGCGCACTCGGTTATGCTCGAAATTCACAAGCAGCGTCATGTTGCGCAATCCCGCTATTCCCAGAATTCCGTCAGCGCCCGCCATCATCGGCGTGCTCAGAACCGGCGCATAGGTATTGCGAATGACCAGCGCGCCGGCGCGCAGGCTCCTGATTTTCACCGCAGGAGTCGAGTTCGAGCCTGTGACCCCTTCCAGGTCGATTTGGGTATTGGCGCTGATGGGTAAGCCGACCGTGCGCACCAGTTTGGGTGAGACCGTGGAGTGGTTGGCGCCGGTATCGATGACGAAGCGGAATGGTCCGCGGCCATTAATCTCGACGGGAATGACAACACGTCCGATCTGATCCAGTGTCGTCGGGCAGGCAAGTAGAGATTGAGAGCGCAACTGAGCGCGGGTCTCTACCGGCTCGCGCACTGCGTCCGCAGCTTGCGGAGGTTGAGCTGCCGCCGCGAATGGCGCGCCCACGAGCAGAGCGCCGCAGAACCCGGCCACTGCTCCGCGATGGGCGCACTTCCCAACGACGTGATGGCGCATGGGGTCACGTTACCACGTCGCGCGCAGGGCGCAACAAATTGCCCCGATCCTGCCTCTGCCTTGGGCGAGCGTTAACCTGGTCCAGGCTGTACGTCAAAGGCAAGACACGTGCGAGCATCCGGCCCGTGGATCGGGTTGGTGCCATGCCACATATAGGATGGAAACAGCACCAGTCGTCCGCCGCGGGGCTGTACTGCGTGCTGTGGATTCAAGCCCGCAGTGCCATAGCGGGGTTCGCCGAATTTGATCCAACCTGACTGCAGAGCCGGGTCTTCTACTTCCGCGGGCACCTCCACATAGTAGGCGGAGCTCAAGTGGCCATGCCGGTGGAAGTGATTTACATGGAAACCCTCGCGGCCGAGCCGCACGGACCATGCGCTTGTAAAGCGGGGCGCGCCCGCTTTCAGGCGCGCCAGCGGATGGTCCGCGGGTAGGTCCAGCCGTCTGCGGTACTCCTCGATTGGTGCGCGGAACGCATTAAGCGCCGCGCGGATCAGAGGATGCGGGTCGGCGAGCAGGTTTTGCGCGGTCTGCGTACCGCCGCGCAGCGTTTGGTCGAGTGGCTGGCGGGTGAAACGATAACGCTCATCAAGCACTGCTTTCAGCGCAGCGTTGAATTCCTCGATCGACGCAAAGCCGCCGGGCGGATCGAGGTCAAAGACCTGTACGAACCGCTCGTAATCGTACAACTCGCGATAGCGAGGCGTGCCGCGCATCCGCGCCGCAGTGGCCTGGTATGCGAGCCAGTCTTGCGCCAGTGGATCGCGCTCGAGTTGCGCGGCAATGAACGGCTCGGCCTCCTCGGCGCGCCCGCGTGCGAGCAGGATGCTCACGAGGTTCACCGCCACGGCAGGATCCTTCGGTTTGGCGCCCGCCGCATCGAGCGCCGCGCTTTCAGCTTCGATGAGCCTGCCCTGATCGAGCAGTACCATGGCCAGCGTCGATTGCACGGCAGGATCTGCGCCCTGGCGGGTGATCAGGTCACGCAGGATCGTCTCGGCGGCGGCCAACTCGCCTGTCTGCCAGAGCAGTTCTGCGAGCAGCCATTGCAACCCGACGTTATCCCGGTTGCTGCGCACGGCTGCACCTAGATCGCGGGCAAAGGCAGAGTCGCCACGCATATAGCGCAGTCGTGCCAGCGCCCGATGCGCCTCGTGGTCGAGCGGGCGCAACTGTACCGCCTGCTCGAAGGCGCTCTGCGCCGTATCGAGATCTCCCGCATTGAGCGCCGCGCGGCCACGGTTGTACGCCATTTCATAACCGTCCGCACCGAGCTTGCGCGCGGTCTCCAAGGCCATCTGGGCCTCGGGGCGTTCGAGTTCGGTGAGCAAGGCTCCAAGGTTGTGATGCGCCACGGCGTTGTCCGGATTCAGTTCAATGGCGCGTCGGTGTGCCGCTTCGGCCTCGACACTCAGGCCGAGTGAGGTGAGCGCCAGGGCGAGGATTTCCCAGCTTTGCCCGTCGGAGTCGTCGCTCTGCAGCAGCAGCGCACACTCTGCGCGGGCTTCCGCCGGACGCTTCAGGTCGTTGAGCGTCAAGGCCAGCGCGCGCCGCGCGGCCCGATGCTGCGGTAGGTGCCGGAGCGCTAGCCGGTAAGCCTGTTCTGCCGCCGCGTATTGCTCCTTTTTGCGCAACAGGTTGCCGAGGTTGGCGTGAAATTCCCCCTGGTTCGGGCTTAACTGAATGCTGAAACGAAGCCATTTCTCGCCCTGATCCCAATCGCCGATATCCTTCAAGGCGAGACCCAGCAGGTGGGCTGCCACGGCATGCCGCGGCTCGCGCGCCAGGATGGCGCCGAGGATTGCGGCCGCGCCTTCGGGCTTGCCCGCCCGCAGCAGTGCCGTCGCCTGCTCCAATCGTGGTGCCGAAGCCATGAATCATTATCTCCAGACTGACAATCGTCTCATATGTTGCGAATTAACCACAAAAATAAGGGTCTCGATAGCGTCTCTTCGCGGCCTCATGATGCGGTGCTTTAGGCTATAAATCCTAAGGTTAATCAATATCTTGTGAGTCTCTTGTCTGCGACAGCGGGCATTTCTTTGCGGCTTGACGCTTTACAGGATGTGACATGTCCGAATATTCTACGCAACCATGTCTCGCGTCGTTGTAACTGTGCGACGGTTGCAACCGCAGAATTGCAGAGACCTAAAAAAGTTTACAGAACTTGGGAGACAACTGATGACACGAAACCCCGTTGTTCGGCGCGCGATCCAGTTGGCGCTCGCAAATGCCGCTGCGGCATCGATGGCCGTGCCGGCTCTGGCCGCGCCAGCGCCTCAGCCGCAAACCCTGCCGACGTCCTCGACCAATGCGTCGACCGGCAACACCTCGACCACCGCTCAGAACCAGGGCATCAATGAACTGAAGGAGGTGGTGGTAACCGGTACGCGCATTTACATCCCGGGTCTGCATTCCATCAGCCCCGTCACCTCCATTAATGCCAGCGCGATTGCCTCGACCGGTCTGACCACAATTGAGGACGTGCTCAACCAGTTGCCGCAGGTGACTGCGGATCAGGGCGCGATGCTCTCCAACGGCGCCACGGGAACGGCGACGGTCAATCTGCGCGACCTCGGTGCAAATCGCACCTTGGTGCTGGTCAACGGGCGGCGTCTGATGCCGGGCACTGCAGGTGGGAGCGCGGCCGACATCAACATGATTCCGGCAGCACTGGTTCAGCGCGTGGACGTGCTGACCGGCGGCGCTTCCGCGGTATACGGCGCTGACGCGGTGGCCGGCGTTGTCAACTTCGTCATGAAGGACAACTTCCAGGGCTTTGAGATCGATGCCAACGCCTCGGCGTACCAGCACAGTCAGCATCAGGCCTACTACGGCACGTTCGCGCCGGCTGCTGGCTACGGTTCAGCGCCCAGCTCCACGTGGGACGGGGGGGAGAAGGACTTCACCTTCATCCTGGGCAGCAACTTTGCCGGCGGCAAAGGCAATGCCACGGCGTACCTGAGCTACCGCAAGTCCCAGCCCGTGCTGCAGGCT
>JAJZFQ010000086.1 GCA_021805275.1 Pseudomonadota bacterium
CCTGCTCCAGCAGGCGACAGGGAAGCTGTATCTGATCGTGGATGGCCACCCGGTGCATCGCTCGGTCGTAGCCCGCGACTTCGTCGCCGCCAACGAGGCCAGACTGCGCCTGATCCGGCTGCCGGGTCACTGCCCGGAGCTCAACCCCGATGAACTCCTCAACCAAGACGTCAAAACCAATGGCCTCGGCAAGAGTCGCCCGGCCCATCGCGCTGAACTGATGGCCGGGGTCCGCAGCCACCTGCGCCGCCGACAGAAGCAGCCGCAAGCCATCCGGAACCTGTTCCAGGAAAAACATGTGCGCTACGCTGCTTGAAGAATCACGCACTGTTTTCCGGCCGGCTCAGTAATACGGCAACTGTTAGGTAGTACGGCCGCGGCGTCTCGCCAATCTTCCAGCCGGAAGAGCGTCGGAGCCAGGACGCAGCTAGGGACGGCGGCGATGTTCTGTGGTTCGACAGGATCCCGGCAGAGTCCGGCCCATGGCCGGGCCGGTGACACCCGCAGCCCGCAGGGTGGTAATATGAGCTGGTGATATGGTCATGCGTGACCTGCTCTCGAACCTTTTTGACCTCGACGGGGAGGTCCTGGTACAGGAGGGCGGCTACCGGGTAAAGGTCGAGGCCCGCCTCTGCGAGACCTCACCGCACGTGCCGCACGGCGTCAGCTACTCGCTGACGCTGCACGACAGATACGGGAAGCGGGTGCTGGGGTTCGACAACGCTCACGCACCGCCCAAGCAAGGCAAGCGCTTCGCGGCACGGCGTGTGGAGTATGACCACTGGCATCCAGACGGCCGCGCGATCGCGGTCTATGAATATGCTGATGCGGGTCAGTGGCTGACGGATTTCTTTGCGGCGGTAGACCGTATACTGAAGAGCCTAGGTGTGACATGAAGCGTATCGTCATCGGCATCATGCCCCCCGATAAGATGCGGGCTCGGGCGATCGCGATCGCTCGCGGTCAGTACAAGCCAAAGGCCGGCGAGCCCAAAGTTTGGTTTCCGAGCATGAAATCGGTCGCGGAGACTTTAAGCGACAAGAACATGGCGCTTATCCGTGTCATCGCGGAGCAGCACCCAGCCTCCATTGCTGAACTCTCACAGAAGACCGGCCGCGCGGCGAGCAATCTCTCGCGGACCCTCCACCGCCTCGCCCGCTTCGGCTTCGTTGCCCTCGAGCGTCAACCCGGAAATGTGCTCAAGCCGATCGCCCGAGCGGTCGAGTACAACATCATTGCGGTAGCAGCATGATACCGATCCCCGGTGTTCGCGATCGCTTGCGGACCGAATAGCGGAAGCTCATGAACTAGCGAATATCTTGAGTGCCACCCGTCGGCCTGGGGGGCAATCCTCAAGCTCGAGGCGCCGCTGTCTTCCGGACCGCCATGCCCCCCGCGACGCGTAAGCTCGCCGTGCCCGGCGCAGGAACTCCTGGACCGCTGGATCGCGTACGGGGTTCCGCAGCTCCGTTAGGTCATGCGCCTTCGCCAGCACCGACCGCCGATGCGCCACCGTAGCGAGCACCGGCGCGCCGAGCGCCCCCTTGTCGCCGCCCTCTACCAGCGCCGCATCGATGGCCGGCGGCAGATCCGACGCCAGTCCGCCCGCGGCGGCGCGCAGCACATGATCGACCACGAACTGCAGAACCACCGGAACGGGTACCGGGAGAGTCAACGGCCTGCCATACCGCAGCGCGCTGCCGTAGGACCGTCGAGTATTCGCCGACTCTCCTTCCCTAAGGATCGCACGCAGACAAGAATCGAGTTGGCGCGCCCCGCTGGCCACGAGGCCCGATCGGAGAATCGGCGTCCGTCGTTGCGTATCCGCATCTGCCCCCGGCGAACGGACAGCATCCGCCGTACCGGCTGCCATGCAGGAGTCGGGTGCGTTGGATTTTTACGCTTAACTTATTGATTTATAATGGTGGGCGGTACTGGGATCGAACCAGTGGCCCCTGCCGTGTGAAAGCAGTGCTCTACCGCTGAGCTAACCGCCCATCCCTCGAGGGAGCGCAAGTCTATCCACGAAGGCTGCTGGACGCAACGACCGGCATGCCCCCAGGCCCGTTTGGTGGTTTCCACCACCGCACTGAGACAGACGTCACACTCGCGCGGTGCAATGCGACTCAAGTCTCGGAGCGGAGCAGTCGATACAGGTCATGAGACGAACGTCGCCCCCCTGCCGGATGGGCGGCTTAGGGGTTTATTGCGACTATGTCTGCAACCGCCGCGCTGCACGCCATCGATTCGGTGCTGATTGTCGACGACAGCGGCGTCCAACGGAGCATTGGCGCGGCGCTGTGCCGCGAGATGCGCATCCGCCAGATCCACCAGGCTGAGGACGGTGTGGCCGCCCTCGCCCTGCTCGATGCGCTGCCGGCTCCCCCGGATCTGCTCATCGTCGATCTGGAGATGCCGAACATGGACGGGCCGGAGCTGCTCTCGGAGCTCTCGGCACGGCGATTGCGCTCCCCGGTCATCGTCGCCTCCTCGCGCGAGAGCTCGCTGCGTCACTCCGTCGAGGACATGGGTACGGCGCTCGGGCTGCGCATCCTTGGCAGCCTGCCGAAGCCGCTGACGCAGGAGGCCCTCAGCACACTCCTGCAGCGCCAGCCGGGCGACACGCACGCGCGCGAAGCGCGCACCATCACGCCGGTCGATCCCGAGGAACTGCACGGCGCGCTCGAGCGCGGCGACATCACCGCGTTCTACCACCCGCAGGTGGAGATCGGGAGCTGCAAGGTGCGCGGCCTGGAAGCACTCGCCCGCTGGCACCATCCGACGCGCGGCTGGATCCCCCCCGACGCCTTCATCCCGGTGGCCGAGCAGCATGGACTGATCCATGCCCTGACGTTGCGCGTGATGGACCTTGCCATGGCGCAGACCTCGCACTGGGCGCAACACGGACTGGACCTGTCGATCGCGGTGAACATCTCCCCACTGCTGCTCGATCGCGGCGAACTCGTCCAGGAAATCTCCGACCTGCAGCGCAAGCATGGGCTGCGCGCCGAGCAGGTGGTGCTCGAGGTGACCGAAAGCACGCTGCTCGGTGAATTGGCCGTCGCCCTCGGGGTGCTGACGCGCCTGCGGCTGCGCGGCTTCCGGCTGTCGCTGGATGACTATGGCACCGGCTTCTCCTCCATGCAGCAGCTGGCCCGCATCCCGTTCACCGAGCTGAAGATCGACCGCAGCTTCGTGCACGGCGCGGCCGACCGCGAAAGTCTGCAGGTCATCCTGCGCTCGGCGCTCGACATGGCGAGCGAGCTGGGGCTGGAGACCGTCGCCGAGGGCGTCGAGTCCCTGCAGGACTGGCAGCTGGTCCGTCAGTTCGGCTGCACGCTGGCGCAGGGCTGGCTGCTCGCCAAGGCGATGTCGCCGACGGACTTCGAACCCTGGCTGCAGCGTCTGCGCCAGCACCGCGCCGATCTGCTGGCCTGATTCGTCCAGCGGCCGGGGCGCGAGGGTTGCGCCGGCGCGCGCCCTGACCCGATACTGAGCGGCCCCGGCTTGGATGCTCCGCGGTGCCCCAGCGTCTTCCCCACAACGTTCGCTGCCTGCTCTCGGCGCGCGCGGTGCGCAGCATCGGCCAGGGAGCGACCGTGGCGAGCTTCAGCCTGTATCTGCATGCGCTCGGCTTCACCGGCGCGGCGATCGGCCTGGTCCTCATGGCAGGCCTTGCCTTCGGGGCACTGCTGACGCTGTTCGTCGGCCCGCTGAGCGACCGCGTGAGCCGCCGTCGGCTCCTCATCATCTACGAGTTTGCCGCGGCGGGCGCGGCGCTGGCGGCGATCATCTCGCCCAACGAGGCAGTGCTGATCGCGGCCGCCACCCTCGCCGGCTTCGGTCGCGGCGCCAACGGCGCGGCCGGTCCCTTCTCGCCCGTCGAACAGGCCTGGCTCGCCCGCGAGGTCGACGGCGAGGCGCGCCGACGCGCCCTGTCCTTCAACGCGACGCTCGGATTCGTCGGGATGGGGGTGGGCGCGTTGCTGGTCAGCGTGCCGCCGCTGCTCGGATTCGGCTACCCCGATCTGACCAGCTTTCGGATCCTCTTCAGTCTGCCGTTGCTCGGTTCACTGGCCTCACTGGCGCTGATCAGCTGGACGCGCGAGGCGCCGCCGGTCGCACCGGCGGCGGTCCCAACGGACCCCCTGGAGGCGCAGATCAAGCGCGATGAGAACCGCCGCATCCGCAAGCTGGCACTCACCAACGCCGTCAACGGACTGGCGATCGGCATCATCGCCCCACTGATCGCGTACTGGTTCCTGCGCCGCTACGGGGAGGGTCCGGCGGCCATTGGACCGGCGCTCGCCGCGAGCTTCGCGCTGGCGACGCTCGGGACGGTGCTCGCGCACCAGCTGAGCCGGCGCATCGGGACCGTGCGTGCCGTGACGGCGATGCGCCTGGTCGGACTAGCGCTGATGCTCGGCATTCCCTTCTCGCCCGACTTCGGTCTCGCCGCGGCGCTGTACGCGGCGCGCGGTCTGTTCAATCGCGGCACGGCGGGCGTGCGCCAGGCGGTGGCCGCGGGGCTGACCCGCGCCGAGCGGCGCGGCACGGCGGCGAGCGTGCAGAACCTCTCGATGCAGATCCCGCGCGCCATCGGCCCGGTCATCGGCGGCTGGCTGATTCATCGCGGGGAGTTCACCGCGCCGTTCATGCTCGCCGCTGCGCTGCAGGGGCTGTACATCGTGCTCTACCAGCGATTCTTCGGTGGCGTAGACGAAGCGGCGCGGGCCGCTGCGGCCGCAGGCGGCGATCCTCTTTAGGACGGCTGTTGGTACGCACGTGCCCAGAAGCACGTTCGCTCAAGCGCCGACCTGCTGCTCCCGCCACGGATCACCCCAAAGTGGCCTGAGTGCCTGGCGCCTGGCGAATGGCCATTTCCCACAGGCCGCGGCGTGGCCCCGAGCGCTGATAGGGAACTTCCGTTCACCTCAGCAATTGATTCGCGATCGCCATCGTGGTCTTGGGGTGAGGCGAATTTACTGGTGAGGCACCGCGCAAGCGCACAACAAACGGTTCGCAACTGCTTCGAAAACAGCCAATGCCCAAGGGTAGGATGGCAAAGTGGATTCGCAGACCAACGACAGCAGTGCGCCTTCGCAACGAGCGCGCGGCTCACCGCGACTGTTCGCTCGAGAGAGCATCTCCCGCAGCACCTGAACTGGCGTCGCGTCGAAGAAGAAACCGCCCCCCGCCCGATCGAGTGTCCTCTGCCGTTCAGTGACGTCCCGCCGGACCCAAGGTCCCGGACCTCCATGACCTCATGGCACACCTCGCCGACGCCATCGCCTTTGTGCGCGGCAGCCCGCGATCCCTCAGCCACCTCACGGTCGCCCAGGACGAGGAATCTTTCCTCCGCAAAGGACTCGCGGCATGAGATACCGTCGATACGGAGATCGATTTCGCATCCATCGGGCGGTTCAAGAACAGTCCGCCACGCGTTTGACGACGAGAAAGACGCGCCGCCGGCTCGACGAATTCCGCGGACCCAAACGCTGCATCGCCTGGAGGCTGCAGGGGATATTGCCTAGGACGCGAGTGACCGTGCCGACCGCAGCATCGTCTGCGGTGTGTGCAGAACGATTCCCGGATGGGCGGCAGCGCGCTTTCGCAGTGCTGTCGTAAAACCCCTTCTGGCGTACAAGACGAACTGCCGTTGTTCGACCCCGCGACCGTATGCTGTCCGGGAGGCGCGTTGGATCAGCTCATCGAGCACGTTCTCCCCGACGGGGGTGCTCCACCACTTGCATTCACCATAGAGGATCGATCCATCGAGCAGTGTGCCGGCGATGTCGAGGTCGTAATCGGGCTGCCAGATGCGGCCGATCTCCTGCGCCGGCGCCGGGAATCTGTCCTGCGAATGTTGCCGAGCATGCTCCCGGCAGATCTCCTCGAACATCCTTCCCATATACTCATCGAGGTGAGGCGCGATTCGATGACGCCAAACGTCCCCGCCGAAACCCTCGATGATGCTGGACAAGTTCGGTTGCACGAAGCGGTACCAGAACGCGATCAACGGATCGGCAATGAAATAGCGGCGGTCGCGCGCGCTCGGATGGGCGTCCATCGATCTTTCGATGCGAATCAAACGCATGCGATCCAGCTTCTCGAGGTAGGGCCCGAGTGCCTTGGAATCGCTGACTTCCCTCACCCTGCCGATGATTTCGCCGTGCTTAGTGCATCCGGCTGCGATCGCCGCCAGTACGCTGGCGTACCGGGAGACCTCCCGCAACTCCGATTGAAGCAGAACCATGGGCTCATCGACCAGGCTGCCCGTAGCGCTCAGCAGGAGCCGAATGATGT
>JAJZFQ010000071.1 GCA_021805275.1 Pseudomonadota bacterium
ACGGCGGCGGCATCGCCTGCGGCGGGATCATCACCGGGGTGGGCCGGGTGAGCGGCCGGGAGTGCGTGATCGTCGCCAACGATCCGACCGTCAAGGGCGGCACGTACTATCCGATCACGGTCAAGAAACACCTGCGTGCACAGGAGATCGCCCGCGAGAACCGCCTGCCGTGCGTGTATCTGGTGGAGAGCGGCGGGGCGTTCCTGCCTGCCCAGGACGAGGTGTTCCCCGACAAGGAGCACTTCGGGCGCATCTTCTACAACCAGGCGACCCTCTCGGCGTTGGGCGTGGCGCAGATCGCAGTGGTGCACGGCTCGTGCACCGCAGGCGGTGCGTACGTGCCGGCGATGGCCGATGAGAACGTCATCGTGCGCAACCAGGGCCGGGTGTTCCTCGGCGGCCCGCCGCTGGTGAAGGCGGCCACTGGCGAGGACATCGATGCCGAGTCGCTCGGCGGCGCCGACGTGCACTGCCGCGAATCCGGCGTGTGCGATCACTACGCGCAGAGCGACAGCCACGCGCTCTCGATCGCCCGGGGCATCGTGGCGCGGCTGCGTGGCGGACCGAACACCGATCCGCCACGCGCGCCGCGCGAACCGCACTATGCGCCGGAGGAACTCTACGGCGTCATACCCGAGAGTCTGCGCCGCCCGTATGACGTGCGCGAGCTGATCGCGCGACTCACCGATGGATCGGAGCTCGAGGAGTTCAAACAACTCTACGGCACGACGCTGGTGTGCGGCTTTGCGCACCTCGGCGGCTACCCGGTCGGGATCCTGGCCAACAACGGCATCCTGTTCTCCGAGAGCGCGCTGAAGGGCGCGCACTTCATCGAGCTGTGCTCGCGCGAGGGCATTCCGCTGGTGTTCCTGCAGAACATCACCGGCTTCATGGTGGGGCGCAAGGCCGAGGCGGGCGGCATCGCCCGCGATGGTGCGAAGCTCGTCACCGCGGTGGCCTGTGCGCGGGTGCCGAAGTTCACGGTGATCACCGGCGGCAGCTACGGCGCGGGCAACTACGCGATGTGCGGTCGGGCCTACGGTCCGCGGTTTCTCTTCCAGTGGCCCAATGCGCGCATCTCGGTGATGGGCGGGGAGCAGGCCGCCAGCGTGCTCGCCACCGTCAAGCGCGGTCAGATCGAGTCCGGCGGCGGGCAGTGGCCGGGGGAGGAGGAGGAGGCGTTCAAGCAGCCGATCCGCGCGCAATACGAGCGCCAGGGGCATCCGTACTACGCCTCGGCGCGCCTCTGGGACGACGGGGTGATCGATCCGCTCGATACTCGCCGGATCCTGACGTTGTGCCTCGCGGCGGCGCGCAACGCCCCGGAGGAAGAGACTCGTTTCGGCCTGTTCAGAATGTGAGTGCGCCCATGTTTCAGCGACTTCTGGTGGCCAACCGCGGTGAGATCGCCTGCCGCATCCTGCGCACCGCGCGCCGCATGGGGCTCGGCACCGTGGCGGTGTATTCCGAGGCCGATGCCGGCGCGCGGCACGTGCGCCTCGCCGATCAGGCGGTGTGCATCGGACCGGCGAGTGCAGCCGAGAGTTATCTCAACATCGAGGCCATCATCGCCGCGGCGCAGGCGAGCGGCGCCCACGCGGTGCACCCGGGCTACGGCTTTCTCTCCGAGAATGCGCGCTTCGCGGCGGCCTGCCGCGACGCGGGCCTCATCTTCGTCGGTCCGACGCCCGAGGCCATCGAGGCGATGGGCTCGAAGAGCCTCGCCAAGGCGCGCGTGCGCGCCGCCGGCATCCCGGTCCTGCCCGGGTACGAGGGAGAGCGGCAGGACCTGGACTTCCTCGAGGCGCATGCACTCGAGGCCGGACTGCCGCTGATCGTCAAGCCTGCCGCCGGCGGCGGCGGCAAGGGCATGTACGTGGTGCGCGAGCGCGCCGAGCTGCGCGCGGCGCTCGAGGCGGCGCGCCGCCTC
Source organism: Pseudomonadota bacterium (assembly GCA_021805275.1). Next base: position 1,931 of record JAJZFQ010000071.1, read on the forward strand.
GCCGAGAGCAGCTTCAAGGACGGCACGCTGCTGATCGAGCGGTTCGTGCCCGAGCCGCGTCACATCGAAGTGCAGGTGTTCGCCGATCAGCACGGTGGCTGCATCCATCTGGGGGATCGCGACTGCTCGATCCAGCGGCGTCACCAGAAGCTCATCGAGGAGGCGCCGGCGCCGAACCTGCCCGATGCGCTGCGCGAGCGGCTCAGGGCCGCGGCGGTCGAGGTGGCGCGCGGCATCGGTTATCGGGGCGCCGGCACGGTGGAGTTCATTTACGACGGAGAGGCGTTCTACTTCCTCGAGATGAACACCCGCCTGCAGGTCGAGCACACCGTCACCGAGGCGGTGACCGGGCTCGACCTGGTCGAATGGCAGCTGCGGGTGGCGGCCGGTGAGGCACTGCCGTTGACGCAGGCGCAGGTGTGCCTGCGCGGCCATGCGATCGAGGCGCGCATTTGCGCCGAGGATCCGTGGCGGGAGTTTCTGCCAAGTGCCGGCCGATTCGCGCTCGTGCAGTGGCCCGAGGGCGTGCGGGTGGATGCGGGCTTCGAGAGCGGCGATACGGTGCCCTCGGTCTACGACTCGCTCATCGCCAAGGTGATCGCGCATGCCCCGACGCGCACCGAGGCGGCGGGCCTGCTCGCCGGGGCGCTCGAGCGCTCGCAGTTGGCCGGTGTGCGGACCAACGAGCGTTGGTTGAGCCGCATTCTGCGCTCCGCGGTGTTCCTCGAGGTCCGCCACAGCGTCGCGCTGCTCGGGACGCAGGGCGGGCCGTTCGCGGCGCCCGAGCCGCTGACCGACACGATGTGGGTGTTGGCCGCACTGGCGGCGCTCGGCTCGGGCGCGTCCTCGAACCCGTGGTCGCTCCGTGATGGTTTCTGCCCGAATCTTCCGGGGGACCTCGAGGTGCGGTTGCGCGCCGAGGGCGTGACCGAGGCCGTGACGGTGCGGTTTGACCGCGGCGGGCCGAGTGTGGCCTGGATCGGCTCGCCGCCCGCCGGGCAGCCCGCGGCCGATCCGCCGCGCTCGCTCGCCCTCGCCGAGGTGCGCCTCTTGAGTGACACCATCGAGGCGCGCAGCGGCTCGCTGCGCCACCGGGCACGGTATCTGCTCGAGTCCGAGCGGGTGCACCTGTGGTTCGCCGCCGTGCACGCGGTGTTCGAGATCGACGATCCTCGCGCCCAATCGTTCAGTGCGGCGCACAGCGCCGGCGGTCTGACCACGCCGCTGCCCGGAGTGGTCGTCGCGGTCAACGTCAACATCGGTCAGGTCGTGCGCCGCGGCGAGACGTTGATGGTCATCGAGGCGATGAAGATGGAGCACGGCATCCATGCGCCGTTCGACGGTCAGGTGACCCGCATCCATTTTGCGCTCGGCGAGCGGGTGCCGGAGGGCAGTGAGTTGCTCGCGCTCGATGCACGAGAGGACGTCTCCTCGTAGCCGGTGCAGGCGCGGTGTCGGCGGGCGACGACGCGGCGCGGCGATTCAAGTTCGGTTCAGTCGGCACCCCCGACAATCGGCATCGTTTGCAGCGTGTAGGGGAGCTGAACCATGAACAAATCTTTTCTGATCGGTGCCGGTGCGGGCGGCGCGCTCGCGCTGGTCGTGGGTGCCGGGGCGATGGTCAGTCACACGTTGAGCCGGCACGCGCCCGGCTATGCTCAGGTGGTCCAGGTGGTGCCGCTGACGCGCACCGTGGTGCAGCCGCGGCGGGTGTGTCGCGATGCGACCGTCGAGCGCACCCGGCCGGCGAGTGACACCCACCAGATCATCGGCAGCGTGGCCGGTGCGCTCATCGGCGGTCTGCTCGGACACCAGGTCGGGGACGGCTCGGGGCGCGGCCTTGCGACCGTCGCGGGTGCTGCCGCGGGCGGCTACGCGGGTAACCGCATCGAGGCACGCATGCAGCGAGGCGAGACCTACCGCACCACGGTGCGCCGGTGCGCGACGGTCTACGACCGGATCGTCCAGCCGAACGGCTACGAGGTGCGCTACCGCCTCGGCGGCAAGACCGGCACGGTGCGCATGGCGTATGACCCGGGGCAGCGCATCGCGGTGCGCCACGGACAGCTGGTCCTCGGCGCGCCGTCGGCCGGGAGTGCCGCAGGCTAACGGCGCCCCGACGCCGACCGGCGACCAGAGACGAACGGTGAGTCGCGATCGAAGAAGCGCCAGGGACGGCGCGCCCAGTCGCCGGCGTAATCGACGCCGATGCGCGCGCTGCGCCCGATCCGCACCGGCGCGGGGCGCACCGGACGCTCGATCCACAGGTCCGGGCCGCTGAGCTCGGCGCCGTTGAGGCGCCGGTCGATGTCCATCGCCCGGCAGAGCAGGCCCGGTCCCGAGGTGCGCCCCGGCAGGGCGCGAATCGGCTCGAGGGCGCGCAGCAGCACCGCGTGCGGGGTGCCCTCGGCCGCCGTGACCAGATTCAGGCAGTTCCACAGGCCGTAAATCAGGTAGACGTAGGCTCGCCCCGGTGGACCAAACATCACCTCGGTGCGCGGCGTACGCCCGCCCCAGGAGTGCGCCGCCCGGTCCTCGGGGCCGAGGTAGGCCTCGGTCTCGACGATGCGCCCGACCCGCCGCTCCCCGTCGATCCGGCGCACCAGGTGCATGCCGAGCAGCGCACGGGCCACCGTGAGGGTGTCCTGCCGGTAGAAATCGGGCGCGAGTCGGCGGGTCGGAGCCATCCCCCCGCATGTTACAATGCAGCGGCTCGCCGCACCGGCGGTGCTCATTCGGAACCCTTGACCCATGTCTGTGATGCCCCTGCGTTCCCGCGCCGCCCTGGCTGCGGGCGTGCTCGTCGTGGCCGCCCTGAGCGCCGCGCGCCCCGTCCAGGCCGCCGTGTACACGCTGCCCGCCCAGGGCGCGCTCATCGGTCGCGACCAGCGGATCCACTCGAAGTCCTCCGACACGCTGCTGGCGATTGCGCGCAAGTACAGCGTCGGCTACTGGGAGATCCAGGCGGCCAATCCGCACGTGGACATGTGGCTGCCGGGACAAGGCACGCCGGTGGTGATCCCGGGGCGCTACATCATTCCGCCGGTCGCGCACGAGGGCATCGTCGTGAATCTCCCCGCGCACCGCTTGTTTTACTTCCCGCGCCGCTCGGGGCACGAGCGGCCGGTGGTGATCACCTACCCGGTGAGCCCCGGGGAGAAGGGCTGGGACACGCCCACCGGTGTGACGCGCATCGTGCGCAAGGTGCCACATCCGGTGTGGATCCCGACCCCCTCGATCCTGCGGGCCCACGCCGCGGCGGGCGATCCGATTGCGCGCGTGTGGCCGGCCGGCCCGAACAATCCCATGGGCGAGTGGGCGCTGCAGACGACCCTCAGCGGCGGGGAGATCTACATCCACGGAACCAACAACCCGATGGCGATCGGGATGGCGGTCACGCACGGGTGCGTGCGGCTGTATCCGGAGGACATCGCCGCGCTGTTCCCGGTCGTGCCGGTCGGCACGAAGGTCACCATCGTCAACGACCCGATTCTCGCGACGCTGCAGGACGGGCGGTTGTATCTGTCGATTCACCCGCCGCTGCACAGTCAGGACGTGCCCGCGAAGCCGGATTTCACGGTGATCTCGCGCGTCATCCGTCAGGCGCTCGGGGGTGCGAACGTGGCCGTGGATTGGGCGCGCGTGCGCCGCATGGCCGCGCGTGCCAACGGCATTCCACAGCTGATCGGGGTGCAGGCCGGCCGTGCCGCGGCGCCCCGGCGCACCGGCACCTGAGCGCGCCCGCGCCCGGCTACTGCGTCTCGGTGTCGAGCACCATGCGCACGAGCTGCGCGAAGGACGAGGCGCCCATCTTCTCCATGACGCGCGCGCGGTGGATCTCCACCGTGCGCTGACTGACGCCCAGATCTGCTGCGACCACCTTGTTCGGTTTGCCGCGGGTGATCAGGCTCAGCACTTCGCGCTCGCGCGGGGTGAGCATGTCGAGTCGGTCGCGGATACGGTCCTGCTCCTTCAGCTCCAGGCGCGTGCGCTGATCCTTCTCGAGCGCGCGCTGGACGCGGTCGAGCAGATCCTGGTCGCGAAACGGCTTCTGAAGAAAATCGAATGCGCCGTGCTGCATCGCCTCGACTGCCATCGGAATGTCGCCGTGGCCGGTGATGAAGATGACCGGGATGGTCGCGCCGCGCAGGTTCAGCAGTTGCTGCAGCTCGAGGCCGCTCATGCCGGGCATGCGCACATCGAGGATCACGCAGCCGGGCTGGCGCGCATCGTAGTGGGCGAGAAACTCCTGCGCGCTGCAGTACACCGTGGCCGGCAGGCCGACGG
>JAJZFQ010000063.1 GCA_021805275.1 Pseudomonadota bacterium
ATGGTAGCCAGGAAACGGCGCACACCATTCCGTAAGGACGCGCACAAGTCGGCCTGCGGCGATGTCCTCCTGCACCATGTCCTCAGGAAGATACCCGATCCCCAGCCCCGCCTTCGCGGCGCGCACCCGCGCCCAGAGCGTATTGAAGACCAGCTGCCCTTCGACGTGCACGTTGATCTCGCGTGCGCCTTTCTCGAACTCCCAGGCGTAGAGGCCCCCGCGCGTCGGCAGCCTCAGGTTGATGCAACTGTGGCCTTGCAGATCCTGGGGTGTCCGCGGCAACCGCTTCCCGTCGAAGTAGCTTGGTGTCGCCACAACCGCCATGCGGAAGTCCGGCCCCACACGCACCGCGATCATGTCCTTGGCGACCTGTTCGCCCAGCCGAATCCCGGCGTCGAAGTGATCCGCAACAATGTCGCTGAGACCGTAGTCCAGGGTCAGCTCAACGCGGATGTCGGGGTACTTCGGAAGGAAGCGCTCCAATCCCGGCAGCATGACCCGCTCCGCGGCATGTTCAGCGCAGGTGATCCGGATGGACCCTGCCGGGGTTTCGCGCAAGGACGTCAGGGCCTCGATTTCGGCGTCGATCCCCTCGAAAGCGGGACGCAGGGTTCGCAACAGTCGCTCCCCCGCTTCGGTCGGCGCCACGCTGCGGGTCGTCCGGCTGAGTAGCCGCAGCCCGAGTCGGCCTTCCAGGCGACGGATCGCATGGCTCAGCGAGGACTGGGTCATCCCGAGCTGCGACGCGGCCCTGGTAAAGCTCAATTCCCTCGCCACAGTGGCGAAGGCCGCCAGATCGGCCAGGTGCTCTCGCTTCATATATGAACTGTGTTCATAAGTCTGATCGAATTCTAACGGCTAGTCGTTAGAGAAGCGAAGGCCTATCGTTTGACCCATCAGGAAGCCCACTCCAGCAGACCACCCCGCTGCGGGGCGCCGATCAGAACCAGGAGGCATTTCATGAAGAAGCGGACCCTAGGCGCCAGTGGCCTGGAAGTCTCATCACTCGGCTTCGGCTGCATGGGGCTGAGCTACGGCTACGGCCCACCCCAGGAGCGGCAAGCAGCGATCAGCCTGATCCGGGCAGCCCATGAACGCGGCGTGACCTTCTTCGACACGGCGGAAGCCTATGGCCCGTTCGTCAACGAGGGGATCGTCGGCGAGGCGCTCGCGCCGATCCGCGACCAGGTGGTCATCGCCACCAAGTTCGGCTTCAAGGGCGGGGACTCCACCGCAGGCCAGGACAGCCGCCCGGAGCGGATCCGGGAAGTCGCAGAGGCAGCGCTCAAGCGTCTCAGGACCGAGCACATCGATCTTTTCTACCAGCATCGGGTTGACCCCAACGTGCCAATGGAAGACGTCGCCGGCACGGTGAAGGAACTGATCCGGGCGGGCAAAGTTCGGCACTTCGGCCTTTCAGAGGCCGGCGTCGAGTCGATCCGGCGCGCCCATGCCGTGCAGCCCGTCGCGGCGCTGCAGAGTGAATACTCCTTGTGGTGGCGCGCTCCGGAAGCAGAGATCCTGCCCTTGTGCGAGGAACTCGGCATCGGGTTCGTGCCCTTCAGCCCGCTCGGCAAGGGGTTCCTCACCGGCAAGATCGACGAAACGACCACGTTCTCGAAGGATGACTTCCGCAACATCGTCCCGCGCTTCACGGCCGAGAACCGAAAGGCCAACCGCGTCCTCGTCGAGCTCCTCGGCGCGATCGCCTCGGAGAAGCAGGCGACGCCGGCACAGGTCGCGTTGGCCTGGCTGCTTGCGCGCAAACCCTGGATCGTTCCGATCCCGGGCACGACGAAGTTGCATCGCCTTGAGGAGAACGTCGGCGCTGCGTCGCTGGAGCTGACCGCCAGCGAGCTCGGGCGCATCAACGACGCGCTCGCCCGGATCGAAGTCAAGGGCGATCGCTACCCTGCACACCTGGCCGCACGCGTTGGGAGGTAATGCCAATGCGTCAAGTCACCGTCGTCATCGGTGCCGGATCCATCGGCCAGGCTATTGCCCGCCGCGTCGGTTCGGGTAAGCAAGTCCTGCTCGCCGACCTGAAGTTGGAAAATGCAGTCGCTGCAGCCAAGGTGCTGGCCGATGCCGGCTTCGATGTCAGTACCACCGTGGTCGACGTCTCAAAGCGAAGCGATGTCGTTGCCCTCGCCCAGAAGGCCGCGGCGCTCGGTGAGGTCACCGGCCTCATCCATGCCGCCGGCGTATCGCCAACCCAGGCTTCTCCGAAAGCCATCCTGACTGTCGATCTCTACGGCACCGCCCTGGTACTTGAGGTCTTCGGATCGGTCATGACACCGGGCGGAGCCGGGGTCGTCATCGCCTCCCAATCGGGCCATCGCTTGCCTGCATTGCCGCCCGAACAGGACAAGGCGCTGGCGACGACGCCCGTGGAGGAACTGCTTTCCCTGCCCTTCCTGCAGCCGGACCAGATCAAGGACTCGCTGCACGCCTATCAGATCTCCAAGCGCGGCAACTCGCTTCGGGTCATGGCGGAGGCCGTTCGCTGGGGCAAGCGCGGCGCACGGATCAACACGATCAGTCCGGGGATCATCATCACGCCGCTGGCGCACGATGAACTTACGGGCCCGCGTGGCCCCGGATACCGGCGGATGATCGATCTGTGCCCCGCCGGTCGTGCCGGCACTCCTGATGAAGTCGGAACGGTCGGTGCGCTGCTGATGGGCGCAGAGGGCGCGTTCATCACCGGGAGTGACTTCCTCATGGACGGCGGCGTCACGGCCTCCTACTGGTACGGCGAGCTCGCCCCGAGATAGGAACACGAACGATGGCTATCACACCGAACGCGCAGCGCAATCACGATGCGCTGTTCCCCGACCACCGGTCAACCCTTAATGCCACTGACCCGGAGCTCGTCGAGGTCTTCGACAACTGGGCCTTCGGGGAGGTGATCGAGGACGCCCCGCTCGACGTGCGGCTGAGGCTCATGGTGCAGCTGGCGGCGCTGATCGCGAGCCACGCAGTGGCCGAGTACCGCGTCATGCTCAGCGCCGCCCTGCAGGTCGGCGTCACGCCAGTCGAAATCAAGGAGATCGTTTACCAGGCCGTGCCCTACACCGGCATGGCGCGGGTCTTCGACTTCCTCCATGTGACGAACGAGGTTTTCGCAGCGCGCGGGATCACCCTGCCCCTGCCCGGCCAATCGACAACGGATACGCAGACCCGTCACGACCAGGGACTGGAGATCCAGAAGCAGCTTTTCGGTGCGCGCATCGACCAGATGTACGCCCAGTCTCCACCCGATCAGCTGCACATCCAGCGCTACCTGTCCGCCAACTGCTTCGGCGACTACCTCACACGCACCGGGCTCGACCTCAAGACCCGGGAACTGCTCACCCTGGCCATGCTGGCATCCCTCGGCGGCTGCGAGGCGCAGCTGGCCGGCCACGTGACTGCCAATCTCGCGGCGGGGAATGACCGCAAGACACTTCTCGCGGTCGTGACGCAGCTGTTGCCGTTCATCGGCTACCCGCGGACGCTCAATGCAATTCGGGTTATCAGCGAGGGCACTTCCCCGTGACGCGCGTGCTCATTCTCGGCGCGAATGGCGGCCTCGCCCGCCATACGACCGGCGTATTCCTCAAGACCACCGATGCCAATCTGACGCTCTACCTGCGTCGCGCATCGCGCCTCAAGAACCCAGATCCGAAGCGGGTGCAAATCATCGACGGCGACGTGCTCGACACCACCGCATTGACGGCAGCAATGAAGGATCAGGACATCGTGTATGCGAACCTCGCGGGCGACATGAAGCCGCAGGCGGACGCCATCATCAGGGCGATGCACGCCGCAATGATCAAGCGGCTCGTCTTCATCAGTTCGATGGGCATCTACAGCGAAGTGCCCGGAGAGCGCTACCGCAGCGTCCTTGACCCCTACCGCGACTCGGCCGCGACGATCGAGGCATCGGACCTCGACTACACGATCCTGAGGCCGGGCTGGTTTACCCAGGAGCGCCGAAACGACTACCAGATCACGCAGAAGGGTGAGCCGTTCAAGGGACACGACGTCTCGTTCGACGCCCTCTCGACCTTGATCGTGAAGATCTGCACCAATCCCGGCCTGCACGTCCGCCAGAGTCTCGGCGTCTCCAACGGCTGATTGCATCCAACGAGGTCCAGCATGGAACTGAAACGAAACGGAACACAGTCGGCCTACCGCGGTCCAGCCGAGTGCTTCACCGGCACGGTCCGGGTCGACCCACTTTTCCCGGTGACGGCCCCTTCACGAGTCAGCGCAGCAGCAGTCACGTTCGAGCCGGGCGCCCGCAGCAACTGGCACACCCACCCGCTGGGGCAGCGACTCGTCGTCACCTGCGGATGGGGGTTCGTGCAGAGCTGGGGCGGTCCACTGCGGATCATCCGGCCGGGCGATGTCGTGACCTGCCCTCCTGGCGAGAAGCACTGGCACGGCGCGGCGCCCGGCACTGCGATGACCCACATTGCCATCCAGGAAGAGCTCGACGGCAAGGCCGTCGACTGGCTCGAACCCGTGACCGACGAGCAGTACCGCTGCACGCCCACCGACGAATAGAACCTGCGAGGAACGAGACCATGCGAGCAGCAATCATGTACAAGGCCGGGGACGTCCGGATAGAGAACGTGCCGGATGCCGCGATCGTGGAGCAGACCGACGCCGTCATCCGCGTGAGCCGGGCCTGCATCTGCGGCAGCGACCTGTGGCCCTACAAGGACCTCGAGCCCACGCCGGGCGGTCGGCCCATGGGCCACGAGGCCATCGGCGTCGTGGAATCGGTCGGCTCCCAGGTGCGCCACTTCAAGCGAGGCGACCTGGTCGTCATGCCGTTTGCGTTCTCGGACGGTTCCTGCGATTTCTGCCACGAGGGACTGCAGACCGCCTGTGCCCACGGCGGGTATTTCGGAGTCGGGATAGTCGGCGGCGCCCAGGCCGAGGCGGTGCGCATTCCGCTGGCCGATGGCACGCTCTACAAGCTTCCGGTCGGCGAGGACGATGCCCTGATCCCCTCCCTCCTGACGCTGTCCGATGTGATGGGAACCGGCCACCATGCCGCAGTCGTTGCGCGCGTCCAGCCAGGCAAGAAGGTGGCGGTGATCGGGGACGGGGCCGTGGGTCTCTGCGGCGTCATCGCCGCCAAGCGGCTCGGCGCCGAACAGATCATCATCCTGGGGCACCACCCCGACCGCATCGCACTTGCCCGGAACTTCGGCGCGACGGACGTCGTGCGCGAGCGCGGCGAGGCGGCCGTGGAACAGGTCCGCAAGCTGACCGGCGGCACGGGTGTGCACTCGGTGCTGGAGTGCGTCGGGTCGGAGGATGCCATTCACACGGCCGTCCTCGCGACCCGGGCCGGCGGCGCCATCGGTCGCGTAGGCGTCCCGCATTACGAAGGCACACCGGCCTCTCGGCAGGCGTTCTATTCGAACATCTCCGTTGGAGGCGGCCCGGCGCCGGTGCGCGCGTACATCGAAACACTGATGCCCGATATCCTCGACGGCAAGATCCAGCCGGGGCGGGTATTCGATCGCACGATCGGACTTGAAGGGGTTCCCGACGGGTATCAGGCGATGAACGCGCGAGAATCGCTCAAGATCATGATCAGGCCGTAGGAGCCGCCTGCTTGCCCGACACCCGGATCGTCTGCCTGTAATGGGTGCGCGCACAGTGAGCGCTCACGGGCAGGAGATCGCGATCATTGGGCAGACTCAACATCTCGGGCGGCGTACGAGCAGCCGGGGCCCGCCGTATCCAGTTCACGTTCGTCCTGGCAGGCGTCCGGTACCGACCCACGCTGCCGTGGACGCCGACTGAGGCGAACCTGCGCCGTGCGCGTCACCATCTGATCGGCATCAAGGCGCGTATCGTAGCCGGCAGCTTCTCATTCGCAGAAGAGTTTCCCGACTACCGACACCTGAATCGCACGCCACGCGAAGGATCTGCGCGGACCTGTGGGCTGGTGTTCGAGGAGTATCTGGCGCATTGCCAGGCGCGCGTCGCCCGCCACGATCTGGCGGCGGTGACGCTGACGACATACCGGCGGACGCTGGATCACACTTGGCGGCCGGCAATTGGGGCGCGGCGCTTCCTCGATGTGAGTTATTCCGAGCTCGTGCAGATCGCGGACACACCGCGGTGGGGGAAGAAAACTTACAAGGCTCTGTTGAAAAGCGAGTGGGTTACGCCGCGACGTAAGGGTTGATGCGGGA
>JAJZFQ010000246.1 GCA_021805275.1 Pseudomonadota bacterium
CTGAGCGTGAATCCGCCGAGGCGGTGTGCGCCCAGGGACGGGGTTCCTGGGCCGTGTCACGGGCGCCGAGTTGCGGCTGTGACCGCTCGGTCGTTGTACGGTGGGGGGGGAGAAAGCACCGGAGCCAGCGACTCAAATCCAGGACGAGTCCAAACACTGTGGCGCACGAGGGGGAGCGTTGCGCCGTCCGGGAGCCGCACGCGGCTCCGGTGCACAGTCAGTGTCGCAGCGGTGCGCTGAACTCAGCGTGAATCAGGGAAAACGGGCTCGTGGGTGGGATCCGACCACGTCGATGCGGCCGAAATGCGCAGCGGGGCACGCGTGCGTGACGGCGGGTATTCGCGGGAGGGAAGGCGCACCGGGCGAGGTGGCTCGAATCCGGGACGAGGCTCAATAAAGGGTGGCGCACGGGGGGAATCTTGCGCCGTCCGGGAGCCACGCTCAGCACCGGTGCGGCGGGAAGTCTCGCATGATTGCCCTGAACCGAGTGTGAACCACGTGGAGGATTCCTCCGGCCGCCCCTCGAGGCGCCGCGCCGTGCCTCGGAATCGCATCCGCCCGGCAGGGGGGGCAACCCTATAATGGCTCCAGGGTGCGTCGTGACGTGATGGGCAGATGAGCCTTGGCATATGGGGCGAGTGTGTCCACTGCACGCTGCGCTTTCTCAGTGGGTGCAAGTCCCACCTCGGTAAGCATCGGTGCGCCGAGGAGCAGGCCCCCGGTATGAGGGGAGACCCGCATGCCCGAGCGGGGCATCACAAGCCTGCGCAGCGGCGAGAGCCGTACAGCGGGGAGCGATCAGACGGGCCGCAACATCAAGTGAAGCCTGCCGCCTCGATAGATTTACAAACCGGAGGCCGAGCCGCGCATGTCACGGCGAAGGCAATACTGGACACGGGAGCACCGAAGCCCGTGGCTGGCTCTGGCAGGGTATTGGGCGCAGCACGTGCGACAGGGGAAGTGCGGAACACGAGAGACCCGTCTGCACCGTCTGAGTCAGGGCGAAGTGGCTCATATCGGCCGAAGGCGAAATCGAGTGCTGTTGAGCGGGAGTCCGAGGGGATAGTCGTACCGCAGACCTTGGGGAGAGCCAGGGGAACGAATGCCGTGAAGAACACCCCGGCAGGAGGGAAGGGTCCCTGCGGTGATCGAGCGGGCGGAGCGGGTCAGCGCGAGAGAATGACCGGCAAGACCGGCTCTCATGACTCCGGCGGCTCGCCGCGCGAGTACTTCGAGCATCTGGGCCATTATCGCCTGCGCGGGACGATTTCTGGCCAGGGGAAACCTCCTGGACGGAGGCCGCGTCATGCTGGGGCTGACGGGTCACCGGTAAGCCGTGTGCGGAAAATCCGCACGCACGGTTTGAACGGGGGCCTTGATCTGCTCTACCCTCATCGAGTCGTATAGGAGAGCAAAGTTTACCCATGACCGCCGACTCCACTCAGCGCTTTTCCAGCCGCGTCGCCGATTACGTGAAGTATCGACCGCAGTATCCGCACCAGGCGTTGCAGTTCTTGCGCGAGGCGCGCGGACTGGCGCCGGGGAGTCGGGTCGCGGATGTCGGTTCGGGCACCGGGATCCTCACCGCACAGCTGCTCGAGGCGGGACTGAGGGTCTGGGCGGTCGAGCCGAATCGCGACATGCGCGAGGCGGCCGAGCAATGGCTCGGCGGCCGGGCGGGATTCACCAGCGTGGCGGGTACCGCCGAGGCGACCGCTCTCGCCGCACAGAGCGTCGAGTGGTTCACCGCCGGACAGGCCTTCCACTGGTTCGATCCGGAGAAGACGCGGCACGAGGCGCTGCGCATTCTGGTCGAGGGCGGGCAGGTGGCGCTGTTGTGGAACGAGCGCACCGACGACCCGGCGCCGCTGCAGGCCGACTACGAGGCGCTGCTGCGCCGCTATGCGCCGGAGTACGACCAGGTGCGCAGCCTGCGGGCCTACGGGCCGACCATGCTGCGCTTCTTCGGCCGTGAGCCCGAGTGCCGGATCTTCGCCAATCAGCAGGTGTTCGATTTCGAAGGGCTGAAGGGTCGGGCCATGTCCTCCTCCTACGTGCCCGAGCCCGGACATCCGGACCATGCGCCGCTGATCGCCGGTCTGCGCGAGGTGTTCGAGCGGCATCAGCGTGACGGCCGAGTCGTGTTTCCCTACAAAACGCTGGTGTTCTTCGGCACGCTCGACTGAGCGCTCGCGGACCGGCGCCCGTCAGCGCGCCAGCGAGCCGATCAGACCGGGCAGTTCCTGCAGGCTGTCGAGGGCGGCCAGATGGGCGATGTGCTCGATGGGGCCGCGCCGATAGCCGTTGCGCATCAGGACGAGCGGCACGCCGGCATCGGCCGCCGCGGCTGCGTCCACCTCGCTGTCCCCAACCATCAGAGCGTCGACCGGCGCGGCCGAGAAATGCGCGAGCATGTCCCGCAGCACCCGCCCGTCGGGTTTTCGGTAGGGCAGAGTGTCCCCGCCCACGATCTGGCGAAAGAAGTCGAGGAGGCCGAGCTCCTGGAGGATCGCAGCGGTGAGGTGCTCGGGCTTGTTCGTGCAGATCGCCAGATCGAGCGCCTCGGCACGCAGGCGCTCAAGCGCTGCGCGCGTGCCGGGATAGAGGACCGTTTCGCGTACCGGTTCGGCGCCGTAGCGCTGCAACACGCTGCGCTCAGCAGCGGCTGCCTCGTGCACCGCCAGGCCGCGCGCCGCCAGAGCTCGCTCGACGAGTTTGCGCATGCCATCGCCGATCATCGCGCGCACCTCGGACAGCCCCAGCGGCGCGCAGCCGTAGCCGGCCAGCATGCCGTTGACGGCATGCGCCAGATCCCCGGCGCTGTCGATCAGCGTGCCATCGAGATCGAAGATCACTAGCGACACAGACATCGGGCTACTGTAGCACCGCCCCGGCGGCAACGCCCCGGGGTGGGGCGTTGCGCGCCGAGGCGTGCTCAGTGCAGCTCGCGGAAGGCGATGAAGCTGTGCGGCTCGATGCGCAGCTCATACCCGAAGCGCGCCGGTGTTCCCGGGCGCGCAGCGAACGGGCCGCCGCGTCGGACCGGCTCGCCGCCGAGGACGACCCCGTTGGTCAGGCGCTGGATGCGGGCGAAGCGGCCGATCACCCGCACGGCGACCGGGTGATTGCGGAAGGACTGCACGACGAACGTGCCGTTGCCGTACTCGAACAGACTGACGTCGGCCGGTCCCTCGAGCCGCACCGGCAGGCCGGGGGTGAGGAAGCGGCGCAGCGCATCGAGGACGCGCGGCGGCAGGGAGTAGAAGTCGTTCTGCTCCTCCGGCACGTCCAGCACGTACAGCTCGCCTTTGCCGTAGTGATCCATCAGCAGCAACGGCACGCCGCCCTGATCATCGAGTCCGCGCACCACCGCCCAGTCTTCGTTGGTGTAGAAGTGAATCAGCGGGAAGAGGATCGGGCGGCTCTTGCCGAGCCTCACTCCAGCCCCGAAACCGAAGCCCGCCACGTAGCGGGTGGGAGCGGCGATCAGGTGAGTGACGTGCATGTCGGTGATCTGGTTGAAGCCGCGATGCTGCAACGCGCGCAGCAGGCCCGAGGTGATGATGACGTGCCCCCCCGCGCGCAGGTGGGCCTCGATCTTCGCAACGATGTGCGGATCGTGCCGGGCGGCTTCGGTGAGCAGCACGGTCTTGGCGTGCGGCCATTGTGGGAACATCTCAATCGGAATCCCGACCATGCCAAGCATCTCGGGCAGGAAGTCCTCCCCGCTGGAGTCGAGCGGTCGATAGGTGGCCAGTCCAACCGGCGGACCGAGCGCGCCGGCGATGCGATCGACCTTGCGCAGCGAGTAGGCGACTACGTCGGCGAGCCGCGGCCGTTTCGCACCGGGTCGGCCCGGCATACCGCAGCACCGGCGCAGCATCTGCCAGTAGTTGAAGGTCGTCGGCAGGTATTGCCAGGCGCTGCGGTTCTTCGGGTTGGCCGTACTCAGCAGGTTCGTGTACTCGAACAGATTGATCGCCGGTGCCTTGGCGAGAATGGTGTCCCAGAGCTGCTCGGCGTAGCGGTCCAGGTCATGCATGGCGATCGGATCGACCCAGCCGCCGCCGTTGCGCCCCGGGGCGATGTTCTCGAAGTAGCGGAAGATCTCGTAGCTCTCATAGGGCAGCAGCTGCTGATCGGTGCTCGGCGCATAGCGGGTCTCATCCCCCGTCCAGATCTCCGGGAAGATCTTCGGCTCGTTCACCAGGTCGAACCCCATGCCCTGGAACGAGGGGTAGAAGTTCGGGAACTTGATGATGACGCGCACCTTGGGATTGGCGGCCTCGGCGGGCTTCAAAATCAGCTCGCGCGACACCTCGTCCATGGTCTTCAGTCGGTACTGCGACCAGGTGAGCGTGCCCTTGGCGGCGATATCCGCCGGGCTCTTGGTGTTGAAGAAGTACAGATCGTCGAGCACGAACTCGTTGAAGTGCCGTGCGGTGAGCGCCGCCATCCGCCGCGTCAGCGCCCGATCCTTCGCCAGCGCGTAATCGAGGGTGTTGAACTGGCCGTTGCCACCGGGCCCGAGCATGGCCATCCCGCCGGCCACCGCGACATGATGGGCGAGGAAGAAGTGCTTCACGCGCGCCAGCTCGGCGCCGGTCGCGCTGTCTCCGGCGCGGTAGCTCTCGATGAAGACCTGGTCGACGTGCAACCGGCTGGCGATGGTGCGCCAGCTCGAGTGCATCCAGGCCGGGTCCCGCGCCATGCGCTTGACGACCCGCACCGGGATGTACACGGTGACCTTGAAATTGCGGTACGGCGCCGGCACCGCCCAGGCGGTCGCGGCACAGAGCAGCATCAGCGCGGCGGCAAGAGACTGCCGGAACTTGGACATGACGACCCCCTCTTCGATCGAGTAGAATTGGTAGCGCTACCATGATACACGGCCGGGGCCGGCCGTAAAGCGTGACCGGGCGCCCGGGGCGCACGCTTGGCGCCCGAGGGACGCTGTAGTTGCGTTACACTTTCACCGTGGGATTCGCGAGCCGGTGCGCCGTCTCGAGACCTTTGGACCAGCCAATTTCATGCACGGTAATGCGCGAGGCGCGAACTGCCTCGAGTTCGGACGCTTTCGGCTGCTGATCCGCCAGCGCGAGCTGCGCAGCGGCGATAAGCCCGTTGCGCTCGGCTCTCGCGCCTTCGACGTGCTGCTGGTGCTGCTCGAGGCGCACGGCGACCTGGTGACCAAGGAAGAGTTGCTGGCGCGCGCCTGGCCGGGCATCGTGGTCGAGGAGAGCAACATCCAGGTGCAGATTTCGGCGCTGCGCAAGGCGCTCGGCAAGGACCGCAATCTCATCGTCACCGTGCCGCTGCGCGGCTACCGCTTCACCGGCGAGGTGCGCGAGCGGTCCGAGACCGACAGTGCCCGTGGCGCGACCGACGCGCAGAGGCCTCCGACCAATCTGCCGGCGGCCATTTCAGACTTCATCGGCCGCGAGGCCGAACTCGCCACGGTGCACGAGCTGCTGCGGCACAACCGGCTGGTGACTCTGGTCGGCACCGGCGGCATCGGCAAGACCCGCCTCGCACTCGAGGCGGCGCGTGAGGCACTCGAGGAATTTCCCGACGGGGTGTGGCTCGCGGAACTGGCCCCGCTCACCGATCCGGAACTGGTCGCGAGCGCCATGCACGCGGCGCTCGGTCTGCAGAGCGGCACGGGACGGTGGACCGGCGAGCGCCTCGCCGCGGCGCTGCGCGAGCGCAAGCTGCTCCTGGCGCTCGACAACTGCGAACATCTGATCGGCGCCGCGGCACGCGAGGCGCAGGCACTGCTCGCCGCCGCCCCGCAGGTGCGCATTCTCGCCACCAGCCAGGAGCCGCTCGGAATCGAAGGGGAGTGCACGCTGCGGCTGCGTCCGCTGGAGTTTCCAGCCGAGCACATCGCCGGCCTCGCCAGCACCCAGCGCCATGGCGCGGTGCGTCTGTTCGTCGCGCGCGCCCAAGCGGCTGATCCGCAATTCGAGCTCAACGAGCGCAATGCGGCCACCGTGGCGATGATCTGTCGGCGCCTCGATGGCATTCCGCTCGCCATCGAACTGGCGGCTGCGCGCTCCGCGGCGCTCGGCATCGACGGTCTGGCGCAGCGGCTCGATCTGCGCTTTCACGTCCTCACCGGGGGGCGGCGCACGGCGCTGCCCCGCCACCAGACGCTGCGGGCGACGCTCGACTGGA
>JAJZFQ010000190.1 GCA_021805275.1 Pseudomonadota bacterium
GATCCCGTGACAAATCCGAAGGGATGGGCAGTCCGGACGATCTCTGATGTCGTTGTCGCTGTCGAATATGGCACCAGCACGAAGGCGGGCGAGGGTACGGTTGGCGTTCCCATGATTCGAATGGGAAACGTAGACGTGCAAGGTCGACTAAAACTGCATGATCTAAAGTACGTCGAGCTGGAAGAGGTGGACCGACGGAAATACAGGTTGCAGCCTGGAGACATCCTGTTCAATCGCACCAACAGCAAAGAACTGGTTGGAAAGACTGGGATATGGCGCTCGGATCGTGATGCAGTGGCGGCATCTTATTTCATCCGGGTCCGCGTCAATGAAACGGTGCTTGCGCCGGACTACCTTTGGGCGTTCATGAACACGCCTCACATGAAGAAGACGCTATTCGGTATGGCTAGGGGAGCAATAGGGCAGTCCAACATCAATTCGCAAGAGCTGCGCAGCATTCCGTTGGCGGTGCCGTCCCTAGCCTTGCAACGCACGTTTTCGGCTCGCGTTTGCGAATGCCTAGAACTGGAACAGTACCAGGAAGTTGCCATTGGTGGTTCCGAGTCTGTTTTTCAGTCCCTTCTGGCGGGGGTGTTTTCGGAGCGACAGGTGACATGATTCCCGACTATCAAACTCTCATGCGTCTAGTTCTCGAATGCACCTCATCCGGAGAAGTGCGTATCAGCGATGTTGTTGAGCTGCTTGCCAATAAGCTCGGTTTAACCGTTGAGGAACGCGGCATAATTCTGCCGAGCGGGAAACAGACCCGGTTTGCTAATCGCGTCAACTGGGCGAAGAGTTACTTAAAACAGGGCGGCCTTGTCGAAATTACCGGGCGCGGGCGCTT
This sequence comes from Pseudomonadota bacterium, assembly GCA_021805275.1. The sequence goes on from JAJZFQ010000190.1 coordinate 848, forward strand.
CAAAATTACCGACCGAGGACGCGCCGCCCTGGCTGATAAGGCCGCGACCATCAACAACGCATACCTCGCTCAGTTCGAAGAGTTCCAAAGCTTTAAGAGGAGGGAAACTGAGGCAGATGCAAAGACACCCGCGACGCAAGGGACATTAGAGACCGAATCGACCCCGGATGAAGCCCTGCGCCGCGCCCATGGCGCCATCATGGGCGCGCTATCCGCTGAGCTGCTGGATCGAGTCCGAAACGGGACCCCGGAATTTTTCGAAAATCTGATCGTCCAACTTTTGATCGCCATGGGCTACGGTGGCACCTCTGAGGAAGCCGGGCGCGCAATTGGTCAGAGCGGCGATAACGGTGTGGACGGTGTGATCGACCAAGATCCACTGGGCGTCGATCAGATTTATGTGCAGGCCAAACGATACGCCGAAGGCAACAATATCGCTGCGGGTGCCATCCGGGACTTTTACGGTGCTCTGAGTTTGAAGAGAGCGCACAAGGGAATTTTCGTAACCACCTCGGCGTTTAGCCCGGCGGCCACCGAAACCACGCGTGGACTGGGGTCTCGTATTGTCTTGATCGACGGACCTCACCTGGCGCGACTGATGATCCGATATAACGTGGGGTGCCGGGACGAGGAGATTATTCACTTGAAGAAGCTCGATGAGGATTTCTTTGAGCCGACGTGATCGAACCTCAGATCCGATTTACTTCAACGCTGTCGCACAATATAAAGGACGTCATATTGCGCAAAATGAATCGCGGAGCATAATGGCGGAAAATCTGTAGATGTTTTCGGTGAGTGTCCTGGTCAAGTTGTGCATCAGGCCACGTGTTTGAGCGTCTACGCATCGAGGGCGACACACTACGCGGTGTTGATAGCACAGCAGTTATCGCAGTAGACTGCCACGCCCCAGTGCCGTCGCACCGCCAAGTTCAAGTTCGCCGGCACGGGCACGTTGCGAGCCAAGGGGATGTCCGCCACGTCAATGCTCGGAGCAGCGGGACGTACGCCAACAGAGTCGGTGGCGGAAACCGGCGCAAACAGACGAGTTTAGAATCTCCGCCAGAAGGACCGAGCTTCTGCCTCTCAACGCAATTCAATGAGGCCTGCGGCGATTGCTTCTTCTATCGCGAGGGCGACGTGCGGACAAAAGCCCTGGTTGTGTTCTGCCAGCATCCTTTGAAAATAGGAGCATTCGCAGCGCCAGAGTCGATCGCCATCCGTCTGATAGCAGCGGACTACCTGTCCATCAATGGCGAATTTTAATAGTTGTGTCCGGGCCAAGCGTGAGTGTCCTGCAAATTATAGGTATCGCGGTAGGGTCCCCTGCAGCTGATGTCCCAGTGTATGTGGGTTTGCCGGTGGAATAGGCGTCAGTTTTGGGGAGGTTTCTGGTTCTGACGAATCGATGCTTTGACTTGACACGTGCCATTTCGAGACGCGGAAGTACGGAGGAGCGTAGTGCGACACTCCAGTCATCAGCCATTTTCTGCTTCGCGCGTATCAAACGGTCTCGCAGTTACTGATGCGGTCTGGCAGGCGTGCGCCAACGGGGCGAATGGGTTAGCGCTGAACAGAGTTCGCGGAGTTCGCGAAAAGGTGTGTCGGTGGATGGCTGTTGCGATCCCCGGTAGTTTTTCGGGATTTCTTCAAGGGTTCTCCGATGAGCAATTCGCCCGTCATGAGTTGAATGCCCTGAAGGTCGATTCGCGCAATCTTTGCGCTATCCTCGGTATTCGCGGCGCGAAGTAGCGCTCTCCAGAACGCCGGGTGATCGGCCCACCGCGGGCGGAGGTAGGGGTGAACGTGCTCGGCAATCGAGTCAATGGCGGTGACGGGAAGCGTGAGCAGGAGCTCGACGACTGATTCGTCGAGACCGAGGAGAATAGGGGCGGAGCGCCGATCGGCGCAGACGGCCCGCCAGGCGGCGATGAGCGTTGCGCGCGTGAGGGGCAGCGCAGTTTCTCGCGGATAGGCAGGTCGAAGCGCGGGTTTACGGATTCTGCGCTCGGGATCATGCGCAATCGCCTGCCACCAGGACCCATTATGGAAGTCGAGATCCAAGAGCAGGAACGCACGCGTCGCGGCTCGATCGCGGCTGGTCGGGGTGCTCGCGAGAAGCTCCCGTTTCACGGTGCTCACCAGCGAAAGCGGCTGATCTGTCCTGCGGTGAGCCGCCTGCGCGAGGAGATCGATGGCACGACGATTGAGATCGTGCAACGCCGGAAGCGAGAAGGCGGCTGAGAGGTCCATGTCGGCTGCCGGGCGCATAGGCTCGAATGATCCGAGTGACACCGTAATTGACAGACGGTGTAAAAAGTATTACACGAATAAAAAGTCATGGCAAATTTTGGATTTCGGTGCATTTGTGCGCGGACGCGGGTGGGGTGCGTCATGTTTGAGGGCGTTGAATCACGATGAGCGATGCGCTGAAGCGGGCGGTTCAGTCGGCGCTTATGCGGCTCCTTCAGCCGCTGGCGCGATGGCTGCTCGATGCGGGAATCGGGGTCGGGGAGTTCGTCAGCCTTGTTAAGGTGGCCTACGTGAGAGCGGCAGTGGAGCAGGGCCGATCGGTGGCCGGGAGCGTTCGGCCCAATATCTCCCGCATTGCGGTGGTGACGGGACTGACGCGTGTCGAGATCGCTTCCCTGATTGAGCGGGGCGAGGCGGAGGCGCCTGCAAGCGATCGAGGGCGGCAGCGGGCGGAGCGGGTGCTTTCGGCATGGTGGACGGATCCGGAATTTCTCACGGCGAAGGGCGAGCCCGAGGTTCTGCGCCCAAAGGGGCCCCGGCGGTCGTTCGCGGCGCTTTGCGAGCGCTACAGCGGTGAGAAACGCTCGGCGCCGGTTTTGCGGGAGCTGCTACGCGTCGGTGCGGTGCGAGAACTCGCGAATGGTCGGCTGCAGGCGCTGAGTCGTAGCTGCACGATGGTTCGATGGGATCCGGCGGGCGTGCAGGCCGTCGGTGAACAGTTGCGGGATCACTGCACGACGCTTTTACAGAACCTTCATCAGCCAACGCGAACGCGCTTTGCGCGTCAGGTGGTCAATGCGCAGCTTGATCCGCGTCATGCGCCGATGCTAATTCGCGAGATCGAGCATGCGCTTGGCGTGCGAACTGATGCTTTGCACGAAACCCTCAACGATCCGAAGCACACCGCGCCGGCTGGCGCCCCGGCGATGCGGCTCGGGGTGGGGGTGTATGTTTTCGAAGAAGCGCCCTCGGGGGAGGGCGCTTCTCGCGAGAGCGAATCGACGGCTCCATCTGGAAAGGTGAGGTCGGCTCGAAGGAAACGCCGGACGTGATTCGGGAGCGATAAAAACTCAAAGCGAGGACGTATGGAGCCAGGACGTGGGTGGACACCCTCTGGTGTCCAGGTGGTCTATTGCTCGCGCGAACCGGCTTGGCTGGGCCGCGGATCGCGGACTTCGGGAGTGCAGTCGGCGGCGAGCGTCGCGCGGTGTCGGTGGACGGATGCTTGTCCCATAGCCATCCGAGAGACGCGCACAGGGGGTGTCCGGTGAAACGAGCGCCCCAGCCGCGCAATGTGCGTCGAGTTCCTCGCGCGGACCCCGATGAATCTACCGTCCTCATCGAGTCGCTCACCGTCGAAGCTCTGGACCGGATTGTGGCCTTGCTGGCTCGCAACGGCGTTGAGCAGGGTGCGATCGAGGGTGCCTTCCGACGCGCGTGTGACAAGCATTCACGGCGGCGCCGGTCGGTGTCGTCGGACTCGCTTGCGGCGCAGTACGAGGCGGTGCTCTTGCTGGCCGCGTGGTACACCGATTTAGAGTATCTCGATCCCGAGGGGCGACCGCTTCGCCTGCCGCTCACAGGGGCAGCGCCCTCGCTGCACGCGCTCATCAAACGAGTGGGTCTTAAGCGCTCGGCGCGGGATATCGTGCGGTATCTGGAGCGCGTGAAGGCGATTCGGTTCGTGGAACAGGAGTATGAGCCGCTCCGGCGCGCCAAGGCGCTCCTCGGTGCCGGACGTCTGGCGAATCGCGAGACGCTGCGGATGGTGGTGAGATTACTGCGCTCGATCGATGAGCGCTGTGCGCAGCGTCGCGCCGCGAGCCTCGATGAGATCAACGTGGTGACCGCCCTCGAGAGCACAGAGATCCCCGTGCGATTGCGCAGCGTGTGTCGGGCGCAGGTGACTCGGGACATTCAGCAGTTCCTGAGGGAGCTGGAATCCCGGATGCTGCGCTACGAGCGTGCTCGGGTGCGTGGGGAGCCGCTGATGCACATGGGGATTGGGGTGTTTCACTTCGAGGAAGCGCCCCCCGAAGGCCCGTGCCGGGTGCGCACGCGTGCAAAGACTCGGACTGTGGTGGACCGGCGGTCGCGGTGAGGGTGCTCACATGCGTGTCTCCGAAGATCGGTATTCTCGGGATCTCAGAAGCCTGGCACTCGGGCATCGGTTGATCCGGCACGAGGTGCGGACCCGCTGGATCTGCGCCATGACGGGCCTCACGGATGAGCGGGTACGCAATCTCCTGCACTCCTACGGGGTGACGGCGCTACCGAGACACCGCGGTGCGGCCCCGACGAGCTGCGCGGTGTTCTTTCGGCTGGCGCTGCACCCGGAAGCCTCGGCGCTGGCGGCCTTGGCGCGCATCTGGAAGCTCGTACCGGCCAGTCCGGTACGAAACGCCCGCAAGGTGCTGCCGAGTCTGGAGTGGGGGGAGAGCCTGTGTGAGGCATTCGAGTTCTTCCACGCCGTGGTGCCGCGCGGAGCGATCACCGGGGATCAGTTCATTCTCTTGACGCTCGCCCTCGCGGAGGGAAAGCTCGCGGTCGCGCACTGCGCGCAGTGCCAGGCCGCGATCCTGATCGACCCGCTGGAGGTACAGCTGCTCAGGTGCCGGATGTGCGCGCAGCCCGCACCGCGCGGGCCAAGGCGCCGGAACCCGAAGGCGTCCGACACGTCGGAGCCGCTGCTCGGGGGGGATCCAGGAACGGGTGATCAGCAGTCCCTTTTTTAGGGCGCCCGCATTGGCGACTTAGGCCTCCTCGGCTTCGCGCAGGATCGCCGACAGGGGCGTCTTGAGGCCCGTCGCGACGCGTTCGAGGGAGGAGAGTCTGAGGTCTTTCTTTCCACGCTCGATCAATCCGTATTGCGCCCGGTGCATCTCAATCTCGTCGGCGAAGCCTTCCTGGGTCCAGCCGGCCGCTTCTCGGCGGCGCCGGATGATCTCACCTAAGCGCTCCGGCAGCAGGCGGCGTGTGCTCATCATCGCGCTACTTTACGGCAGGCTAATTGCAAGTTCAGGCACCGTAGAGTAGGCTACTAATAAGACGCCTTACGCCGAAACTGCCGTTCATGA
>JAJZFQ010000128.1 GCA_021805275.1 Pseudomonadota bacterium
GAAATATGCGCCCACCGCCGCCGAACCCGTACCCTGCCGAAGATGGGGCCGCAGCGTAGGATTAAATCGCTACGTTGTCAAGCATCCGTTCAATGGAGCGGGAGCGTTCGGGCGTGAGTAGTTACGAACGAGGAAGCCATTCGCGCCATGCACTTCGACCCCATCTGCTCCGGCTTCGATAGCTCGGGTCGCCGCGAGAGCGAAGTCGGCTACGGTCCGTTCGATCTGCGCGGCTGTCAGCTCCCGCGGAACCGGGATCGGCTGCATGCCACTTGCAGTGAACATTTCGACGCCAGGGGCGATCGGCGAGGGAGCGACAGGCTGGCGGTGATGCGGTGTGTTTTCCGGATGAGACATTCGACCCGCATGCATGAGTTGAATGAAGAGATGGCCGCCAGCCTCATGTACGGCGGCAGTGACCTTACGCCAGCCGGTCACATGTGCGTCGGTATGGATGCCGGGCGTTGCGAGGTAACCCTGGCCGTCATCGGACGGCTGAGTGCCCTCACTGATCAGCAGCCCCATCGTGGCACGTTGCCGATAGTATTCGGGTGCCAGATCACTGGGACTGCCGTCCGGTTTCGCTCGACTGCGGGTCATCGGTGCCATGGCGAGGCGGTGCGGCAACGTGATGCCGCCTATGGAAATGGGGGACCAGATTTGATTCATGTCAATTCTCGCGTTGGATTGGAGCAGGCGGAGGTCAGAGCCGGCCGAGCGCGAGCGGAATGGATAGCTGGCATATCAGAGTGCGGCAGCGTGCTGGCTGGCGTAGGAACGGTAGGTGCGAGGTACTCCATCGCAGTCTCGGCGGCGAAGAAGGGCTCAATCCGCTGATTCGTAAAGTATTTGCGTGTGCGCGCATGGTGTGTTCCATTGATTTCAGACTGTACGACCGACATTGAGGGTCTCGCTCCATGACGAGGCGATGAAGGCGCTGGCGCGCTCCACGGCCACACGGGCCGTGTCAAGTACGCCGATGTCGCGCTGGAAGACGTGATGCAAGCCGTCATAGATATCCAACCGGACATCCGTGCCCTTTGCGGCCGCCAACTCGGCATAGCGTGTCGAGTCATCACGCAGGAGTTCTTCGCTGCCAACCTGGATGTACACGGGCGGCAGCCCCTTGGGGATGCCGAATAGCGGGGATGCATCCGGTTCGCGAGCGTTGTGGCCATCGAGGTAAGAGGCGGCGAGACCGTCGAGGACGGCGGGTGTGAATATCGGGTCGTGCGTATCGGGATCGCGGAAGGACTGACCGCTGTTGCTGAGATCAGTCCAGGGCGAAAAAACAACGACCGAGGAGAGTGTGGCCGCTGAGTCGGTCGGATGTGCGGCCATGGCAAGGACCAGCCCGCCGCCGGCGGAATCGCCGATCGCCGAGTATTCGTGGATGTCCTGCGATACAAACCACCCCTGAGCCTTGCGTACGTCGTCGATGGCGGCGGGGTAACGCCGTTCGGGCGCCAGCGCATAATCCACGCTAAATACGGCGCATTGGGTGAGAACGGCGATCTGGCTGACGAAGCCGAGGTAGGATTTGGCGTCGCCTAGGTGAAAGCCGCCACCGTGCACGAAGAAAATGCCTTTGCCGGGGGCCGCATGCGGCGGTCGTGCCCACCATCCGCGCACGGTATCGGCCGCGACGGGTTCGATGGTGATCTCATCGGCCAACGGAGTCTGGGCCGCCATCGCGGCGTATGCCGCACGGCGATCGTCGCGGTACAGTTCGTTCAGCAGCGCGTTGCGTCGGAACAGCCATTCCTGCCGCTCGCCATCTCCGGGCTGGATGGACCGGTGCTGCGTATCTGGCTTATTTCGATGTAGCGAGTAGTGACCTCGCATGGTGTGTCTCCTGATCAGAAGGTTCGGTTGGCATCGATCCCGAGAATCAGCGGTTGAGCAGGTTGTCGAGGCCCATTCGCCGGTAGACGTATGCGCGTATGCGATCTCGCATGGCGGCCACGAGTTCGTAGCCCATGTCGGCCGGGTCCACGGTCACGTGCAATGGGCGCTTCCCGGCGGGTAGTCCGACCACCTCGACAATGGCCCGCGCGACCTCAAGTGGATCGGATCCCGCGGGCTGAACGGCTTCATGTCCCTGGGCGACCTCGGCTTCCAGAGTGCGCGTGGGGCCTTCGGCATAGTCACGCATCACCACCTGGTCCGCGGGTTTGCCCGCGTTGTGCACGATGACGTCGATTTTGCCTGCTGCTTCCATGAGGCTTTGGATGGCCCGCTTGACGGAATCGTTGTCCAAGACGTCAAGCTCAAGGGGCCGGATATCGCGGCCTTTCTCATTGGCGAATGTGCGAGTCCTTTCGGTTTTGTCTTGATTGCGCCCTTGGATGTCGCGCATCGAGGCGAATACCTGATGACCGGCATTGGCGAGCGCATAGGCCGTCATTTCGCCAAATCCGCTGGACGAGCCGGTGACAAGGATGCTCTTGGTCATGCTGTTTCTCTTCAGCGTGGGGTGGAATGGTGCGACGGGCCTGGTGGTATGCAGGCGCATCGACAGTCATCCTCAGTGGGAAGTGGCAAAACGCTCGTTGAACTCCCGGAAGAATGCCGGGTAATCACCTTTTTCTGCGTGGCGCAGTGGCAGGACTTTCCCGACCAAAACCTCCTCGACGTCCGGTTTCGTTTCCAGAATCGACATGGTTTCCTCGATGAAGGCAGCAAGCGGCATGGCCCGGGGGTCGACAGCCTGTCGCGCCCCCATCAGTTCGGTCTGCACATAGGGCGGCACGAGCTCGTGCACGCGGACGCTCGTATTGCGCAGCTGGAACCGCAATGATTGGGAGTAAGAATGCACGGCGGCCTTGGTCGCGTTGTAGGTCGGTGTATCGGCGCGCGGAATGAATGCCAGTCCCGAAGAGATGTTGAGGATGGCGGCCTCGGGCTGGGATCGCAGGTGGGGCAACAGGCCGGCATTGACTCGGATGGGGCCTAGCAGGTTGGTGGCCACGGTGGCCTCGGCATCGGCAAGATCCACCGGACTCGCCAACAGGTTCTCTGCGCGCATGATACCGGCATTGTTAATCACCACATTCAGCCGCGGAAATGCCTTGACGATCTGGCGCGCAAAGGTGGCGATGGCCTCACCATCGGTCAGGTCTAACGTGACGGCGTGCATGGCTGCCCGGCCTGCAATCGCGGCATCGAGTTGACTCTTTCGGCGGCCGGTGACGATGACAGTATTGCCGCGGGTGTGGAAGGCTTCGGCCAGCGCACGGCCGATGCCGCTGCCGCCTCCTGTGATCAGGATGGTGTTGTCGTGGGTTCGCATGGTGGGCTCCGTCGGTGCTGTTGGGGCGTGAGCGGTCGGGTTCTCGCGCTTTGACGTAGGAGAGTTGGCTGGCGGCCGATCTTAGACGCGCTGCCAGATCGGTGCGGCCACGGTTCCCCAGCCAAGGAAGAAGCCGAAGTGGATGTTCATTTCGCCCATGGGCTCTAGGAACCGGCTGTTGCGAAGTGGGCCGGCATCCACCGGCTCGAAGTCCATGGCTCTAACCAGGGATTCGACGGCCCTCTTGGCTTTGGCATCGTCGCTGGCGAGGAAAACCTGAAGGGAGGTGCCGTTGCGGGCCTCGCGCAGCAGTAGGTCCGAGAAGATCGTATTGAAGGCCTTGACCACGCGCGCCCCGGGGGCGCGTGCCTGCAGCTCTTCCGCCGCCGAGGTGGTGTGGCCGACGGCCAGATCCCTGAAGTCCGCAGTGATGGGATTGCTGACGTCTACCAGGATCTTGCCGCTGGCATCGACGCCCTTCAGTGCGGCGAGGTTGGCTTCGTAGGGCAGCGCCATGACGATCAGGTCGGCCGCCTTGATGGCGGCTGATATGCCGCCAGCCTCCACCTGGGGTCCGATCTTCTTTGCCAGCGAGGTCGCCTTGTCCACATTGCGCGCACCGATGATGAGCTCGTGATCAGCGCCGGCGATCTCGCGTGCCAGGGCGGTCCCCATGTTGCCGGTACCGATGACTGCGATTTTCATGGTGTAAGCCTCCTTGGTGAGTCAGGCCGCAGATTAGGCTTGTGACCGTGAGGTGATAAAGGGACAATACGTAGACTTATCTGAAACGGAACGTTTCTAATGGATCGATTGTCGAGCATCGCGTTGTTCGTTCGAGCCGTGGATGCGGGGTCCTTCAGTGCCGCCAGCGAGGAGCTGGAAATTTCGCCACAGTTGGTGGGCAAGCAGATCCGCCAATTGGAGCAGCATCTTGGAGTCAAGCTGCTCAATCGCACCACGCGTCGGCAGAGCCTCACCGACTTCGGGCAGCGGTTCTACGAGCGCGCGAAGATCATCCTTGCAGAGGTGGAGATTGCCGAGAGCATGGCCGCCGAGACACGGGTTGTGCCGAGCGGCAGGCTGCGGATCAATGCCCCCATAAGCTTTGGCGCGTATGCCTTGGCACCCCGTCTGCCGGCCTATTTCGCAGCTTGTCCGGGTGTGTCCATCGAGCTGACCCTGATCAACCGCCAAGTCGACCTCGTGGAGGAGGGGTATGACCTGGTGTTCCGTGTGGGCGAGCTGCGCGATAGCGGCCTGATCGCTCGCCGGCTGGCGCCCCAGCGGTTCGTGCTGTGCGCTGCACCGTCGTACCTACGGACAGCCCCGCCACTGCGCACACCGTCCGATCTCGCCCACCACGAGTGCCTGCTGTTCCTGAGGGGAACGTATCGCGACACGTGGACCTTCGACGGACCGGACGGACGCACCACCGTGCCAGTGTCGGGACGGCTGTCGGCCGATCACGGGGGATCGCTGTTGCAGGCGGCTTTCGCCGGCCTGGGCATTCTTCTGCAACCCAGCGTACTGGTGGCCGGTGCGATCGAGGAGGGCCGCCTCGTGTCGCTGCTGGAGGCCTACTCCGCCCCGACCCTTGCGCTGCACGTGCTCTATGCGCCGGACCGTCGCGTGACGCCGAAGCTGCGGAGTTTTCTGGATTTCACGTTGCAGGCATTCGGCGACCATTGAGTGTCGCTGGGCACTCGGGCGTCGTTAGTACCCGACTGGTCTACCTTGACGGACTCTGCCTCGGTACGGCCGACGTCCGGTGCGTCGACTGGACGGACTACCACCTTGGACCGTTCGCAGCAGCCATCGACGGTGAATACTCGGAGGACGGTGGTATTTAGGCGCTGAAGCCGGGTTTCGGCACGCGCAACGGGGTGGGCTCGGCTTGAACGTCAAAGACGGCATCCTTCCAGGCAAGCATGTCGCCGGTCAGCGGACGCACCTTCAAAAGTCCCGACCGCTTCAGCTGCTTGGCCACGGGTGCGGCGGATGCTTCGTTCGGACATGCGCAGTACACGATGACCTCCCGATCGCGCGCTTTGTCGGCCGGCAAGGCGGTGAACGGCATGTGATGGCCGACACCTGCGTTATTTGTGAGCAAGGCCCAGTCCTCGCTCGCACATAAGCCGGCGACCGTCTCTTAGGCGGGGTCAGAGCCGAGATCGGCGACGAGCGGCTGGATCTTGGCCACGGGGGATTCGGCGACGTGCTTGTCCAGCCGGTCCCGGCGTCGGCCCGCGACAATCAGATCGTAGCCCGTTGCAGCAAGGCGCCGGGGGGAAGCCCGTCCGATGCCGGAGGATGCGTCGGTGACGAGCGCCAGCCCAGCGCGGGCGTTACCTTCGTACTTAAGAGAGCTCGATACGCAGCCTCGTGATGAGACGCGCCACGATATTTGATGGACTGGCTTTGACGTTCGGTGATGGACGTGCGGCGTGAGTGATCGTGGCGACGACGTGGGGGCGTAACCGGTCAGCCGGCGGCGTATTAGCTCAGCGCCGGAAATCGTGGATATCGGAACGCAGCGGATGGGCGGCGAAGTGCTGTTTCCAAAGGCGAGGGGTGAGTTCTGCAGTGCGTGAGACGGGGTGCTCGGCAACGCGCTGCAGGACATCGACGAGATAGGTGTAGGGATCGATGTCGTGCAGGCGACAGGTGACGATGAGTGACCGGACGACGCCGACGTGCTTGGCACCGAGCTCGGTCCAGCAGAACAACCACGACTTTCTGCCCATGGGGATCACACGCAACGCGCGCTCGAGATGATTGGTGTCGATCGGCACATCGGGATCGGTGAGAAAGACCTC
>JAJZFQ010000200.1 GCA_021805275.1 Pseudomonadota bacterium
GGCGGCCTGCCCCAGCGCCTCGTCCAGGACGGGGTGGTCGAGGAAGCGGCCGTTCTCGAGGCCCTGAACACGTCCCGTGAGCGCAATATCACGCTCGTCACCCAGCTCGTGGAGAGCGGCGCCGCTCAGGCGCGCGACATTTCGGTCGCGGCTTCGAACGAATTCGGCGTGCCGCTGCTCGATCTGGATGCCCTCACGCTGGACCCCGAGACGGTCGGGCTCGTCAGCGACAAGCTGGTGGCGAAGCACCGGGTGCTGCCGCTGTTCCGCCGCGGCAAGAAGCTGTTCCTCGGCGTCGCCGACCCGACGCACCTGCACGCGATCGATGAGATCAAGTTCCAGACCAGCCTCAGCATCGAGGTGGTGGTCGTCGATGACGACAAGCTGCAGGCCACCATCGACAAGGCCATCGAGCAGGCCGACAACCGCATCAGTGCCCTCACCGGCGAGGGCGATATGGATCTCGACTCACTCGAGGTCAGCGGTGGGGAGGAGCAGGCCGAGGAGCGGATCGGGCGCGACGATGTCGAGGATGCCCCGATCGTGCGCTTCGTCAATAAAGTGATGGTGGATGCCATTCGGCGCGGCGCTTCGGACATTCATTTCGAGCCCTACGAGAAGATCTATCGGGTTCGCCTGCGCATGGATGGCATTCTGAAGGAAATCGCCCAGCCTCCGGTACAGCTCGGCGGCAAGCTGGCGGCGCGCCTGAAGGTCATGGCCCGCCTCGACATCGCCGAGCGCCGGATGCCCCAGGACGGGCGCATCAAGATGAAGCTGTCGAAGAACCGCGCCATCGACTTCCGGGTCAGCACCTGCCCGACGCTGTTCGGCGAGAAGGTGGTGATGCGTATTCTCGATCCCTCGCAGGCGATGCTCGGGATCGATTCCCTCGGCTACGAGCCGTTCCAGAAGGTGCTCTACGAGCAGCACCTGGAGAAGCCCCAGGGGATGATCCTGGTGACCGGTCCTACCGGCAGCGGCAAGACCGTCTCGCTGTACACCGGGCTCAACATCCTCAACCGCGAGGGAAACAACATCTCCACCGCGGAAGACCCGGCGGAAATCAACCTTCCCGGGGTCAACCAGGTCAACATCAATCCCAAGGTGGGCCTGACCTTCGCGGCAGCCATGCGCGCGTTCCTCCGCCAGGACCCGGACATCATCATGGTCGGTGAGATCCGCGACCTCGAGACCGCGGAAATCGCCATCAAGGCGGCGCAGACCGGACACCTGGTGCTCTCGACGCTGCACACCAACGATGCGCCGCAGACGCTCACCCGTCTGGTGGACATGGGCGTGAAGCCCTACGCCATCGCCACCTCGGTCAGCCTGATCATCGCCCAGCGGCTGGCGCGCAAGCTGTGCACCCAGTGCAAGCAGCCGCTCGAGATCCCCTCCGAGGCTTTGCTGAAGGAAGGGTTCGACGAGGCCGACGTGCGCGCCGGCTTTCGGCTCTACCGACCGGTCGGTTGCTCGGCCTGCACCGACGGCTACAAGGGCCGCACGGGCATCTATCAGGTGATGCCCGTCACGAACGACATCGCCCGCATCATTCTCGCCGGTGGCGGCGCCATGGAGATCGGCGATCAGGCCGCTCGCGAGGGCATCTGGGATCTGCGCCGCGCGGGCCTGGAGAAGGTCAAGTCGGGCGTGACCAGCCTCGAGGAAATCAACAGCGTCACCATCGACTGACGCAGGACAGCGAACCCATGGCTACCGCAACCTCCCCGACCCTGAAGACGTCCAAGCCCGACGTCCCGTTCCTCTGGGAGGGCCGGGACAAGCGCGGGCAGCGCGTCAAGGGCAACACCATGGCGCCCGACGAGACGGCCGTGCGCGCCGAGCTGCGCCGCCAGGGGATCATTCCGGCGCGCGTGCGCCGCAAGCGTGACAGCCTCAGGGGCGGCCGGGTCAACGCCGCCGACATCGCGCTCTTTGCCCGGCAGCTCGCCACCATGCTGGTCGCCGGCATCCCCATGGTGCAGGCGTTCGAGATCGTGGCGAGCGGTGTCGACAAACCCTCCGTCCGCACCCTCATTCTGGCCGTCAAGGCGGATGTCGAGTCGGGCACTTCGCTGCACGAGGCGCTCGCCAAGCAACCCCTCTACTTCGACGATCTGTTCGTCAACCTGGTACGCGCCGGGGAGCAGGCGGGCGCACTCGACACGCTGCTCGACAAGATCGCGACCTACAAGGAGAAGTCCGAGGCGATCAAGAAGAAGGTCAAGAAGGCGCTGTTCTATCCGGCCTCCGTGCTGATCGTGGCGTTCATCGTCACCACGGTGCTGATGATCTTCGTGATCCCGGAGTTCCAGAAGCTCTTCCAGGGCTTCGGCGCGAACCTGCCGGCGTTCACGCTGTTCGTGATCAACATCTCGAACGCCGTGCGCCATCACGGCATCTGGATCGCGCTCGTCATCGGCGCGGCAGGCTGGGTGTTCCTGTATTTCCAGAAGCGCTCGCGCAGGATGCGCGAGGTCCTCGATCGGATGTCGCTGAAGATCCCGATCATCGGGCCCATCCTCAACAAGGCGGCCATCGCCCGTTACGCGCGCACGCTCGCGACCATGTTCGCCGCCGGCGTGCCGCTGGTCGAGGCGCTGGAATCGGTGGCCGGCGCCACCGGCAACATCATCTACGAGAACGCGGTGCTCAGGATGCGCGACGAGGTGGCCACGGGCCAGCGCCTGCAGCGCGCCATGGAAGCGCAGGGCATCTTTCCCAACATGGTCGTGCAGATGATCGCGGTCGGCGAGGAAGCCGGCTCGCTCGATGAGATGGCCGGCAAGGTGGCGACGTTCTACGAGGCCGAGGTGGACAACGCGGTGGACGCGATGTCGAGCCTGCTCGAGCCGCTGATCATGGTGATCCTCGGCGTCATCGTCGGCGGCCTGGTCATCGCGATGTACCTGCCGATCTTCCAGCTCGGCAACGTCGTCCACTGACGTGCCCTCGGCCGCGCTCCTCGCCCAGTCGCCCGCCCTGTACATCGGCACCTGCCTGGTGCTGGGGCTGGCGATCGGGAGTTTTCTGAACGTCGTCATCCACCGCCTGCCCATCATGCTCGAGCGGCACTGGCGGGCACAGTGCGCCGAGCTCAGCACGGACGCAGGCACGCTCCCGGCGCAGACCGAGCGCTACAACCTCGTCGTGCCGCGCTCGGCCTGCCCGACCTGCCATGCGCCGATTGCGGCCCGGCATAACATCCCGGTACTGAGCTTTCTGTGGCTGCGCGGCCGCTGCGCCGGTTGCGGGGCGCGCATCAGCCCGCGCTACCCGCTCGTGGAGGCGCTGACGGGGCTGCTCTCGGCGCTGGTGGCGTGGCGGTTCGGGTTCGGGTGGCCGACGCTCGCGGCCCTGGTGCTGACCTGGTTCCTGGTGGCACTGGCGGTCATCGACATCGACCACCAGCTGCTGCCCGACAGTCTGACCCTGCCGCTGATGTGGATCGGGCTGGTGCTGAGCCTGTTCGTGCCGGCCGCGGGCGGGGTACCCGTGCCGGTCGACCCGCGCGCCAGTCTGATCGGGGCCGCGGCGGGATACCTCAGCCTCTGGGGCGTCTATCACCTGTTTCGGGCGCTCACGGCGAAGGAAGGCATGGGTTACGGGGATTTCAAGCTGCTCGCAGCCCTCGGGGCCTGGCTCGGCTGGCAGATGCTGCTGCCGACCGTGCTGCTCGCCGCCGGCGTCGGGGCAATCGTCGGGATCGTGTTGATCGTCGCTCGTGGCCGCAGCAGCGCCGTTCCGATCGCCTTCGGTCCGTTCCTCGCCGCGGCCGGATGGCTGATGCTCCTGTACGGGCACCAGCTGGTCGGCCTGTACCTGGGGCTGTATCCGGGCTGAGACGGGCTGGCGCCCCCCGCCGGCCGAAAACCGCGCTACAATCCGGCGCTTACGCATGAAAATCCTTCGCATCGGCCTCACCGGAGGCATCGCCAGCGGCAAGTCCACTGCGGCCGACCTGTTCGCCGCTCGCGGCGTGCCCATCATCGACACCGACAAGATCGCCCGCGACGTGGTCGAGCCTGGCCAGCCGCCGCTCGAGCGGCTCGTCGAGCGGTTCGGCCGGGGCATCCTCACCCCCGACGGGCATCTCGACCGACCGAAACTGCGCGAGATCGTCTTCTCCGACCCCAAGGCCCGCGCCGACCTCGAGGCGCTCACGCACCCGGCGATCGGCTCGGCGGTCGAGGCGCTCGCCGCTGCCGCTGGCGGTCCCTACCAGATCCTGGTCATCCCGCTACTCGTGGAGAAGGGCTTGGCCGGCCGGTTCGACCGGGTGCTGGTGGTCGACTGCCCCGAGGAGATGCAGCTCGAGCGGCTGCAGAAGCGCGATGGCTCCTCGAGCGAACAGGCGCGCGCGATGCTCAATGCGCAGGCCTCGCGCGCGGCGCGCCTGAAGGCTGCTCACGATGTCATCCACAACGAGTCGGACGTGGGGGCGCTGCGTGAGCAAGTTGCGACGCTGCACCAACGCTACCTGGATCTTGCCGCCAAGTCCTGAACAACATGCGCTGCGCGACGAGCAATGACGTTTACGTGACAGGTACTCGTCGCGCACAATAGCCCCCATGACCACCGATACCGCCGAACTTGCGGCTCCCGCCCATGCCGCCGCTGCGTCTACGCCCGTCGGCAGCGCGCCGCTGACCCAGGAAGACGGCCGGATTCTGGTCTTCGAGCAGCCCCTCAACGAGCGCATGCGCACGTTCCTGCGGCTGGACTTCCTCTACAACCAGGCGCTCTACCATAACGAGACCGGCAGCCAGTGGGGCAGCCGCGCCGCCGTGGGGAGCCTGATCGACATCCTGGCGGTCGTCTCGCGCAGTGACCTGCGCTCGGACGCGCTGAAGGAAATCGAGCGCCAACTGCAGCTGCTCGGGGAGTACCAGTCCCGACCCGGGGTCGATACCCAACGGCTGAAGACCTTCATCGGCAACCTCGGACGGCTGCGCGCGGACCTGATGAACGCCGGCGTGGCCTGCCAGCAGCCGCTGCGGGACTCGGAGTTCCTGAACGCCGTGAAGCACCGCAGCAGCATTCCCGGTGGCACCTGCGAGTTCGACCTGCCCGATTACCTGTACTGGCTCTCCGAGCCCGACGAGGCGCGCATGCAGGCCTTCAGCCAGTGGCTCGCGGTGCTGCGGCCGCTGTGCGACGCGGTGGCCGAGCTGCTGTGGCTCACGCGCCAGTTCGGCCGCACCCGCCAGGAGTGCGCCCGCGGCGGCACGTTCACCATCACCTTCGAGCGGGACAATCCGCTGCAGATGCTGCGCATCATGCTGCCGGCCGAGACCGGGCTGTACCCGGAGGTGAGCGGCAGCCATCATCGCTGCAGCGTGCGCTTCCTGAGCTGGAAAGGCCTCTCCGAGCGCGCCGCGCAGACCAGCGAGGACGTGCCGTTCCAGCTGAGCACCTGCGCCTGAGGCGGCCCCCGTGCAGGTGAAATGCCCGACGTGCCAGCGCTCCATCGAGTGGGCGCAGGCGGCCTATCGGCCGTTCTGCAGCGAGCGCTGCCGGCTGATCGACCTCGGGAGCTGGCTCAGCGAGCGCAACGCCATCCCCGGGGAGCCGGCGGCGAGCGGTAACGGCAGCGAGCCCGAGCTCGCGCCGCAGCCCACGCGCCCCTGATCAGGGAAACTTGATCTTCCCGCCGCCGGGGCCCGCGCCCGGACCACCGCCGAGCGCGCCGGCTCCGACCTCCGGCACCACGATGCGCGAGGCCGCCTCGCGGCGCATTTCGCGCGCCTCGTCGATGGCCTGCTCGATCGCCATGCGGACCCCCTCGGAGAAGTTTGCGAGCGCCTCGGCGAGCGTCGTGCCCGGCAGCTCGAACGACAGCGGCAGGATGCCCGCAGGCGTCAGCAGCTGGGTCTGTCCGGAGAACTGCACCGTGCGGGACGGATCGGGCGATCCGTCCCGGTTCACCGGCGTCAGCCGGCGGATGGTGCCGGCCCTGCGGTCGGTGAACAGCTCCTCGCGGTAGAGGTTGTCCGAGTCGAGCTGGACCTCGGGTACGTCATTCGGGGCGGCCATGGAGGCCCTCGCGTGCTGATGGTCGATTGAGCCATTCTACCAGCGCGGCGACGAATGGACGGTCCGCCTCGAGCAGATCCTCCGCGCCGAGGGCACCCGGCTCGACCCACTTCAGCGCCTGCCCTTCGAGCCCGCGTGGCTCGCCCCGGAACCGCTCGACGACCCAGAGGGACAGCTCGACGAGGCGGTCCTCGTAGGGGTGTGTCAGGCGCATCATCGGCCAGCCGCCGAGCGGCTCGATTCCGAGCTCCTCGGCGAGCTCGCGCGCGAGCGCCTCGGCTTCGCTTTCGCCCGGACCGAGCTTGCCGCCCGGGAATTCCCAACGTCCCGCGAGTGGCTTGCCGGCCGGACGTTCGGCAATCAGCACCCGGCGGTCGGCGCCGATCAGCGCCGCGGCGACCACCCGCACGGTCTGCACGGGGCGCTCAACCGACGTTCGAGAGCGTGCCGTGGCAGTGCTTGTACTTCTTGCCCGAGCCGCACGGGCACGGCTCGTTGCGCCCGACCTTGCGTTCGCCGCGAACGAACGGGCTGTGCGCCTCGTCGGGCCCGCTCAGCATGCCCGGCGGCGGCGGTGTGCCCGACTCGCCATCGAAGAGCGCATCGAGCGGCTCGGCAAATACCGGCGCCTCGGCGTGCTGCGCCTGCAGAGCACGCATCAGGCGGGCGCGACGCTCCTCCTCCTCGCGGTCGACTTCCTCCTGGGAGCGCACCTCGATCTGCATCAGCGTCGAGACGGTCTCGAACTTCACCCGGTCGAGCATGGCGCTGAACATCGCGAACGCCTCACGCTTGTACTCGGTGCGGTAATCCTGCTGCGCGTAGCCGCGCAGATGAATGCCCTGGCGCAGGTAGTCCATCGCTGCGAGGTGGTCGCGCCAGTGCATGTCGAGGGTGCGCAGCATGACGTCCTTCTCGATATGGCGCATCAACGAGACATCGAGCCGCGCGGCCTTGGCGCCGTACGCCTCGTCCACCACGCGCACCAGGCGCTCGCGCAGCGCCGCCTCCTCCATATCGGGCTCGGCGGCGAGCCAGCTCTTCGGATCGGCCGCGACGTTGAAATCACGCCCGACCGCCTCGTTCAGCCCGTCGAGGTCCCAATCGGCCGCCATGGCGTGCTTGGGCAGGAACTGATCGATCAGTGTGCCGACCGTTTCGGCGAGAATGCCGTGGATCGCCGCCGAGACATCCTCGGTCGCCATGATCTCGGTGCGCTGCTGATAGACGACCTTGCGCTGGTCGTTGGCCACGTCGTCGAACAGCAGCAACTGCTTGCGGATGTCGAAGTTGTGCGCCTCGACCTTGCGTTGCGCCTTCTCGATCTGCTTGCTCAGCATGCCGCTTTCGATGACTTCGCCGTCCTTCATGCCGGCCATCTTCAGCAACCGCTGGGTGCGCGTCGGATCGCCGAAGATGCGCATCAGGTTGTCTTCCATCGACAGGTAGAAGCGGCTCGATCCCGGGTCGCCTTGGCGGCCGGAGCGGCCGCGCAGCTGGTTGTCGATGCGGCGGGACTCGTGCCGCTCGGTGCCGATGATGTGCAGCCCGCCGGCGGCGAGTGTCTGATCGTGCCGCACCTGCCACTCGGTGCGCACGCGCTCGCGGTCCGTCTGGTCGATCGGATCGAGGCTCGAGAGTTCCGACTCGAGGCTGCCGCCGAGCACGATGTCCGTGCCGCGGCCGGCCATGTTGGTGGCGATGGTCACCGCGCCGGGCCGCCCGGCCTGCGCGACGACGCTCGCCTCGCGCTCGTGCTGCTTCGCGTTCAGCACCTGGTGGGCAACGCTCTGCTTGTCGAGCAGCCCCGAGAGGTACTCTGAGGTCTCGATCGAGGTGGTGCCGACCAGCACCGGCTGCTTGCGCTCGACGCAGTCGCGGATGTCCTCGATGATCGCCTTGAACTTGTCGGCCTGCGTCAGGTAGACGAAGTCGGCGGCGTCCTTGCGGACCATAGGCTTGTGGGTCGGAATGACCACCACCTCGAGCCCGTAGATCTGCAGGAACTCGGGCGCCTCGGTATCGGCCGTGCCGGTCATGCCGGAGAGCTTCTTGTACAGGCGGAAGTAGTTCTGGAAGGTGATCGAGGCGACCGTCTGGTTCTCCTCGCGCACCTGCACGCCCTCTTTGGCCTCGACCGCCTGGTGCAGGCCGTCCGACCAGCGCCGGCCCGGCATGGTGCGGCCGGTGAACTCATCGACAATGATGACCTCGCCGCCGCGCACGATGTACTCCACGTCGCGCTTGTAGAGCGCGTTGGCGCGCAGCGCCGCGTTCAGGTGGTGCATCAGGCGGATGTTCGTCGCGTCGTAGAGACTCTCCCCCGCCTGCAGCAGCCCGCTCTCGAGCATCAGTTGCTCGACGTGCTCGTGCCCCTCCTCGGTCAGGTGCACCTGCTTGCCCTTCTCGTCCACCGAGAAGTCCCCGGGACCTTCCTCGACCTCCTGGCGGGTCAGGCGCGGCACCAGCTTGTTGATGCGCAGGTACAGCTCCGTGCTCTCCTCGGCCGGCCCCGAGATGATCAGCGGCGTGCGCGCCTCGTCGATCAGGATCGAATCGACTTCGTCGACGATGGCGTAGGCGAGCTGGCGCTGCACGCGCTCCTCGAGGCTGAAGGCGAGGTTGTCGCGCAGATAATCGAAGCCCAGCTCGTTGTTGGTGCCGTAGGTGATGTCGCACGCGTACGCGGCGCGCTTCTCCTCCGGGCTCTGGGAGTTCTTGATCACCCCGACGGTCAGGCCGAGGAACCGGTACACCGGCCCCATCCAATCCGCGTCGCGCTGTGCCAGGTACTCGTTGACGGTCACCACGTGCACGCCCTCGCCGGGCAGCGCGTTCAGGTACGCCGGCAGGGTGGCCACCAGGGTCTTGCCTTCCCCGGTGCGCATCTCGGCGATCCGCCCCTCGTGCAGCGCGATGCCGCCGATCAGCTGCACGTCGAAATGGCGCATCTTGAGCGTGCGCGAGGCGGCCTCGCGCACCACGGCGAAGGCCTCGGGCAGCAGCGCATTCAGCGCCGTCCCGTCGCGCAGGCGGGCACGGAATTCCTCGGTCTTGGCGCGCAGCTGCTCGTCGCTGAGGGCCTTCAGCGCCAGCTCGAATTCCTTCGCGGCACGTACGTAGCGCGTATAGCCGCGCAGGAGCCGCTCATTGCGGCTGCCGAAGATACGCTTGAGGGTATTGAGCAACTTGACGATCCTGATTCAGGTGCGGAACGCGGCCGCACGCCCCCCGGGGAGGCGGCGCCGCAGAGCCGGGTATTCTACGCATTTGGACCCTCCGCTCCTAATGGGCGCCCCGGGCCTGAATTGAAGCGACGGGTCGGCGCCCGCGAGGTGCGGGCGAGCGGGCGGCGGGGGGCGCTAGTGGCCCTGGATCACCTGGGCCAGCGTCAAGTTACGCTGGCCGATGAAGGCGGCGGGGTTGATCTCGTGCCCGTTCTTGAGCACTTCGAAATGCACATGCGGGCCGGTGGAGTAACCGGTGTCGCCCACCAGGGCAATCACGTCCCCGCGCTTGACGGTCTCCCCGACGTGCACCAGGACCTTCTCGGAATGGCCGTAGCGGGTCGAGTAGCCGTCACCGTGATCGATCTGGACCAGGTTTCCGTAGCCGCCCATCGGGCCGGCCCAGGTCACCACGCCCGCGGCCACCGCCCGGATGGGCGTACCCATGGGCGCGGCGAAATCGATGCCCTCGTGGAACTCCTCGGAGCCGGTGAACGGATCGATGCGCTCCCCGAACGGCGAGGAGATGAACCCAACGCGCACGGGGCGCCCCTCCGGATAGATCTCCTGGTGCACCTTGCGCGAGAGAATCAGGTTCTCGAGCGCCGAGAGCTGCGAGCCGCGCAGATTGACCTCACCCTGCAGCTGCCCGAGCATCGTTGCGAGTGTGGGCATGCCGGGGCTGCCGCCGGGCAGGTCGGTCTCCGGCCCGCCGAGCGGCGGGTCGTGATTGAAATCGAATGCGTTGCCGGTAAGCCCAGCCATCTTGGTGAGCCGCTCGCCGAGGGCATCGAGGCGGATCATGTGCGCCTGCAGGTCCCCGACCTGGATGGCGAGCGCCTCGGCGCGCGCCTGCATCTGCGCGCGCAGGTCGGCGATCTGCTCGCGCTGATCGGCGAGGACATCTGTCCAGTGGGAGGTCTGCAGCAGCGCCAGATCGCCGCTGCTGCCGCGCCCGAGTGCCATGCCGAAGGCGAATACCCCCGCGAGCAGGGCGAGGACGACGGTCCCCATGGTCGCGAGCATCAGCGGGTGACGCAGGTTCAGATTGAGCACGCGGGAGCGCCCGTCCCGGGCGAACACGACCACGCTGATCCCCGGCCTCCCCGTACGCAACGCGAGGCGCCGCAGGGGATTCAGCCAGCCCAGCCCTGCGGCTGCGCGTCTCAGCCCCGGGCGGTCTGACCGCCCGCGTTCAGCCTTATCGCTCATTGCCCGCCCCCATCTCGTAGCGTCACTTGTACAATCACCTGCCGGCCGGGCGTGATCTTGTGACCCGGCGGGCGACTATGCCGAAATTCTCTCAGAGGCACAAGCGAGGCGCGGCCAACGCCATCACAAAACGGGGAGCGCCGCGTGCAATTGGCGAGCTGCTCACGCGTGGCGCACCTGTTTTGTCGCAGATCCGCGACCAAGCGGCGCGCCAGACATTCTGGCAGAGTTGGTTTTCTGAACAGTTGCCCGAGGCACTCGGTGCGCACATCACCGGCGCAGTGGCGCGTGACGGCATCCTAACAGCATTCGCCGATTCGGCCGCGTGGGCCGCGCGCCTGCGTTACGCACTGCGCGAACTGCAGCCGGCGATCGAGCGTGCCGACCCGGGTGTGCGTGAGATCAGGGTCCGGGTGTTGCCGCGCGCCTAACGGCGCGGCTCAGCCGCTGCCGAGGGCGGCGGCCTCGAGATAGGAAATCGGCGCCTCGTCATAGGACTCGAAGGCAACCTCTTCCCAGGCCGAGCGGTCCGCGAGCAATGCACGCAGCAGCTTGTTGTTCAGTCCGTGACCGGACTTGTAGCCGCTGAACTCGCCGATCAGCCCGTGGCCGAGCAGGTACAGATCGCCGATTGCATCGAGGATCTTGTGCTTGACGAACTCGTCCTCGTAACGCAGTCCGTCCTCGTTCAGGACGCGGAAGTCATCGAGCACGATCGCGTTGTCGAGATTGCCGCCGAGCGCGAGGTTGTGCGCACGCAGCGTCTCGAGGTCGCGCAGGAAGCCGAAGGTGCGCGCCCGGCTCACTTCCTTCAGAAACGACGTGGTGGAAAAGTCCATCGAGGCGCGCTGCGCGCGCCGCTTGAACAGCGGGTGATTGAACTCGATCTCGAAGTTGACCTTGAAGCCGTCGAACGGGTTGAACTCGGCCCACTTATCGCCGTCGCTCACCTTCAGCCGCTTGGTGATGCGGATGAAGCGCTTCGGCTCGGAGAGTTCCTCGATGCCGGCGGACTGCAGCAAGAACACGAACGGCCCCGCGCTGCCATCCATGATCGGCACCTCGGGCGCCGACAGTTCCACCACGGCATTGTCGATGCCGAGCCCGGCGAAGGCCGACAGCAGATGCTCGACGGTCGAGACGCGCGCCGCGCCCTTGCACAGCGTCGTGCCGAGCATCGTGTCACCGACGTTCTCGGCATTGGCTCGCACGTCGGCCGGAACCGGCAGATCGGTGCGCCGGAAGATGATGCCTGAGTCAGCCGGCGCGGGGCGCAGGGTCATCAGCACCTTCTTGCCCGTGTGCAGACCCACGCCCGTCGCGCGAATCGAATTCTTCAGCGTCCGTTGTCCAACCATGAGTGCTAATTCTGAGGTCCGCACGGACCCGGCCCACCCAAGTATGGGCCGACCCGGGCGGGTAGTGGCGCCGTACCCTACCATAGCCGGCCGATTTACTCCATTTCGCGCCATTTCGCAGGCCGCGCCCGCGCTCCATCCCCCCGGGGTGCCATCACCCCCCGGTGGGATGGAGGGGGCACCGCTCAGTCGGCCTGCCGGCGCAGGAACGCCGGGATGTCGAGCAGATCGTCCGAGGGGACGTCCTGGCGCAGCCCGTCACCCACGGCGCGCTGGCGCTGCACGGTCGGCCGGTCGAGCTTGGCGTAATCGCTGCCCGAGGGCATGTTGCGGCGCACGACGCGCATCGGCGACTCGGCGCGCGTCTCGCGGGCGACGAGCGGCTCGCGCTGTGCCGCGCCGACCACCGGACGGGCGCCGACGGCGGCGGCCGGACGACCCAGCCCGGTGGCCACCACCGTCACACGCACCTGGTTGGTCAGCTCCGGATCGATCACCGTGCCCACCACCACGGTGGCGTCCTCGGAGGCGAACTCCTTGACGATCTGACCGACCTCCTGGAACTCCCCGATGGACAGATCCATCCCCGCGGTGACGTTCACCAGGATGCCGTGCGCGCCGGTGAGGTTGATGTCCTCGAGCAGTGGCGAGGAGACGGCCGCCTCGGCCGCGGCCCGGGCGCGGCCCTCGCCGCTCGCCGTGCCGGTGCCCATCATCGCCATGCCGGTCTCGGACATGACGGTGCGCACGTCGGCGAAGTCGACGTTGATCAGCCCCGGCCGGGTGATCAGCTCGGCGATACCCTGCACCGCGCCCTGCAGCACCTGGTTGGCGGACTTGAACGCATCGAGCAGCGTCGTCTGCGCACCCAACACCGTGAGCAGCTTCTGGTTCGGGATGGTGATCAGCGAGTCGCAGTACTTGCCGAGCTCCGCGATGCCGTGATCCGCGATGTTCGAGCGCTTGCCGCCTTCCATCTCGAACGGACGGGTGACCACCGCGACCGTGAGAATGCCGAGTTCCTTGGCAACCTGGGCCACCACCGGCGCGCCGCCCGTGCCGGTGCCACCGCCCATGCCCGCGGTGATGAACAGCATGTCGCAGCCCTTGATGAGCTCGATGATACGGTCGCGATCCTCCATGGCCGCCTGGCGGCCGACCTCGGGGTCCGCGCCGGCGCCGAGCCCCTTGGTGATGTTGCTGCCGATCTGCAGCGCGGTCTTGACCTTCGCGTGCTTCAACGCCTGGGAGTCGGTGTTGACGCACATGAACTCCACGCCTTCGATCCCGCTCGTCAGCATGTGGGCGACGGCATTGCCGCCTCCGCCGCCCACGCCGATGACCTTGATCACGGCGCTCTGGCTGTAGGCATCCATTAGTTCAAACATTGCGCGCTCCTCGATGATGGCTGAGATGAATGAAACGGTCCACGATCAGAAATTCCCTTCGAACCACGCCCGCATGCGCCCGAGCGTCGACTTGGCGTTGCCGCCGAGCGAGCGTCCGCGGCGTGCGGGCAGAATGTTGTCGCGGGCGTACTGCAGCAGGCCCACGCCGGTGGCGAACACCGGGTTGCGCACCACGTCGGCGAGACCCTTGACCTGCTGCGGCAGCCCGAGGCGCACCGGCACGTGGAACACCTCCTCGGCGAGCTCGATGACGCCCTCCATGCGGGCGCTGCCGCCGGTGAGCACGATGCCCGCGACGATGATTTCCTCGAAGCCGCTGCGGCGCAGCTCATCGCGCACCAGGGCGAACAGCTCCTCGTAGCGCGGCTCGACGATCTCGGCGAGCGTCTGGCGCGCCAGGCGTCGCGCCGGCCGGTCCCCGACGCTCGGCACCTCGATCGTCTCGTCGGGGTTGGCGAGCTGCGAGAGCGCACAGGCGTAGCGGATCTTGATGTCCTCGGCGTGCTGCGTCGGCGTGCGCATCGAGACGGCGATATCATTGGTCACCTGGTCGCCGGCGATCGGAATCACCGCGGTGTGACGGATGGCGCCCTGGGAGAACACCGCGATGTCGGTGGTACCACCACCGATGTCGACCATGCACACGCCAAGCTCCTTCTCGTCGTCGGTGAGGACCGCGAAGCTCGAGGCCAGCTGCTCGAGCACGACGTCCTCCACCTCCAATCCGCAGCGCTTGATGCACTTCTCGATGTTCTGCGCGGCGCTGTCGGCGCCGGTGACGATGTGCACCTTCGCCTCGAGCCGCACGCCGGACATGCCGATCGGATCGCGGATGCCCTCCTGGCCGTCGACCACGAATTCCTGGGGCAGCACGTGCAGGATCTTCTGGTCGGCCGGAATGGCCAGCGCGCGCGCCGCGTCGATCACGTGCTCGACGTCCCCAGGGGTGACCTCGCGGTCGCGGATCGCCACCACGCCGTGAGAGTTGAGGCTGCGCACGTGGCTGCCGGCGATGCCGGCAAACACCGAGTGGATCTCGCAACCGGCCATCAGCTCGGCCTCCTCCACCGCGCGCTGGATCGATTGCACGGTCGACTCGATGTTGACCACCACGCCCT
The DNA here is from genome assembly GCA_021805275.1 of Pseudomonadota bacterium. Next base: position 14,364 of record JAJZFQ010000200.1, read on the forward strand.
TCTTCAGTCCGCGCGAGGGCTGGGTGCCGATGCCGAGCACCTCGATGGCGCCGTCGGCGCCGACCTCCCCCACCAGGGCGAGTACCTTGGACGTGCCGATGTCAAGACCCACGATGAGGTCCCGGTCGGATCGCTTACGCATCGCGGCCTCCTCGGCGGGACGGCTGCGCGGGCGAGACGTCCCGCGGCGCACCCGAGCGCCAACCAATCGCAAAACCGTTCATGTAACGCATATCGATGTAAGAGATGTCCTCGGCGCGGCGCTTGACGATCGGCAGCGCCGCGTCGACGAATTTCTCGAAGCGCGCATCGAACTGGGAACGCCCGAGCCGCACGGTGATGCCGTTGTTCAGGGTGAATTGCCAGGTACCGCGCGCATCGAGTGCGAGCGCGCTGATCGCGAAGCCCTCGGGGGCGAGCTGCCCGCTCATGCGCAGGTAGCGCCCCGTCACCTGCTCGGAGGTCCCATCCGGCCCCGACAGCGCCGGCAGCCCCGCCGGCGCCCCGGTCGCGTCGGTCACGAACTGCACGCCGTCGCGGTTGACCAGGCCGCTGTTGTTCCAACGGGCGAGCGCGACCTGCTCGTGCACCCGCACCGCAAGCGCATCGGGCCACACGCGCCGCACACTGGCGCGCTCGACCCAGGGCAGAGCCTCGACTGCCGCGCGAACGCCGCCGATGTTCACGCTGAGGATGCCGGCGCCCTCGGCCCGCGCGGCCACCGCACGCTCGACTGCGAGCGGGGCGACGTGCCGGAAATCCCCGCGGACCGTGACGGCGCGGATCGGACGGTTCAGCGCCCACAGCGCACCCCAGAGCGCAGCGCCCGTCGCGAGTACGGCGAGGACCCGGCGCACGAGCGGCCGGCGGCGTGCAGCGCCCTGCTCGGCCGACCGTCGTTTGCTGCGGCGCTTGAACATGGTCTCAGCCGCCCTCCCCGGCACCGGCTGCGGGGACCCGCCGCGCCAGGCTCGTCTCGAGCACCCGCCAGGCGAGCTCCTCGAAATCGATCCCGGCCGCGTGCGCCGCCATCGGCACGAGCGAGTGCCCGGTCATGCCGGGCACGGTGTTGATCTCGAGCAGCAGCGGCCGCCCGGCGGCATCCATGCGAAAGTCCACCCGGCCCCAGCCTTCCCCGCCGATGGCCGCGAACGCCGCGAGTGCGAGTGCGCCGAGATGCCGCTCGGCCGGCTCGGAGAGATCCGCCGGACAGAGGTAGCGCGTGTCCTCGCGCAGGTACTTCGCCTCGTAGTCGTAGAACGCGCGCGGCGTTTCGATGCGGATCGAAGGCAGCGCCACGCCCTGCAGCAGCGCCACGGTGTACTCCCCGCCGCCGACCCACGCCTCGGCGAACACGTCGCGCTCGACGGCGCGCGCGGCCGCATAGGCGAGCGGCAGATCCTCGGCGCGCTCAACCTTGCTCATCCCGACGCTGGATCCCTGGCTCGCGGGCTTGACGATCAGTGGCAGACCGAGCTGCTCGAGAGCCAGCTCGAAGTCCTCGGCGCCGCCGAGCTCGAGCGCCGCCGGACTCGCCACGCCGATCGCCTTGGCGAGCCGCTTGGTGCGCAGCTTGTCCATGCCGATGGCCGAGCCCATGACGCCGCTGCCGGTGTAGGGCACGCCGAGCCACTCGAGCGCCCCCTGCACGGTGCCGTCCTCCCCGCCCGGGCCGTGCAGCGCGATCCACACCCGATCGATGCGCGCGGCGCGCAGCTCGGACAACGGTCGCTCGCTCGGATCGAACGCCTCGGCCGCCACGCCGCGGCGCCGGAGCGCCTCGAGCACCGCCGCGCCCGACAGCAGCGAGATCGCCCGCTCGCTCGAGTCGCCCCCGGCCAGCACCGCGACGCGGCCGAAGTGCTCGGCGGCGCTCACGCGCTGCATCCAGGCCGGATCGTGGTGCAGCCGCATCAGTGCTCCCCCACGATGCGCACCTCGGTCGTGAGGCGGATGCCGTGCACTCGCTCGACCGTCTCCTGCACCTTGCCGATCAGCGACTCGATGTCGCTCGCGCTGGCCGCGCCGTCGTTGAGGATGAAGTTGGCATGCTTGTCCGACACGGACGCACCGCCGATGGCGAGTCCCTTCAGGCCGCTCGCCTCGATCAGGCGCGCAGCGTGATCGCCGGGCGGATTGGTGAACACCGAGCCGCAGCTCCATGCGCCGATCGGCTGAGTGGCGCGGCGCCGCTCGAGCAGATCGCGTACCTCATTCACATGCGCCGCGGGGCTCTTCTCGAAACGCAGCGTCGCGCCAAGGAACCACTCATCCGCCTCGGGCGGCTCGACGTGCCGGTAGCCGACGCGGTATTCGGTGGCGGCGCGCCGGTGCTCGCGGCCGCGCCGGTCGATGGTTTGCACCTCGAGCACCTGCCGCCAGGTCTCGCCGCCGAAGGCGCCAGCGTTCATCGCGAGCGCCCCACCGAGGGTGCCGGGAATGCCGGCAAAGAACTCCGCCGGGCCGAGCCCCCAGCGGACACACTGGCGCGCGATGCGCGCGCAGGCCACGCCGCTCTCGCCGTAGACGGTGGTCTCGCTGGTGCGCTCGAGCCGCTCGAGCGCACCGTGTGTGCACACCACCACGCCGCGCAGGCCGCCGTCGCGAACCAGCAGGTTGCTGCCGAGTCCGAGCCAGAACACCGCCACCTCGGCCGGCAGCGTGCGCAGGAAGGCGGCGAGGTCGGTGCGATTTTCCGGGGTAAAGAAGATGTCCGCGGGACCGCCCACGTGCCACGAGGTATGCCGGCTCATCGGCTCATCGCGGCGGATGCGCGCCAGGAACTGCGGGGCGAGCGCGAGGGTCATGAGCGCCTCCGCGCCGGGAGCAACGCCCTGAGCCGCGCGGGCAGCCCGTGGGAGACGACGCTGATGTTCCCCGCGCCCATGGTGACGATCAGATCGCCGTCGCGGATCACGTCGCGCAGCGACTCGGCGAGCTCTTCCACTCGGGCCACGAACAGCGGCTCGACCTGTCCGCGGCTGCGCACCGCTCGGCAGATCGCCCGTCCGTCGGCGCCCGCGATGGGCGCCTCGCCGGCGGCGTACACCTCGGTGACCAGCAGCACATCCACCCCGGCGAGCACGCGGGCGAAGTCATCGATCAGATCGTGCGTGCGGCTGTAGCGGTGCGGCTGGAAGGCGAGCACGATGCGCCGGCCGGGATAGCCCTGACGCAGCGCCTCGAGGGTGGCAGCCACCTCGGTGGGGTGATGCCCGTAGTCATCGACGACCGTGACCGTGCCGACCGCAGTGCCAATGTCGGCCACGTGCTGCAGGCGCCGGTCGATACCCTGGAATTGCCCGAGGGCGCGGCTGATCGCCGCATCCGGGATGCCCAGATCGGTCGCCACGGCGATCGCCGCCAACGCGTTCTGCACGTTGTGCGTGCCCGGCAGGTTGACGGTGACTTCGAGCGGCGCGCCCGACTCGCGCGTGACGGTGAAGCGCGTCCGCAGTCCCTCGCGGCGCAGATTGCCGCCGCGTACATCGGCATCCTCACTCAGGCCGTAGGTGAGCACGTGCCGACCGACCCGCGGCAGAACGGCACGCACGTGCTCGCAGTCCAGGCCCATCACGGCCAGTCCGTAGAACGGCAGGTTATGCAGGAAGTCGACGAAGCTCTGCGCCAGGCGGGTGAAATCCCCGCCGTGCGTGCCGAGGTGATCATTGTCGATGTTGGTGACCACGGCCACCAGCGGCTGCAGGTGCATGAACGAGGCGTCGCTCTCGTCCGCCTCGGCGACGAGGTAGCGGCCCGAGCCGAGGCGCGCGTGACTACCGGCGCTCTTCAACCGCCCGCCGATCACGAAGGTCGGATCCTCTCCGCCCTCGGCGAGGATGCTGGCGATGAGGCTCGTGGTGGTGGTCTTGCCGTGCGTTCCGGCAACGGCGATCGCGTTACGGAAGCGCATCAGCTCCCCGAGCATCTCGGCGCGTGAGACCACCGGGATGCGCGCCTCCTGCGCGGCGAGCACTTCCGGATTGTCCTTCGGCACGGCCCCCGAGACCACCAGCACGTCGGCGCCGGCGATGTTGCCGGCGGCATGCCCGAGCACGATGCGCGCCCCGAGTGTGCGCAGACGCTCGGCGGCCGCACCACCGCGCAGATCCGAACCCTGCACGCGGTAACCGAGGTTGAGCAGCACTTCGGCGATGCCGCTCATGCCGCTGCCGCCGATCCCGACGAAGTGAATCGTCTCGATGCGGCGCATCCGGTCGATGCCGCGTGACTCGCTCATGCGGCCCTGCCGAGATACTTCAGGCAGCTCGCGGTGAGCTGCGCGGTGGCATCGGGCCGACCGAGCGCGCGGGCGCGCTCGGCCATCTCCACGAGTCGCTCGCGTTCGGCACACAGCCGTTCGAGCTCGGCGGCGAGCCGCTCGGCGGTGAGCTCGCGCTCGGACAGCAGGATCGCCGCGCCCTGGCGCACCAGCAGCCGCGCGTTGTAAGTCTGGTGATCGTCGACGGCGGCCGGAAACGGCACCAGCACCGAGCCGAGCCCGGCGGCGGCGAGCTCCGAGACGGTGAGCGCCCCGGCGCGGCAGATCGCGAGGTCCGCCCAGGCGTAGGCCGCGGCCATGTCGGTGATGAACGGCTGCACGTCGGCCGGCACGCCGGCCTCGGCGTAGCTCTGCCGGCACGCCGCGATCCAACGCTCTCCGGCCTGGTGGCGCACCTCCATGCGGCACACGGCGGCGGCGCGCGCCAGCGCATAGGGCACTACGGTGTTGAGTCGCACCGCGCCCTGGCTGCCACCGATGACCAGCACGCGCAGCGGGGCGGTGCGTGCGGCGAGCCGCTCGCGCGGCGGTGCGAGCGAGCTGATCTCCGGGCGCACCGGGTTGCCGATGGTGCGGGCGCGTACGGCCGGACCGAAGCTCCCGGGGAAGGCCTCGAGCACCTCGCGCGCAAGCGGCGCGAGCGTCCGGTTGGTGAAGCCTGCGATCGCGTTCTGCTCGTGGATGAGCAGCGGGCGGCGCGTCAGCCACGCGGCGATCCCGCCCGGGCCGGTGACGAACCCGCCAAGCCCGACCACCACGCTCGGGCGTCGCCGGCGCATGACCGCGAGCGCCTGCCACAGCGCCACGGTCAGCCGCCAGGGCGCCGCGAGGCGCGTGCGCCAGCCCTTGCCGCGCAGTCCGCCGACCGACAGCCACTCGATGGCGATGCCCTCGGCCGGCACCAGCCGCGCCTCGATGCCGCGGCGCGTGCCGAGCCAGACCACCTCCACGGCGCTCGCGCGCAGGCTGTGGGCGAGCGCGAGCGCCGGAAAGACGTGCCCGCCGGTGCCGCCCGCCATGATCAGGACCGGCCCCTTCATGCGCCATCCCCCGCGCGCAGCCGGGCCGCGCCGCGGTTCTCGAGCAGCGTCTCGTGATAGATGCGCAGCAGCAGACCGACCCAGATCAGCGTCATGATCATGCTCGAGCGTCCGTAGCTCATCAGCGGCAGGGTCAGGCCCTTGGTCGGCAGCACGCCCATGTTGACGCCGATGTTGATGAACGTCTGCATGCCGAGCCACAGCCCGAAGCCCGCCGCGAGCAGCCGCTGAAAGGTCAGTCCGGCGCGCGCGGCAAGCTCGGCGATCTGGAAAGTGCGCCAGATGAGCGCCACGAACAGGCCGATCGTGAGCAGCACGCCGGCCAGACCGAGCTCTTCGGCGAGCACCGCGAACAGGAAGTCGGTATGCGCCTCGGGCAGGTAGAACAGCTTCTGCACGCTGTTGCCGAGACCGACGCCGAACCATTTACCGCGGCCGATCGCGATCAGCGACTGGGTCAGCTGGAACCCGCTGCCGTAGGGCGAAGCCCACGGGTTGATGAAGCCGGTGATGCGGCGCAGGCGGTAGGCGGAGGTCACCGCGAGCACCCCGAAGGCGAGCGCCGCCACCAGAGTGAGCAGCACCACGTACCGCATGCGTGCCCCGGAGAGGAAGAGCATGCCGAAGCCGGCGGCGAACAGCACCGCCGCGGCCCCGAAGTCCGGCTCCCCGAGCAGCAGAGTGGCGATCAGCGCGAGCAGCGCCAGCGGCTTGATCAGGCCCTTGAAGCTCTCGTGCAGCTCGTCCTGGCGGCGCGCGGCGTAACTGGCGATGTAGGCGAGCACCAGCAGACGGGCGAGTTCGGAGATCTGGAAGCTGAAGCCGGCCAGGTGCAGCCAGCGGCGCCCGCCGTTGACGCGCAGACCGAGCCCCGGCACCAGCACTGCCAGCAGCAGCAGGATCGCAGCGACCATCAGCCAGGGCGAGAGGCGCTCGAGCCGCTCGCACTTGAACCAGAACACGAACACCGCGCCGGCAAGGCCGATCGCCACCGCGATCAGCTGCCGCTCGAGAAAGTAAAATGGCTGCCCGGTGTACTGATCGGCAATCGAGATCGACGCCGAGGTCATCATGATCAGGCCGAACAGCACGATCGCCAGCACCAGCGCCAACGTCACACTGTCGATGTAGATGACCCGCCCGCGTCCGCTCGAGCGGGCGAAGGACATCGGCGTACGCTCAGCGACGCTCATGCTTGGAGCTCCCGCACGGCCGCGGCGAACGCCTCGCCGCGCTGCGCGTAGTCGCGAAACATGTCGAGACTGGCGCACGCGGGGGAGAGCAGCACGGTGTCGCCGGCGCGCGCGGCGCGCGCCGCCGCCTGCACCGCCTCGGGCATCGAGCCGGCCCGCTCGACGGGGCAGATGCCCTGGAGCGCCGCACCGATGCGCGGCCCGTCCCGACCGATCAGCACCACGCGGCGCGCCTTGCCGCGCAACGCCGCGCCGAGCGGGGTGAAGTCCTGGTTCTTGCCATCGCCGCCGGCGATCAGCACCAGCGGACCGTCCATGCCGTTCACCGCCGCCAGCGTGGCCCCCACGTTGGTTCCCTTCGAGTCGTTGATGTAGGTGACGCCGGCGAGCTCGGCGACCCACTGCGTACGATGCGCCAGGCCGGCAAACTCGCGCAGCTCCGTCAGCATTGCCGCGAGCGGCAGCTCGAGCGCCTCTCCGAGCGCGAGTGCAGCCAGCGCGTTGGCGGCGTTGTGCAGGCCGCGCAGGCGCATCGAGTTCACGGCGAGCAGCGGCTCGCCGCGGCGTGCAAGCCAGCGCTGTGCGCCCTGCTGCACGGTATACGCCGCTCCCCCGGCGCCGCGCACCGAGAAACCGAGCACGCGCTGGTCGGCGCGCGTCATGCGCGCGACCAACGGGTCATCGAGGTTGACCACCGCGGTGTCGCAGCGCTCGAAGATGCGCGCCTTGGACAACGCGTAATCTTCCAGCGAGGCATAGCGGTCGAGGTGATCGGCGGTGACATTGAGCACGGCGGCCGCCTTCAGATCGAGCGACGAGGCGGTGTCGAGCTGGAAGCTCGACAGTTCGAGCACGTAGAGCTCCGTGGGTCGCTCGGCGCGCTCGGCCGCGGCCAGCAGGTCGAGCGCCGGCTCACCGAGGTTGCCGCCGATGCGCGCCTCGAGGCCGGCGCGCACGGCCATGCGCCCGAGCAGGCTCGTGACGGTGCTCTTGCCGTTGGTGCCGGTGACGCCCGCCACGGGCGCGCTCACGGCGCGCGCGAACAGCTCGATGTCCCCGAAGATCTCGATACCGCGCCGGCGCGCCTCGAGGAAAAACGGCAGATCGAGCGCCAGCCCCGGCGAGGCCACCACACAGACCGCCTCGGCGAGCAGGTCGACATCAAGCCCACCGGCGCGCACCTCGATGTTCGGATCGAGCGCGCGCAGCTCGGCGAGCTGCGGCGGCGCGGCGCGCGTGTCGGTGACCGCGAGCTGCCAGCCGTGCTCGCGCAGATAGCGCGCGCACGACAGTCCCGTGCTGCCCAGGCCGGCAATGACGGCGGTGGCGGGCTTGTGGCTGGCCTGGCTCATCGGAGTTTCAGCGTCGCGAGCCCGGCGAGCACCAGGATCAGCGAGATGATCCAGAAGCGCACGATGACCTTCGGTTCGGCCCAGCCCTTGAGCTCGAAGTGATGATGCAGCGGGGCCATACGGAAGATCCGCCGGCCGGTCAGCTTGAACGAGGCCACCTGCAGGATCACCGAGGCGGTCTCGAGCACGAACACCCCGCCCATGACGAGCGCCACCAGCTCCTGGCGCACCATGACGGCAATGACCCCGAGCGCCGCGCCGATCGCCAGCGCGCCGACATCGCCCATGAACACCTGCGCCGGGTAGGCGTTGAACCAGAGGAAGCCCAGTCCCGCACCCGAGAGCGCCGAGCAGAAGATGAGCAACTCCCCGGCACCGGGGATCTGTGGAATCTCCAGGTAATGGGCGAACACCACGTTGCCGCTGGCGTAGGCAAAGATGCCGAGCCCCGCCGAGACCAGCGTCGCCGGCATGATGGCCAGCCCGTCGAGCCCGTCGGTGAGGTTCACCGCGTTGCTCATGCCCACGGTCATCAGGTAGGTGATGGTGATGAACACCCCCACCGGCAGGGGCTCGGCGAACGTCTTAACGAACGGCAGATACAGCGTCCGCTCGGCCGGAACGCTCGCCGTGTAGTAGAGCACCGCGGCGATCGCGAGGCCGAACACCGACTGGAGCAGGTACTTCCAGCGAGCCGGCAAGCCGCGCGCATTGCGTACCACGAGCTTGAGGTAATCGTCGAGAAAGCCGATCAGGCCGAACGCGAACGTCACCGCGAGCACCAGCCAGACCTGCCGGCTGGTGAGCTTGGCCCACAGCAGCGTACTCACCAGCGTGGTGACGAGGATCAGCGTGCCGCCCATGGTCGGGGTGCCCGCCTTGGGCAGATGGCTCTGCGGCCCGTCCTCGCGCACCACCTGGCCGATTTGGTAGCGCGAGAGGCGCTCGATCATGGCCGGGCCGACCAGCAGCGAGATGACCAGCGAGGAACCCATGGCGAGAATCGCGCGGAACGTCAGGTACGAGAAGACGTTGAAGCCCGAGTACCAGGTGATGAGCCGGTGGGCGAGCCAGTAGAGCATTTAGTGGACCTCCGCCGGTGAGTCGCCGGCGGCGAGCGCCGCGACCACCCGCTCGAGCCGGTTGACCCGGGACCCCTTCACCAGCACGACAACGCCCGCACGCGCCTCGGCGAGCTCAGCGCGCAGCGCCTCGGCAAGCGCCTCGGTCTGCGGGAACCAGCGCGCACCGGTTCCGAAGCGCTCGACCGCGAGGGCCGCGAGCGTCCCGGTGGCGTAGAGCCGCTCCACGCCCTGCGCGCGGGCGAACTCGCCGATCTCGACGTGCGCGCTCTCGGCGAAGGCACCGAGCTCGGCCATGTCGCCGAGCACGAGCCAGCGCCGCCCCGCGAGGGAGGCCAGCACTTCGATGCCGGAGTGGACCGAACTCGGATTGGCGTTGTACGAATCGTCGATGATCCAAGCGCCGCTCACCGCCGCCTTCAGCTGCAGCCGGCCCGAGACGGGGCGCACCGCGGCAAGACCCGCGACGATGTGCTCGAGGCTCGCCCCCGCGCTCGCGGCCGCCGCGGCGGCCGCGAGCGCGTTAGCCACGTTGTGCCGCCCGCCGACATGCAGCTCGATCTGCGCCGTGCCGATCGGACTGTCCAGCGTGAAGCGGCTGAGAAAGCCCTCGGACGTCAGCGTCGCGTCCAGGTCGCTGGCGCGGAAGTCCGCGCCGCTTTCGAATCCGAACGTCACCACGCGTGCCGGCGTCATGGCGCGCCAGAGTGCGAAGAACGGGTCGTCGGCATTGAGCACCGCGCTCGCGCCGGGAGCGAGTCCGGCGACCATCTCTCCCTCGGCACGCGCCACGCCCTGGAGGCTGCCGAAGCCCTCCAGGTGCTCCGCGCCGGCGTTGGTGATCAGCCCGACGGTCGGCCGGGCGATGCGCACGAGCTCGGCGACCTCGCCGGCGCGATTGGCGCCCATCTCGATCACCGCGGCGCGATGCGCCGGCTCGAGCCTGAGCAGCGTCAGGGGTACCCCGATGTGGTTGTTGAGATTGCCGCGCGTCGCCAGACATTCCCCGGCTTGCGCGAGGATGGCCGCGGTCATCTCCTTGGTCGTAGTCTTGCCGTTGCTGCCGGCAACGCCCACCATCGGTATCGCACAGGCCGCGCGCCAAGCCTGCCCGGCCCGCTGCAGCGCGACGAGCGCCTCATCCACCACGATCTGCGCGAGCGCCAGCGGCCGCTCGCGCTCGAGGACGGCACCGACCGCGCCACGCTCCAGCGCTGCGGCGAGAAAGGCCGCACCGTCGAACCGTGGTCCGCGCAGCGCGATGAACAGCTCGCCGGACTGCAGCGTGCGGGTGTCGATGCAGACCCCGCCGAACGATCGGTCCGCACCGTGCAGCCGGCCGCCGCACAGTTCGGCGAACCGCGCGAGGGTGCGCACCGAGCTCATGCGCCCTCCCCGAGCCCGAGCGTCGCGCGAACCACGGCCTGATCGCTGAAGGGATGCTGCACGGCGCCGTAGATCTGGACCGTCTCATGTCCCTTGCCGGCGATCAGCACCACGTCGCCGGCGCCGCTGCCCTCGAGCGCCGCACGAATCGCCGCGGCGCGATCGTGCTCGATGCGTGCCGCGCCGCCTGGCAGACCGGCGAGGATGTCGGCGGTGATGCGCTCGGGCGCCTCGCTGCGCGGATTGTCATCGGTGAGGATGACCTCGTCAGCGAGCTCGGCGGCGATGCCGCCCATCAGCGGGCGCTTGCCGGTGTCGCGATCGCCACCACAGCCGAACACCACGCGCAACCGGCCGCGGCAATGCAGGCGGGCGTTGGTGAGCGCCTGGGCGAGGGCATCCGGGGAGTGCGCGTAGTCGATGATCGCGAGCGGCCGGCCCGCATCGCCACCGAAGGCTTCCATGCGTCCCGGCGCGGCCCGGCAGGTCTTCAGCGCCGCGAGGGCCACCTCGAACGGCAGCGCCGCGCCGAGCAGCATGGCGAGCACCGTGAGAGTGTTGTCAGCGTTGAAATCGCCGATCAGCGGCATCGTGAGCTCGCCGGCGCCCCAGCTCGTCTCAAGTGCGATGGACAGCCCGACGCCCTGCGGCCGGGCCGCGCTGCCGCGCACCCAGCGCGCGCCCTGCGGCGCCATGGCACCGCGACGCGAGGTCACGATCAGCTCGCCCGTCCCGGACCGCGCGGCGAGCTCGGCGCCGAAGGCATCGTCGATGTTGATGACGCGGGTGACCAGCCCGGCAAGCTCGAACAGCCGGGCCTTGGTACGCCCGTAGGCGCTCATCGTGCCGTGATAATCGAGATGATCGCGGGTGAGATTGGTGAAGGCGGCGGTGTGCACGGGCAGCCCCGCGATGCGCTGCTGATCCAGCGCGTGCGAGGAGACCTCCATGCCCACCCAACGCGCGCCGAGCTCGCGCACGCGCGCGAGCTGGCGATGCAGCGTCACGGGGTCGGCCGTGGTGTGCGCCGAGTGCTCGAGCGCGCCGGGCCTGCCATAGCCGAGCGTGCCGAGGTAGGCCGCAGGGCGGCCGCAGCGCTCCAGCGCCTGCGCGAGCAGCCAGGCGCAGGTGGTCTTACCGTTGGTCCCGGTCACCGCGGCGATCGACAGGGCGCGTGCCGGCTCGCCGAAGAAGCGCGCGGCGATCAGTCCGGCCCGCGCGCCGAGCTGCGGCACGGCGGCGACGAACACCTGAGCGCCAAGATCGGCAAGCGCCTCCGGCGGGTCGGCCGGGGGCTCGTACAACACCGCGCGTGCGCCGCGGGCGAGCGCTTCGGACACAAACGCAAGACCGTGGTGCGAGCGGCCGCGGCAGGCCAGAAACAATGCTCCGGGGCGCACCGCCCGGCTGTCGAGCGTCACGTCGGTGACACGCAGCTCGGCAGGCGCGCTCGCGAACGCCCCGAGCAGATCGGCGAGCGGGCGAGCGGTGCAGTCGAGATGAGTCGCGGTGCTCATCGCAGCGCGGCAACCTGCAGCGCCTGGGGCTGCGGCAACGGCTTGTCCGGCGCCACGGCCATCAGGCGCAGCGCCCGCCCGATCACCGTGGCGAACACCGGGGCAGACACGTCGCCCCCGTAGTACAGCCCGGCGGTCGGATCGCGCAGCACTACCACCGCGGCGAGCCGCGGCGCGCTGGCGGGCGCGACCCCGGCGAACACTGCGTTGAAATGGTGCTCGCGGTAGCTGCCGCCATCGGCCTCCCACGAGGTGCCGGTCTTGCCGGCCACGGTGTAGCCGGGGATCGCGCCGTGCGGCGCGGTACCGCCCGGGCGCACGACGCCGCGCATCAGCTGCAGCAGCTCGCCGCAGAGCTTCGCCGGCATGACGCGCCGCCCCGGCGGCGGCGCGGTGACACGCAGGAAGGAGACCGGCCGCTCCACCCCGAACGCCCCGAGCGTGGCATAGGCATGGGCCAGCTGCAGCGCCGTGACGGACATGCCGTACCCGTGCGACATGGTCACGATGCGGATCGGGCGCCAGTCCTTGTACGGCAGCAGCACGCCCTGGGTCTCGCCGGGGTAGCCCTCGGTGGCGAACTGGCCGAACCCGAAGCGGTGCAGGGTGTGCCAGATCAGCGCCGGCGGCAGCGACAGCGAGATGTGGGCCATGCCGACGTTTGAGCTCTTGGCGAGTACGGTGTAGATGCCGATCGGTCCGAGGTCTTGCTCGTCGCGGAACACGTGGCCGTCGACCTTGATGTAGCCCGGGGAGGTGTCGATGACGCTGTGACTGTTGTAGCGCCCGCTCATGAGCGCAGCGGCAACGAAGAACGGCTTGATCGAGGAGCCGGGCTCGAAGGTGTCGGTGACGGCGCGGTTGCGATACAAGTTCGGCAGCAGTTGCGAGCGGTCGTTGGGATTGAACCCCGGCTGATCGACCATGGCGAGCACCTCGCCGGTGTCGACGTCGATCACCACCATGCTGCCGGAGCGGGCGCGCTGCGCCTCGACCTGCGCCTTGAGCGCCCGGTACGCGAGGTACTGGATGCGCATGTCGATCGACAGCACCAGGTCGCGCCCCGGACGGGCCGTGCGAATGCTGTCGACGTCCTGCACGATCCGGCCGTAGCGATCCTCGATGACGCGTTTCTCCCCGTCGATACCCGTCAGCCAGGAGTTGTAGGCGAGCTCGAGCCCCGCCCGGCCCTGATCGTTGATGTTGGTGAAGCCGATCAGCTGGCCGGTCACCTCGCCGGCCGGGTAGTAGCGGCGGTATTCGCGCGCCAGGTAGACCCCGGGAATCCCGAGCGCCTTGATGGCGAGCGCCTGCGGCGGCGGCAGCTGGCGGGCAACGTAGAGAAAATCGAGCTTCAGATTGCTGTCGATGTCGCGCAGCAGCGTCGGCTCGTTCTGGTGCAGCGCGTGCGCGAGGCGCGCCACGCGGGTCTCGCCGTCCATGATCTGGCTGGGGTTGACCCAGACGGAGTCCACCGGGGTGCTCACCGCGAGCGGCTCACCGTAACGATCGGTGATCACGCCACGGTGCGCCGGGACGGTGACGACGCGCGTGAAGCGCGCGTCGCCCTGCCCGGAAAGAAACGTGTAGTCGACCAGCTGCAGGTCCACCGCGCGGGCGATCAGGCCGAGCCCGAGCAGGGCCAACACCCCCGACAGAAAATAGGCCCGCCAGCGGTAGGCAGGCGAGCGCGGCGGGACGCGGCGGGACTTCATGGATGCACGACCACGATGTCCTGGGGCGGGGGCATCGTCATGTGCAGCTTGCTCTGCGCGACGCTCTCAACGAGCGCATGCGTCGACCAGGCACTCTGCTCGAGCTGCAGCTGACCCCACTGGATGTCGAGATTGTCGCGTTGGCGGCTGAGCTGCTCCAGATGAATGAACAGTTGCCGCGCGCGGTAGCGGCAGTAGACCGCCCCGACGCCCGAGGCGAGCACGGCCACCCACAGAGCACCGACCATCAGCGCGAAGGTGGCGCGCTTGGCCTTCATGCGATCTTCTCGGCCACGCGCAGCAGGGCGCTGCGGGCGCGGGGATTGCGCTCGATCTCCGCCGCTTGCGGGCGGATCTTGCGCCCGACGCGGCGCAGCCTCGGGGCCAGGTGCGCGGGCAATGCCGGCAGACCCGCGAGGGCCGGGTCGGGCCGCGAGTGGCGCTCGATGAACCGCTTCACCACGCGGTCCTCGAGCGAGTGGAAGCTGATCGCCGCCAGCCGGCCGCCGGGGGCAAGGACCTCGAGCGCCGCGGCGAGTCCGCGCTCGAGCTGACCCGGCTCGTCGTTGATGAACATGCGCAGCGCCTGGAAGGTGCGCGTCGCCGGATGCTTGCCCGGCTCGCGCGTGCGCACCGCGCGGGCGACGATCTCGGCGAGCGCCGCGGTGCGCTCGATCGGCGCGCGCTGGCGCGCCGCGTCGATCGCCTGCGCGACCCGGCGCGCAAAGCGTTCCTCTCCGTAGGTGGCGATCACTTCCCGAATCTCTTCAACGCTTGCGCGCGCAAGCCACGCGGACACCGCCTCCCCGCGCGTCGGATCCATACGCATATCGAGAGGGCCGTCGGCGCGAAAGCTGAACCCGCGCGCCGCCTCGTCAAGCTGCGGCGAGGACACCCCGAGATCGAACAAGATGCCGCGGCACGCGCGGCCGGCCGAATGAGCCGGCACGAGCGCCGCGAGCTCGGCGAATGCAGCATGCACCAGCGTAAGGCGGCCTTCCGCGTCGAAGCGAGCACGGCCCGCCGCAATGGCCGAAGGGTCACGGTCGATCGCGAGCACGCGGCCTTCTCGACCCAGGGCCTGGAGTATGAGTGCTGTATGACCGCCTCGCCCGAACGTCGCATCGACATAGTAGCCGTCCGCCTCGAGAGCCAACGCCTCGACCGCCTCGCGTGCGAGCACCGGGATGTGCTCAGTCACGATCGAAGCGACCGCCGACGCGCCCCCGCAGTGCTCCACTCATGGGCCGTGCCCAGCTCTCGAACCTCGAATACCCCACGCGCCCGGCCCCGCTTACCGCGCACGCCGCTCTCGTTACACTCCGCCCGGCCGATCCGTGCATGCTCCGGCTCCCTCGCTGTCGCCCGTCCCGCTCCGGCGCCTCACAGCGAGAGCGAGTCGAGCTCCGAGGGCAGGTCGGTGGCGGCTTCCTCCGTCTTCAACCATTCATCGAGCCGCTCGCCCCAGCGCGAGTCGTTCCACAGCTCGAACCGATTGCCCTGCCCGATCAGCATCCCGTGCCGCTCCAGGCCGGCGAACTCGCGCAGCTCCGGCGGCAGCAGAATGCGTCCGTGCCCGTCGAGCTCCAGATCGGTCGCATGACCCACCATCAGCCGCTGTAGCCGCCGCGCCTGCGCGTGCAGCGTCGGCAGGCTCATCAGCTTCGACTCGATCAGGTCCCACTCAGGCAGGGGATAGATGAGCAGGCAGCGGTCCCGGTCGACGGTGACCACCAGCTTTCCCTGGGCGCGTTCGGTGATCTGCTCCCGATAACGGGTGGGCATGACCATCCGGCCTTTGTCATCCAGAGTGATTTTGGTAGCGCCGCGAAACATGGACTCCGAGCGAGGACTTAGCCCATCCTCTCCCACCTTGTCCCACTTCGTCCCACTATAAATCGCGGGTGCGCTATGTCAATTGAATTCAGGAGAAAAAGTCACGAGCGCGTCGAGTTATGTCGAATGCCGGAACCTCGCCAACATCAGGATTTTATTCATTACTCTTGTTAATCAGAAGCTTGGAGTCTGAAGCTTATCTACTGGATTAGCTGCACTTTGCGCGCGCAGCACAGACGCTCCAAGGTGTTTGATCGCGCGCGGGCACCCGGTGAGGCGCCGGTGCCCACGCGCCGGCTCACCGGGACGGCAGAATCTTGATCTGCCCGTCCTGGAACCGCGCCCAAGTGAGCGAGCGATGCACCCGTCCCTGGGCATCGATGCGCAGACCGCCCGTCAGCCCGGCGAGCCTGAGCGAATCCGGCGGGACGCGCTGGACGAACAGCGCGACGGCGAGATTGTAGGCGTCGAAGCCGAAGGCAAACAGGCGCCCGCGGTCCGGTCCGCCCGCCGGCCAGGCGCGATGGGTGACCGCGCGCACGGCATCGGCGAGCGGATCGCCCAACATCCAGGGCATATCGAGAAAGCGCAGGCCGTCGAGATCCTGATTCCCGGTCGGATCGGGCACGAAGGCGTCCGAGGTCGAGTAGGTCGGAACGCCGTTGGCGTAGTAGAAACGCAGTTGCGGCTCGAGCATCCGTTCGGTACTGGCCGGCGCCGGCGCGAAGATGAACTGGATGTCCGCCCGCCGCCGCGGCACGAAGGCGAGCGGCATGCCGAGGAGCGCCTCCAGATGCCGCCGCCGCGCCCGGCTCTGGCCGATGAGCAACGCCCGCTCGATTGGCCCGGTGTAGTCGCTCGCCGACAGGTCGATGTGGGTGGCGGCGAGCAGGCTCCCGCCCCCCGCCTTGAGCCGCCGATCGAAGGCGCCGAGCACCCGCGTACCCCACAGGTTGTCCGGCACGATGGCGATGCCCAGGCGGTGGCCGTCGGCGAGCACGCGCTCGGCCACCAGGCGCGCCTCGGCGGTCGGGGAGAGCGCGAACTGGAAGAACTGCGGCGGGGCCGCTGCCCCGCGCGGCAGGAAATTCAGCGCCAGCATCGGCGGGCGCGGCGCGCCGACGCGCGCCGCCGCGGCAACGTTCGCGCGCAGCAGCGGCCCGACGATGAAGTCCGCGCCGTCGCGCTCGGCCTCAGCGATGAGGCCGTCGATCGGCACGGCACCGGCCGTGTCATACACTCGGACCTGCGGGCGCTGATCGGCAGGCAGCTGGTAATACGCGCTCAGGAACCCGTCGCGCACGCTCTGCGCCGCGCCAGCGAGCGGGCCGGACTCCGGCAGCAGCAGCGCGATGCGCGTGCCGGCCAGCGTCCGGGAAGACGGGGCGTACTGCGGCGCACGGCGGACCCCGCCGCGATGCGGCAACACCGGCGCGCGGGCCATCCGGGACGGCGGCGCAGCCGGCGGCGGCGCGCTCGCGCAACCGGCGAGCAGTACGGCGATCGCGCCGAGCGCGGCAGGCAGGATCGTTCGCTGCATCGTTGAGAGCCCTTTCACTGTCGGTGCGTTTCGAGCCAAGATTGCGCCCCGCCGATCCGGTGCGCAGCGGAGAGTATAGTGGCCCAGGTGCAGGGACGGTTGCAGGTCGTCGCGACGCCGATCGGCAACCTCGGAGACATCAGCACGCGCACCGTGCGAGCGCTCGAAGGCGCAGACGGCATCGTGGCCGAAGACACGCGCCACACGCTCGCGTTGCTGCGCTCGCTCGGGATCGCCCGGCCGCTGATCTCGCTGCACACGCACAACGAGACGCAGCGCGTGCCGCAGCTGCTCGAGCGCCTCAAGGCCGGCCAGACGCTCGCGCTGGTGAGCGACGCCGGCACCCCGCTGCTGTCGGACCCCGGCTACGAGCTGGTGAGCGCGGCCGCTGGCGCCGGCATCCCCGTCGAGGCCATTCCCGGGCCGAGCGCCATCACCACGGCCCTCGCCTGCGCCGCGCTGCCGGTCAGCCGCTTCTGCTTCGAGGGATTTCTGCCGGCGCGCGAGCGGGAGCGGCGCACCCACCTGGCGAGCCTCGCGGGCGAGGAGCGCACGCTGGTGTTCTTCGAGGCGCCGCATCGGATCGCGGCGATGCTGGCCGACCTCGCAGCCCTCTTCGGCGCCGAGCGCCAGGCCACCGTGGCGCGCGAGCTGACCAAGGCGCACGAGACGCTCTACCGCGGCACCCTCGCAGAGCTTGCCCAGCGAGCCGCCGAGGACGAGAACGTCCGCCGCGGCGAGCTCACCGTGGTGGTGCAGGGTGCGCCGGTGCGGGCCCACTCGCTCGACGAGGCGCTGCTGCGCCGGACGGTGGAGCTGCTCCTGAAGGAGCTGCCACCGGGACGTGCCGCGGCCGTGGCGGCCCAGCTGACCGGCGCAAGCCGCAGCGCCGCGTACGACATCGCCCTGCAGCACGCCAAGACGCGCTGAGGCGCGCGCGGCGCGCCGGCCGGAGGATCAAAGGGGGAGCCGGCCTGTAAGCCGGGTTCTGTCACGAGCGAGCGCCCCGGTCGAGGCGGACTCCCGCGCGGCAATCATTCCTCTACGATCCACGTCGCCGTGGACCTCTAGCGGCCTACCCGGAAGCGCGCGCGGATCGGCGCCGCGGAACCGGTTTCCCGGGCCCGCTGCTTCCCTATTTGGCCTTGCTCCAGGTGGGGTTTGCCGTGCCAGCTCTGTTGCCAGAGCCGCGGTGCGCTCTTACCGCACCGTTTCACCCTTGCCGTCCCCGCATCCGGACCCGATGGGTCTTGGACGGGGGCTTGGGCGGTCTACTCTCTGTTGCACTTTCCGTGAGCGCTGCGCGGGTGAAGCTTGCGCCTCCTCCCACACGTGGCCCCCCAGGCGTTACCTGGCACCCTGATCCGCCGGAGCCCGGACTTTCCTCCCCCCCGGCCCAGTAACGGGACGGGGCAGCGATTGCCCGGCCGGCTCCCCGGAACTTGAATAGCAGAACGCGGGGCCGCCTGCAAAGATTCCGGTCATTTCACCACCCGCAGCTGCGGCCGCTTGACGCCGCCGCCGTCCTCGATCGGGGCCGGCTTGGGCCCCGGGGGCTCGGGCGGCTCCGGCCCCCCGGCGTCCTGATCGGGGAACATCATGCCCTCGCCGGTCTCGCGGGCGTACACGCCCATCACCGCGCTCACCGGGAAGCGCACGTGGTGGATGACCCCGGCGAAGCGGGCGTCGAATTCAACGCTGTCGTTGTCGATCTTCAGCCGCTGCGTCGCCGAGTAGCTCAGGTTCAAGACCAGCTTGCCGTCCTGCGCGTAGGCGTGCGGGACGTCCTCCCCGGCGCGCTCGGCAGCGACGATCACATGCGGGGTGCAACCGCTATCGGTGATCCACTGATGCATGGCACGCAGCAGGTACGGCCGCTTGGGAGGGGCTTTGAGCATCCAGGACTCGCTAGCGGCGCATCGCGCGTTCCGCTTCCGACAGCGCCCGCGCGAACGCCGGCCTGGCGAACAGGCGGCTGGCGTACTTGGCGACGGACTGGGCCTTCAGCGGCAACTCGATCTGCAGGTGGGGGAGGCGCCAGAGAACGGGCGCGAGGGTCGCATCCACCAGCGAAAACTCATCGGAGAGGAAGAAAGGCTTCAACTGGAACAGCTCGACCCCCTGCACGATCGTGTCGAGGAGCATCTTCCTCAGCCGCGGCAGTTGCCGCCGATCCTCCTCCCGCTCGATCTCCCCGACCAGACTGTACCAGTCACGCTCTAGGCGATAAAGCGCCAGGCGGAACTGCGCCCGGGTGACCGGATCGACCGGCATCAGCGGCGGGTGTGGAAAGCGCTCATCGAGGTACTCGATGATGATCCGCGAGTCATACAGGACCAGATCCCGGTCCACCAGGGTCGGTAGCGAATGGTAGGGATTCAGGTCGAGCAGGTCCTCCGGCAGGCTTCCGGGCTCGACGCTGACGATGTCGGGATCGATGCCCTTCTCGGCCAGTACGATCCGGGTGCGATGGCTCCAGGGATCTGCCGGCGCCGAGAACAGCGTCATGATGGATCGTCTGCTCGACACGATAGCGCTCCCGCCGGCCTGCCGGCGTCCCGGTGATCTTACCGCACCGGGAGGCTTCCGCTGCCCGCCGACGCGCCGCCGGCGCGCCCGGCGGCATCGCCTCCGTGCCGATCCGCTAGCGCACGTCCTTCCAATACTCGCGCTTCAGCAGCAGAGCAATCCAGGTGAACCCGATCAGGAACAGGATGACCCACACGCCGATGCGGTGCCGCTCGGCGCGCTGCGGATCGCTCACGTAGTAGAGAAAATTGATCGTGTCGCGCACGAACTGATCGAACTGCTGCGGCGTCATGCTGCCGGTGGAGATCTGGCGAAAATGCTCGAACACCTTGCGCTTGATGGTGCTGCCGTGGGGCCCCGGTTCATCGACCGTCCGGTAGACGGCGACCTTCAGGCCCTCGAGCGAGGCGAGTATGTCCGGCATCGCCACGGACGGGTACACCAGGTTGTTCGTCCCGGTCGCGCGCCCCGAATCGACGTAGAAGGTCTTCAGGTAGCGATACAGGTAGTTCGTGCCGCGGGCACGCGCGATCAGCGAGAGGTCCGGCGGCTGCTTGCCGAACCACTTCTCCGCATCGGCGGTCATCGGCGAGGTGATGTAGTCCTGGGGGGTCTCGCCTGGGGGGATCAGGTCCTTCTTCAGCATCTGCGGCGGGATCGCCAGATCCTTGCCGAGGCGGCTCCAGCGCTCGTAGCCGAGCGAATGGCAGCCCAGGCAGTAGCCGACGAAGTCCCGCGCACCGCGCTGCAGCGAAGCCCGGTCGCTCACCGTGGCATGCGCCTGCCAGCTCTCCCAGTGCGACCCGAACGTCGCGCCCGGCTCGGCCGCCCGCGCAAGCGGTCCCATCGCGCCCGCCAGCACCGCTGCGAGCAGCGCCGCCACCCAGCGGTATCCGTTAGTGCGCATGGTAGACCACCCTCT
This sequence comes from Pseudomonadota bacterium, assembly GCA_021805275.1. The sequence goes on from JAJZFQ010000200.1 coordinate 34,758, forward strand.
CCGGCACGGGCTTGACCTGCTCCCATCGCGTGTAGAAGGGCATCAGCCAGAAGAAGGCGAAGTACCCGATGGCGAAGACGCGGGCCAGGATGACGTACAGCGGCTCGACCGGCTGCATGCCCAGATAGCCGAGACCGACGAAGGACACCACGAACACCGCCAGCGCCACGCGCGACATCCAGCCCTTGTAGCGCATCGACTTCACCGGTGAGCGGTCGAGCCAGGGCAGCAGGAACAGCGAGATCAGCGCCATGACCAGCAGCAAAGCGCCGAGCCCCTTGCTCGGGACGGCCCGCAGGATGGCGTAGAACGGCGTGAAGTACCACACCGGATGGATCTCAGCGGGCGTGGAGAGCGGATTGGCGGGTGTGAAGTTCGCCTTCTCCAGGAACAGCCCGTGGAAGGTCGGGATGAAGAACACCACCAGCGCGAACAGGATGAAGAACACCCCGACCCCGAAGATATCCTTGACCGTGTAGTAGGGGTGGAACGGGATGCCGTCGAGCGGCTTGCCGTTCGGGCCCAGCCGGTCGCGGATCTCGATGCCGTCGGGGTTGTTCGAGCCCACCTGGTGCAACGCGACCAGGTGCAGCACCACGAGCAGCAGCAGCACGATCGGCACGGCCGCCACGTGCAGCGCGAACAGGCGATTCAGCGTCGCCCCGGAGATGCCGTAGTCGCCCCGGATCCACTGCGTGAGCGCCGGCCCGACGCCCGGGATAGTGCCGAACAGGTTGATGATGACCTGTGCGCCCCAGAAGGACATGTTGCCCCACGGCAGCACGTAGCCCATGAACGCCTCGGCCATCAGCGCCAGGTACACCACCATGCCGATCAGCCACAGCAGCTCGCGCGGCTGGCGGTACGAACCGTACAGTATGCCGCGGAACATGTGCAGGTAGACGACGATGAAGAAGAACGAGGCGCCCGTGGAGTGCATGTAGCGGATCAGCCACCCCCACTGCACTTCGCGCATGATGAACTGCACCGAGCCAAACGCCGCGGCGGCGCTCGGCTTGTAGTACATCGTGAGGAAGATGCCGGTACCGATCTGCATCACCAGCACCAGCATGGCCAGCGAGCCGAAGAAGTACCAGAAGTTGAAGTTCTTGGGCGCGAAGTAGCCCGTCAGCTCGTGGGATATAAACGAATCGACCGGCATGCGCCGGTTGATCCATGCCCACACGCCGCGCTTGGCGGCCGCGGGTTCCCCGGCTCGGGGCGAATCAGGACTCTGCGCGCTCATCAGGCACTCCTCTCAGGGCGTGCCGCCACGCCGGCACCCATCACGCATTCGGTCATCGGAAGAACCTCCCAATTTCCGCACGGTTGCACCCGGCGCTGCGCTGCGCCCGCATTGTTCTTGCACCACGACGAACCACTCGGGCAGTTTCCGCTCATCGGGGGTCGGTGCATTATACACAAACGAATGCCGCTGGCTGCCGCTGCCCGCGGCGGCTTGTACGGATGGGCGGCCGCGCCAATCTGCGGTACCCGCCCGCGGGGCGAGACGGACGGACACGGGACATCGAACGGAGCGCACGAGACATGCTGCAGAAATTGGGCCGGGGCCTGACTTTCATCGCCGGTTCCGTGGTGGGCGGGCTGGCGCTCGCCTTCGTGATCGTGGCCCTGCACCCGAGCCTGATCCGCCCGCACGGTCCCGCCCCGGCGGCGGCCGGTCCCGCCCCGGCCCGCGCCGCGCCGGCCCCGACGGAACGCGAGCCGCCGGTGGTCAGCTATGCCGGCGCGGTCGAGCGTGCCGCGCCCGCAGTGGTGAACATCTACACCGCCCGGGTGGTGACCGAGCAGGTCAATCCCTTCCCGTTCGCCAATTTCGGCGACCTGTTTGGCAACGTCCTGCCGCTGTACCGCCAGCGCATCGAGCGCACCCTAGGCTCCGGCGTGATCGTCGATGCGCAGGGCCACATCGTCACGAACTATCACGTCATCGCGAACGCCCAGGCGATCCGCGTGCAGCTGGCCGACGGGCGCATCGCCACCCCGCGCGTCGTCGGGGTCGATCCGGACACCGACCTGGCGGTCCTGCAGATCAACCTGCCGCACCTGCCGGTGATCTCCTTCGGACAGTCCAGCCAGGTACGCGTCGGTGACGTCGCGCTCGCGATCGGCAACCCGCTCGGCCTCTCGCAGACGGTGACCAACGGCATCGTCAGCGCCACGGGACGCGAGGAGCTCGGCATCTCGGCATTCGATGACTTCATCCAGACCGATGCGCCGATCAATTTCGGCAACTCCGGCGGTGCGCTCATCAACTCCAACGGTCAGCTGATCGGCATCAACACCGCGATCGTCGCGAAGAACCTCGGCGTGGAGGGCATCGGGTTCGCCATTCCGGTCGACATGGTGCGTGGCGTGCTGCACGACATCATCAAGTACGGCAAGGTGATCCGCGGCTGGATTGGTATCGTGCCGGAGGACCTCTCCGCGGCCCAGGCGCACCAGGCCGGGCTGGCGCGCGCCGGCGTGGTCATCGCCAATATGTACGTCGGCAGCCCCGCACAGCAGGCGGGCCTGAAACCCGGGGACCTCCTGCTCAAGCTCGGCGGCGTGCCGGTGCGCACGGCCGAGGGGGCGCGCGTGCAAATCGCCCGCCGCAAGCCCGGCTCGAGCCTGCGGGTGCAGGTGCTGCGCGGCACGAGCAAGCTGACCATCACGGTGCCGGTGAAAGAGCAGCCGAACTGAGCCGCGCGCGGCGTGCGGTACCATCGGGGTCTCTCCAGGGACTGAAGGACGGCGCATGAACACGGTACAGATCCGCAGATTCGCGACCCGGGCCGAGCTCGATGCGGCACTCGCCGCGCGGCTCGAGCAGGCGATCACGGCCGCAGCGGCAAGCGGCGGCGGCGCAATCATGCTCTCCGGCGGCCACACGCCGCTGCCGGCCTATCGGCAGCTCGCCGCGCGCCTGCGCCATTCGGGCGTGGCGCTGCACGGCAAGCTGCACATCCTCTTTTCCGATGACCGCTACGTGCCGGCCGACTCCGAGGCGAGCAACTATCACGCCTCCCGGCCGCTGCTCGATGCACTCGCCCTGCCCGAGGCGCAGGTGCTGCGCGTGCGCACCGAGCTGCCCCTCGAGCAGGCCGCCCTCGATTACGAGGCGCGCCTGCGCGCGCTGCTCGCGCAGGGCGCCACGGTCAGCCTCGGCATGCTCGGCCTCGGCGCCGACGGGCACACCGCCTCCCTCTTCCGCAGCGCGGACCTGACGCGCGCACGCGGTCGCCTGGCGCTCGCGGTGAGCCGGCCCGACGGCCTGTCCGGCGTGAGCGTCACGCCGGAGTTCATCGCGCACATCCCCGAGCCGCTGTTCGTGATCGCCGGCACCGGCAAGGAGGCAGCCATCGCCGGACTCGAGCGTGGCGAGCCGGACGTCATCGCCGTGCAGGCCGTGCAGGCCTGTCCGCGCTGCGCGGTGTGGGTGGAGCAAGCCGCCGAGCAGGGCGCCTGAGCGCACCGACGGCGGGAGCGGCGGCGTGCGCCGGCCGCTCCCGTGGGCGTTGCGCTAGCGGGTCGGCGCCGGACCCTTCACAGCCATGACGAAGCCGTTCAGACGGATCGCCTGGCGGTAGGCCTGCTGCACCTGCGCGGCGGTGAGGGCGCGATAGCGCCGACCGGCGATCACGTCTTCATCGAGCGGCTCGCCGTGCGCGGCGTAATCGAGCAGCCGGCCGCCGATCTGATCGAAGCTCGACTCCCCGAGCGGAATACCGCGCAGCACGATGCCCTTGGCACGCCGCAGATCGCTCTGCGGCAGCGCCCCGAACTGCATGCGCTTGAGGTCCTTCAGGATCAGCGTGCGCGCGGCGGTCACATTGTCCGGATCGCACCCGTAGCTGATGCGGTAGATGCCGCGATGCCTGTGCAGCGAGAAGCCGGTGCCGACGTAGTAGACCAGTCCGCTCTTCTCGCGCAGATCGCGGTACAGCCACGAGGCATAGAACCCGCCCCCGAGCACCTGATTGCCGAGCCGCAGCGCGTAGCGCTGCGGGCTGTCGCGCGTGACCGGCACCAGCTCGGCGAGCTGCACGCTGTCCTGTACCGCGCTCCTGTCGGGCGTTTGCAGGCTGCCCGGACGGTTGAGCGGCACGGCGCCGTAATCCACCGCGGGCTTCGGGCCCGAGGCGAGCCAGCCGCCGAAGTTCTTGGCCACGACCCACAGTGCCTCGGCCGGCGTGACATCGCCGACCACGACGATCGTGGTCATGTCCGGCCGGTAGACCTGCGCGTAGTAGGCCTGCACCTGGCGCAGCGTGAGGGAGCGGATGGCGGCGGGCGTCGGGTAGCGCAGCGACGGATCCCCCGGCGGCACCAGCAGGCGCTGCAGGCCGATGTCGTTGAGGAAGCCGGGCGAGTGGATCTCGCCATGCCAGTTGCCGGCCTGCTGGGCCCGCATGATCGCGAACGCCTGCGATGTCAGCGCCGGATGCAGTTCGTTGTCGGCCAGCAGCGCCATGCCACGGGCGAAATATTTCCCCGGCACGGCGAGCGAGAACTGCGGTCCTGCGCTCTCCTCGGCGGTGATGGCATCGAGGGCCGCTTGGAACTGCAGGCGCCCGAGGTGCGCGCTGCCGAACTGGAACATCGAGTCCAGCACGTCGCTCACCCCCTTCTGCCCGTGCGGGGACTCCAGGTCTGAGTTGGTCCGGACCAGACCTACCACCTGCACGGTGTGGCTCACCGACTCGCTCTGCACCACGAGCTTCAGCCCGTTCGGCAGCGTCGTCTGCCAGGGATGCAGCTGCGAGCGCGGCTCGGGCAGGTGCGCAAACGCCCGCGCGGCCCAGGCCGGCAGCACCACCGGCTTGGTGGGATTGGCGGCAAAGCTCTCCGGCCCGCCGAAGCCCTTGCTGGTGACCGGCTTGCCGGAGCTCTGCGGTGTCAGGATAGCGGTGAAGGCGTGGGCGGGATCAAACACGCGCCGCGCCAGCGCGTCCACTGCGGCCGGCGTCACCGCCTCGATCGAGGCCTTCATCGCTTGCGGCGAGGACAGTCCGTCAACCGCCAGCGCACGTGACCAGGCGCTCGCCAGTCCGTTGACGGAATTCTTGGCAAACTCCAGCCGGGCGATGGCCAGGCGCTTGGCGGCCGCCACCAAGGCCGGATCCACCCCGTGCCGCGCCGCGGCGGCGAGAATCGCCTGCATGCGCCTCAGGAGCGGCCCGGGCGCCGCCCCGCGCGGAAAGATGCCGACCGCCGCGCCGAGACCGGCCCGCGGCAGCTGCTGGACGAAGAACGTTCCGAACAACGCAGTGCCGTCCATGCCCATGCCGAACAGCGCTGCACGCTGGGAGGCGAGCGCGTTGCCGAGCACCTGTCCGGTGGCGTAGTCCTTGCTGCGGATGCCGGGCATGCGGTAGGCGAGGTACACCGAGCCGTACGGATTGTCGGTCGGCAGCCGCAGCGTCTTGGCGCTCACCGGACGGAAGTGATAGGCCGGGCGCGGCGGCAGCGCGCGGCGCGGGATGCTTGCGAACAGACGGCGCACCTCGGCAAGCGTCGCGGCCGGATCGACATCGCCGGCGATCACCAGGATGGCGTTGTTGGGCACATACCACGCGTCATGGAAGCGCTTGAGCATCGCGGCGGTGGTCGCGTTGAACGACGGACGGGTGCCGAGCGGGGTGTGCGCGTACGGCGTGCCGGCGAACAGGTGCGCTACCAGCTCGGTGTAGAACTTGAAGCTGGGACTGGACAGGTCGTGCGCGACCTCCTGCTCGATCGCCCCGCGCTCGAGCGCCCACTGCTTCGGCGCCATGTCGACCGCGCGCATACGAATCGAGGCGATGTGCAGGGCGACGCCGAGATCCTGCGCCGGCACGACGAAGAAATACTTGGTGACGCTGTTGGCCGTCTCGGCATCGAACGCGCCGCCCATGTTGGCCATTACGGCGGCGAGCTGGTTGGCCGTCAGCCCCGGACTGCCACGGAACATCATGTGCTCGGTCGCGTGCGCCATGCCCGGGAAGCCCGGCGGTGTCTCATCGGAGCCGACCCGGTAATTCGTCTGCACCGATACCACCGGCGCGAGCGGGTCGCGCACGATGACCACCCTGAGCCCATTGCCGAGCGTGGCCCGGGTCACGGAGTTCACTCCATGGGCCAGCGCCGGCGCGGTGGCCAGTACGGCAGCACACAGCAACCCGCGCAGCATCGATCCCTTCTTCATGCGACTCACCTCACTCTGTGGCGATTCCCGGCCGGCCGTGTACGCGCCCGACGCGCATCATGACGCATTGTCACCCAATGGACCGCAGCGCGCCATGTGCGTCTCAGCCCGGCCTCGCGCGGGCCACGCCGGACGGGCGGATGGATTACAATGCCGCCGGGGTGCAGAGGCCCCTTGCCCAGCGGACTGGCAGACCGACACTACCCAACAGACACTCCCAGCGAGTGAATCCCGCCGCAGCGCGCCCCCGCGCCCGACGCGACAGAAGGAGACGGACGATGGCTCTGACCCGACAGGTTGTCTCAACTCTAAACAACGACGGCACGGACGTGATGGGACCGACCATCCTCGCGTTTCACTATCCGGACCAGAGCCTGGTCTCCGGGAGCCTGCTCACCGTCGAGGCCAACCACTTCGCGGTGTTGAAGTCCCGCGGCGCCGTGCTCAACGTCTACGACACCGGTCAATATCCGATTCAGACGCCCGACAAGCCGCTGCTCGGCAGCTTCGTGACCGGATTCTTCGGCGGTCAGTCGCCCTGGCAGTACGAGGTACTGTACGTCAACCGCGCCAAGCTCCTGGTGCGCAGCGCCGGGATCGCCAGCTCGGCGGAAATGGCCGAGATGGCCTACCAGGTCGAGTACTACGTGCACGTCGACACCAAGGACGATGCGCTGAAGCTCATCACCCACATGCCGTTCGCCAAGCACTTCATCGGCACCGACGAGGTGGCGAGCTACGCCGGACCGGTGGTCGAGCAGGCGATCAATCAGATCATCCAGGTCACCCCGATGGAGAAGATCAACGAGCACATCCACGAGATCGTGGAGCTCGTCAAGGAGCACCTGGCGAGCTTCCTCGGCGTGTACGGCATCACGCTGAATGACGCCAAGGTGCTGATCCTGCCGAAGGACGAGCGGATGCGCGAGCTGATCTCGCTGCGGGCGTTCGGGCTCTCCGAGCTCGACGCCGTGCGCTACTACGTCGCGCTCAAGATGGCCGAGAAGGGCCTGGTCTCGGCGCCGAACGTCGCGGTCGGCCAGCCGTTCTTCATCGGCGGGACGACCATGGGCACCTTCCCCGTCGGCAACGCCCTGCAGCCAGTCGGCGCGGGCGGCAAGAGCGGAACCTGAGCAGCACGGGCGTACCGGACGGCCGCCTCTGGCGCGAGCCGTCCGGCGCCGAGCGGAGAGTCTCGTATGGATCTGAAAGCCACCACCAACCCCATCGACTCGGCCGGCCCGGTCAAGCAGGTGCTCGCGAACCTGTTCTACGGCTGGGGCTACAACTTCTATCGCCGCGAGAATCAGCTGCGCGCCGACGACCTGCTGATCCGCAGCAAGTCGAGCGAGCTGCTCGGCCAGAGCCGCGCACGCGCGCAGGCGCTCGAAGCGGCCTTCCGGCGCGAGCACCTGCCCGCCCCGACGCGCGCGCAGCCGTTCCCGGATGCCGCCGCCGTCGGCGCCGCCCAGGCCCTGCAGCGCGCCGCGCAGCAGATCGAGGCGCTGGAGACGACCATCCGCAATGCGGCGGTGCCGGAGATGGACCGCATCCACCAGCGTCATCGCAACGAGCGCGCCACACTCGAGCGGCTGGTCGAGGCCGACAGCGCGTTCGTCGCGGCGATCGTCGGACTGCGCGACGCGGTCCTCGCGCTGCCGGACGGCGCGGCGGCGACGGCGGAGTTGCCACGATTGCTGCAGGTGGAGCAGATCCGCGCGCTGTGGGCGCAGCGCGAACAAATCCTCGCGGTGCTGCAGTGAGCCGCCGGGTGCGCTCATGAACGCCCGCCGTCCCGACCTGCCGCCGGCGAATTGGCGCCTGATCCTCCTCGGCCTCGCCATCCTGGTCGTGCTGGTGCTTGCGCGTGCGGCATTCGTGCAGATCGGTCCGGGCGAGCGCGGGGTGCTCATGACCTTCGGCGCGGTCCAGCCCGGCGTGCTCGATCCGGGGCTGCACCCGAAGCTGCCGTTCGTCCAGAGCGTCGCCCGGATGAACGTGCAGGTGCAGAACTCCCAGTCGACCGAGACCGCCGCCAGCCTCGACCTGCAGAACGTCTCGAGCACCGTGGCAACCAACTGGCACATCCTGCCGGGCGATGCCGAGTGGGTGTATCAGCACATCGGCAGCGAGCGCCAGCTGATGCGCAAGGTGATCCGCCCGGCGATCAGCAATGCCGTCAAGGCCGTCACCGCGCATTACAACGCGCAGGATCTGATCGTCGAGCGCGATCAGGTGCGCAACCAGATCGAGCGCCAGATCCGCACCGCGCTCGAACCGTTTCGCGTCGTGGTCGACGCGGTGAACATCACGGACTTTCACTTCAGCCGGGAGTTCGCCGCCGCCATCGAGGAGAAGCAGGTGGCGCAGCAGCGCGCGCTGCAGGCGCAGTACGACCTGCAGAAGGCCAAGGTCGTAGCGCAGCAGAGGATCGTCGAGGCGACCGCGCAGGCGCAGGCGCAGAAGCTGCTGCAGACGACGCTCACCCCCGAGCTCATCCAGCAGCAGGCCGTCAGCAAGTGGGACGGCCACCTGCCCGAGGTGGTCGGCGGCCGGGGCGTGCTGCCGATGATCGGCAACATCGCCACCCGCAGCGCATCGGCCCCGCCCCGTTAGCCGTCGCTCCGGCCTACCCGTTGCGCTCGCCGTGCCCGCCGAAGGCGAGCCGCATCGCCGCGAGCACCTTGTCGGCGAACTCGCCCTGGCCTCGCGAGGCGAACCGGGCGTAGAGCGCCGCGCTCAGCACGTGCGCCGGCACGCCCATCTCGATCGCGGCCTGCACCGTCCAGCGGCCCTCGCCGGAATCGGACACCCGGCCGCTGAAGCTCGTGAGAGCCGGATCGCTCGCCAGCGCCCGCGCGGTCAGATCGAGCAGACGCGAAGAGATGATGCTGCCGTGGCGCCACACCTCGGTGATGGCCGCGATATCCAGCCGGTACTGGAACAGGCGCGGATGCTCGAGCGGCGCGGTCTCGGCGTCCGCCGGCCGCTCACGCAGGCCGGCATCGGCGTTCTGCAGCACGCTCAGCCCCTCGGCGTAGGCGGCCATGACGCCGTACTCGATGCCGTTGTGGACCATCTTGACGAAGTGGCCCGCGCCGCTCGGCCCGCAGTGCGCGTAGCCCATCGGCGCGGTATCGGCCGCGGTGCGCTTGCGGCCGCCGACCTCGGGAATGCGCCCGCCGGGCGAGAGCGTCGCGAACACCGGCTCGAGCCGGTCGAAGACCGCCCGTTCCCCGCCGACCATCAGGCAGTACCCCTGCTCGAGCCCCATTACCCCGCCGCTGGTACCGACGTCGAGGTAGTGAATGCCCGCCTCACGCAGCGCGTCGGCGCGGCGGATGTCATCGGAGTAATGCGAATTGCCGCCATCGACCAGCACATCGCCGCGCTCGAGCAGCGGGCGCAACTGTGCGATGACCGCATCGACCGCCGCGGCCGGTACCATGATCCACACCGCCCGCGGGGCGGCGAGCTGGGCGATGAGATCCGCCGCGGAGCTCGCACCGATCGCCCCCACCGCCGCGGCGGCCTGCACCGCCTGTGTGGACTGATCGTAGGCGACGCACTCGTGCCCGTCCTCGATCAGCCGACGCACCATGTAGGCGCCCATGCGCCCGAGCCCTATCATGCCTATCCGCATAGTCCCCCCCGCGTTCGGGTCTTCCACCGGCGCCCCCGCGCCGATCGGTCAGTTCGGAACTCGTCTGATCTGCGCGCCCAGCTGCGCGAGCTTCTCCTCGATCGCCTCGTAGCCCCGGTCGATGTGATAGATGCGCTCGACTTCCGTGCGGCCCTCGGCCACCAGTCCGGCGAGCACCAGGCTCGCCGAGGCGCGCAGGTCCGTCGCCATTACCGGGGCGGCCTTCAGACGCGTCACGCCGTGGATGATCGCCGTGTTGCCCTCAAGGCGGATCTCCGCCCCGAGCCGGCGCATCTCCAGCATGTGCATGAAGCGGTTCTCGAAAATTGTCTCGATGATGGTGCCGACACCCTGCGCAACGGTGTTGAGCGCGGCGAACTGCGCCTGCATGTCGGTCGGAAACCCCGGGTACGGAGCGGTGCGCACGTCCACGGCCCGCGGCCGCCGGCCGCGCATGTCGACCTCCACCCAGTTCTCCCCGACGCCCACCGTGGCGCCAGCCTCCTGCAGCTTCATCAGCACCGCGTCCAGGTGATCGGGGCGGGTATTCTTGATGCGCACGTGTCCGCCCGTGATGGCGCCGGCCACCAGGTAGGTGCCGCTTTCGATGCGGTCGGGCAGCACCTCGTAGTTGGTGCCGCTCAATCGCTCGACGCCCTCGACCACGATCGTGTCGGTGCCGGCGCCGCGGATCTTTGCGCCCATGCTCATCAGGAAGTTGGCCAGATCCACCACCTCCGGCTCGCGCGCTGCATTCTCGATGACCGTCTCGCCCTCGGCGAGCGTCGCGGCCATCATGAGGTTCTCCGTCCCGGTCACCGTAACGGTGTCGAGCACCAGGCGCGCCCCGCGCAGCCGCGTGGCGCGAGCGCGGATGTAGCCGCCGTCAATGGTGATGTCAGCGCCGAGAGCCTGCAGGCCGGCGACGTGGATGTTGACCGGCCGGGCGCCGATGGCGCAGCCCCCGGGCAGCGAGACGTCGGCGCGCCCGTAACGGGCCACGAGCGGACCGAGCACCAGGATCGAGGCGCGCATGGTCTTGACCAGTTCGTAGGGCGCGGAATAGTCGCGCACCGTGGTCGGATCGACCTCGATGCGCATGCGCTCGTCGATCGTGACCGTCGCACCCATGCCGCCGAGCAGCTCGACCGTCGTGGTGACGTCCTTCAGGTGCGGCACGTTGCCGACCACCACCGGGCCGTCGGCGAGCAGCGCGCCGGCGAGGATGGGCAGCGTGGCGTTCTTCGCCCCGGAGATCCGCACCTCGCCCTCGAGCGGAACTCCGCCCTGGATCTGCAGCTTGTCCACGTCAGGCTCCGGCTTCGGCGGGCGTCAGCGCCTCGATGGACAGTGCATGGATCTCGCGGCCCATCCGTTCGCCGAGCGTGCGATAGACCAGCTGGTGGCGGGCTACGCTGCGCAGGCCGGTGAATTGCGCCGCCACGATGCGGGCCGCGAAATGCGTCTGGTCTTCGGACTGCACCCGGACGTCGGCTCCGGGCAGGCCGGCGCGGATCAGCCGCGCGACTTCCTCTGGGTTCATGCGCGCATCTTAATCGACGCAGGCCTGCCCTGCTGCCCGAACCCGGCATCCGGGCGTGCCGAGGGGACCGGGGCGGCCGGGCAGAATTGCTACAATCGGCCCGATGAGCCCCGCCCCCGCGCCCCTCGACCCCGATCTGATCGCCGCGGCCCGCCGCGCGCTCTCGATCGAGGCGCGCGCCGTGCAGGGGCTGATCGAGCGGCTCGATGAGCGCTTCGCGGCCGCCTGCCGCCTGTGCCTGGAGTGCCAGGGCCGGGTGGTCGTGACCGGCATCGGCAAATCCGGGCACGTGGCGGGCAAGATCGCCGCCACCCTCGCCAGCACCGGCAGCCCCGCGTTCTTCCTGCACCCGGCCGAGGCCAGCCACGGCGATCTGGGCATGATCACGCGCGGCGACGTGGTGCTGGCGCTGTCCAATTCGGGCGAGACGCCCGAGGTGCTGCTGCTGCTGGCGCACCTGGCGCGGCTCGCCGTGCCGCTCATCGCGATGGTCGGCAAGCGCGACTCCACGCTCGGGCGGGCCGCGACGGTGGTGCTCGACGTGAGCGTCCCGGAGGAGGCCTGCCCACTGAACCTCGCGCCGACCGCCAGCACCACGGCGACGCTCGCGATGGGCGATGCGCTGGCCGTGACGGTGTTGGAAGCCCGCGGCTTCACCAAGCAGGACTTCGCCCGCTCGCACCCGGGCGGAACGCTCGGGCGCCAACTGCTGCTGCGCGTCGAGGAGCTGATGCGCACCGGCGAGGCCCTGCCGGAAGTGCCTGCGGACGCCTCACTCGCGGCGGGGTTGCTCGAGATGTCGCGCAAGGGCCTCGGCATGACGGTGATCACGGATGCCGGGCACCGGATCCTGGGAGTGTTCACCGACGGGGATCTGCGCCGCGCGCTAGACCGACAGATCGATATCCATCGCGCGAGCATGCGCGAGGTGATGACCTCGCCGTGCCGGACCATCGGTCCGCGCGAGCTCGCCGCCGAGGCGGTGCATCAGATGGAGCTGCACCGCATCACCGCCCTGCCGGTCGCCGACACCGAGGGCCGGCTGGTCGGCGCGCTGAACGTGCACGACCTGTTTCGCGCGGGGGTGGTATGAAGCGGCCCGGCGCCTCTGCCATGAGCGACGCTGCCGCGCACGTGCGCTTGCTGGTGCTCGACGTGGACGGTGTGCTCACCGACGGGCGGCTGTACTACGGCCCGCGGGGCGAGGCGCTGAAGGTCTTCCACGCACGCGACGGAGCCGGACTGAAGCGGCTGGCCGCGGCGGGCGTGCCGGTCGCGGTGATCTCGGGACGCCGCTCCGCCATGACGCGACTGCGCTGCCGTGAGCTCGGCATCCGGCACGTGCTGCAGGGGGTCCAGGACAAGGCGGCGGCGCTTCGCACCCTGTGCGCGCGCCTGCGCCTCGAGCCGGCCGACTGCGCCTGCATCGGCGATGACACGCCCGACATCCCGCTGATGCGCCTGGCGGGGCTCGCCTACGCGGTCGCCGATGCCCACCCCGAGGCGCGCCAGGCGGCCCACCGGGTCACCACACTGCCCGGCGGCCAGGGGGCAGTGCGCGAAGTGTGCGATCACCTGCTCGCCGCCCGGCAGGACGCCCAGCGCGCATGATCTACCGGATTTTCGCCGCATTGACCGTCGCGGCGGTGATCATCGGCTCGCTGCTTCTGGCGCGCCAGGGCCGCGCGCCACAGGCCGCGACCGTGCAGCGGGTCGACCGCGATGACGGCTATTCCGCGCGCGATGCGCAGCTGATCGAGACCGGCGCGAACGGCCTGCCGCTCTATACCGTCGATGCCGCCTCGATCCGCCAGCTGCCGCGCGAGGATCGTGTGCAGCTCACGCAAGTCCGCCTCGCCTTCCAGGACCCGAGCGGCGAGCAATGGTCGGCCACGGCGCAGCGCGGCGCCATCGCGCACGGCACGGATCAGGTCGAGCTCGCCGGCAACGTACAGGTCTCGGCGGCGCTGCGCGGGTCCCGCTCACCCATCCAGATCCGCACCGATACTCTGACCTTCGACAGCCACACCGACCAGGTGAGCACCGCCGCTGCGGTGTCTCTCGCCTGGGCGGGTCAAACGCTCAATGCCATCGGGCTGGTCGTGAACTTGAAGGCCCATCGGCTGCAGTTAGAATCCAAGGTCCATGCCATCGTCACGCCTCCGCACTAGACTGTCCTGGATCCTCGCCGCGCTGTGCGCCGGCGGCGGACTGGTACACGCCGCGCCTCCGACCGCCGTGCCACCACGGCAGGCCGCGCGCGCCGCGCCACAGAACGGCGCTCAGGCGTCGTACACGTTCGACGCCGCCTCCTCCGAGATCGACTACAAGGCACACACCGGCTCGTTCAAGCAGATCACGATCGCCCAGGGGCGCATCACCGTGACGGCCGACCAGGCGCATGCCAGCGGCCTCGGCCAGCCGAGCGGTCGCTGGACGCTGCAGGGCAATGTCCACATCCATGCCCCACCGCATGGGAGCTTGACCTCTGACCAGGCCGTGGTCGATGTCGCCGGCAACCGAATCAATCAGGTCACGGTGACGGGCCAGCCTGCGCAGTTCACGCAGCAGGGCATGGGCACTGGCCGCATGGCCCAGGGTCATGCCGACCAGATCGTCTACCACGTGCTCACCGGTACGGTGCAGCTGAACCACGATGCGTGGCTCAGCGACGGTCACAACGCCTTCAGCGCCCCACAGCTGGTCTACAACATCCTGAAGGACCGGATCGAGGCGACCTCGGGGGGTGACGGCGAGCGGGTCCACGTCACCATTGCGCCGCAGGCCTCCGGCACCCCGCTCGCGCAGCCGCCGGCCGCCACCAAGGCGCATCCGCCCGGACGGGCGTCCTGATGTCCCTCAAGGCCACCGGGCTCGAGAAGCGCTACCGCTCGCGCCACGTCGTGCACGGCCTGAGCCTCGAGGTCGACAGCGGCGAGGTGGTCGGCCTGCTCGGTCCGAACGGGGCAGGCAAGACCACCGCCTTCTACATGATGGTCGGCCTGGTGCCGTGCGACGCCGGGCGCATCCACCTCGGGGAGCGCGACATCACGCGCCTGCCGATGCATCGGCGCGCGCAGCTCGGCCTCGGCTACCTGCCGCAGGAGGCGTCCGTGTTCCGCCGCCTGTCGGTGGAGGACAACGTTCTCGCCATTCTCGAGACGCGCGCCGACCTGGAGCGCGCCGCGCGCGAGCAGCGCCTGGAGGAGCTGCTCGAGGAGCTGCGCATCGGGCACGTGCGGCGCAGCCTCGGGCTGTCGCTGTCCGGTGGCGAGCGGCGGCGCGTGGAGATCGCGCGGGCGCTCGCCGCCGAGCCGCGCTTCATGCTGCTCGATGAGCCGTTCGCCGGGGTCGATCCACTCTCGGTGCTCGACATCCAGCGCATCATCCGCGAGCTGACCAGCCGGGGCATCGGCGTGCTGATCACCGACCACAATGTACGCGAGACCCTGGGGGTCTGTTCACGCGCCTATATCGTCAATCAGGGAACTGTGATCGCCGCCGGAAACGCCGAAGAAATCCTTGCCAATCCCCAGGTCCGTGAGGTGTACTTGGGCGAGTCGTTCCGACTTTGAGGCGCCCCGCGGCGCACCGGCCGGACAGCCATAGAGATGCTCGACCCATCGCACCAGGACAGCCGCGACTGACCGCCATGCCGTCATGCTGAAGCCCTCACTGCAGCTCAAGCTGGGTCAGCAACTGACCATGACCCCGCAGCTGCAGCAGGCGATCCGGCTTCTGCAGCTGCCCGCCCTGGAGCTCCAGGCGCACATCCGCGAGCTGCTCGAGACAAATGTCATGCTCGAGCCGCTCGACGAGGGCGAGAGCGAGTCGGCGGATGCGCCCGAGTCGGGCGAGTCGCCCGAGCCGAGCGAGACCCTCGAGCCGGCACAGGGCGCTGCCGAGGCGCCGGAAGAGAGCATCGAGGTGCTCGAGGAGGACTGGGGCGGGCCCAGCGCCGGCTCCAGCGAGTCCTCGTGGAACGGCGATGACGAGGATCGGCAACAGGAGTTTGCCGACGACTCCGGACAGTCGCTTCAGGAGTACCTGCTCTGGCAGCTCGAGCTCGCCAAGCTCGCCCCGCGGGAGCTGGCGATCGCGCGGGCGATCGTCGATGCGGTCAGCGACGACGGCTATCTCACCGAAACCCTGGATGAGATCGCCGAGACGCTCAAGCCCGACGTGCAATGCGCGGCCGCGCAGGTCGAAGCGGTGCTTGCGCGGGTGCAGGCGCTCGATCCGCCCGGCGTCGGGGCCCGCAGCATCGGCGAGTGCATCGAGCTGCAGCTGCGTCAACTCGATCCGGCCACCCCGGGCATGAGCACGGCGATCGAGATCGCCCGCCACCACCTCGAGCAGCTCGCCGGGCGCGAACTCGCCGCCTTGAGGCGGGACCTGCGCGCCAGCGAGGAGGACCTCGCCGAGGCGCTCGCGCTGGTGCGCTCGTGTCATCCGCGGCCGGGCGCCACGGTGAGCACGAGTGCCCCGCAGTACGTCGTGCCGGACGTGTTCGTGCGGCGCACCGACCGCGGCTGGGTGGTCGAGATCAACTCGGCCACGCTGCCCAGGGTGCGCCTGAACCAGAGCTATGCGAACCTGCTCGGCCGCAACGCCAGCCACGCCAGCCTGCGCGCGCAGCTGCAGGAAGCCCGCTGGCTGCTGAAGAGCCTGGAGATCCGGCACGAGACCCTGATCAAGGTCGCTCGCTCGATCATCGAGCGGCAGGTGTCCTTCCTCGAGCACGGCGAGGAGCACATGCGCCCGATGATCCTGAAGGATATCGCCGAGGCGGTCGGCATGCACGAGTCGACGATCTCGCGGGTGACTTCCGGCAAATACATGCACACGCCGCGCGGCGTGTTCGAACTCCGGTACTTCTTTTCCAGTCAAATAGAAGGCGCGGACGGTTCGGGCACCTCCTCGACCGCGATCCGCGCCAAGATCCGCAAGCTGGTCAAGGAGGAGGATTCACTCGTCCCGCTCAGCGACGGGCGCATCGCCGAACTGCTCTCCGCGGAGGGCATCCCGGTCGCGCGCCGCACCGTGGCCAAGTATCGCGAGGCGATGAACATTCCCTCCTCCGGCGAGCGCAAGCGCTGCGGATCAGCGCCGCTCTGATGTTGCGAGGACCGATATCCGGCACCTCATGGGAATAGGAGATGACTATGCAGCTCAATGTCACCGGTCACCACGTCGAGATCACCCCCGCGCTCCGTGGCTACGTGGAGAAGAAACTCGAGCGGATCGAGCGCCATTTCGAGCAGGTCATCGACGTGCACTGCGTGCTCAGCGTGGAGAAGCTGCGCCAGAAGGCCGAGGCTACGCTGCACGTGAGCGGCAGTTCCATCTACGCCGACTCGACCGAGCAAGACATGTACGCGGCGATCGACCGGCTCACCGACAAGCTCGACCGGTGCGTCAAGAAGCACAAGGAGAAGCTCACCGACCATCACGCCGTGGAGGGCCGCATGCTGCGGGCCTGAGCGGCGCGGCGGATCGGTGCGCATCATCGTCTTAAGCGGGCTGTCGGGCTCGGGCAAAAGCGTAGCGTTGCGCATGCTCGAGGACCTGGACTACTACTGCATCGACAACATCCCGGCCGCCCTGCTCAAGCCGTTCATCGCGCACGCGGTGCGCAGTCCGGAGCAGACCTACGGCCGCGCGGCCGTAGGTCTCGACGCGCGCAACAGCGCCGCGGAAATCGCCATCGTGCCGCAGCTCATCGACGAGCTGCGCCGCAGCGGCATCGAGTGCGAGGTGCCGTTCCTCACCGCCTCCGACGAGGTGCTGCTGCGGCGCTTCGCCGAGACGCGCCGCAGCCACCCGATGGGCCGGCGCAGCCGCGATCTGCGCACCGCCATCAGCCTGGAGCGCGAGCTGATGGAGCCGATCGCCCATGCCGCCGACCTGGTCATCGACACCTCGCACCTCGGCATGCACGCCCTGCGCGACCTGATCGCCGAGCGCTTCGGCGAGCCGCGCGCGGCGCGGCTGTCGATCACGTTCGAGTCCTTCGGCTTCAAGCAGGGCATTCCGGGCGATGCGGACTTCGTGTTCGATGCGCGCTCGCTGCCAAATCCGTACTGGGAGCCGACGCTTCGCGCCCTCACCGGCCGCGATGCCGCGGTACGCCGCTTCCTCGAGGATCACTCGGACGTGGCGCGGCTGCTCGATGACATCGCCACGTTCGTGCGCGCGCGCATCCCGGAGTACCAGGCCAGCAACCGCGGCTACCTGACCGTGGCGGTCGGCTGCACCGGCGGCCAGCACCGCTCGGTGTACATCGTCGAGCGCCTGGCGGAACGCTTCGCCCCGGAGCACCCCCACGTCAGCGCGCGCCACACCGCGCTGCTGACTCGCGCGGCCGAGCCGGACGGCGGACCCGGCTGAGGTCGGTGCCGCGGATCAGGCGGGCGGCGCGACGGCGCTCGGGCCGATCGCCTCGCCACGCACGAACGGCAGCAGTGCCGAACGCACCGACATGGCGTCGCGGTAGCCGAGCTCGATGAGCGCCTGGGTGTACGGCGCCTCGAAGGTGAGATAGCTGGTCAGCTGATGGCCTGACACCTCTGGACGACCGCCGAGCACGCGCAGCAGCGCGCGCAGTCCGCGCGGCATTGCCGCAACGTGCTGCGCCGCAATCTCGTTCGGATCGACGCTCGGGGTGATCATGAACGTCTCGATGCGACGCACGGCGCGAGTATCCGGCACGGTGCGTACCAGCTCGTTGAGACGCTCGACGTGCTCCAGATCGCCATGGATACGGTCGGTGAAGAGCGTGTCGAGCATGAAGCCGAACACATCGCCTGCCGTGGGCATGGTGGGCGTGGCATCGCCGTCGACACCGGAGCTCTGATCGGCGCTCACCCCGATGATGAGCAGCCGATCCGCGCCCAGATGGATGGCCGGGCTCAGCGGATTGAGCTGACGCATCGAGCCGTCGCCGAAGAACTCCGCTCCGAGCTTGATGGGCGAGAACAACAGCGGAATCGCCACGCTCGCCATGATGTGATCGAGCGTCAGCTCGCTGCGCCGCCCGACGTGCTGGACCCGCGACCATTCGGCGAGCTGCGGCCGGCCGGAGAAGTAGGCGACCGACTGACCGCTGCTGTAGCCGGTGGTGCACAGGGCGCAAGCGCGCAGATGGCCGCGCTCGATGCTGCGGCGGATGCCACCGCAGTCGACTTCCTGGCCGAGCAGGGCGCGCAACGGCGCGGTGTCGAGGATCGCCTTCGGCGGCGAGAGCACCAGGCCGCTCGAGAGCAGTGCCAGCGTCCAGTGCAGGCCGGCGCGCACCATGTGCGGCACGTCGACGTAGAACACCTGCTCGGTGCGGAAGTTCCCCCAGACCCGCTCCAGTCCCGCCACCGCGTGCCGCCAGGCGTGCGCCTCGGCAGCGAGGACGCTGGCCGCCACCGCACCGGCGGACGTCCCGACGATGACCGGGAACGGGTTGCGCGCGCCGGGCAGCATCTGCGCGAGCGCGCGCAGCACCCCGATCTGGTACGCCGAGCGCGCCCCGCCGCCGGTCAGGATCAGCCCTACCACCGGGCGCCGCCACGCCGCGGTGGCGAGCTCCGGCGGACCATCCGGTGGCGTTGCCATGGGCTGCGCGTCGCCGCTCAGGCTACCTCGAGGATCTGCAGGGAGTTCGTGCCGCCCTGAACGCCCGACTGCTCGCCCTTGGTGAGGATGACCAGGTCCTTGCGCTCGACGAGCTTCAGCTCGAGCAGACGGGTGAACAGCGTGTCGTACAACTCACCGGTCGACTTGGCGCGGGTCACGTCGAAGACCACCGGATACACGCCGCGAAACAGCGTGACCCGCCGCCGGGTCCCTTCGTGGCGAGTGAAGGCGTAGATCGGAATGTCCGAGCGGATGCGCGACATCCACAGCGGCGTCGATCCGGATTCGGTGAGCGCAACGATGGCGCGCACCTTCATGTGGTTGGCCGCGTACATCACGGCCATCGCGATCGCCTCCTCGCTGTCGCTGAACAGCCCCTCGGTGCGGTGCCGCTCATAGCCGAGGCTCAGCTGGTATTTCTCCGCACCCTCGATGACCTGCGCCATGGCCTCCACAGCCCGCACCGGATAACGCCCCGCCGCCGTCTCCGCCGAGAGCATCACGGCATCGGTCCCGTCCATCACGGCATTGGCCACGTCGCTGACCTCGGCGCGCGTGGGCATCGGGCTCTGGATCATCGACTCCATCATCTGCGTCGCGGTGATGACCACGCGGTTCTTCGCCCGGGTCCGGTGGATAATGGTCTTCTGCAGCCCGGTGAGTTCCGCGTAGCCCATCTCCACGCCCAGATCGCCACGCGCGACCATCACGACGTCGGAGGCCTCGATGATGGCGTCGAGATTGCTGATGGCCTCCTGGCGCTCGACCTTGGCGACGATGCGCGTGTCGCGGCCGGCACGCCGCGCCAGCGTGCGCGCCTGCTCGATGTCGCCCGCGTCCCGCGCGAAGGACACCGCGATGTAATCGATACTCTGCTCCACGGCGAAGCGGATATCCTCCTTGTCCTTGTCGGACAACGCCGGCGCGGAGATGCCCCCGCCCTGCCGATTGAGCCCCTTGCGATCGGACAGCTCGCCGCCGACGCGCACCTGCGTGTAGACCCGGCTTCCCTCCACCCGCTCCACACCGAGCACGATCTGCCCGTCGGCGAGCAACAGAGTGTCGCCGCCGCGCACGTCGCTCGGCAGGCTCTTGTAGGCGACGCCGACGGCCTTGACTGTGCCGCCCTTGGGGTCGAGCGCCGTGTCGAGGATGAACGGCTGGCCCTCCGCGAGCATGACCTTCCCATCGCGGAAGCCTTCGATGCGGATCTTCGGACCGGCCAGGTCGAGCAGCACGCCGACGCACCGGTTGGCGCGCTGCGCCGCCTCGCGCACCAGCCCGAGGCGGCGCCGGCGATCCTCGATGGTGCCGTGCGAGGCGTTCAGCCGCGCCACGTCCAGGCCGGCCCGCATCATGTCAATGAGAATCTGTACATCGTCGGTGGCCGGCCCCACGGTCGCCACGATTTTGGTTCTTCTGAGCATAGTGTCAGCCGCCCGCGCGCTCCTCCAGAGCCGCCACCGCCGGCAGCTTCTTGCCTTCAACGAACTCCAGGAATGCCCCGCCGCCGGTCGAGATGTAGGAGATCCCGTCCTCGATCCGGTACTTCTCGATGGCCGCCAGCGTGTCCCCGCCGCCGGCGAGCGAGAATGCCTTGCTGCGGGCAATCGCCTGAGCGATCGCCCGGGTCCCCTCGCCGAACTGCTCGAACTCGAATACTCCGACCGGACCGTTCCACAGAATCGTGCCGGCAGTCTGCAGCAGCGCGCTCAGCCGGTCGGCGCTGTCCGGGCCGATGTCCAGGATCATCTCCTCGGCGCGCACCTCGTGGATCGAGCGCACGTCGGCGTGCGCCGTCGCGGCGATCTCCTTGGCGACCACCACGTCGGTGGGCAGCGGAATTTCCGCGCCGCGCTCGCGCGCCCGCTCCATCAGGCGGCGCGCCACCTCGATCAGCTCGGCCTCGTAGAGCGATTTGCCGACCTGCACGCCGGTGGCGGCGAGGAACGTGTTGGCGATGCCACCGCCAACGATGAGCTTGTCGACCTTTTCGAGCAACGCCTCGAGCACGGTCAGCTTCGTCGAGACCTTCGAGCCGGCGACGATGGCCATCATCGGTCGCGCGGGATTCTCGAGCGCGCGCTCCAGCGCCTCGAGCTCACCGACCAGCAGCGGCCCGGCGCAAGCGACCTTCGCGAACCGGGCAACCCCATGCGTGCTCGCCTCGGCGCGGTGCGCGGTACCGAACGCGTCCATCACGAACACATCGCACAGCGCCGCCATGCGCCGCGCGAGCGTCTCGTCGTCTTTTTTCTCCCCCTTGTTGAAGCGCGCGTTCTCGCACAGCAGCGCGCTGCCCGGCGCACACTCCACGCCGTCGAGCCAGTCACGCTTGAGCGGCACGGGCGTACCGAGCAGCTCGGCGAGCCGGGCCGCGATCGGCTTCAGCGACAACGCTTCGTCGTACTCCCCCTCCTTCGGCCGGCCGAGATGCGAGAGGATGAATACCTGGGCGTGCTGGTCGAGCGCATAGCGGATGGTTGGCAGCGCGGCGCGGATGCGCGCATCGCTGGTCACCACCCCGTCATTGATCGGGCAATTCAGATCCTCCCGGATCAGGACCCGCTTGCCGCGTAGGTCCGTATCCGTCATCCGCAGGATCCTCATGACGCCTTGGACCACGCGAGGGTGGTGTCGATCATCCGGTTGGAGAAGCCCCACTCGTTGTCGTACCACGCACACACCTTCACCAGGGTGCCGCCGAGCACCTTGGTGAGCGTCGCGTCGTACACCGAGGAGCGCGCGTCGTGGTTGAAGTCGATCGACACCAGCGGCTCGGTGTTGTAGCCGAGCACGCCGTGCAGCGCCCCGGAGGCCGCCGCGCGCACCGCCTCGTTGACCTCCTCGGGACTGGTCGGGCGGGCTGCGGTGAAGGTCAGATCAACCATCGAGACGTTGATGGTCGGCACGCGCACGGCGAATCCGTCGAGCCGGCCCTGCAGTTCCGGCAGCACCAGCCCGACGGCCGCGGCCGCCCCGGTCTTGGTCGGGATCTGCGACTGGGTCGCCGAGCGGGCGCGGCGCAGATCCGTGTGATAGACGTCGGTGAGCACCTGGTCGTTGGTGTAGGAGTGGATCGTGGTCATGATGCCGGCGGTGATGCCAACCGCGTCGTGCAACACCTTCGCGACCGGCGCGAGACAATTGGTCGTGCACGAGGCGTTGGAAATGACCGTGTGCTTGCTTGAGAGCACGTTGTGGTTCACCCCGTAGACGATCGTCGCATCGACGTCAGCGCCGCCCGGCGCGGAGATCAGCACTTTCTTGGCGCCGCCCGCGAGGTGTCCGGAGGCCTTCGCTTTGCTCGTAAACAATCCCGTGCACTCGAGCACGAAGTCCACCCCGAGACTGCCCCAGGGAAGCTTGGCCGGATCGCGCTCGGCGAGCACGCGGATGGGCTGGCCGTTGACCACCAGGGAGTCGCCCTCGACCTTGACTTCGCCCGCAAAGCGACCGTGGACCGTGTCGTGCCGGGTGAGATGCGCATTGGTCTTGGCATCGCCCAGGTCATTGATCGCGACGATCTGCAGTTCACCGGCGCGCTTAGCCTCGAACAGGGCGCGCAGCACGTTGCGACCGATGCGGCCGTAGCCGTTGATTCCCACCTTGATTGCCATGAGCCGTATCCCCTTGACCTGTGATCAAATTGCCGTGTCGAGCAGCTGGGCGATCTCGCGCTGGATGCGCTCGGCGGTGAAACCGAAGTGCACAAACAGCTCCGGGCCCTTGCCCGACGCGCCGAACTCATCAAGACCTAGCACGCGTCCGTCGCTGCCGACGTAACGCCACCACGATAGCGTAGCGCCCGCCTCGACCGCCACCCTGCGCCGCACGGCGCGCGGCAGCACGCCCTCGCGGTAGGCGGCATCCTGTTCGTCAAACACGTTGGTCGACGGCATCGAGACGAGCCTTACGCGCCGGCCGGCGACATTCAGGGCGCGAACCGCTTCGGCCGCGATGCCCACCTCGGAGCCGCTGGCGATGACCAGACACTCCGGGGCGCCCGCGCAGTCGATGAGCACGTAGCCGCCGCGCGCCGCGGCGCTCTGCTGCTCGGCGCTGCGCTCGTGCTGCACCAGCGCCTGGCGGGTCAGCACCAGCGCATCCGGCCCCTCGTGCTCGAGGGCCGTCTGCCAGGCGAGCGCGGTCTCGAACGCATCGCACGGCCGCCACACGCGCAGATGCGGTATGGCACGCAGGCTGGTCAGATGCTCGACCGGCTGATGCGTCGGGCCGTCCTCGCCGAGGCCGATCGAGTCGTGCGTATAGACAAGGGTGATGGCGGTGCGCATCAGGGCCGCGAGCCGCACCGCGTTGCGCGCGTAATCGGAAAACACCAGGAACGTCCCGCCGTAGGGCAGGAAGCCGCCGTGCGCGGCCAGGCCATTCAAGATCGCGGTCATGCCGAACTCGCGCACGCCGTAGTGCAGGTAATTGCCACCCTCGGGGCCCACGGTGTGCGCCCCCTTGAACATGGTGTTATTCGAGGGAGTCAGGTCGGCCGAGCCGCCAAACAGCTCCGGCACTGACGGCCCAAGGATGTCGAGCACCATCTGCGAGGACTGGCGGGTCGCCTGCGGGCTCTTCTGTCCGAGCGCGCTCGTGCGCACCTGCGCCAGCAGTTCGGCCCACCGCGCCGGACGGCCCCCGCTGATGCGCCGCTCGAGTTCCGCGGCCAGTTGCGGATGCGCCGTGCGGTAGCGCTCGAACAGCTCGCGCCAGGACTGCTCGGCCGCCGCGCCCCGAGCGCGGTGATCCCAAGCGGCGCGCAGCTCAGCGGGAATCACGAACGGTTCGTACGGCCAGCCGATGGCCTTGCGGGTCGCCGCGACCTCCTCAATGCCGAGCGCCTCGCCGTGCGCGTGCGCCGTGCCCTGCTTGTGCGGGGCGCCCCAGCCGATGATGGTCTTGCAGCAGATGAGCGTTGGGCGGGCGGTTTCGGCGCGCGCGGCGCGGATCGCCGCCACCACCGCCTCGCCGTCCATGCCATCAACATCGCGCAGCACGTGCCAGCCATAGGCCTCGAAGCGCTTAGGCGTGTCATCGCGGAACCAGCCCTTGACCGGCCCGTCGATGGAGATGCCGTTGTCATCGTAGAACACGATGAGCTTGCCCAGACCGAGCACGCCGGCAAACGAGCAGGCCTCGTGCGAGATGCCCTCCATCAGGCAGCCGTCGCCGCAGAACGCGTAGGTATGGTGGTCGATGACCGGCAGGCCGGGCTGGTTGAAGGTCTCGGCCAACAGGCGCTCCGCGAGCGCCATGCCCACCGCGCTGGCCAGTCCCTGTCCGAGCGGTCCGGTGGTCGTCTCGATGCCGAGCGCCGGCTCGCGCTCGGGGTGTCCCGGCGTGCGGCTGCCGAGCTGGCGGAAGCGTTTGAGGTCCTCGATGCCGAGCGGATAACCGGTCAGGTGCAGCACCGAATACAGCAGCATCGAGCCATGGCCGTTCGAGAGCACGAAGCGGTCGCGGTCGAACCAATGCGGGTTGGCCGGGTTGTGCTTCAGAAAGTCCCCCCACAGCGCCTGGGCGATGTCCGCCATGCCGAGCGGCATGCCCGGGTGTCCGGAATTGGCACGCTGCACGGCGTCCATGGACAGGGCTCGAATGGCGTTGGCTAGCTCTCGGCGCGTGCTCATCGGGGCCTTCCTGGCGGCCTCAGGGCCGCATCACGCCCGGCAGCGGATGCGCCGCCGCGCGATATCGGGGGGTAAAAGGGCTGGCATTGTCCCCCAGCGCGGTGCAATGCTCAATGACCGCGCCATGCCGCGGCGCACCGGCGCCGTGCAGCCGCTTTTAACGATATTCCGCCGGGGCATCAGGTCCCGGTGATGCGTCACATCCCACCGGGCGCGCGGCGCGACCCAGTTCACTGCGCGTTAAGGGTACTCTGCTAACCTGCCGTCGATGAGCATCGTGCGCCTCATCCAGTTCACCGATCTGCATCTGTACGGGCAGGAGAACGGCTGCCTGCGCGGCGTGCCGACGCTGCCGGCACTCACCACCACGCTGGCGCACGCGCGCCTCGGCGCGTGGCCACCGGATGCGCTGCTGGTCACCGGGGACATCGTGCAGGACGACCCGGCGGGCTATGTGCATTTTCGCCGGCTGTTCGGTTCGCTGGCGGTGCCCGTGCTGTGCCTGCCGGGCAATCACGACGACCCGGCGCGGATGCGCCAGGTGCTCGCCGATCCGCCGTTCGTGGCAGGCGGCCACCTTGAGCTCGGCCGCTGGCGAATCATCCTGCTCGACAGCGTCGTGCCCGGCAAGGCGGGCGGCGCGCTGAGCGAGACGAGCCTCGCGGCGCTCGATGCGGCGCTCGCCCAGGCCGGCGAGCGGCCCGCGCTGGTGTGCCTGCATCATCACCCGGTGCCGATGCACAGCCGCTGGCTCGATCAGGTCGGGCTCACGAACGCACACGAATTCTTCACCGTCATCGATCGCCATCCCAACGTGCGCGGCATCCTCTGGGGTCACGTGCACCAGAATTTCGACGCCCTGCGCAACGGCGTGCGGCTGCTCGCCACGCCCTCGACCTGCGCGCAGTTCCGTCCCTTGGCCGAGCAGTTCGAGCTCGACCCGCGACCGGCCGCGTACCGGACCCTGGAGCTGCATCCGGACGGCACGATCATGACCGACCTGGTGTGGGTGAACGAGATCGCGCCGCACGGCTCGATGAGCGCCGCCTGATCCGTCCGCACGCGGCCCGAGCCGCGCGCAGCACTTCAGCTACGGCGCGACGCGAGGCTCCTCGTGCGCGGCCCGGCCGTCGTCTCCGCCCGAGCGCGGCGGCAGGGAGCACCAGGCATCGAATACCGCAGCAGCGGGAATCTGATCGGCGCGCGTGAACTGCGGAGGACCGCCGATGCCGATCACCGCCGAGCGGCTCGGGCTGCGCGGCAGCACGAGCGACTGCGGATTGGCGCCCATGATCACCACCACCGGCAGACCCAGCGCCGCGGCGGCATGCGCCATGCCCGTGTCCATCGAGATCATGCTCTCGGCCGCCTGCATCAGCGCGAAGCTCTCGCGCAGACCGAGTCCGGCGAGCTGCACGCCGTCGAGTCCGATCGCCGCATGCAGCTCGCGCAGCAGCGGCAGCTCGCTCACCGCACCACGCAGCACCAGCAGCGCGCCCGGCTGGTGCGCCCGCAGTGCGTGCAGCAGCTCTCGCCAGCGCGCCACCGGCCACGAACGGTCGTTATCCGCTTCCCAGCGCTTGCGACTGCGGGCGCTCAACGTGCGCCCCGTGCCGGGCTGGATGAGCACGAGCGGTCGGCCCTGCCAGCCGCGCTCGCGCAGCAGTGCCTCGCACTGCGCGCGCTCCGGCGCGAGCGTGACGAGCCGCGGCGCCGCAACGCCCGACAGCGGATACCGCTCGGCGCGCAGGGCCGCGGGCGTGCGCGCCGCGAGCCGCAGCAGCAGATCGATGTAGTGCTCGCCCGGACGGGAGCCGTCCTCGAGCAACACGCACCGCGCCGGATCGATGCGACTCACGGCCAGCAGCTGGCGGATGCGCCTGACCTGACGGGGCATCGCCTCGGCGACGTAGACCGGTCCCGGCGCCGCGTGCCGCAACGCGCCCGCCACGCTCATCCAGACCGGAGTGAGCGCAAACGGCAGGTGCCGCGGCAGGGTCCAGCAGCGGCTCACGTCCGGATGCGCCCGGTACAGATCGCCGTTCCACGGACCCGCACCGATCACCTGGCACGGCCGGCCATAGCGGCGGTGGAGCCGATTCAGCGCCGCGGTGAGCATAATCATGTCCCCGACGCGGCCGAAGAGGATCACGCTCGGCGTCAGCGCCGACGAGGGTGTGTTCACGCCCACCGCCTAGGCTGGCCCATCGTCGCACCCGCGCGCGTCCGGGTCGCTGGCGGGCGGCAGCGAACGCCACTGCTCGATCACTTGCGCTGCGCAGATCTCGCTCACATGGCGCGACTCCAGTGCCAGGACCGGGGACTGCCCGCCGCTGCGCGGCAGCCACACCCGGGCGGACTGCACGCCGTAGAGCACCACCAGCGGCAGGCCGAGCGCGGCGGCGGCATGCGCCGGGCCGGTATCGATGGAGATCATGCTGTCGGCAAGACAGCACAGCGCGAACAGCCGGCGCAGCCCGCAGGCCGCGACGGCCACGCGCGGCTCGGCCGCCGCGCGCGCAATCCGCTCGAGCATCGGTGCCTCGGCCGGCGCGCCGCGCAGCACGATCAGCGCCTCGGGCCGCGCTGCGCGGATGCCGTGCAGCAGTTCGATCCAATGACTGAGCGGCCAGGCCTTGTCGTCACGCTCGACCCAATGGCGCATGCGCCGGCGGCCCATGGTGCGATGGTTGCCGGGCTGCACGAGCACCACCGGCCCGCCCCGCCAACCCACCCCGGCGAGCCACTCGCGCGCCGTGCGCCGCTCCGGCCCGCTCACCCGCAGCCGCGGCCGCCATGGGCCGCCGGCGCCGACCTCGGGATACTGGCTCGCCGGCACGCCAGGCGGGGTGCGCGCGGCGAACTCCAACAGGACGTCGAGCCACAACCGTTCCGTGCCAGGCTCCTCCTCGATAGACAGGCAGCGGCGCGGATCGATGCCGCCGACGGCCAGCAGCCGCCGGATACGTGGCACCTCGCGCCGATGGTGTTCGAACACGTACACCGGCCCGGGGGCGCTGCGTCGCAGGGCCCGCACCACCGCTGGCCAGGCCAGCCCGAAAAAGAACGGTCCTTTGCGCGGCAGGTGCCAGCAGTCCGCGACGTCCGGATGACCTCGATACATGTCGTGGATCCACCGATCCATGCCCACGACATAACACGGTGCGCCGTAGCGGGCGTGCAGCGCACGCAACACCGCCGTCATCATGACCATGTCGCCAATGCGCCCGTGGCGGAACACGAACGGATGCAGTGGCCGGGCCGGCGTGCGCGGCGCCGTCGGCAAGACAAACCCATCTGATCGCACTGCCTCTCCGCTCACCCTGACTCCCGCACAGATCGGTCCCGAACGGCGCCTGAGCGCACCCCGCCGAAGCGCGGCCGGTTATATTGTGCCCGCGCGGCGCACGCGACGTGCAAGCAATTGCGCGCCGCTCAGCGCGGCAGCGCGAGTTCCTCGCGCCAGCGCGCGATCACGGCCGTCAGACGGAAGCGCGGATCCGGGCCGGTCACGGGCCGCTCCCCGGCGCGCCACGCGCGGATGCGCTCGAGATAGGCATCGAACAGACCCATCGAGCCCGCCACGCGTGCCGGGGCGGTCCGCCAGCGCGTTGACAGCGATCCGAGCAGCCGCTCGTAGGCGCGCTGCGCGGTCGTCACGGGCAGGATCTGGCGCTGATCGCCAATGACCTCGCGGGCCGCGCCGCAATCGTGGGTCAGCACCGGCGTGCCGAGCGCGTTCGACTCGGCGAACACCAGGCCGAAGGTCTCCGGGATCACAAAGTTCGGAAAGAAGGTGCACAGCGCCGTGCGCAGCTCCGCGTGCACGCGCGCCTGCGGCTGCGGTCCGAGGTAACGCACTCCCTCGATCGGCGCCCACCGGTCTTCCTTGTAACCGGGGTTGCCGACCAGGAGCTCCAGGTCGGGCATGCGCCGACGCAGCGCCTGGAACGCGTCGAGGGTGAACTTCAGCCCCTTGTTGGGCGAGGAGAGGAACACGAGCTTGCGGGCATCGACGGGCGAGCCGTCCGGCTGCAGCGTATCGTCGATCGGATTGTAGATGGTGCGTGCCCCGACGGATGCGCCCGCACGCATCCAGCGCAGCGTCGCCTCCACCTCCGCGCGCTGTGTGTCCGAGACACAAATGATCCGCACGTCGAGCTCGTGCAGCAGGTTCGCGGTGGCGGCGAGCCACCGGGAGCGGCGCGACCCGGGCCGCAGGCGATCATGCAGCCAGAGAAACACTCGGGCGTTCGGGTACAGCCGCCGCACGGTCGGCAGCGCGCGCGAGTCGCGATTGACGATGACCGCCCCGACACCGGGGTCGCGCTCCGGTGGCTGGTAGCGGCCGCTCGCGCCGGTGCGATTGTGCTGCGTCACGCGCGCGCCGAGGGCATCGGCAATGCGCACCAGAGTCGCCTCCGTTCCACCCATCGCCTCGCTGCGCAGCGTTTCGCTGTCGTAGGGCCGCAGGCACACCGGATCGTAAAAGACCGTCGCGCTCATCGCGCCAGCGCCGCACTCGCCGTCCCGACGCCATGGCGCGCGCCGATGAGGTAGAAGTTGTTCCGGTACACCGGGCATTCGAGGTGCACCCAGCGGAACTGGGGCAGCTCGCCCGCCAGCGCCTCAAAGTACGCCGTGTTGTCGATCCCAGCGAAGCCGCGTTGGTAGGCGCACAGCACGTGGCTGAACTGCCCGAGCACCGGCGCCACGGCGGCGCGCACGGGGAGCGGCGTTTCGCTCAGCGACCAGGTCGCCACGAACAGCGAGACGTCCGCCTCGGCGGCGAGGGTGCCCACGCGCTGCGGCGCATCGGCCGCGCCCGAGGCGATCCAGTCGAGATTCTCCGGCGGCTCGAGCGCCGCCCCGTGCGGAAAGACGTTGCGCAGGTAGAAGCGCTGCAGCGCGCACATCACCGCAATGTCCCAGATGACATAGCGGTTGCGGTAGCCGAGGTTGCGCAGCAGGCGAAAGAAGCTGCCATAGCCCGCCCCGAAATCGACCACCAGGCGCAGCGCGTCAAGTTCGAGGCCACTCGCCTCGAGCAGCCGGATGACGTGGTAGGCATGCTGGATCAGCAGCGGGCTGCTGAGCGGATAGTGCGGATTGACGAGCGGTTGGCCAACCGGCGATTCGGTGAGGGCGCGCTGGAACGGTCCGGAACAGTGCGGCGAGGCCAGCACGTAGCGCAGGTAGTCTGCGCTGTGACTGCGGATGCGCGGATGGACGGTCTTCGCGATCGGTCCGAGGCGCAGGAAGCGCTCCACTCCGCCGGCGCGCAGGGCCGCTGCGATGGCCTCGGCAAGCTGCGCCCATTCCCCCGCGGCCGCGCCGCGCGCGGCCGCCGCATCGAGTCCGCTCAGCAGCTCCTCGCCATGACTCAGGCGCGGTGGCGGATACTCGCCGAGGATCTTCGCCGCGATCCGCCGCACTGCGGTGCGCGCCTCGCTGCTCAGCGTCTTCATGGTTTTTCCTTCAGTTGGGCGCGGGGAAGTCGCTCGGCGCACCGGCAAGCCGGCGCACCGGCTTGCCGCTCGGCCGGAAGCTTACCGTTCAGCCGTCCACCCCCGTCAAGCACCCCCGCGCCGGCGCACCGAGTCAGTGCCGCGTCCGCCGGGCGAGGCTTGTCCGGCGCACCGAGCGCGCTCGCCGCGCCGGCTGCGCTTCGGACACGCCGGTAAACCCACGACGCGTGGTGCGCTCGGCAGCCGACAGCAGGCCTAGACGCTCCAGCCTCGCTTCGATCGCCCGCAGCGTGCGGCGATGCTTCGCGGCGAGCGCCGCGGTCGGCTCACCCGCCTTGAAGGCGGCAGCCAGCGATGCCTGCTCGGTCTCGCTCCAGGCACGCCCGACGTTGCCGGGCAACTGCGCGCGCCGCTGGGCACGCGCAGCCGAGGTCTCAAGCGCCCCGAGCGCAGCGAGCAGCGCGCGCAGCACCTCGGCGTGGTGCAGGACGGACTCGCTCGACAGGGGCTCGCCGTTGAGTGGATCGACTCCCTCGATCAGGGCGCGCAGGATCTCGGCGGCTCGGGTCGGCGGCATGGAGGCTCTCCGCGGTGATGGTCCGGCGGTTGGATCTGCTCGCCAGTGTCGATCGGCGCGCCCGCCGGGGCTAACGCATCAGGCGGCGCGTTGCGGCACATTTGCCTCGTACGGCGCGCCAGCCGTACAGTGCGCGGCCTGTCCCCGAGGATGTCCGTCACGATGCGCGCCTTCGCCTGGTTTGCCGTGCTGATCGCCTTCAGCCTCGCCTGCATGGCCGCCTTCACCTATCCGGCCTGGCTGCTGCTGCATCCGCACTTCAGCTTCCCCTTCCACCGCATCGGGGAGCGGATCGGCATGCTGGGCTTCCTGCTCGGGTTCCTGCTGCTCGCCCGGCGGCTCGGCCTCGCGGACCGGCGCAGTCTCGGCTTCGCGGCTCCGCGGCGCACATACGTGCGCGAGCTCGCGCTGGCGCTCGTGATCGGTGCGCTCACCATGTGCGCGGTGACCGGCAGCATGGCCGGACTCGGACTGCTCGACTGGCAGCCGGCGGCGCGCTACGGCGGCGCCGCGCTCGCCGCGCTCATCGCCAAGCGGCTGCTGAGCGGGCTCGCAGTGGGCTTGATCGAGGAGACCGCCCTGCGCGGGGCGATGTTCACGGCGATCGAGCGCGAGTCGGGCACTTTCATCGCCGTCGCACTCACCTCGGTCGTATTCGCGGCGACGCATTTTCTCGGCGTCGCTCACATCGCACACGCCTCGCTCGGTCCGTGGAGCGGCGTGGCGCTGCTCGGCGGAACGCTGCGCGCGTTCGCCCACCCGCTCGCCATCGCCGACGCCTTCCTGTGCCTCACGGCCGTGGGCGTCGTGTTGGCCCTGGTGCGCGCCATCACGGGCAATACCGCCGCGAGCATCGGTCTGCACGCCGGCTGGGTGTGGGTGATGCTAGTGGCGCACGGCCTGACGCGGCCGAACCGCGCGGCACCGCTGCAGTTCCTGCTCAGCCGCCACGACGGGTTCACCGGCTGGCTGGTGCTTGCCTGGACCGTGCCGCTTGGCTGGGGACTGGCGCACTTCTACCGCACACGACGCGGCGGCGGCGGCCGCCGAGCGGCCGGCGCGCTCTAGCGCCCCTGCGGAGCGCGTGCGAGCTCGGCGAGCAGCTTCTCGTGCAGCCCGCCGAATCCCCCGTTGCTCATCACCAGCACGTGATCGCCCGGACGCAGCGCGGCGGTGAGATCCGTCGCCAGCGCGTTCACCTCGCCCCGGCCGTGCCCCCTTCCGCCGAGCGCCTCGAGCACCGGCGCGGCATCCCAGCCCAGATCGGCCGGGAGGTACAGCCACACCTCGTCCGCGCCGGCCAGCGAGCCGGCGAGCGCCTCGCGGTGCACGCCCATGCGCATGGTGTTCGAGCGCGGCTCGAGCACGGCGATGATCCGCCCGGCGCCCACCCGTCGGCGCAGCCCGTCGATGGTCGTGGCGATTGCGGTGGGATGATGCGCGAAGTCGTCGTAGACGCGCACGCCGGCAACCTCGCCGCGCAGCTGCATGCGCCGCGCGACGCCTTGAAATGATCCGAGCGCCTCGCTCGACGCGTGCACCGGCACACCGGCATGGCGCGCCGCGGCAATGGCGGCGAGCGCATTCTCCATGTTGTGCGCGCCCATGAGATTCCAGCGCACCGTAGCGCACGGGTTGCCCTGCTCGAGCACCTCGAAGGCGGTGTAGTCCGTTGCTGCGCCGAGCGGCCGGGCGCTCCAGTCGGCCTGCGATCCGCCGGCGCGCGCGAAGCTCTCGAGCGGCGTCCAACAGCCCATGGCCAGCACTTCGCGCAGACGCGAATCGCCTGCATTCCAGATGATCCGCCCGCTGCCCGGCACGGTGCGCACCAGATGATGGAACTGCCGCTGAATCGAGGCGACGTCCGGATAGATGTCGGCGTGGTCGTACTCGAGGTTATTCAACACCGCCGTGCGCGGCCGGTAGTGGACGAACTTGGCGCGCTTGTCGAAGAACGCGGTGTCGTATTCGTCCGCCTCGATCACGAAGAACGTGCCGCCGCCGAGCCGTGCGCTCACCGCGAAGTTTCCCGGCACCCCGCCGATCAGAAATCCCGGCTCGAGCCCGGCATGCTCGAGGATCCAGGCGAGCATTGAGCTGGTGGTCGTCTTGCCGTGCGTGCCCGCGACGCCGAGCACCCAGCGGTCCGCGAGCAGCTCACGGGCGAGCCATTCCGGCCCGGACACGTAGGGCATGGCGCGATCGAGCAGCGCCTCGATCACCGGCTGGCCGCGCCGCATGACGTTGCCGACGACCACCACATCCGGCCGCGGCTGAAGTTGCTCCGCCCCGTAGCCCTCGGTGAGCTCGATCCCGAGCGCGGCGAGCTGCGTGCTCATCGGTGGGTAGACATTCTGATCCGAGCCGGTCACCCGATGGCCGGCGGCGCGTGCCAGCGCCGCGATGCCGCCCATGAACGTGCCGCAAACCCCAAGGACGTGAACGTGCATAATGGTCGAGGATTGTACCGGTCAGCACGCCCTTGCACCCAGCCGACACACCTGAAGCGATCAACGCCATCGCCGCGCACCTGGCCACCGCGCCGCTCATCGGGCTCGATACCGAGTTCCTGCGCGAACGCACCTATTTCGCCGAGCTGTGCCTGGTGCAGGTCTCGTGGGCCGAGGGCGCCGCGTGCCTCGACCCGCTCGCCAAAGCGGATCTGGCGGCGCTACGCGATCCGCTGAGCGCACCCGGCACGCTCAAGGTGCTGCACGCCTCGCGGCAGGACCTCGAAGTGCTGCTGCCGGCGGTGGGGCCGGTGCGGCCGCTGTTCGACACCCAGCTGGCCGCTGCGCTCGCCGGTGAGCCCGCGCAGGTCGGCTACGCCGAGCTGGTCCGTCGTCTGCTCGGCCGCGAGCTGCCCAAGGCACACACCCGCACCGACTGGTCACGCCGGCCGCTCACGCCCGAGCAGATCGAGTACGCCCTCGATGACGTGCGCTACCTGCTGCCGCTGAAAAGCGAGCTCGAGGCGCGACTGCAGCGGCTCGGACGCCTACCCTGGTTGGCCGAGGAGCTCGCCGCGCTCGAGGATCCGGCCGCCCTCAGCGTCGATCCGGAACAGGCATGGCGTCGCGTGAAGGGCCTGAGCGGTCTCGATCCGGGCCGGGAGCGGCTGTTGCGGGCGCTGGCGGCCTGGCGGGAGCGGCGCGCACTCGAGCGCAACCGTCCGCGGGGCTGGATTCTCGACGAGGCGGTGCTGCGCAACATCGTGCTGCGCGTGCCGCGCACGCCGCAGGCGCTCGGGGCCATCGAGGGCATGCCGCCGGGTCTGCTCGAGCGGTGCGGGGCGGAACTGCTCGAGTGCGTGCGCGGCGCAGAGATTCCCGAGCCGGCTCCGCCGCTGACCCGCCCGAAGCCCGATGCGCGCCAGAGCGAGCTGCTGAGGCACCTGGGCACGGTCCACCGGACGGTGGCCACCGAGCTCGGACTGAGCCCCGAGGTGCTCGCCACGCGGCGCGACCTGGAGCGGCTTGCCGCAGGCCGGCAGGATACGCCGGTGCTCACCGGCTGGCGCCGGCCGGTCCTCGGCGAACGGTTGCTCGCGGCGCTCTGAGGGCGCCGCGCGCGCAGGGGCTCAGCGCGCGAGCGCCTGCTCCAGGCGGGCCGATACCTCGGTCACCTCGCCTTCGGCCTCGATGCTGCGCAGCAGAGTCTGCTCGCGATAGTACTCGACCAGCGGCCGGGTCTGCTCCTCGTAGACGCGCAACCGCTCGGCGACGGTCGCCTCGTTGTCGTCCGGCCGCTGGAACAGCCGGTGCGGCTGCCCGGTCTTGGGGCAACGCTCGGCGATGAGGGCCTGCGGCGCGGTGAGCAGATTGACCACCCGGCCGCAGTCGCTGCAGGTCCGCCGCCCGGCGATGCGTTGCGAGAGCTCGCCGTAATCGACGTTCAGCTGCACCACCGCATCGAGCGGCTGGCCGATCTGCGCGAGCAGCTGATCGAGCGCCCGGGCCTGGGTGAGGTTGCGCGGGAATCCGTCGAGGATGAACCCCTGGCCGGTATCGGGCTTCGCCAGGCGCTCGCGAATCATGCCGAGCACGATCTGATCGTCGACCAGTCGGCCTGCCGCCATCGCTTCCTTCGCCTCGAGGCCGAGGGCCGTGCCGTTGGCCACAGCCGCCCGCAGCAGATCCCCGGTGGAGACCTGCGGGATGTGAAACCGTCCGACCAGCCATTGCGATTGCGTGCCCTTGCCCGAGCCCGGGGCGCCCAACAGGACGATGCGCATGAAGTACGATTATTTTAGTGCGAAAAGGTTTCGCACCATACCGGGGCGGGGCAGACCGGTCAAACCGGCGCCCCGCCCCCCCCGGCCTGCACCCGGGCGGTGCGCGCGCCGCTGCGCTATCCTTGCAGGTGGCGCGCCGATCGGCGCCGAAGTACCCCAAGCCATGAAGCATACCGGCAAGAAAAACGCGCTCTACGCCCAGTCGGGCGGTGTCTCGGCCGTCATCAACGCCTCGGCCTGCGGGGTCATCGAGACCGCGCTGCGCCAACGCAAGTACATCGACCGGGTGTACGTCGGCCGCGACGGCATCATCGGGGCGCTCACCGAGGACCTGATCGACGTCGGCCGCGAAAGCGCCGCAACCATCCGCGGCCTGAAGCACACCCCGGGCGGGGCGTTCGGCTCGGCGCGCTTCAAGCTGAAGAGCATCGAGCACAACCGCGCCGAGTACGAGCGGCTCATCGAGGTATTCCGGGCGCACAACATCGGCTACTTCTTCTACAACGGTGGCAACGACTCGATGGACACCGCGCTGAAGGTGTCCCAGATCGGTGAGTCGCTGGGTTATCCGGTCGTCTGCGTCGGGGTGCCGAAGACCGTCGACAACGACCTGCCGCACACCGACTGCTGCCCCGGCTTCGGCTCGGTGGCCAAGTACATCGCCGTCTCGACGCGCGAGGCGGCGCTCGATGTGGCCTCGATGGCGCGCACCTCGACCAAGGTCTTCGTCTTCGAGGTCATGGGGCGGCACGCGGGCTGGATCGCCGCCGCCGCCGGGCTTGCCGGGCGAAAGGCCGGCGAGGCGCCGCACATCATTCTCTTCCCGGAGATTCCCTTCGAGCCGGAGCGCTTCCTCGAGCGGGTTAAGCAATGCGTCACGGACTGCGGCTACTGCGTCGTGGTCGTCTCCGAGGGCGCCGCCTATGCCGATGGCCGCTTCCTGGCCGAGGCGGGCACACGCGACGCGTTCGGCCACGCCCAGCTCGGCGGCGTCGCCCCGGTGCTCGCGGACATGATCCGCCAGCGCCACGGCTACAAGCATCACTGGGCCGTGGCCGACTATCTGCAGCGCGCCGCGCGCCACATCGCATCCGGGGTGGACGTCGAGCAGGCCTATGCGGTCGGCAAGGCGGCCGTGGAGCTGGGGGTCAAGGGCGTCAACGCCGTCATGCCGACGATCGTGCGCAAGCGCTCCCGGCCCTACCAGTGGAGCATCGGCCACGTCCCGCTCAGCGCGGTGGCCAATCGGGAGAAGAAGGTGCCGCGCGAGTACATCACGCCCGACGGCTTCGGCATCACGCCGGCCTGCCGGCGTTACCTCGAGCCGCTCATCGCCGGGGAGGCCTACCCGGTCTACCGCGCGGGCCTGCCGGATTACGTGCGCATCAAGGGTGCGCCGGTGCGACGCAAGCTGAAGACGACATTCAAGATCTGACGGTTTACCCGTGCAGCGTCCGCGCGGCTGCCGCGAGCCGTGCGGGCGTCTCACAGTTCGCGGATACTTCGCAGTTTCTTTTCAGGGGGAGACAGACTGATGAGTGCCAACATGTGGCTGTGGGCGGCGATCGCCGCCGGTGTGCTCGCCGTGCTCTACGGCGTAATCTCGACGATGGCGATCCTGCGCCTGCCGGCCGGCAATGCCCGCATGCAGGAGATCGCCGCGGCCATCCAGGCCGGGGCAAAGGCCTATCTGAACCGCCAGTACAGCACGATCTTCGCCGTCGGGATCGTGGTGTTCGCCGTCCTGGGGTACTTTCTCAACTGGGCCACGGCCGGCGGGTTCGCCATCGGCGCGCTGCTCTCCGGAGCGGCGGGCTACATCGGCATGAGCATCTCGGTGCGCGCCAACGTGCGCACCGCCGAGGCAGCCTCGCGCGGCCTGAACGCCGCCCTGTCGGTCGCGTTCCGCGGCGGGTCGATCACCGGCATGCTGGTGGTCGGGCTCGCGCTACTCGGCGTAGCCGGCTACTTCGCCGTCCTGCGTCAGCTGATCGGCCAGGCGCCGGCGCTGCATGCGCTCGTCGGCCTCGCCTTCGGCGGCTCGCTCATCTCGATCTTCGCCCGGCTCGGCGGCGGCATCTTCACCAAGGGCGCCGACGTGGGCGCGGATCTGGTCGGCAAGGTGGAAGCCGGCATCCCGGAGGATGATCCGCGCAACCCCGCGGTCATCGCCGACAACGTCGGGGACAACGTCGGGGACTGCGCCGGCATGGCCGCAGACCTGTTCGAGACCTACGCGGTCACCGTGGTCGCCACCATGCTGCTCGGCGGGCTGATGTTTGCCAACCAGAGTGCCGGCGCCGGACTCAACGCGGCGGTCTATCCGCTCGCCCTCGGCGCGATGTCGATCATCTCCTCGATCATCGGCACGTTCTTCGTCTCGACGCGCGAGGGCGGCAAGATCATGAACGCCCTGTACAAGGGCGTGATCGTCGCCGGCCTGGTCTCGGCGGTCGGGTTCTACTTCATCACGCGGGCGCTGATGCCGGCCGAGGGCATGGCGCTGTTCGGCTGTGCGCTGATCGGTCTTGGGCTCACGACCGCGCTGATCGTGATCACCGAGTACTACACCGCCACCGAGTACAGCCCGGTGCG
The DNA here is from genome assembly GCA_021805275.1 of Pseudomonadota bacterium. The sequence goes on from JAJZFQ010000200.1 coordinate 72,276, forward strand.
CAAGGTGGCAGCCGCCTCGCAGACCGGACATGCCACCAACATCATCGCCGGACTCGGCGTGTCGATGAAATCGACCGCCCTGCCGGTGATCGCGGTGTGTCTGGCAATCTGGGGCTCGTACCGGCTGGGCGAGGTGCACGGCGCCGGCCTGTACGGCATCGCCATCGCGGCCACCGCCATGCTGTCCCTGACGGGCATGATCGTGGCGCTCGATGCCTACGGCCCGATCACCGACAACGCCGGCGGCATCGCCGAGATGGCTGGCCTGCCCAAGCAGGTGCGCGACATCACCGACCCGCTCGACGCCGTGGGCAACACCACCAAGGCGGTGACCAAGGGGTACGCGATCGGCTCGGCGGCACTCGCCGCCCTGGTGCTGTTCGCCGATTACACGCACAACCTCAAGGCCGCCGGCAAGCTCGTCACCTTCTCGCTGTCCGATCCGCCCGTGATCATCGGGCTGTTCATCGGCGGGCTCGTGCCGTACCTGTTTGGCGCGCTGGCCATGGAGGCGGTCGGACGCGCCGCCGGCTCGGTGGTGAACGAGGTGCGGCGCCAGTTCCGCGAGATCAAGGGCATCATGGAAGGCACCAGCAAGCCCGATTACTCGCGCGCCGTCGACATGCTCACCCGCTCGGCAATCCGCGAGATGATCGTGCCCTCGCTGCTGCCGATTCTCGTGCCGGTCGTGCTGGTGGTGGTGATGAACTACCTGTTTGGACCCGGCGGCGGCATCAAGGCCCTCGGCGGACTGCTGATCGGTACCATCGTGACGGGATTCTTCGTCGCGGTGTCGATGACCACCGGCGGCGGGGCCTGGGACAACGCCAAGAAGTACATCGAGGAAGGCAACTACGGCGGCAAGGGCTCCGAGGCGCACAAGGCGGCGGTCACGGGCGATACGGTCGGCGATCCGTACAAGGACACCGCGGGCCCGGCGATCAACCCGCTCATCAAGATCATCAACATCGTCGCGCTGCTGATGATTCCGCTGCTCTGAGGAGAGCACACCGATCTGACCTGCGGCCGCGGCACGCGGCCGCAGGTCAGGCGCGACCGGCGCGCGTCTGCGTCAGCACGGCGCTGACCAGGCGATTGAGCCGTTCACAGTACGCCGCCACCGGGGCCTCAGCCTCGGCCTGCTTGCCGATCAGCGCCTGGCGTATGTCCCCCAGGCGCCGCTCGATGCGATCGTCTACCGTCATCGAGCGACAGATCAGCGCGCTAACACAGGCGGAGATCTCCGCATCGAGCGTCCGCGCATCGCTGCCGGCAATCTCGACCCCCGCGAGTTCGCTCGGACAGCCTGCGGCCAGATGTTCACACCAGAGACGGGCAAGCTGCATAGGCTGCTGGCGTCCCTGCCGCTCGTTTTAATAGGGAAATGGGCGCCCTTCATACCACGCCCGCAATCAACTTGCACCGGGCAATTCGCCGCCGCTCCCAGCACCTCATGTTGGCCCGCGCCAACACGCCGCCACCGAAGACCGTGCGCGGCCCCCTAAGCAATTGATGTTCAAGACACAATTCACATGCGCCGGACGTTGTATTTGCGACAAGTTCGACGCGGCCCCTGGACGCGGCTCCCGCCGCTCGACGAACCGGTAACAGACTGTTACTGTTAGCTGGAGGCGGTGCCAAGAGCGCCGCGGAGGTCAGCCCTTGCGATCAGAAGAACAGTTTCCGGTGAGCAAGACCTCGGAGGAATGGCGGCAGACGCTCACCACCGAACAGTACCGCGTGTTGCGCCGCCACGGCACCGAGCGCGCCGGAACCAGCGAGCTGAATTCCGAACAACGCACCGGCGTGTTCGTCTGCGCTGGCTGCAATCAGGAGTTGTTTTCGTCGGCGGCCAAGTTTGAAAGCGGCACGGGTTGGCCGAGCTTCTTCGCGCCGTTACCGACGGCGCTCGGCACGCGCGAGGACCGCAGCCTGCTCATGCGGCGCACCGAGGTGCACTGCGCACGCTGCGGCGGGCACCTCGGTCATGTGTTCCCCGACGGGCCGCCGCCCACCGGTCAGCGCTACTGCATCAATGGCGCTGCGCTGCGCTTCGAGCCGCGTTAGGAGCGGCTGCGCTCAGGCGGCGAGTGGCAGCGGCTTCGGCCGCGCGATCGCGTAGCCCTGCATATAGTCGACGCCCATGCGCCGCGCCACCTCCAGCGCAGCACTGTCCTCGACCTGCTCGGCGATCACCTTGAAGTTGAGCTTGCGCGCCAGATCGATCATGGCGGTCACCATGGCCTGATTGACCGCGTCGCGCGCCAAGTTGCGCATGAACGAGCCATCGATCTTCAGGTAGTCCATCGGCAAGCTGCGCAGGTTCGAGAACGATCCGACGCCGGAGCCGAAATCATCCAGCGCGAAGCGACAGCCCATGCCATGCAGCACACCGACGAAACGCCGCGCGTGCTCGATGTTGGCCACGACGGCCGACTCGCTGAGTTCGAAGCATACCTGTGAGGGTGTGACGCCTGTGCTGTCGAGGCATTCGACGACGAACTCGAGGAAGTCCGGATCAGCGAGCGTCTGGCCGGAGATATTGATCGCGACGCAGCGGCGCAGCGGCACCTGGATCGCCCCGCGGCCGAGCCCGGCAAGCGTCGTCTGCACCACCCAGCGGTCGACCAACCCCATCAGTCGATAGCGCTCGGCGGCGCGCAGAAACTCCGACGGCGGAATTTGCTCGCCGTCCTCGCCGCCGAGCCGCACGAACACTTCCATCGCCGGCCCGCCGGTGTCGTCACCGTAGGCCGGCACGATCGGCTGCTGGTACAGCTGGAAGTGGTTGTCGCGCAGGGAGGCCTGAAGCTTCTGCAGCCAGTGGATCTCGCCGCTGTGACGGGCAAGCGCCTCGTCGTGCGCCGAGTAGATCGCCACGCGGCCCGAGCCGCGCTTCTTGGCGACATAACAGGCCGAATCCGCTGCAACCAGCAGTTCCTCGGACGCGCCGCTGCCGCGGGAGATCTCCACCAGTCCGACCGACACGCCGAGATTGAAGATCTTGTCCCGCCAGACGAAGCGGTGCTCGGCAACCGCACGGCACACGTCATCGGCGATCTGGCGCGCCTTCTCGAGCGGGCAGCCCATCAGCAGCATGCCGAATTCGTCGCCGCCGAGCCGCGCGACCGTGTCGCTGTCGCGCACCGCGTCGCGCAGCACCTTGGCGACCTCGCGCAGCACGCCGTCACCGGCGATGTGTCCGCTGGTGTCGTTCACCACCTTGAAGCGGTCCAGATCGAGACAACACAACACATGCTGGCCGTCGCCGCGCTGCCCGCCTTCGACGGCCTCGTTCAGGCGGCGCTCGAACTCATGGCGATTGACCAGTCCGGTGAGCGCATCGTGTGTCGCCTGGTAGGACATCTGCCGCGCGATGCCGCGCAGCTCCGAGACATCGTGCAGCAGCACCAGCGCCCCGCTCAGCTGGCTGCCGGGGCCGCGGACCGGGGAGGCGGACAGCTCGATCGAGCGCTCGGTGCCGTCGCTGCGGGCCACCAGCAGCGCTCGACGGCCGAGATTGACTGCCACACCGCTGCCGAGCGCCTGGCGAACCGGCTCGGCGAGCAGCCGCCGCTCCACCTCCTCGACCAAGCTCACCACGTCCTCGAGCTTGCGGCCGAGCGCCTCGGCCGGCGTCACCGATATCAGCCGCGTCGCGGCGGCGTTCAGGTAAGTGATGCCGCCGGCCGCATCGGTCGCCACGACCGCCTCGGAGAGCAGGTCGAGGGCGGCAAGTTGCACGGCATCGATCTGGCCCGCCTCGGGTGCGGCCGACATCTGCTCGGGCAGCACCTCGGTACCGGTCAGAAGCAGCGCGCGCCCGTCGTAGTCGATCGGCGCGATCGCCAGTTCCAGTCGCAGTGGGCCCTCGGGGCTCGGCAGGTCCACCTCGTAGCGGTCTGCAGCGGCCTCGCCCGCCAGATGGCGGCGGATGTTCTCGGCGAGCAGATCGGTATACTCCGGCGCCACCAGGTCGGCGAGCCGGCGGCCGATCAGAGCGTGCGGCTCGGCCCCGAGCAGCGTGGCAAAGCGCGTGTTCGCGTACACGATGACGTCCCGATGCACCAGCACCGCCTGCTGCACCCGCTCCCCGAGCGTGGCGAACTGGCGGCGCGAGTCGGCGGCGCGCTCCTGCAGCGCCGGGACGCTCAGCCGCTGGTTGAGCACGCGGACCAGCGCCTCGAGCGGCTGGCCGGCCTCGGCGATGTCCAATGCCGCGCCGACGGGGCGCTCGGGCGGGAGAGATTGGATCTGGCTGGCCAGTGCCTGGAGCGCTTGACGCTCACGGCGCCGGGCGCGTTCCGCGCGCAGCCACAGCAGTGCGGCCACCAGTAGCGCCGCCAGCAGGAAGAGGGCCCACAGGATCGACATTCAGCTCAGCTTCCCTCGGGCGGCTGCGTCCAGGCTGCTGCGCGAATTATTCATTATATCCGTGATGGGGAACGCAAACGTCCGGAGCATAGCGCAGGGGGCTGGGCGATCCAGCGCTAATTCACCATATCTCGTCGCAATTCGGCTTGGCAGGAGCGACGAAAACCCGTAATTTGCGCCTGCCCCGGATCCACCGGGACACCCCGGGATGCGATTGGAGTCCGTGATGATGCCGGCCGATGCCCGCGAACAGATGATCGAGCAGCAGGTGCGCGCCTGGGATGTGCTCGATGCGCGCGTTCTCGATACCTTCCGCCAGGTGCCCCGCGAGGCCTTCACACCACCGCATTATCGTTTTCTGGCGTACGCCGACAGCGAAGTGCCGCTGCCGGGCGGCCAGCACATGCTGCGTCCCAGCGTGGTCGGGCGGCTGCTGCAGGCGCTGAACGTGACCGAGCGCGACCGCGTGCTCGAGATCGGCGCCGGCTCGGGGTTCATCACGGCCTGCCTGCGCACGCTCGGCAAATCGGTCCAGTCCCTTGAGATCGTACCGGAACTCGCCGACATGGCCCACCGCGCAGTCGGGCAGCAGGGCCTGCGGGACGTCGACATCGTCAGAACCGACGCTCTGGCCTTCGAGCCGGCGGGCCGCTTCGATGCGATCGCGGTGAGCGGCTCTCTGCCCGAATACACTGAGCGCTGGCAGCGCTCCCTCGCGATCGGCGGACGGCTGTTCGTGGTGGTCGGCAGCGCCCCGGTGATGGAGGCGCGCCTGGTGCGCCGGGTGGCAGAAGACGCCTGGACCGAGAAGAGCCTGTTCGAGACCGTCATCGATCCGCTGGTGCATGCCGAGCGGCCGGTGCATTTCGTATTCTGATCGTGGCGGGCGGTCGCCGGGCGGTCTTCAGCCGTCGCCGCATCCACGTTCGCCCGGGTGCAACTTTGCGCCCGCGGTCGTGTTCTTAGGGAAGCCCATGCGAATCATCCCACGTCATCTCATTCTGGCGGTCCTCGCCGGCGCGGCCTTCGGAGTCTCCGGGGCGGCCTCAGCGACGAACTTCCTCGACGTCTACCACGACGCGCTGCTGCACGACCCGACCTACCAGCAGGCCTACGCGACGTACATGGCCGCGCGCGAGGCGCGCCCGGAGGCCTGGGCGGCATTGCTGCCGCAGATCAGCGCCTCGGCGGGCAAGACCTGGACGCACTCGGCCGGCTCGAGCGGCCAGATCGGCTCGAGCGCCAACGGGAGCCTGTACACCTACAGCCTCTCGAGCAGCGCCAACGACAACGCCAAGCAGTGGAGCTTGAATCTCTCGGAGAACCTGTTCTCCTGGACCGACTGGATGAACCTCAAGGCCGCCAACCGCCAGGTCGCCGCCGCCCAGGCCACCTACCAGGCCGCCGGGCAGAACCTCATCCTGCGCACCGCCACGTCCTACTTCAACGTGCTCTCGGCCGTGGACACCCTCAGCGCCCAGGAATCCTCCCTGAAGGCCCTCACCCTCGGGCTGCTGCAGGCCAAGGAGAGCTTCAAGGTCGGCCTGATCGCCATTACCGGGGTCGAGCAGGCCCGCGCCGCGCGCGACTCGGCCGCCGCCGCGCTCATCAGCGCCAAGCAGGCCCTCGCCAATGCCGAAGATCAGCTCGAGGTGATCACCGGCCGCCAGTACGAATCCTTCGCCGAGCCGGGAGCGGACCTGCCGCTCGCCATGCCCGTGCCGGCCAGCCAGCAGGCCTGGGTGCAGACCTCCCTGCAGCAGAATCTCACCCTCATCGCCAGCCGCTTCAGCGCCGATGTCGCCCGAGCGAACGTGCGCGCCGCCTTCGGCAGCGACATCCCCACCGTCAGCCTCATCGCCAGCCGCTCCTACAGCAGCGACAGCAACAGCGAGACCATCTTCGGGCAGGTCTTCCACGGCCTCGGGACCACCAGCAACGACCGGCAGATCGGCATCGAGTTCACCCTGGCGCTGTTCAGCGGCGGGGGTGATGAGGCGCGCATCCACCAGAGCCAGTACCAGGCCATGGCCGCCCAGGATGCCGTCGAGCAGGCCTCCCGCTCCACCGTCCAGCAGGCCCGCGACGCTTACCTCGGGGTCATCACCGGCATCGCCAACGTGCGCGCACTGCGCCAGGCACTCACCTCGAGCCAGACCGCCTACAAGGCCACCGAGGCCGGCTACCGAGTCGGCACCCAGACCGAGGTCGACGTGCTCAACGCCGTCAGCACCCTGGTCGCCGCCCGCACCAACTACGCCACCAGCCGCTACAACTACATCAACAGCCTCATCGCCCTGCAGTACGCCGCAGGAACCCTCACCGGCGCACAGGTCAGCACCATCAACGCCTGGCTCACCCGCCTCACCCGCCTCTCCCCGGGCAACATGACCCCGGAGAGCATGACGCCACCGGCGCCGAAGGATTGAGCGAGGGCTCGCCTCAACGGTACGGCTGGTAGGACTTCTCCTCCACCAGCCGCGATCCGAGCGAGACGTTGATACGCTTCTTGACCGCCGCGCGCTCGTCATTGGCGATGTAGACGGAGCGGGCAAGTTCGACGAACGGCGCATCGAAGCGCCCCGCGGCCTCCAGCGCGCGCAGGCGGTCCTCGATGTCCCAGAGCCGCTCGTTGACCGACTGCAGGTCGCGCTCATCCGCCGCGACGTCCGCCTGTCCGCAGGCCTCCCGCCAGACCCGCTCGAGCAGCTCGAGCTCGAGGCGCACGTTGGCGAGCTTCGCCGCCTCCGTGATGCGCGCCGCCTTGATGCGCAAGATGGTGATCTTGTCGAGCAGTTCGCCCGGGGAAATCGGCACGAGGACGTCTTTCATGGCCGCCATGCTAACAATTCGTCGAGCCGGGCGGTCACCTGGTGCACATCAATCAGGTCCATCACCCCGGGATGCTCGATCTTGGTGGTCCAGGCGAGCCGCTCGGGCTCACAACCGCGGAAGCGGCGGGCGGCCTCGGCATAGGCGTTCACGCACCACTGGCGCGACAGGTACGGGCCGCTGCGCTCGGGGTTGGTCGCCGCATACAACCCGATCACCGGCGTGCCGACCATGGTCGCCATGTGCGCCGGCCCGGAGTCGGGCGTGAGCAGCACCGTGGCGCGCGCGAGCAGCGCCAACAGCTGCGGCAGCGTATCGCGCCCGATCTGGTTGACGAGCGGAATGCGCGCGGCCCGCTCGATCGCCGCGCCCATGTCGCGCTCGATGAGCGAAGGACCACCGGCGAGAATCACCCGCATTGCGTGCCGCTCGGCGGCGTAATCGGCCACTGCCGCGTACCGCTGCGGCCGCCAGTTGCGCAGCTCATGGCTCGAGCACGGACTGATGAGGAGGGTCGGGCGGGCATCCGGAACCAGCCGCGCGGCGTAATTGCGCGCCTCGGCAGGCAGCGGCACGTCCCAGCGCAGCGTTCGCTCGGTGATGCCAAGCGCGGCAAGAAATCCAAAGAAGCTGTCGAGCACGTGCTCGCGGGAGCGCGCAGGGATGCGCGCATTGGTGAACAGCCACTGCAGTTCGCGCGCCCGCGGGCGGTCGAAGCCCAGCCGCAGCGAGGCCGGGACGAGGCGCGAGATCAGGCTGGTGCGCAGGGCGAGCTGCATGTGCAGCAGCACCTCAAACCGGCGGCCGGCCAGCCGCGCCCGCAGGTCGCGGACCGCCGCGAACCCGGCCCGCTTCTCGACGGTGATAAACTCCACCCCCTCGATGAGCCCGAGCAACCGCGCCTCCGCCTTTCCGATAATCCACGTCAGCTGCGTCTCGGGCCACGCCCGCTGCAGCGTCCGCACGATCGGCACGACATGGCAGGTGTCGCCGAGCGCCGAAAGCCTGAGGATGCATACGGATCGCGGCGGTCGGTCTGGAGGCAACATCGAGAACGTCAGAATGGAGGGCGCGAACCGGTGAACGCGAACTGGCCGCTTGAGCCGCTGGTCAAGCACCTGACCATCGCCGGCGGAGCCATGCTATACAACGCGGCGCTCGCCCGCAATTGTCAGCCACAGTGGTTCGACCCGCTGTTCTGGGCCGCGCAGGATCGCCTGCTCGGCGCGGCGCGCGGCCGCGGGACGGCCCACTTCGTGCAGGCCGGCGAGCGCGAGCTCGTGCTGCGTCACTATCGGCGGGGGGGGCTCGCGGCCCGGGTATACGGCGACCGTTACCGCTGGCACGGTGAGCCACGCACCCGGCCGTTTGCCGAGTGGCTGCTCACCCACCGCCTGCACCGCGCGGGATTGCCGGTGCCGACGCCGATCGCGGCGCGCTACGTACGCGACGGCAGTGCTTACCGCGGTGACATCATCACCGAGCGGCTGCACGGCACGGCGTCCCTGACGCAGGCCCTGCGTGAGGCGGCACTGCCGCTGCTGACCTGGATCTCGATCGGACGATGCATCCGGCGCTTCCACGATCTCGGGGTCTGTCATGCGGACCTCAACGCGCACAACGTCCTGCTGGGGAGCGCTGCGGTGTACCTGGTGGATTTCGATCGCTGCCGACTGCGTCCCGACGGACTGTGGCGCGACGGCAATCTGGTGCGACTGCGCCGCTCGCTGGAGAAGGTGACCTTCGGGTTGCCTGCCGAGCGTTTCACCGAGGCCGACTGGCACGCGCTGCTCGACGGCTACCAGAGCGAGCCGCAGCCCGGGCGGGCGCCGTAGTGCGCTGGATCTATCGGCTCGCGGTGTACGTGGCGGCGCCGCTGCACGCCGCGTGGGTCTCCCTGCGCGTGCGCACAGCGCCTCACGCACATGCCCCGCGGCTCGCCGAGCGCTTCGGCTTCGGGCCACCGCTGTCCGGTGCACCGGTGTGGATCCACGCCGCCTCGGTCGGGGAGCTGCAGCCGGCAGCGGCGCTGGTGAAAGCCTTGCGCGCGCAGCGGCCGGAGCTGCCCATCCTGCTGACCACGTTCACGCCGACCGGCGCGGCGCGCGCCGCCGCGCTCGCCCCCGAGATCGCAGTACGCTATCTGCCCTACGACGCGCCGGGCCCGGTACGCCGCTTCCTCGATCGCACGCGACCGCGGCTGGCCATCATCCTTGAAACGGAATTGTGGCCAACGCTGTTACAGCGCTGCCGCGAACGCGCCATACCGCTGGTCATCGCCAGTGCGCGACTCTCGAGCCGTTCGGCGCGTCGGTACCGGCGCTTCGGCGCGCTGTTCCGCCCGGCCCTCGACGGTGCACTGATCGCCGCGCAGAGCCCGCAAGATGCCGAGCGGTTCCACAGCATCGGCGCCGAGCCCGCCCGCACGCACGTCATCGGCAATCTTAAATTCGACTGCACCGTGCCGCCGGACATCGCCGAGCGGGGCCACGAACTGCGCGCGCGGTATGCAGCGCGCGGGCCGCTGTGGGTAGCCGGCAGCACCCACGAGGGCGAGGACGCACCGGTGATCGAGGCCCACGAGCGGGTGCGCGAGGTGCTCCCCGGGGCCGTGCTGGCGCTGGCGCCGCGCCATCCGCAGCGCTTCGAGAGTGTCGCGGCGCTGCTCGAAGCCCGCGGCGTGCGCACCGTGCGCCATTCGCGCTCAAGCGGGTCTGCACCCGTGGCGCAGCACGCCGTCGTATTGCTCGACACGCTCGGGGAGCTGGTGGATTTTTACGCGGCGGCGGATGCGGCCTTCGTGGGCGGCAGCCTGGTACCGGTGGGTGGGCACAACCTGCTCGAGCCGGCCGTGCTCGGTGTGCCGATCGCCACCGGGCCGCACCAGTCCAATGGCGAGGAGATCGCCCGGCTGCTCCTCGCCCGCGGCGCCGCGCAGCGCGTGCACAACGCTCGGGAGCTGGCGGACTGCATGATCGCCTGGCTGCGCAACCCGCTCGAGCGGGCGCGGGCCGGCTCGGCGGGACGCGAGGCGGTGGCCGAGAACCGCGGCGCGCTTCAGCGGCTGCTCGCCCTCCTCGACCCGCTGCTCGAGACCGCCCGGCGGTAAGGCGCCTCAGCGGCGCAGCGTGTACTCCGCGCCGCAGTATGGGCACTTGACCCAACCGGTCTGCTCGATCGGCAGATACACCCGCGGATGGGAATTCCACAGCTGCATCTGCGGCATGGGGCAGGACAGGGGCAGGTCCTGCAGGCCCACTTCGTACTGATGCTGGGCATTCGGCTGGATCAGAGGCTGCGCGGCGGCTGCGGCCATGTCGGGTCCTTGCGCTCGGAGTCGGTGAAGCGGGCATTATACCGGCCGGACACGGCTTCTCGCGCCTCAGTCCGGGGCGCCGCCGAAGGTGGCCTGCCAGATGGCGCTCACCGCGGCGCGCTCGGCGGGGAAGGTCTCGGCCGGCACCCGCTCGGCGCCGCCGGCGAGCGCCAGATGATGGCGGCAGGTCCGGTAGGCGCGGTAGGCGCCGCTCAGGGTGTCCACCGTCGATTGCGGCACCAGGTTCGCCGAGGCCACGGACTCGAGCTGGCGGATGGTATCGGCATACAGCGCCACCGGGGGGTACTCGCGCGCCCACTTCAGCGCCCAGTACTGCGCCAGGAATTCGATGTCCGCGATGCCGCCGGCATCGTTCTTCAGGTCCATCCAGCCGGCCTCGCCCTTGGAGCGCTCGCGCCGCATCCGCTCGCGCATCGCGCGGACGTCCTCGTGCAGCTGCTCCCGGCGTACGCTGAAGCGCAGCACCTCGAGGCGGATGCGCTCGAACTCGGCGCACAGCTCGCGCGAGCCGGCCACCGCGCGGGCGTGCAGCAGCGCCTGATGCTCCCAGGTCCACGCCTCGCGCCGCTGGTATTCGGCGAAGGCATCGATTTGCGTGACCAGCAGCCCGCCCTTGCCGCTCGGGCGCAGCCGCACGTCCACCTCGTACAGTCGGCCGGCCGCCGAGTGCATGGTGAGCAGATGCACGACGCGCTGCACGAGACGGACGAAGAAGATCTGATTGTCTATCGGCCGCTCGCCGAGGGTCTCCTGGCACTCACCGCGCGAGTCGTGCAGGAACACCAGATCGAGGTCCGAGCCGTAGCCGAGCTCCATGCCGCCGAGCTTGCCGTAACCGACCGCGCAGACGCGCACCGGCCGGTGCTCCTCCCCGCAGCACGGCACGCCGAACTGCGCGCTGATCTGCTGCCAGCCGAGCGTGAGCGCCCGATCGAGGATGATCTCGGCAATCTCGGTCAGCCGGTCGCTGACGCGCATCACCGCTAGCCGCTCGGACAGGTCCGCCACCGCCACGCGGAACACCGCGGCGCGCTGGAAATGGCACAGCGCCTCGACTTGGCGCTCGGGGTCCTCGCGGTCGACCCGCTCGAGCGCAGTATCGAGTTCACGCTCCAGTTCGGCACGTTCCGGCAGCTTCTCGAAGGCGCGTTCGTCGATGAACTCATCGAGCAGCAGCGGGTGCTCGGCAATCTGCCGCGCCAGGAACTCCCCCCGCCGGCAGATCTCCACCAGCCGCACGCGCGCGGCTGGACTTTCGCTGAGCAGAGCGAAGTACGCCGAGCGCTTGCCCATGGCCTCGAGGATCGAGAGGATGCGCCGCAGCACCGTCAGCTGCTCCTCGCCGCCGGGAATTGCCGCCGCGATCTGTCCGAGCAGCGGCCCGAGCAGCACCTGCAGGCGGTGCCGGCCAGGCTCATCCAGCCGGCGCACCAGCGTCGAGCCGCGCAGCTCGAGCAGCCGGCGGACCGCCTCGGCCGCCGAAATGAACCCGGCCTCGGCGAGCGACTCGGTGAGCGAGGCGGTCTCGGCAGGATCGTCCCAGCCACGCCCCAGATCGATTCGCACGCCCGCGCGACCGCCGTGCGTACCGCCGAACATCAGCCGCTGGAAGTGCCGGACGACGTGTTGGCGGTGACCCTCGAGCTCACGCCTCAGCGCCGACCAGTCGGCCACCCCCATCGCCACAGCGATCCGCTCGCGTGCGAGCGGGTCCTCCGGCAGCTGGTGCACCTGGCGGTCCCCGAGCATCTGCAGGGCGTTCTCCACGCAACGCAGATACCGGTACGCCTCGGTCAGTTCCCGGACCGCACCACCCGGCAGGATGCGCCCTTCGCCGAGCAGCGCGAGCGCCCCCAGAAGCGAGGCGGTCTGCAGCCGCGGGTCGCGCCCGCCGCGCAACAGCTGGAAGGTCTGGACGATGAATTCGATCTCGCGAATGCCTCCCGGGCCGAGCTTGACGTGTCCGGCCAGTTCGCGACGCACCACCTCGCGCTCGATGAGCGCCTTCATCTCGCGCAGACTCTCGAACACGCCGTAGTCGAGATACCGGCGGTACACAAAGGGACGCAACGCACCGGCCCGGATCTCGGCAAAGCGCTCCGCGCCGCTCACCGCACGCGCCTTCACGTACGCGTAGCGTTCCCAGTCCCGGCCATGCAGCGGCAGGTAGTCCTCCAGGGCGGCGAAGCTGGTCACGAGCGGGCCGCTGTCGCCGAACGGCCGCAGGCGCAGATCGACTCTGAGCACCATGCCCTCTGCCGTGGGTGATTCCAGCAGCCGGATCATTCCCTGGCCGAGCCGCGTGAAGAACTCCTCGTTGCTGATTGGCCGGGGCCCGTCCGTCTCGCCATGCTCGGGAAAGAGCAGCACCAGGTCGACGTCGGAGGAGAAATTCAGCTCGCGGCCGCCGAGCTTGCCCATGGCCACCACGACCAGCGGCTGGCGCTCACCGTCTGGGCCGCGCGGCTCGCCGTAGCGCGCCACCAGCTGCGCGCGCGCGTAATCGAGGCACACCGTGATCGCCGCATCGGCAAAATCGGATGACTCGCTGAGTGTCTCCTCGATGCCGGCCCAGCCGGCAAGCGCCCGCCAGGCGATGCGCACCAGCTCGCGCCGTCGCCAGCGGCGCAACGCCGCGAGCATGTCGGCCTCGCTGCCCGTCCCGGCCGGCGCCCGACGCGCCGCTTCGGCCGGCTCGAGGGGCCGCTGCAACCCGAAGCGCTCGATCAGCTCCGGCAGCAGGCCCGGATCCCGGACGCACGCTTCGGCGACGAAGTCGCTCGCGGCGAACACCCGCGGCAGCGTCACGGCGAACTCGGGCGCGAGCGTTGCGCGCAATCCGGGCGCGGCTGCTTCGAGGGCCTGCAGGTGCCGTTGCAGGCACTCGTCGAGCATGTCGGTCATGGGGTCTCATACAGCCCGATGCCGCCCGGAATTGCAAGACAGACACAACGATGTTGGGTGGCGGCAACAGCACGCCGGCAACGCGCTACGCAGCCGCGGCGCGAGTTGTCTCGCACGCGAGACAAAAAAAAGCCCCGCTATTGCGGGGCTTTGAGGATTGCGCGGAATAGGGGGGTCTTGATCCGCGTCTTTCAGGACTGTCCCCGCTTTGGGGTCGGGCACAATCCCTAACCGATGTTGAGATGGTATCGATTCCATCCGCTGGAATCGATACCTCTTTAGAGGGGTCCTTACATATCCATTCCGCCCATGCCGCCCGGCGGCATGGCGTGGCCGTGCTCTTCTTCCTTCGGAGCCTCGGCCACCATGACCTCCGTGGTCAGCAACAGCCCCGCCACAGAGGCGGAGTTCTGCAGCGCCAAGCGAGTCACCTTGGCCGGATCGAGGATGCCCAGGTCGATCATGTCGCCATACTCGCCCGTGGCCGCGTTGTAACCGAAGGCACCCTTGCCTTCCTTCACGCGATTCAACACGACAGCGGCATCCTCGCCGGCGTTGTCGACGATCTGGCGCAGCGGCTCCTCGATGGCACGAGCCAGGATCCGCACGCCCACGTGCTGATCCTCGTTCTTCGTCTCGGTCTTCTCGACGGCCTTCTGCACGCGGATCAGCGCCACACCGCCGCCCGGGACCACGCCTTCCTCGACGGCCGCACGGGTCGCGTGCAGCGCATCCTCGACGCGCGCCTTCTTCTCCTTCATCTCCATCTCGGTGGCTGCGCCGACCTTGATGACGGCGACGCCGCCGGACAGCTTGGCAACACGCTCCTGGAGTTTCTCCTTGTCATAGTCCGAGGTCGCTTCCTCGATCTGCTGACGGATCGACTCGACGCGGGCCTTGATGTCGGCCTGCTTGCCGGCACCGTCGATGATCGTGGTGTTTTCCTTCTCCACGACGATCTTCTTGGCCTCGCCGAGGTCGTTCAGGGTCGCCTTCTCGAGCGACAGACCGACCTCGTCGGAGATCACGGTACCGCCGGTGAGAATGGCGATGTCCTGCAGCATGGCCTTGCGCCGATCGCCGAAGCCCGGGGCCTTCACCGAGGCCACCTTCAGGATGCCGCGGATGTTGTTGACCACGAGCGTGGCCAGCGCCTCGCCCTCGACGTCCTCGGCCACGACCAGCAGCGGCCGGCCGCCCTTGGCGACGCCCTCGAGCAGCGGCAGCAGCTCGCGGATGTTGGAAATCTTCTTGTCCACCAGCAGGATGTACGGCTTTTCGAGCTCGGCCGTCTGGTTCTGCTGATTGTTGATGAAATACGGCGAGAGGTAACCGCGGTCGAACTGCATGCCCTCGACCACCTCGAGCTCGTTGTCGAGTCCCGAGCCTTCCTCGACCGTGATCACGCCTTCCTTGCCGACCTTCTCCATCGCGTCGGCAATCGTCTTGCCGATCGACTCGTCGGAGTTGGCGGAAATCGTGCCGACCTGCGCGATCGCCTTGGAATCCTTGCAGGGCTTGGCGAGCTTCTTCAGCTCCTCGACCGCCGCTTGGACACCCTTGTCGATGCCGCGCTTGACGTCCATCGGGTTGCGGCCCGAGGAGACGGCCTTCAGGCCCTCGCGCACGATCGCCTGGGCGAGCACCGTGGCGGTCGTGGTGCCATCACCGGCCTCATCGGAGGTGTTGGAGGCCACTTCCTTGACCATCTGTGCGCCCATGTTCTCGAACTTGTCTTTCAGTTCGATTTCCTTGGCGACGGACACACCGTCCTTGGTGATGGTGGGCGCGCCGAAGCTCTTCTCGAGCACGGCATTGCGGCCCTTCGGGCCGAGCGTCGCCTTGACGGCGTTCGCCAGAATGTTGACGCCCTTGAACATGCGCTGGCGGGCGTCATCGCTGAATCGGACTTCTTTGGCTGCCATTTTGAGTTGCTCCTCGCTTACTTGCTCTCGATTACGGCCATGAGGTCTTCTTCCTTCATCACGAGGAGTTCCTCTCCTTCGACCTTCACTTCCGTCCCGCTGTACTTACCGAAAAGGACCTTGTCGCCGACCTTCACATCGAGGCCGCGAACCTGGCCATTTTCAAGAATCTTGCCGTTTCCGACCGCGACGATTTTTCCCTGAATGGGCTTCTCAGCCGCGGTATCGGGGATCACGATGCCACCTGGGGAGGTACGCTCCTCTTCCAGGCGCTTGACGATGACGCGATCATGAAGAGGACGAATCTTCATGGTGAACGCTCCTTAAAAGACCGATGGGTGTTAAGTTAATGCCGCAGGAGAGTTATTAGCACTCTACCTGCGTGGCTGCTAATAATAGGTGCGCGACGCCGATTTTCAACCCCCCGGACGGGCCATTTTTTGGCGATCCCCTACCGGACCCGGCGCCCGGCGGCATTCTCCGCTCTCTTAGAATGAGTCTATAATGCGATGATTCAAGCCACCGCGGAATTCCTCTTGGTCCTGACCACCTGCCCGGATGAGGCCGTCGCGGCTCGTATCGCCGGGGAACTGGTCGAGGGGCGGCTCGCCGCCTGTGTGAACCGCCAGCCGGTGCGCTCCACCTACCGCTGGCAGGAGCGCCTCGAGGATGAACCCGAGGTGCTGCTGTACATCAAAACTCGGCAGGACCGCTTCGCGGAGCTCGAAATGCGCCTCAAATCGCTGCATCCTTACGCGGTGCCGGAAATCATTGCCCTACCCCTGGCGGCTGGGTCGGCCGCCTATCTCGCCTGGCTCAGCGCCGCGGTGACACCGTGAGGTCACGCCCGGTGCTCGATCGCCGGCCGGCTCGCTTCACCGTGCTGATCCTGGGCCTGGCCCTGCTGGGCGTCCTCGGGAGCCGGGCCTCGGCGGCGAGCCCGCCCGCGCTCTCGGCGGGAGTGCTCGCGGCTCTGCAGGCCAGCCAGAGCGCCAACCCGAAATTCCCCCCGCCGGACGAGGTGTTTCATCTCACCGCCGAACCCGGCGCGCGGCGGATTCACCTGTCCTGGACCATCCGCCCGGGCTTCTACCTGTACCGCGCGCGCATCCACGTCGAGGGACTCTCGGGCACGCTGATCGGCCCGCTCGCACTGCCGCCCGGCATCCTCAAGGTGGATCCGTACTTCGGACGGGAGCAGATCTATCGCAACGCGATCACCGCGGAACTGCCGGTGACTCGCGGGACACGCGCCGCGCCACAGGACGCCTCTCTCGCGGTGACCTACCAGGGCTGTGCCGATGCGGGGCTGTGCTATCCGCCGATCACGCACACGCTCACCGTCGCGCTGCCCGGCAGCGGGGCGGGCGCAGCGCCCGCCAGCACCGGCCGGCCCACGGCCACGAGGGGCCCGACCACGCGAGCACCGGGCGCACCGGCGAGCCAGAGCCGCTTTGCCGCACTGGTGCGCTCCGGGAACCTTCTCATGATGCTCGGGGCGTTTTACCTCGCTGGCCTGGCGCTGGCCTTCACGCCCTGCTGCCTGCCGATGATTCCGATTCTCTCGGGGCTGATCGCCGGTGGGCGCTCCCTCGGCACCGGGCGCTCAGTGCTGCTCTCGAGCGCGTACGTGCTCGGGATGGCCTTCACCTACACGCTGGCAGGACTCGCCGCGGCGGCGGCTGGCGGGGAAATCCAGGCGGCCTTCCAGCAGCCCTGGATTCTCTCGGCTTTTGCAGCGCTGCTTGGGGCGATGGGGCTCTCGATGCTCGGGCTGTTCACGGTGCAGATGCCCGCAACGCTGCAGACCCGCCTGGCGGAGATGAGCAACCGGCGCACCGCCGGCAGCCTCGGGGGCGTTGCAGCGATGGGCGCGCTCTCGGCGCTGATCGTCACCACCTGCGTGGCCCCGGCGCTCGTCGGGGCGCTCGCCGTCATCGGCCAGTCGGGCCAGGTGCTGCGCGGTGGAGCGGCGCTGTTCGCGCTCAGCCTGGGTATGGGCACCCCGCTGCTGGCCGTGGGGGCCTCGGCGGGGCGGCTGCTACCGAAGGCCGGCGCGTGGATGGCGCTGGTGAAGAAGCTCTTCGGCGCGATGATGCTCGGGGTCGCCGTCTGGATGCTGGCGCGTCTGCTGCCGGCGCGCCTGACGCTCGCCCTGTGGGCCGTGCCGGCGCTCGGCGCGGCCTGGGCCCTGGCCTCGGAAGCGGCCCGACTGCGCGGCCGCGCGCCGCTACGCATCGCCGGCGGCCTCACCGCCGCCTATGCTCTGGTGCTGCTGGCGGGGGCGGCCCTCGGCAGTACCAATCCGCTCACACCGCTGTCCGGCCCCGGCGCTCCGCCGACGCTGCGCTTCACGCCCATCCGCTCGGTCGCCGGCCTGCAGCGGGCCGTGCTTGCCGCGGCGGCGCGCCACCAGACGGTCATGCTCGACTTCTACGCCGACTGGTGCACCTCATGTAAGGAGATGGAAGCGACGACCTTCACCAATCCCGCGGTGCGCCGGGCACTGGCTCACACGCTGCTGCTGCGCGCCGACGTGACGGCCGATGACGCGGACGACCAGGCGCTGCTGAGGCACTTCGGCATCTACGGCCCACCGACCATCGCCTTCTACAACCGCGAGGGCCAGGAGGACAGCCGCGAGCGCATCGTCGGCTACCTCGACGCGCGCGCCTTCCTGCGCCGCCTGCGTGCCGCCTTCACCGGCCGGCCCGCCGCATGAGGCGCGCCCGCGCAGTGCTGCGGGGCGCACTCGCCGCGGGACTCATCCTGGCCGCCGGGGCGGCAGGCTTTGCGCTGCGCGCGGCGCACGGACCGGCCGGAGGCGTGCTGGCGCAGACCCATCCGCCCCGCGCCGCGGTCGAAGCGCAGCACGCCGGTCCGCCGCGCCGGACGGCTCCGCCCGATACCCTGCCGGACATCGCGTTTCAGGGCCGCCAGGGCACACCGCGCCGGCTGTCCGACTGGCGGGGTCATCCGCTGCTGGTGAATTTCTGGGCGCCCTGGTGCTCGCCGTGCCGGGCGGAAATCCCGCTGCTCGAGCAGCTCGCCCGCGCCAGGCCCGACGGCCTCGAGGTGATCGGAGTGGCCGTGGACGGGCGGGCCGCGGTCCTGCGCTACGCGCAGCACGCCGGAATCCGCTATCCTCTGCTCATTGGGCTGCGCCCCGGGATGCGGGCGATGCGGGCCCTGGGCATCTCGGCGGTCTTTCCGCTCTCGGTGTTCGTCGATGCGCGAGGTCGGATCGTGACCTCCCGGCTGGGTCAGCTGCACGCGGCGCAAACCCGGGTGATCCTGGAGCGGATCGCCGCGCTCGACGCCGGCCGCATCGACCTCAAGACCGCCCGGCAGCAGATCGAGGCGGGCCTTGCGCAGCTGGCCGCGCCCCAGGCCACTAATCCGCCAATTTCGACCTGATCCCGGCCGTTCCCGACGAATTCCGCCCATTTTTGGTGGAATTAGGGTAAATTGCCCGCGCAACCCGCGCCGAAGCCTCCTCATTTTCGTCATGACACGCCTGCTGCTGCTGAACGGCCCGAATCTCAATCTGCTCGGCACGCGCGAGCCAGAGATTTACGGAGCAGACACGCTCGAGGCGATCGAGGAGCGCGCGCGGCAGTGCGCGCAGGAGGCGGGGTGCGAGCTGCAGTGCTTCCAGAGCAACGCCGAGCACGCACTGCTCGAACGCATCCACCAGGCGGCCACCGAAGCGGTGGGCTGCCTGATCTTCAATCCCGGGGCCTTTACCCACACGAGCGTCGCGCTGCGCGATGCGGTGCTGGCGGTGCATCTGCCGCTGATCGAGGTGCACCTGTCCAATCCGCACAGCCGTGAGCCGTTCCGCCACCGGTCCTATTTTTCCGACATCGCCGTCGGGGTCATCGCGGGCTTTGGCGCCCTGGGCTACGAGCTCGCCGTGCGCGCCGCCGCGCGGCACCTCGCCCGCTCGCCGCATACCCGCTGAGCCCGACGGCACATCGTTGCACACTGTCCGACGCGTCAAGGGGGCTTGCCCACATGGACATTCGTAAAATCAAAAAATTGATCGAGCTGCTGGAGGAGTCCGGCATCGCGGAAATCGAGATCAAGGAAGGCGAGGAGGCGGTGCGTATCAGCCGCATGCCGACCGGCAACGCCCTGGTGCATGCCGTGCCGCAGATCGCCGCAGCGGTCCCGGCCGCGCCTCCCCCGGCCGCGGCGGCCGAAGCGGCCGCCAAGCCGCGCCCCAACGAGCACGTGATCACCGCGCCCATGGTCGGAACGTTCTACGCGGCCCAGACGCCCGGCGCGAAGCCCTTCGTGGACATCGGCGATGAGATCAAGGTCGGGCAGGTTCTGTGCATCATCGAGGCGATGAAGATGATGAATCAGATCGAGGCGGACCGCTCCGGCCGCGTCACCTCGATCATGGCGCGCAACGGCGATCCGGTCGAATACGGTCAACCGCTGTTCGTCATCGAATAGGCGCATCATGTTCGAAAAGGTTCTCATCGCCAATCGCGGTGAAATCGCCCTGCGCATCCTGCGGGCCTGCCGCGAGCTCGGCATCAAGACGGTCGCGGTGCATTCGACTGCCGACTACAGCCTCAAACACGTGCTGCTCGCCGATGAGTCGGTGTGCATCGGCCCGCCGCCCTCGGCGGCCAGCTACCTGAACATGCCGGCGATCATCAGCGCCGCGGAGGTCACCGACGCCGAGGCGATCCACCCCGGCTACGGCTTTCTCTCCGAGAACGCGGACTTCGCCGAGCGCGTCGAGAACAGCGGATTCATATTCGTCGGCCCGAAGGCCGAGACCATCCGCACCATGGGCGACAAGGTCTCAGCGATCCGGGTGATGAAATCGCACGGCGTACCGTGCGTGCCGGGGTCCGACGGTCCACTCGGGGATGATCCGGAAGAGAACTTCCGCGTTGCCCGCGACATCGGCTACCCGGTGATCATCAAGGCGTCCGGTGGCGGCGGCGGCCGCGGCATGCGTGTGGTGCACAGCGACGCCTCCTTGCTGAACTCGATCGGCGTCACGCGCAGCGAGGCGCAGGCGGCCTTCGGCAACGGCCAGGTTTATATGGAGAAATTCCTGGAACGGCCCCGGCACATCGAGTTCCAGGTCCTGGCCGATCATCACGGCAACGTCATTCACCTGGGCGAGCGCGACTGCTCGATGCAGCGGCGCCACCAGAAGGTGCTCGAAGAGGCCCCGGCCCCGGGCATCACGCCGCGGCAGCGGCGCATGATGGGCGAGCGGTGCGTGGAGGCCTGCGTGGCCGTCGGCTACCGCAGCGCCGGGACCCTGGAGTTCCTGTTCCAGGACGGGGAGTTCTACTTCATCGAGATGAACACCCGCATCCAGGTCGAGCACCCGGTCACCGAGCTGATCACCGGCATCGATCTGGTCAAGACACAGCTGCTGATCGCCGCCGGCGAGCGTCTGCCGTACGTACAGAACGACATCCAGATCCGCGGACACGCCATCGAGTGCCGGATCAACGCCGAGGACGCCAAGACGTTCATGCCCTCGCCCGGACCGGTCCGCCTCTGGCATGCGCCGGGCGGCCCCGGCGTACGCGTCGACAGCCACGTCTACTCCGGCTACAACGTACCACCGAACTACGACTCGCTGATCGCCAAGCTGATCACCCACGGCGAGACGCGCGAGGCGGCGATCGCGCGGATGCGCAATGCGCTCGCCGAGATGGTCATCGAGGGCATCAAGACGAACGTCCCGCTGCACCAGGAGATCTGCAACCATGCGGCCTTCCAGAAGGGCGGCACCGACATCCACTATCTCGAGCGGCGGCTGGGCCTGAAATGAGGCGGCTGCGCCATCCTGCCCGCGCTCGCGCCTGATGCACCGGCCCGCTCGCGCAGCCGTCATGAGCGAGTTCCTGCAGATCAGCTTCGATCTCGGCGCGCGGCCTGCGCAGATGGCCGAGCAGGCCTGCCTCGAGTGCGGCGCGAGCGCGATCACCTTCGCCGACGCCCGTGACGAGCCGGTGCTCGAGCCGGCCCCGGGTGAGTTCCGACTGTGGCCGGCAACCCGGCTACAGGCACTGTTCTCGCCCGACGCCTCGCCGACCGACACCGTGCGCAGCCTGAGCGCCGCGCTCGGCCTGCCGCCGGAACAGCTCGAGGTGCAGCACCTCGCCGACCGGGCATGGGAGCGCGAGTGGCTGCGCGACTTCCACGCCATGCGCTTCGGCGAGCGCCTGTGGATCTGCCCGCACCACGAGCAGGTCCAGGATCCCAAGGCACGCGTGGTACGACTCGACCCCGGCCTCGCCTTCGGCACCGGCACGCACCCGACCACCGCGCTGTGCCTCGAGTGGCTGGATGCGCATGCGCCACTCCAGGGCGAGGTCATCGACTATGGATGTGGCTCGGGCGTGCTGGCCCTGGCGGCCGTGCGGCTCGGGGCGCGCGCGGCGCAGTGCTTCGATATTGATCCACAGGCATTGCAGGCGACGCGAGACAATGCCGCGGCCAACGGGCTTGAGAGATCCATTCATGCGCGCGCGACGGCCGATGCGCTGACGGCACCCGTGACACTGCTCATGGCCAACATCCTGAGCGCGCCGCTGGTGGCGCTGGCGCCGCGCTTCGCGGGGCTGGTCGGACGATCCGGCGCGATCCTGCTCTCGGGGCTGCTCGAGCCCCAGGCGCCCGAGGTGACCGAGGCGTACGCGCCCTGGTTCGAATTGCACCCGTTCGCCGCGCGCGAGGGCTGGACCGCCCTCAGCGGCACACGCACTGCGGCGCCACCGCCCGCCGCGCCGACCTGAATGTACACCGTCTGTCCAAAATGCAGCTTGATGCTGATCGTGACGGCCGCTGATCTGCGCGCCGCGCAGGGGCACGTTCGGTGCGGCCGCTGCCGCAGCGTTTTCAACGCGCTGGAATCACTCTCCGAGACGGCACCGCCGGGCGCACTGGCGCCGACGGCACCCGCCGAACAGACTGCGCCGCCCGCGAGGGCGCCCTCCGGTCCGCCAGAGCCGGCGCCGCAGCCGCCGAACGGGGACGCGCGCCGCGCAGCGCAACCGCAGGACGAGGTGTGGGTTGAATTCGAGGCAGCGCCGCCAGAGCACGAGAGCCCGCCAGCCGGCCCCGAGCCCGCAGCGAGCGAGCCGGACACGCCCCCCGCCCCCGGGCCGTCCTCGGCCGCCGAGGACGGCCCGGCGGAACGCTCCGCGCACGAACCGGCGCCGCCGCCCGCGCCGCGGCAAGAGCTCGAAGCGCCGCGCCCGCCCGAGGCATTCGAGCTCGAGCCGGAGCGCGAGGCCCATACGGGCCGCTGGCTGGCTGGAGCCTTCGCGCTGCTGCTGGTGCTCGCCGCACAGCTCGCCAATTACTATCGCAACACGCTCGCCACGATGCCGTCGGTGGGACCGGCCGTGAGCGCGTTCTACGGCGCGCTCGGCATTCCGATCGTTCCAGCGTGGAACGTGCGCGCCTACGAGACGCGCCAGCTCGGCGCCACCGTGAGCGGCAGCAACCCCCGGCAGATCACCGTGCGGGCCAGCGTCGCCAACCGCGGCCCCTGGCCCCTGCCCCTGCCGCTGTTGCGCGTGACGCTGCAGGATCGCTACGGCCGGACCATCGCAGCACGCGACGTGCAGCCGCGCGACTACCTCGCCACGGCGCCGGCCGCAGCGATGCTGCCCGCCGGGGGGCGGATCGATGCCACCGTGGCATTCGTCAACCCGGGGCCACAGGCCATCGGATTCGAAATCGACGCCTGCCTGCGTGAAGGCGCCACCGTCGTGTGCGCGCACGGTTCACGCTGATGCTGCGCATCGGTCCGTACACGCTTCCCTCGCGCGCGGTGCTCGCTCCCATGGCGGGCGTCACCGACCGCCCGTTCCGCATCCTGTGCCGGCAGCTTGGCGCCGGACTGGCCGCCTCGGAGATGCTGACGTCGGATGCGCGCCTGTGGCATACGCCGAAGTCGCGCCGGCGACTCGATCACCACGGCGAGCCCGAGCCGCGCGTCGTGCAGCTCGCCGGTGCGGACGCCGAGGTGCTCGCCGAGGCGGCGCGCCTGAGTGTCGATCGCGGCGCGCAAATCATCGATCTGAACATGGGCTGCCCGGCCAAGAAGGTGTGCGGGAAACTCTGCGGCTCGGCGCTGCTGCGCGATGAGCCACTCGTCGCGCAGATCCTCGAAGCCGTGGTACGCGCGGTCGCGGTGCCGGTGACACTGAAGATCCGCACCGGTTGGGATCGCGACCACCGCAACGGCGTCGCGATCGCGCGCATCGCCGAGCACAGCGGCATCCAGGCCCTCGCCGTCCACGGGCGCACGCGCGCCGAGTTCTACCAAGGCGAAGCCGAATACCAAACCATCCGGGAAATCAAGTCCACCGTGCGCATTCCCGTGTTCGCCAACGGCGACATCCGCTCGCCCCGCGACGCGCGCAAAGTACTTGATTTCACAGGGGCCGATGGAGTCATGATCGGCCGGGCGAGCTTCGGCGAGCCCTGGATCTTCCGCGCCGTGAACGCTTTTCTCGAGGCGCGAGCGAGTCCGCCACTGTTGCGCGCGGAAGTGCGTGATATCATCCTCGCTCACCTCGATTCCCTGTACAGTTTCTACGGCGAGGACACTGGCGTGCGCATCGCTCGCAAGCACATCGGCTGGTATTGCGACCGATGCTTTTCCGATCCGGGACCGATTCGGGGGGAGCTGATGGCGGCCTCGGACGCGGGCGAACAATTGGCTCGTGCGCGCCGGTACTTCGATGCGTGGGCGGAGGATTGCGCACGCGCAGCCTGACGAACCGCAATCACTCGAGAATTTCTCATGACGGTAAAAAAAAACAACGGACAATGGCGTGAGGGGGGCATTCGGATCAACGGCCACGAGCTGCCACTGCGCAGCCATGCCGAGCGCGCCCTCAGCGACTATTTCACGCACCTGAACGGCTCGCATCCGGCGGGCCTGTACGATCTGGTGCTGCGCGAGGTCGAGGAACCGCTGTTTCGCGTGGTGCTCGATTACGCCGAAGGCAATCAGAGCCGCGCGGCCGACATCCTCGGCATCAACCGCGGCACGCTGCGCAAGAAGCTCAGACAGTTCGGCCTGGCCAACTGACGGGCCGTGATGAATCCGACCCTGCGGCCCGTCCGGCGGGCACTGCTGTCCGTTTCCGACAAAACCGGCCTGGTGGACTTCGCGCGCGCCCTGGCGCGCCACGGCATCGAGATTCTCTCCACCGGCGGTACTGCGAAGCTGCTCGCCGCACAGGGCCTGACGGTGCGCGAAGTGTCCGACCACACCGGCTTCCCGGAAATCATGGACGGGCGCGTCAAGACACTGCATCCGAAGATCCACGGCGGTCTGCTCGGACGGCGCGGCGTCGATGAGCAGGTGATGGCGCTGCACGGCATCGAGCCGATCGATCTGCTGGTGGTCAACCTGTATCCGTTTGCCGAGACGGTCGCGCGTCCCAAGTGCAGCTATGAGGAGGCGATCGAGAACATCGACATCGGCGGGCCGGCCATGCTGCGCGCGGCGGCCAAGAACCATGACTCGGTGGCCGCAGCCGTGGATCCGGCCGATTACGGCCGGCTGCTCGCAGAGCTCGAAGCGCAAGGCGGCATCAGTGCCGAGACGCGCGCGTATCTCGCCACCAAGGTATTCGCCCACACGGCCCGCTACGACGCGATGGTCGCCGCCTACCTCGCGCGGCGACACGGTGGGGACGCGCTGCCCGAGACGCTGCCATGGGTACTCGATAAGGCGTTCGATCTGCGCTATGGGGAAAATCCGCATCAGCGCGCCGCGCTGTACCGCGCGGCGCTCGGCAGCACCGGCCTCGCCGCGGCCGAGCTGCTGCAGGGCAAGGATCTGTCCTTCAACAACATCGCCGACGCCGACACCGCCATCGAGTGCGTGCGCCAGTTCGACGGGCCCGCCTGCGTCATCGTCAAGCACGCCAATCCGTGCGGCGTGGCGCTCGCCGCCTCGCTGCTCGAGGCCTACGAGGGCGCGTACCGCACCGATCCGACCTCGGCCTTCGGCGGCATCATCGCCTGCAACCGCCCGCTCGATGCGGCCACAGCGCAGGTCATCATCGAGCGGCAATTCCTCGAAGTGATCGCAGCGCCGGCCGTCGAGCCGCAGGCCGCCGCCGTGCTCGCCGCGAAGCCGAACGTGCGCGTGCTGGTGCTCGGGGAGCTAGGCGCCCTGCCCACCGGCGGCCTTGAGTTCCGCAGCGTCTGCGGGGGGGTGCTCGCACAAACGCGCGACACCGGCCAGATTGACGCGGCGCAGCTGAAGGTCGTCACGCGCCGCCCGCCGACGCCCGCCGAGCTCGCCGACCTGCTGTTCGCGTGGCGGGTGGCGAAGTTCGTCAAATCCAACGCCATCGTCTACGCGCACGATCGCAGCACCGTCGGCATCGGGGCCGGCCAGATGAGCCGCGTCTACTCGAGCCGTATCGCGGCGATGAAGGCCGCCGATGAGAAGCTCGTCGTGCGTGGCGCGGTGATGGCCTCCGATGCGTTCTTCCCGTTCCGCGACGGCTTGGACGTGGCCGCCGAGTACGGCATCCAGGCGGTCATTCAGCCCGGCGGCTCGCGCAACGACGCCGAGGTGATCGCCGCCGCCGATGAGCACGGCATGACCATGGTGTTCACCGGCATGCGCCATTTCCGCCACTGAGGCGCGCATGAAGGTTCTGATCATCGGGGCGGGCGGGCGTGAGCACGCGCTCGCGTGGAAGTGCGCCGCCTCCCCCCGCGTCGCGCAAGTGCTCGTGGCGCCGGGCAATGCCGGCACGGCGCTCGAGCCGAAATGCCGCAATGTCCCGGTCGGCGCCGAAGACATCCCGGGACTGCTCGAGCTCGCCCGGCGCGAAGGCGTCGCGCTCAGCATCGTCGGGCCCGAAGCGCCGCTGGTCGCCGGCGTGGTCGATGCGTTTTGCGCCGCCGGGCTCGCCTGCTTCGGTCCGAGGCGCCTCGCGGCGCGCCTGGAGGGCTCCAAGGCCTTCACCAAGGATTTTCTCGAGCGCCACGGCATCCCCACCGCCCGCTCGCGCACCTTCACGCGCCAGGACTACGACCCGTCCTGGCTCGAGCATCACAGCCTGCCCGTGGTGATCAAGGCGAGCGGGCTCGCCGCCGGCAAGGGCGTGATCATCGCCGAGACGCTTGCCGCGGCCCGCGCAACCGTGGAGGACATGTTCGCCGGCCGCTTCGGCGCCGCCGGCGAGCAGGTGGTGGTTGAGGAATTTCTCAGCGGCGAGGAAGTCAGCTTCATCGTCATGGCCGACGGCCGGCACGTCCTGCCGCTCGCCACCTCGCAGGACCACAAGCGGCGCGACGATGGTGATCTCGGTCCCAACACCGGCGGTATGGGCGCGTACTCGCCGGCGCCGATCGTCACGCCCGCGCTGCACGGGCGCATCATGCGGGAAGTGATCGACCCCACGATCGCCGGTCTCGCCGCCGACGGCACCCCGTATACGGGGTTTCTCTACGCGGGGCTGATGATCGCCGCGGACGGCACGCCGAACGTGCTCGAGTTCAACTGCCGCTTCGGCGACCCGGAGACCCAGCCGGTACTGAGCCGACTGCGCTCGGATCTGACGGTGCTCTGCGAGGCGGCGCTCGCCGGCCGTCTCGATGCGATCGAAGCCGAGTGGGATCCGCGCGCCGCGCTCGGAGTGGTGCTCGCCGCGGGCGGCTATCCCGACACGGTGCGCAAGGGCGATCGGATCGAGGGACTGGCCGAGGCCGCGGCGCTCGCCACCGGCCGGGGCAAGGTTTTTCACGCCGGCACGCGACTCGTGGACGGCGAGGTGCTCACCGACGGCGGGCGGGTGTTGTGCGCGGTGGGGCTGGGGGACTCGGTTTCCGCCGCCCGCGAGACCGCCTATGCGCTGGCCGGCGCCATACACTGGCCCGGCGTGCAGTACCGGCGGGACATCGGTTACCGCGCCATCGCACGCGAACAGCCTGGCTGATCTG